>DASZDO010000029.1:0-44645 GCA_035941955.1 Chthoniobacterales bacterium
CCCCCCCCCCGCTCCTTGGACTTTGTCAAAATCAAACGCGCGCACATGCCGCGAGACGATAGATTGCCAGAGGTATGAGCAATAAAGCCGAGCTGATCGTCGAAGGCCGCAAACTGGCGGTTTCGAATTTGAACAAGGTCCTTTACCCAAAGGCCGGATTCACCAAGGGACAACTCATCGACTACTACATCCGGATCGCGCCGGTCCTGCTCCCACACGTGAAGGATCGTCCGCTCACCATGAAGCGTTATCCAAATGGCGTGGACCAGCCGTTCTTTTACGAGAAGAATTGCCCGGCGCATCGCCCGCCCTGGGTGAAGACGGCGAAAGTCTGGAGCGAAGGCAACCAGCGCGACATGCATTATTGTCTCGCGCAGGATTTGCCCACGCTGGTCTGGGCCGCCAATCTGGCCGACATCGAATTGCACACGTCGCTCGCCCGCAAGAAAGACGTGAGCCGGCCAACGATGATGGTGTTCGACCTCGATCCCGGCGCGCCGGCCGATATCGTCCAGTGCTGTCAGGTCGGACTCTGGCTGCGGGATTTGCTGGCCGGCATGAAGTTGAAGAGCTGGGCAAAAACGTCCGGCTCGAAAGGTTTGCAGGTTTACGTCCCGCTCAACACCGCGGCGACGTTCGATCAAACCAAGGATTTATCGCGCGCTCTCGCGGAACATCTCGAGCGAGAGCATCCGAAACTGGTCGTCTCGAAGATGGCCAAAGCATTGCGCACGGGAAAAGTCTTTGTCGACTGGAGCCAGAATGACGAACACAAGACAACGGTGAATGTCTACTCGCTCCGGGCGAAGGAACAGCCCACGGTTTCGACACCGGTCACCTGGGACGAAGTCGAGGCCACCCTGAAGAAAAAGAAGGCGCAGCTTCTCGTGTTTCCTTCCGACCGCGTCCTGCAACGCGTGGAAAAGCTGGGCGATTTGTTTGCACCCGTGGCAAGCCTCAAGCAAAAAATTCCGAAGAAGTGGGATCTGTAAGGACTGCCACCGGGTTGTCGCATGATTGAGCTGCTCGCGTTGGGCTCCGCCGTTTTCTACGGCTCCGCGGATTTCTATGGCGGGTTAACCGCGCGCCGGGCCAACACGATCGCCACGGTCGTTGTGACGCAGTTCGTCGGCCTCGTGCTGCTCCTGGCGGTGCTTCCATTCCTGCCGGCCGCCGTGGTTTCGCCGCGCGACTGGCTCTGGGGATTTGGCGCCGGCCTGAGCGGCGGAGTCGGGGTCGCGTTGCTCTACCGCGCGCTTGCCGTCGGCACGATGGCGGTGGTGGCTCCCGTAACCGCCGTCTGCGCCGCGATCATTCCGGTGCTGTTCGCCTTCGCGATGGGTGAACGCTTGCGACCGCTCACGCTCGCAGGAATCGCACTCGCTCTGGTGGCGATCGCCCTGGTTAGCCAGCAACCGGCTGCGCCCGATCTCAACGGGAATCGACTGCGGCGTGGTGTCCCTCCGGGGCTGTGGCTGGCAATACTTTCGGGCATCGCGGTGGGGATTTTCTTTCTTTCGCTCGCGCGCACGAACAGCGCCGCGGGCATGTGGCCGCTGATCGCCGCGCGGCTCACCTCGATTACGTTGTTCGGGCTCATCGCGCTGATCACCGGGCGAACGCTGCGAATGAGCGCGCCGGCCACTACCACGGCGATCGCGGGTGGCGCCCTGGATATGATGGCCAATGCTTTGTACATGATTGCGGCCCGGGTCGGCCCATTGAGCATTGTCGTTACCCTGGCTTCACTTTATCCAGCGGCCACCGTGATCCTGGCTCGTGTGGTCCTCGGCGAACGGCTCAGCGTTGTGCAAGGCGTCGGAATCGGGTGCGCCCTCGCCGCCGTGGTGACGATCGTCGGGTCCGCGGGATGACCGAACTGAAGGACGCCATGCATCATCGGCTTACGATTGAGAACATGCGAGAGGCGGCTCGCGTCATCGATCCCGTGTTCCTGAATACGCCCCAATACCACGCCGATTCGCTCTCGAAGCTTCTGGGCGCCAGGCTCATCGTCAAAGTCGAGACGGCCAATCCGATCCGGTCGTTCAAGGGTCGGGGCGCAGAGTATCTGACGTCGAAAGTGGCGGAAGGCACAGAGCTGATTACGGCGAGCGCGGGCAACTTTGGGCAGGCGATGGCGTATGCTTGTTCTCGCCAAAAACTTCAGCTCGGCGTTTACGCCAGCGTGAATGCGAATCCTTTCAAGCTGGAGCGGACGCGGATGCTGGGAGCAACGGTCGTACTCCACGGCGAAGACTTCGATGAAGCGAAGATCGAAGCGAAGCGCGTGGCTTTCGCGACGGGCAAACGGCTGGTTGAAGACGGCTTCGATGCGGAGACGGGCGAGGGCGCGGGAACAATTGGAATCGAGCTGGCGGCGTGGAAAGAACGGATAGACGTCGTTCTGCTTCCCCTCGGAAATGGGGCGCTGGCCTGCGGCGTTGGGCGTTATTTGAAAGAGGCGCGTCCGGAGATTCGGGTTGTCGCGGTCCAGTCGGCCGGCGCGCCTGCCATGCTGGAATCGTGGCGCCGGAAGGAAGTGGTCCGTTTTGACTCGATCTCGACGATTGCCGATGGAATCGGCGTTCGCATTCCAATTCCCGAATGTGTCCGAGACATGGAGGGCGTAATTGATGACGGGATTCTGGTAAAGGACGCGAGCCTGATCGAAGCGATTCGCCTGGCGCACGAGCATCTCGGAGTTGTCCTTGAACCGTCCGGCGCGGCCGGACTGGCCGCTATTCTCGAAAATCGGGATCGCTTCGCGGATCAGAGCGTAGCCGTGGTGCTCTGCGGCGGAAATCTCACGCCGGAGCAGATGAAGCTCTGGCTGTAGCGTCGTGAAGCCCAAGGAGCGGCGGTTTACAAACCGCCGTTTTTCATAGTCGACGTTTCGGAGAAACGTCCCCTATTTGAAGGTCGGCGGTTTGTAAACCGCCGCTCCTTGGGTCTTCCTATCCGCCGCTCCTGAACTGATCGTCCTTGTTCTTGAACAGGATGTTGAACCGTTACGTGCTGTAGCCGCGGCGCTCTGTCGCCGCGTTCGCTCGACGCCCTTGCGTCCGCCTACCCGCCCGTCCTGAACTGATCGTCCTTATTCTTGAACAGGATGTTGAACGTCGTGAGCGAGCCGTAGCAGCGCGTGATGTACTGCTGCAAGTCGAACTTGTCGGCATCGCTCAGTTTGTCGCTCGCGTTTATCTTTTGTTCGAGGACGCGAAGGTTGTTCCGGATCATGACGATCTTGTGAAAGAACGTTTCGAGCGGCACCTCCTTCGGCTGAAGCGAACTGTCCGCGGATTGCATGACGAGAGTTCCGCGCTGCCAGCGGTTCGCCAAACCTTCCACGACCACGTCCTTTTGCTCGAGGCCGAGCGCCTCGACCACAGCGTGCGCGGTATCGCGAATCAGATTCGTCAGCGGGAGTTGCAGCTCACTCAGGGTGGCGGTCGCTTCGGCCGGCTCCAGGCCGCTCGAGGCGGGCGCCACCGTTCGCGGGGCGTCGTCAAAAGCGATTTCGGCGGTGTGCTCGGTCAGCGATCGCACCGTTCCCACGCCATACTGCGGATGGCGCACCTTCATTCCGATGTGGAGAGTTTCAATGTTCACGTTTGTCAGGGGCCACGGTGCGAGATGGAGGGAGAAATCGCAACTGCGATATCCTTATCCTACCTGAAGAGATCGAGCTGTTCGCGCGTTCGCCGAAAGGCCGCAGTCGAGAGTTCGGGCCGTGGCCCGATCCCCGCACGGCGGCAACTGATGGCGAACATCGACGCGACCTGGTCCGCGAAAATCCCTTCGCCGGCGATTCGCGATTTCCAGCGTGGATCGTTTAAGCGCCCGCCTCCCCGGATGCTTCTGATTCTCCCGAGGATCTTCTCCTTCCGGTCGGGAAAATGTTCGTCGAGCCAGCGCTCGAAGAGGGGCGCTACGGCCCAGGGAAGCCGGACAATGGTGTAGCCCGCAAACTTCGCTCCCGCCTTTCCGCAAGCCTGGAGGATCGGGGGCATCTCGTGATCCGTCAGTCCCGGGATGATCGGCGCCACCATCACGCCGACCGGAATGCCCGCCGCGGAGAGTTGGGCGATCGCGTCGAGCCGGGCCGATGGGATCGAGGTGCGCGGCTCGAGGATTCGCTGCAAATTCGCGTCGAGCGAAGTGACCGAAATGTTGATGCTGACCGCGCCGTGCGACGCGAGCTCGGCAAGAATGTCGATGTCTCGCGTGACCAGCCGATTCTTCGTGATCATCCCGACTGGGTTGCGAAATTTCGCGAGCACTTCGAGGCAGCGCCGGGTTAACTTCAGGCGGCGCTCGACTGGCTGATAGGGATCGGTGACCCCGCTCATGACGACGACCTGAGGCTTCCACTTCGATGAGGAGAGTTCGGCTTCCAGCAATTCCGGTGCGTCCGCTTTCACCATGATTTTCGTCTCGAAATCCAGGCCGGCGGAAAACCCGAGGTATTCGTGAGTGGGCCGGGCGAAGCAATAGATACAGCCGTGCTCGCAACCCCGGTATGGATTCACGCTCCGCTCAAAACCGACATCGGGACTTTCGTTTCGGGCGATAATCGTCCTGGTGTGATCCCGATAGAACTGCGTTTTCGGGGCGACCGGCTCGTCGCCTCCCGGGTCGGCTTCGACGGGCTCGAGCTCGACATGGAGCTTCTCGAATCGATTCGAGGTGTTTCCGGAAGCGCCGCGGCCGTGGAGGGCGGACGCGGGCATTTCCGCTGTTTCCAAAATGTTCGCCCCCCCGTGCCGAGCGGATTTCCCTCGCCCCTTCATGACATACGTTCACATGAACGTTCACGATGTCCACGGTTTTTCCAGGACAAGAACTGGGCTCATTCCCTCGGACATCTTGCAGACGATCGGCTGAAAAAAATTTGTACGTTTCCGTTGACCAATTTGATGGCTTTTCCTACAAACGCGCCCATCATTTATTAAATCTGCATTCGTAGTTTTTTCCCCCACTCCGAAGAGCAGAGAGAACAACACCGGGGGAAAGAAAGATTCCCTATGATGCTCCTCCGTTTCCTCGGTTTTCCTTACGCGGCCTCAACTGGCGCGCGTATCCGCTCCCAACGCCGCCATTTTGAAATCCGCGCCGCCAGCAGCCGCGGCGCGCTCCCGGCAATTTTTCTGGCGCTCTTCCTGTGTCTTGGAGCGCCCGCCCCGGAAAGCGTTGGCACGGAATTCGAGGTCCTCAAATATTTCACCGACTCGGATGGCGCTCACCCGTTTTCGGAGCTGGTGCAAGGGAGTGACGGCATGCTCTACGGCACGACCACCACCGGTAACAACAGCGCGGCAAACGACACGATTTTCAAGATAAACCCGGACGGATCCGGCTTCACGGTCCTGATGGACTTCGATGAGGCAACGACCGGCGGCAACTGTTGGGGCGGGCTGTTGTTGGGAAGCGACGACGTATTGTACGGAACAACCTTCTCCGGAGGGGATGAAGACGGCGGCACGGTCTTCAAGATTAACCAGGACGGGACCGACTTTGCGGTCCTGACGCATTTTGATACCGCGACGACCGGCGGCGGTTCTTATGCGCGGTTGATGGAGGTAGACAAGGTGCTCTATGGGGTGACGTATTTGGGCGGCAGCAACAACGCCGGCACCCTGTTCAAATTGAACATGGACGGGAGTGACTTCGCCGTTGTCATGCAGTTCAAGACCTCCACGGGTACTCATTCGACGGCCGCGCTCGTCCAGGGGCCGGATGGTGCGTTGTATGGCACCACGCTTCACGGCGGGAGCTTGCTTTACGGAACTATCTTTAAAGTCGATCTCGATGGAAGGAACTTGACGGTTCTCCAGCACATGGATGCGTCCACGACTGGTGCTTACCCCCAGTCGCGCCTGCTCCTGGGGACGGACGGCGTGCTCTACGGCACGGCGACCGAGGGAGGCGACTATGGTACCGGCACAATTTTCAAATTGAACCCGGATGGGAGCGACTTCACCATTCTCAAAAGTCTCGAGTACCCCTCGGCCGGTACTTCTCCTTACGCCGGTCTGATCGAGGGTGTTAACGGAAAGCTCTACGGCTCTACCCTCCGTGGCGGCACCTACGACTGGGGCACCGTTTTCGAGATCAACCCGGACGGCACCGGTTATCGTATCTTGAAGCGTTTTGATTATACCTCGACCGGCGGCTTCCTCTACGCGGGGGTCACGCAGGGCAGCGACGGCGCCCTCTACGGCGCCGCGGGGCACGGGTGGGATGACGACTTCGGCACCCTCTTCCGCATCCTGCCTACCGCCAATGTGGCGCCCACGGCATCGGCCGGTGATGACCAGTCGATCCATGCCGGCACCATAGTCGATCTGGCCGGCGGCGCGTCATTCGATGACACCACTTCCTCGAGCGCCCTGGTCTACGCCTGGAGTTTTTCGTCGCGTCCGTCCGGGAGCACGGCCACGCTCGAGGACGCCGGCACCGCGACGCCCATTTTCACGGCGGACCGGAAGGGCGCCTACGTGGTGCAGCTCATTGTTACCGATGAAGACGGACTGTCCAGCACGGCTGACACCGTGGCAGTCACCAGCTCCAACGAGGGTCCTACGGCGGTCGCCACCGCGGATTTCACCGAGGTTCTGGTGGACGAGCAAGTCCACCTCGACGGCTCCGCCAGCACCGACCCGGAAAACGACACTCTCACGTTTGTCTGGACGTTGGGCGATGTCCCTTCCGGAAGCACCGCGGTTCTCATCGATGCGGATACCGAGTTTCCAACCCTCACACCGGACGTTCCAGGCGACTACGAAGTGATCCTCACGGTGAGCGACTCCCTGGAAACGGGGGCGCCGGATACGGTTACGATCACCGCGACCAATCCTTGAGTCTCGCGAAACTCAAGGCGGCGGACGCTTTGGCGCCCTAACGATCGAAATAATCAAGCAACCGATCGGACGAACTTCTGGTTCGTTCACATCGACTCTTGTTCCGTCCCGGCCAAATGCCAGAATAAGGCTGGCCTGGATCTTGGGAGGGGTGGTCGAGTGGTTGATGGCTCCGGTCTTGAAAACCGGCAGGGCGAAAGTCCTCGTGGGTTCGAATCCCACCCCCTCCGCCCTTACCATGTGCCGTCGTGCTTAGAGGAAGCGCGGCTGCAATAGTCGCGTCCGAGCCAGGAGATTGCCAAAGCGAAGCTTTGGATTATCCCACCCCCTCCGCCGATCAATTTCGGATTTCGGATTGCGGATTGCGGATTGTTGGGGAGATCCAGCGCGCGATGACAAAGGCGGCCAACATCCCAATTAACGCTGCGCAAACCACATCGGACAGGTGATGTGCGCCCACATACATTCGAGAGAAGGCGATCAGGAGTGGAATGGCCAGGAAGGGGGCGCCGATTCTCCAACAGGCCAGGGCCAGGGTCGCGAAGAATGCGGTGGACGCAGCGGTGTGCCCCGAGGGAAATGCATTGTAACGCGCATCGAAGCTCGGACCGTTCCAGGCAGCCTCCGTTTGGATGGAGGGCCGCGCGCGCCCGGTCGAGATTTTCACGCTGCGCGCGGCGGCGCCCGCGAGCGCGCAGGCCACGATCATCGCGGCCGCGATCCGCATCCACTTTTTGCTCCGCCGCCAGTAGGCGAGGACAAGCAGAATGAGCCCGAGGGAAATGTGTCCCGGCCAGTCGCCCAGCCGGCTCACGCCACGCATGAATTTCTTCATCGCCACGCTCTGGTGTTCGGAAATCCAAGCCTGCGCGCCGGCATCGAAGTAGAAGCTGGCGAGCAGGAGCAGACCCGCGGAAACGATGAGCAAACCCCACCAGCGAAAGGCGATGACGCGCCTCATGGACAAAATTCCCGTTTGTGTTTCACGCGTCCGTATCTTTGAATCACCGCTCTGTTACCGACAATCCGCAATTTCGCCTTAATCTTTTTTCCCTGCCTCCTCCTGCATACCGCCGGCACCTGGATCATGCCGCTGGTGGACCGGGACGAGCCGCGGTTTGCCGAAGCGTCGCGCGAAATGCGGGAGCGCGGCGATTATGTCGTCCCCTACTTCAACAATAAGTATCGTTTCGACAAGCCGCCCTTCATTTATTGGACGCAGATAGCGAGCTATCGCTTCTTCGGCGAAAACGATTTTGCGGCACGATTACCGTCGGCGGTCGCGGCGGCGTTGACCGCGGTCTTGCTCTTTGCGTGGGGCCGCCGGCTGGGAAACGAACGAGTCGGCTGGTGGGCGGCGATCATTTTCAGCCTCTGTCTCCAGACTTTTATTCACGCCAGGGCCGCCGTCGCCGACATGTGGCTGGTCTTCTTCGTCACTGGCGCGCACTGGGCGGCTTATGAATTGCTCGCCGACTCGTTAGGCGCGGGACCGCCGTCCACGGAGTCGCGTCATCGGAAATATTGGCGGTTCGCGTTTTACGTCGCGCTGGCGTTGGCTTTTCTGGCCAAGGGTCCTCTCGGATGGACCCCTCTCTTGACGGTGGCGAGCATGAAATTCATTTTGCGCGGCCAGCCGCTCAATCGCCGGCTTTGGTTTACTTCCGGAATGTTGTTCGCCGTGGCCATCGTCTCGCTCTGGGGCATCCCGGCCTTGGTCCGGACCAAAGGCGAGTTTTTCTGGGTTGGCATCGGCCGGCACGTGGTGGAACGCAGCTTCGGCCCCATGGAGGGTCATGGCGGCCAAACCTTGAGCAGCTATCTCCTGACCCTGCCTTTTTATTTCGTGACTGTTTTCATCAGTTTCTTCCCCTGGTCGATCAAACTGCCCGCCTTGACCAAACGCCTTTGGCGAGAGCGCGACGGCGTCGACAAATACCTGATCTCTGGGACGGCGATCGTTTTCCTCCTCATGACCGTGGTGAAAACGAAGCTGCCGCATTACACCCTGATCGCCTTTCCGCTGCTCTCTCTCTTGCTGGCCCGGCACCTTTTTGAATTGCCGGGCTTTTTTGTTCAAATGCTGCGCCGGTTCTTCCCGTCGCTCCGGGATCGCTTCGCCCCGCGGACGTCGCCTCGATTTCCCGTGCGCACGGCTCTTATTGCTCTCGCGTGTTCATTGGTCGTGTCGCTCTTCGTGTTCCGGTTGATCGCGCCGACGATTCTCACCGCCGAACTCTTCAAGAAAGTGGAAAAGGACCTCCAGCCGGAGATGCGTTTCGCGCACCTCGACTACGGTGAACCGAGCGTCGTCTGGTATTTTCGAAGCCGCGTGCGGCAAAAACACGTGCCGGGAATTACGGTAGACAGGGTGGATTGGTTCATGACGCACCCGGGAGCACGATTCCTCATCCTGCCGACGGAGTTGGCTCGGACCGTCTATCCCGAAATTCCGCCAGGGTGGAAATCTTACAGCGTCCAGGGCTATAACCTCGTGAAAGGGAAGCGGACCGATCTCACGCTGATTCTGAAACCGGCCCCGTGAGTGACCGGCCGCGAAATTGTTGAATCGCTGAATTGTTAAATGGGGGGACCGTTCTAACGTTTCACGCTCCAACGCTTCAACGCCTTAACCACTCCGCATGATCACTTTCCTCGATGGCACTCTTGCCTCGGCCTTGCCCACGCAGGCGATCGTGAACGTCGGCGGTGTCGGGTACGAAGTTTTTATTCCGCTTTCAAGCTACGACAAGCTCCCAGCCGCGGGCCAGCCCGTGCAGATCCTGACCCATCTTCACGTGCGCGAGGACGCTCAGATTCTTTACGGCTTCATGACCGCGCCCGAGCGCGATCTCTTTCGTTTGCTGGTGAATCACGTGAGCGGGATCGGGCCGAAGCTTGCCCTGGCGGTTTTGAGCGGGATGAGCGTGAGCAATTTCAAGAGCGCCGTCGTGAACGCCGATATCGCATCGCTCTCTAAGATCAGCGGGCTCGGGAAAAAGACGGCTGAGCGGATCGTCCTGGAGTTGAAAGACAAACTCGGCGTGGTCGCCGCGTGGGAAGCGGCCAGCGCGGAGAACGCCCCGACCGCCGAACAAGGCAAGGCCAACGAAGCGGTGCTCGCGCTGATCGCGCTCGGCTACAAGCAAGTCGATGCGCACAAGACCGTGCGCGAGCTTCAGGAGAGAGAGCGCGACATCGCCACGGCGGAGGAGCTGGTGAAAATGGCGTTGAAGAGATTAGCGTCCGGGAGATGAAGAGCCGCCTCCCGCGGAATTCAAAATCCCTTATTCACTAAACCGGTCCAGCACCCGGCGGTGAAGATCATCGAACTCGCGGCTTTTGAGATATTCCCGTGGACGCGGACGCGGCGTCGCAGGCGTAAAAATTTCTGCAATCGTTCCCGGCCGGGGCGTGAGCAAATAAACGCGATCGCAGAGCAAGAGCGCTTCCCGGACATCGTGGGTCACGATAATGACCGCGCAATCGGTCTCATCCGCCACCCGCACGAGCAGCCGCTGCATACTGTCGCGCGTCCGTTCGTCCAAGGCCCCGAATGGTTCATCGAGCAGCAGCAGTTTCGGCTGCACAATCATGCTGCGGGCCAGGGCCATCCTCTGCCGCATGCCGCCGGAAAGCACTTTAGGATAAGCGTCGGCAAATTCTTCCAAACCGACGAACTCGAGCCACTTTTGGATCTCGGGGGCGTTCCGGCGTCGTTCGGCCTGATCGAACCCGAACGCGACATTTTCGCGAACGCTCAGCCACGGAAACGAATTGTAAGCCTGAAAGACAAGGCCGCGTTCGACGCTGGGACCCGCGACAGGCCGGCCGAGGTAGCACACCTCGCCTTTGGTCGGGAAGTCGAGACCCGCGACCAGGCGCAACAGCGTTGATTTTCCGCAACCGGAAGGGCCAAGAAGGGCAATGAACTCTCCGTCGTCAACCGTCAGGTCCAGCGGTCCGAGCGCGGCACATTTTCTGAATCGTTCATCGACAAAGTGCTTCTCCACCCCCGCCACCTCCAGCACGCGCGTGGCGGTTTCCCGCCCTGGTGTTTCACTCGTTAGGCCCATCGGAAGAGCTTCTGGCGGGTGAAGCGAAACGCGTAATCAGTCAACGCCCCGAGGATTCCCACGAAAAGGATCCCAGCAAAAACACGGTCCGTTTCCAGGTAGCGTTGCGACTGGACGATGAAATAGCCCACGCCGCGATTGCCGGCGACCAGTTCCGCGAGCACGAGATACGACCAGGCCCACCCCGCCGTAATGCGGAGATCGTCCCAGATGGCCGGCATCGACCAGGGCAGGACGATGCGGCGGATGATCTTGAATCGCGAAAAGCCGAAAGTGCGTCCTGTTTCCACCAGCTCGATCGGCACCGCGGCCGTGTCCGCGGCAATGAGCAGCGTGAGTTGGAAAACCACGCCGGCGACGATGACGGCGATCTTCTGCTCATGGTCAATGCCGAACCAGAGGATGCAGAGCGGAACGAAGGCGGCCACCGGCAGATAACGGGTAAACCCGAAGAGCGGCTGCACGAAGCGGGCGATTGCCGGGACCTGGCCGCTGGCAACTCCCAGCGGAAAGGCGATAACGACTGAAATCAGGAACGCGAGTCCCACCCGCAGGATACTCGGCCCGAAGTGCTCGACCAAAAAGTGTCCCGACAGCAGCGAGACGAAACTCCGGGCCGTCGCGCCTGGCGACGGGAGGAACACTGGGTCGATCATCCCTCCGCGGGTTAGCGCGAACCAGAGGGCCAGCAGCGCGGCAAATGGCGCCAAGCGCGGCGTCCAGACCCAGGCCAAGCGAGCGAAATAGGCGCTACTTTCCAAAACAAATGGCCTTCGCTTTGTCGTCGAGCGGTTGTGGGAACAACTCCAAAATCTCGTCGCAAAGATTCTCCTTGAAGTCCGGCGTCGCGTCGAAATCGAACTCACTTGTGGAACGGAATATGTAGCGCTCGATGCCTTTCGGCATTGGCCTGCGCATTCGGAGCAAATGGTCGGCCACTCGCTTGGCCGGGCCCTCCTCGCACCAGCGAACGAAGCTCGCGGACTTCTCCTTGGTAAAACGCAGAAAGCAGACCGCCTTGTCCACCAGATCCGCGTTATGGATGCGGAGCTGGAAAGCCGGCTTAAGGGCGGTAAAATGAATCGCCAGGTGTTGCTGCATGGTTTCGAGATTTCGCGTAACCTTTTCCTGGTCGGCCATCATGTTATCTCGCCGTTCGTAAACGGTCTCTCCCGGCACGCCGACGGCCGCGAGAGCCTGGATCAAGCGCGCGATCACATTGGCGGAATTTTCGTCCGCAAAAAAGAAATAAGAGTAACGGATGCCCTCCCTCATATTGGCCTGCACGTGGATGGCAAAGTCGGGATCCTTTTCCAAGGGCTGCTCTGCCGTAATTACGATATGCGAGCCCGGATCGAGATTACCCTCTGCACGTATCCGCTCGAAGTCCATCAACTCCTCGCCCGAAATAAGAGGAATCACGCCGCGGACATAGGATCGCAACTTCTTCACACGAGAGGCAATTGAACCCGCTGCGCGGTCGATCGAATCCTTGCACTCCTGTGTCAGTTCACCATCTTCTTTGCGCTCGACCACGATTTGCAGGTTGGTAATCCCCTCGACGTCACTCGGGAGTGCTGCGGCCTTTGCCGAGCTGATTTGAAAAACACGTTGCGGGTTAGGTCCAAGCGCGCCCGTAAACAACCCGAGCTCGAAAACGCAATTGTCGCGGAGACTGACGTTTTCTACGCCCTTCTTTTCTGTGGGATCATCCTCAGTGAGCAAGACGGCAGCAAAATCGGTTTCCTGGCAATGATCGATTAATCCCTCGAGCGTGCTCTTGCCCAGAATTAGAGCATCGTCCCACCACAATTGTATTTCGAAAAGGTCACTGTCACGGAATTCGAGTCGATCCTTCAAGTGGAGCGCAAGGTCTCTTGCGTTCCTACTTGAGGAGATAAAGACGCTAGCCCTTCTTGTTTGTGGGATAGCGGGCGATGGTGGGGTTACTCGTGATGGCACAATGGCGTAGCGCTCACCGGAAATAGTGCGCAGCCGAATCTCACCCGGCGGCGCCTTCACGAGCCTCCGCTCGCCGGTGCACCAATGTATTTTCTCGAAATACGACGTGTTGTTTTGTGTCCACGAGACTTCTAGAAGCAGAGGCGTCGTGGCGGGCAACTCGATTACGTGATCGCCCTCCCTGGGTGGGGCGAATTCTATTCCGTTGGACACTAGCTTTATGCCAATAGAGTCGCGAGGGAGATCTTTCGGCAGCGCCCAGGCCATCCAGTCAGGGATCTGGCTGCCGGCGCTCTCCGGGGTCTGAGCGACTTCAGCTTCGTCCGCCGGCAGTTGCTCACCCAACCGCAAATACGCGGCCATCGCAAGAACGCGAGCCGGCTCCATCTGCCGGACTGCTGCCGGGAGCCGTGGCCAGACGCGCGCGGCCCAATGGGCCAAACCGCTTCGCGTGTCGTCGGTGAGCAAGGTTGCGGCGGCACTTTGCAGCAGCCGCTCGATGTGGGCGAAAGCTTGATCGTCTGGATTTACCGAAAGACAGTTGATCTCTTCTTCAACCGCGACCGCCGGCAGCAAGCGCTCATACCGTGATCGAGTGATCTTCCGCGCAAGGGTGAGGCGCTCCGGTTTGTTGGCCAGGCGCTTTCGCAACGCCTTGGCAGCGTGGAGGAAAAAGAGAATGCCTTCTGGACTGCGCGACTGGACGAGCGAGCTGAGCCAGACGTCGGCCTCGGCCCCGGCATCAACGCCCGGCAACGTCAAGGCGAGCCGTGCCTGTCGCAGAAGTTGCGAATCCACCAGGACCGCGAACGAAACCAGCTCGGCCAACGCTACGGCGTCGGGATTCAGCGCATTCAACTCTCTGATTGCAGGATGCTCTGCTTCGGTCATGGCGAAAGCGGCACCCCGCGGATGCGAAGTCCCTTGCCCACCCTGGCAAATACCGCCGGCGCATCGGTGCAGCGATCCCACTGGAATATGGTGATTAGCCGCTGAAGAGTCCCGGGCCAGCGGGCACGACGATAAGGGACAAAAGCCGTCAAGGGGCAACGCCGGCGCCGCAGTTGGACGGCGAGAACAGCCCACTCTTCAACGCTGCCAGGCACCTCGGTGAGGGAAGGTGGGGAGCCAATCCCCAAGTCTGTCAGCACAATCACCACCGTGTCGCGTGCCGGCATATCTTCGCGAGGATAGGCGCGCCACCGCCGCCGGGATTTCGTTCCCGCGCGCCGCGACGGACAGTTGGCAAAGGAGAGGACTTGCACGTTCTCCCTGCCCCCGACGCGACGAATTTCTTCCGTCAGCCATTTCTGGTCGGCCGCGTAGGGCAACATTGCTTCGCTTTTGTCCAATAGAACTTGAATGCCTCCAGCCATGGTCGGACGAGGGTAACGCGGGAGCCGTCCCACAGATTCGCCTTTGGCGATTGTTTCAACAACCAGGCCCACATTAACCGGACCATCGTAACGGCGCCGCGAGAGCGCGCCACTCAGAATGCTTCTGGTCCATCGCGGGAGAAAGAGCGGCTGCCTTATCGCAGCTGGGCGAAGGGCTGACGCGGTCGGCACGTGTGGGGGGAGAGGGCTCGCCGACGAAACCCAAGCAGGAGGAGGCTGCCGTGCCGAGGGAAGCTGCTCTAGCTTTGAAGGCACGGTGGGTGAGGTGGCCATTCGCGAGCCGCTCGCATTCTCCGCGACAGGGAATGCTCCCGGTTGGCTCTGCGGCGGCAAACGGTTTGAAGTAGAAGGTTCCAGCGCGGGCCGTTCCCGGGGGGCGCGAGGCATTTCTGGTCCCTCGGGCTGAGGTGCCTCGGAAGACATAGGCGCGACTTGGAGCAGGGCGGCGATCTCTCGCGTCCCTTCGGCGTCCGGGCGCAAAACTGCGCAGGCCTGGATAAGGTCCCCCAAAGCAATATCGCCTCGGCTCTTCACGTGGTGCGCTCGCCTTGACGTCCGTGTTTCCAGAGGGTGATTTGACTGAGATGTTGCCACACGGAATCCTGGGGTTCACCGGGCCCAGGCGGCCAGACCTTGAGTCGGTCGCACGCCCGCACCGTGTCGATGTATTCCGCCGGACTGGGTATCTGAGAATCGTCCCGCTCTTCGTTGTCTTGGCTTGCCATGCAATTAGCAACAGACTCTAGCTTGTCGTGATCGATTTCTGGAAAGTGCGCCTTTCCAACTTCCAGCAGCCAGGGCCGAGTGATCTTCGGAAGTTGAATCTCGACGCATCGACGCAAAAAGGCTGTCGGCAACTCGCGCTCATCATTGGTCGTGATGAAGACCAAGGGCGCATTCTCCGCTGAGGTCTCTACCTTGGCCTGGGTTTCCTCGACCTGGAATTGGAGCGAGCCGAGAGGCACCAGCAGATTGTTCGGAACATCGGGATCGGCTTTGTCGATTTCGTCCAGTAGGACCACGGCTTGTGTTGCCTCGTGGCCCTGGTTCGGATCCTTCAACGGTGCGCCTACGGTGCTCTGCGTTGGATCGACCCCGCGTCGCTTCGCGCTTTCCCGATTAAACGCCCACCACAGGACGCCCGGTTGGATGTACGGGGTGAAATCCGCTTCGAATTCTTTTCCCGGGATCTGGGCGTCATGCAAGCGGTGGAGGAGATCAACCTGCCAGAGTAAGTCTCGCGCCTGCGTGCGCGAAGAAATCACCTTCTCATAGTAACGCCACCTCAGGTTATTAGCCACGTTACGAGCGAGAGAGGATTTTCCGCTTCCGGATGGGCCGCGCACCAACAGGGGGCGTCCCGTAGCCAAGGCAACATTCACCGCCAGCACGACCTTGTCTTCATAGACATAGACCGATCCCTCGCGCTGGTCACCCACGGTGCTTGGGCTACCTTTATTGCTTTCGAAACTCTCCACCCGTTCCGGTTCGAATCGTTTGTTGTATTTCATAGGGTCGATTGGGAACGTTTCCGCAAGAAGCTAACGCAATCCTCGTACTTAGCGCAGAAGCCTTTCTCGAACTCAGCGTCCAGCGCTGGCGCAAGCAAGGGCACGCCCTCCGCAGCAAACAGCGAACGCTTCGAAGCGTCTATCCCGCCCAAGACAAACAGAGTCACGGAAGGAAAGATCGCGCGAACTTGCTCGATCAGCGTCCGATTAAGGCCCTCTGCGGGCAGGGTAACGAAGACCGGTTCATCATCTTCGTCGTATTGCTCAAGCTCTTTTTCCAATTCGTCGTCATCGCCGTCGACCTTCAGGATGTCCTTCAAGGCTGCACGGATCTGCCGCTCCAATGTTTCCGCCGGCCGGTCATCTACTATTCCCGGGACCGATGCCACTTTCCAACTATCTAGTGAGGATTTGTTACTGGCGCGAAGGACGTAGGTCTCAGCGATCTGTTGGGTCTCGGCGTTGACCCCAAGCATGCGCGGCTTTTCGGTTCCAGTAGAAATTGAGCTAATCTCACCCGCAGCGCGCAGATCTACCCACGAGGTCGCCACCAGATTGATCATGTCGCGAATCAGTACAGGCTTGTCGAGAAAATAACTTAGAAAAAGACGTATCATGACCCTGATTTTATCAAGGCCAGTACACATCATCTTCACGGCCAGGGCCCGCCGAATATCATCCGGCGGCGTCCATGCTCCAAGCTTCATGGCCAGCGTTGCGGCGCCCCGCCTTATGTCGTGATCGGCTACTCGTTTCAGCCGCTCGCAAAGGATCTCCGCCTGATCATCGATAGGAGTCTGGCTGGATTTGATCTCTTTGAGGCGATCGATGATTTCGGTAACAATGGCTTTCTCGTCACACGCTTTCACGGCCTGTCTGCTGTAGATGTAACTGGGGTTGAGCGCGCTCGATTCGACGGCCTCGGAATCGACCGGAGGAAGGAAAACGGGGATAACGGCCAATCCTTTGGTTTTGGCCCGGAAGCTAAGAACGCTGCACTCGTACGCTACGAAGTTTGATACTAGAGCTTTTTCAGAAAGGAGTAGGATTGCGACATCACATTCGTCAAGCCACGCGTCCAGCTCTTTACGCCAGACGACGCCCGCGCGAATGTGCGACTTATCCACTCGGAAGCCAAACTCTTCCTTCGTGAGTTCCTCGACCAGAGAATCGAGAAGGCGGGTTGCGCTCTCATCGCCTTCACTGCTATGGCTGATGAAGAGTCGCGGTTGCATAGGCCTTGGGGAACGAAGACTTAGTTAACGTGGCGTTTTTGTGTCGGGAGTCGGCGAGAACCAGAGCGCCAGATGGAAGTTATTTTCCAAAACAAACGGCCTTGGCTTTGTCTCTGAGCGGTGGCGGGAAGAACGTCAAAATCTCGCCGACAAGATTGTCCTTGAAGTCCGGCTTCGCTTCGAAATCGAACTCACTGGTGGAACGGAATATGTAGCGCTCGACACCTTTCGGCATGGGCCTGCGCATTCGGAGCAAATGGTCGGCCACTCGCTTGGCCGGGGCCGCCTCGCACCAGCGAACGAAGCTCGCGGACTTGTCCTTGGTAAAACGCAGAAAGCAGATCGCCTTGTCCACCAGATCCGCGTTATGGATGCAGAGTTGGAAAGCCGGCTTAAGGGCGGTAAAATGGATCGCCAGGTGTTGCTGCATGTTTTCGAGATTTCGCGTAACCTTTTCCTGGTCGGCCGCCATGTTATCTCGCCGTTCGTAAAACTTCTCTCCCGGCACGCCGACGGCCGCGACAGCCTGAATCAAGCGCGCGATCACATTGGCGGAATTTTCGTCCGCAAAAAAGAAATAAGAGTAACGGATGCCCTCCCTCATATTGGCCTGCACGCGGATGGCAAAGTCGGGATCTTTTTCCAGGGGCTGCTCCGCCGTAATCACGATATGCGAGCCTGGATCCAGACCCTCCGCATGTTTGATTCGCTCGAAG
The DNA here is from genome assembly GCA_035941955.1 of Chthoniobacterales bacterium. Lineage (GTDB taxonomy): Bacteria > Verrucomicrobiota > Verrucomicrobiia > Chthoniobacterales > UBA10450 > AV80. The sequence goes on from DASZDO010000029.1 coordinate 17,761, forward strand.
TCCATCAACTCCTCGCCTGAAATCAGAGGAATCACGCCGCGGACATAGGATCGCAACTTCTTCACGCGAGCGACGATTGAACCCGCTGCGCGGTCGATCGAATCCTTGCACTTCGTTGTCAGTTCATCATCTTCGCGCTCGACCACTATTTGCAGGTTGGTAATCCCGTCGACGTCACTCGGGAGCGCTGCGGCCTTTGCTGAGCTGATTTGAAAAACACGTTGCGGGTCAGGTCCAAGCGCGCCCGTAAACAACCCGAGCTCGAAAACGCAATTGTCGCGGGGACTGACGTTTTCTACGCCCTTCCTTTCTGTGGGATCATCCTCTGTGAGCAAGACGGCAGCAAAATCGGTTTCCTGGCAATGATTGATTAACCCATCGAGCGTGCTCTTGCCCAGAATTAGAGCATCGTCCCACCACAATTGGATGTCGAAAAGGTCATTGTCTCGGAATTCGAGTCGATCCTTCAAGTGGAGCGCAAGGTCTTTTGCGCTCCCACTTGAAGCGATAAAAAGTTTAGTTTTTTTCATCTCTCGTTAGGTTCTCCTTCTACCTGCTCGCGGGTCTTACCGTCAAAGCCTTCTCAAAAAAGGACAGTGCAAGCGGTTGACCTCATGGCCGTTCATTGGCGGGGAGCAGATCGGTGGCGATGATTGTTTTGGGATCGACGGGGGCTTCGATTACTCCGGCTTCCTTCCAAATTTCCGAGGCGCGCCGGGCAACCTCGAAAATTGGGCCCGGCGCTCCTGAGGTGCCAAAAAACTCGCGATTGCGAGCCACATCGCAAAAGCGGGCGCCGCTCAGGATCAGTCCGTATTTCCTGGCATCGATTTGGAAATGCGGCGCCATGATGGCATTCGCCTCATCGCTGTGGGCCTTCCAGTAGTCGATGGCCTTGAAGATCGCGGCGACGACCGATTCCGCGCCCGCCTTGTCCTCGGCCAGGCGTCGCTGATTAAAGGCAAGGCAATCGATGATCAGATTAGGAAATTGCTTGGTTGAGGCGAGCACATGTCCGCTGCCTTGTTCAGTGGCCTTGGTCAGCCAGGGCTCCCACACGGCGGCGGCATCGATGCTTCCAGCAATGAAGGCCGCGCCCGCCTGGTCCGTTTCCATGTCCACCGTCTGTAATTCTCTCATCGAGAGGCCGTGCTGCTGCAAGAGCGCCCGCACAAAGAACTCACTGGGAAGGCCGCGTTGAAAAGCGACCCTCTTTCCCCGCAGGTCTTCAATCTTTGCGATCTCCTTCCGGGCGACGATTCCATCGCCGCCGGCCGATTCATCGATCGCCATGGCGATCGTCGTTTCGAGATTATTTCCAGCCGATAAAACGAAGTAGTCCACCGGCGCCGCGAGCGCATCGATGCGGCCGGACTTCAAGGCACTGTTGCGCTCCGCGATCCCGGTGAGCACGATCAACTCCACTTCCAGGCCAGCTTCCTTAAAAAATCCCTTTTCCTGAGCCAGGTAGAGCGGTCCGAACCCGATCCAGGGGCCAAGACCGATGCGAAACTTGCGAACCGGGGGTCCGGCGTGCTGCGTTCTTTCGCTACAGCCTGCGACCAGGCCAACGACAGCACTGCAGATTATGATCGTGCGAAGCAGCGCGTTCGAGACCGGGCGTTTTTTCATAGGAGAGATACAAATTACGACAGAATCGTAAACGGCTGGTGGGAACAAGCACAATCTGCCGCGAATGAGCTTGGCCACGCAGAGGGGATGTGGCGGAAGTCACTCCAAGGGCAAGACATTGCTTTTGCGCAAAGTTGCGGAATCGTCTTGCAGTCCGGCGGACAAAATCATGATTAGCTTATTGGAGAGCCCTCGCGTGCAGTCTCGCCTGCCGTGGAATCAACGCTCAGTTCAGGCGATTGAGCGCGTCCAGGACTACTTGAAGGAGAGGCTTCCGGATGGCAGCGGGAATTACCTGCCCGAGTCGATAACCCTGTTTGCCGATCCGGGCGTTCCCGAAGCTGATCTACAGTCCTTCTTAGGTGGGTTAGTCGACTACTTTCCGAAGGAATTGGCCACGAGAGCGGAGCGAAGCCGGCGCTTTGTAGAATTGGGGTTATTCGAAGAGTCAGAGATCCAGCAGTTCCTGACCGGCCATCGTCATGCGCAGCGATGGATCATCTACTATTCCACTTCGGGCGGGCTCGGCGAATACAAGAAGGATGCTTTTTCAGCAAAGGCGGACTCGGGCGTAGTTCCATGTTTTCGGATGCAGAACCATGGCGTCGCCTGGCGAACGAATGGCTCCGAGGACAACTCGATTTGGCTGGCCACCTCGCGGCGGCCTGGTGAAGGTTGGGATTGGGACTCGGATATTGGCCACGAATCATCCCATGCGGCCTTCGCGCCGGTGCCTCTCTTCACCCTGCCTGCTGAAGAATTGACTCCTTCGAATGGACTGGCATCCGTTCGAGCGACAGAAGGCTTATCTCCGAAGCACCTCGCCTCGATCTGTTATCTATGCTGCGAGCTATCGGTAGTGGCGGTGAGGGGGGAACGGAGAGATACCGAGAGCGGCTTGCCCGTGCTGCAAACCAGCGAGGAGCTTCCGGTTCTTCTGGCAATCTGCCACGATCTCATGCCGGCGCTCGGCTTCGATCGAGCGTTGGATGCGTTTAACCGGGTAAATGGCGTCGTCGATTGCAACGCCGATGAGATCTTCGAAATAGGTTCGCCGGCGATGCGTTTTACCCAATCGGCCTGGCCTCAGTTTGGCAAATTTACTGTCCCCGGCGTTGACTGGTTTCGAACGATCCCGCTTTGGACTGAATATGAACGCCAGCCTGCAATAAGCGGAAAGCGCACCGTCAACCGTGCGACACGATCATGAATAAAGACGAGAAGTAATCGCTGTCGCGTTCGTTGGTACGTCCGGGAAAAGTGGAGCGACCCGGCCTCGCGTGACGAGGTGATGGCCCTGCTCGATAACCTCATCGATCCGGATTGGCGTCAGCCCGTCTGATTGCGCTCGTACGGGATAATACTGTCCCATTCATCGGCGGAGGAGCGGGCGACAAAGGCCACGACGGGTTCTGTGTCGCTCATGTTAAAGACTTCGTGAGGCACGCCGGGCTTAATATAGATGAAATCGCCCGCTTCATTCTCCAGCACCTGGTTGAGGCCCGGCCCGAATTCGTGGCGCACTTTTCCTTCAAGAATGTAAAGGATCAGCTCGAAGCCAACATGAATATGGGCGGACGCAACGCCACCCGGAGGGATTGTGGCGATGTTAGCCGATAGTTTGGTTGTGCCCACATTTTTGGCGGACATGCCTTGTTTATAGTGAATGCCGTTCCAATCCCGGCGCGCGCCGCCGCCCCGAATGGTCAATATCCCATCGTGATCTTCGACCGCGCTGAGCTGGATGTTATCTTTGTCATCGTTCATAAGCTCGCCGACCCAAGGAATCCATCTTTCACCCGCGTCTCCCAAATGCTGAAACGCACGTTGGTTTCTGGTACGGGCACACACTTCATCGCCAAGCTGACAAGGCACTGGCGAAAACAATCAGGGCACCAATTACAAGCAGGATCACAAAAACTGCTACGCGCGTCTTTTTTCTTTTTTTCAGAAGCGCTCTGAGCGACGCGACCCGCTCCGCCGATAAACGAGGCGTGGATATCTTCCGCAGATTTTCCGGGTGAGGACCTTTGCCGGGTGGCGGAGGTTGGGCCGTGGGCGCAACGGGCCCTGGGGGCGGCTCCACGAGCGGAAGAAGCGCGGATGCCTTCTGCAGCTTTTCCGGGTGAGGCAGTTCTACGAGGGGCGCCAGGTCCGCGGTGGACGCAGCTGGCAGTGGAGGCGGCTCAGCGAGAGGATGACGCGCGGATGTCTCCTGCAGCTTTTCCGGGCGAGGCAGTTCTACGGGTGGCGCCGGGTCTGCGATGGACGCAGCTGGCAGTGGAGGCGGCTCCCATTTTTTCTCAGCTAAGGTGCGGGGCTTTTCGATTGCCTGGATTAATCGACTCACGTCAGAGTGGAATCGCGTTTCGCTCAGTTCTATCGCATTCCGCCGCGAGAGGGGTGCGAGTGCTCCCGGGAGATCCTGCTTCCGCGGCATGCGTGCTCCGCCAACGAGAACGGGAATCAAGCGGATTTTGCGCTTGAGCGCGGCGACGATTTCCATGCGGACAAAGTCTTCGCTGTCATCAAGGCGACGCTTACCCGAGGCATCCACCACAGTCAGCCAGTTAGGTCCGATTGCTACGATGGCGATGTCGCAAGCTCCGACCCTGCTGTTGATCGCTTCGACAAAGTCTTCGCCGGGCTCGATCTGGTCGATATCGATGAAGACCTGATCCTCACCAAAATGCGCTATCAGTCGGTCGTAAAGGCGCCCAGCATAAGGTGCAGTGTCTTCACGGCGATAGTTAATGAAGAGCTTGGCGTTGGGGCTGCCCAGAGACACAGCCGCCCTTCTATCTTAAGCCGTCAGGCTTGGAAAGCATTCCTTCGGAGGGCAATCACGTGCCCAATTGCCGGAGCGCCGGCGGTCGGCCGGAAAGGTGCGCTTCCGCACGTCCTGCTATTGAGAGGGCTCGCTGCAGCGAGCCCCCCGGGAAAACAGTTGGGTTAGCGCGAATCCTTACCGAAGAAATCAGTGCGTGGTCGTCGACGTGTCGCCGTTGCCCTTGAAGCCCAGGAAGAGTGCGACGGCGGCGATTGCGATGTGCAACCAGATGTCGGCCTTATTGTGTTCGACCATGCCGATGAGCGGATTGTTTCCGTAATAGAAGCCGATCAACGCCACCAGCAAGTAGACGACGCCGAAGATCTGGAAGTACTTGCGTGCCGCACCGGCGCCGGCGAAGGCGCAGAGAAACGCCGCCAGGCCGGAAGCAAGGTGGATGCAGTTGTGGACCGGCCCGACCATGAAGATGCCGAAGAGCATTCCATGCGGAGCGAGTGAAGGGAAAAAGCCGCCAATGCCGGCGATGATGAAGAAGATACCGAAGATGATTGCAGCGGGTTTAAGCATAGGATGTTTTCTGTTGGTTGAACCTTGAACAGTTCTAACGGGGACAGCTCTCGTTAGGAAGCCCAAATTATCGGGGAGACGCTCGCCCGGGCGGGCAGGCCGCGCGCTACCGCGACGGCGCTGGCCGGGGTGTTATGACGACGAGGGCAATCCCACCCAGGACCGCCATTGACGCGACGAGAAAACGCAGCGTGAGAGGTTCGCCCAGCAAGAGAATCCCGCCCGCGGCGGCAAGGACCGGAACGCTTAGTTGAACGGTGGCGGCGCTAGACGCTTTCAGACTGGGCAATGCTGTATACCAGATCACGTAACCCGCTCCGGAAGCGATCGCTCCCGATAGCAGGGCGTAACCGACGCCCGCCCAATCGAGGTTCGCTCCCGGGAGCAGCGTCATGCTCAGAACGGCCGCCAATGGGACCGCCCGCAGGAAATTGCCGGCAGTTGCTCCGGCCGGATCGCCCGCTGCCTTCCCGCGCAACGAATAGATGCCCCAGGCGACACCGGCAGCCAACATCAAGATCGCACCACCAGGCGGCGGAGCAGACAGGCCCGGAAACAGGAGCGTGGCGAGCCCGCTTAAGGCGAGGGCCAGACCGCCAAGCTGAACGAGGCGCAGCCGTTCGCCCTTTCGCCAGCCCCAGAAGATCATCGTGGCCTGGACGGCGTCGAACAGCAGCAACGCGCCTGTGCCAGCGGACAGGCTGAGATACGCAAACGAAAAGGCGGCCGCGTAGGCGAAGAGCGCCAGCGCGGAAGGCCAGTTTCCGGCTTCTCTCCACGACGCCTTGCGCGCCTTCACGATGATCCAGAGGGCAAGGGCGCCTGAGAAGAGGCGGATGAAGGTAAAGCTGGCCGCGTCGATCCCGGTCTCCTTCAGCGCCAATCGGCAGAGCAGGGAGTTTCCGGCGAATGCGATCATCGCCAGCAGGGTCAGGAAGAAGAGTCGTGTCGGTTTCACAAATGATTCAGCCAGAGCGATGGTCAAACAATGACGTGACATTAGCGAGGTTTCGTCATTAACTCGAAATCCCCTCACTCATCTTGGCCGAGCCAGGAGGACGTATTATGAAGCTGAAGACCCTCAAGAAAAAGATCCGCCGGCTCGAAGCTCGCTTGCAAGAAGGCCCGAAGAAGCTGGCCAAACTGAAACGGAAACTGGAAGCGGCAGCGGCAGCAGACGCGAAGAAGGCCAGGCGGAAAGCGGCCGCTCGTGCTCGCGCGGCTCTCCATCCCGCCACGTCTTCGCCCCCAGCCCAGGAAACGAGCCCTCGCGCGAAAGCAAAACCTCCAGTGAAATCCGCCGGTGCGAAGGAACCAGGCGCTGCCAGGAAAGTGAAGAGAAAGCTCAATCTCTCACCAGAGCGTCGGGCGCAACTTTCGGCTGCCATGAAAGCCAGATGGGCAGCCAAGAGAGCGGCGTCAGAAGCAGTCCCGTAAGACACCTCGACCGATCGAGACTTTGCGCCTGGGCAGGTTCCTCGGGCCCTGTAACGCCGGCCGCGGCCTCGCGATCGTTCGCGAAGAATTTCTTTCTCAGGCGGAGGACGACGGTTAAGCTCGAAACATGAAAACTACATTTTTCGCGTTGCTCGCGGTTGTCGGATCGGCGGTTTCCATTTGCGCCCAAAGCTCGCCGGCACCGGCGACAACCAAGCCTTCGGCGGCGGAATCCAGCACGCTAACGAAGGAGGAACGCGATCGCGCGGTCGATTACCTCAAACAAACGCAGAAAGACTTTTTGGCTGCGATCGAGGGCGTTTCGGATGAGCAATGGAAGTTCAAAGCGGCGCCCGACCGCTGGTCGATCGCGGAAACGGCCGAGCACATCGCCGTGACGGAAGATATGATTTGGAAGCTGGTGAGTGAAAAGATCATGAAATCGCCGGCTACTCCTGAAAAGCGCGCCGAGGTGAAGGGCAAGGAAGAGACAATCCTGAAGGTAATTCCCGACCGTTCGAGGAAGGCGCAGGCGCCGGAGCGGTTGAAGCCCACTGGAAGGTGGGGGACACGAGCGGCGCTCGTCAAAGATTTCGAAACCACCCGCGGCCAGGAAATCGCGTATCTGAAGGAGACCAAGGAAGATCTGCGGAGTCACTTTGAAGATCATCCATTCCTGAAGACGATGGATGCCTGGCAATGGCTCGTCTTCAATGGCGCGCATGCGAAACGGCACACGGCGCAAATTCTGGAAGTGAAAGCCGACCCGAATTTCCCCAAGAGCTGATCGGGAGGGCGGAGCCGCAATGAGCGCCCGAACACTGCCGGCAATTATTGAAAAGCGGCGACTGCCTTCGCCTGCCGTGACCCCACAGGCGGTCGCCTGGCATGGCGGGAGGCTATGGATGGGGTCGCGCGACCTGCGCCGCATTTATTCGATCGACGCGAAGACCTGGACGGTCCTCGAGGAAGCCGAAGCTCCTGGAATTCCCTGGGCCGCCGTCTCCAAGGGCGACGACCTTTGGTTTACCATCGGTGAAGGTTCGGAAGACGATCGTTATCTCCGGCGCTACCTTCCCGGAAAAGGTTTTTCGGCGGCGGAACGCGTCGCCTGCCCCGAGTTTACTGGGTCCTACCTGAGCACTGACGGCGACAACCTCTACCTAAGCCAGTGGTATAAGCATCGGATTCTTAAACTCGATTCGGGGGGAAACATTCTCCGTGAGATTGCGATCGACGCCGAGATATGCGGCCATGTCTTTGTCGATGGCTTAATCTACGTGTTGCGCGGAACGGAGCAGGGGAGCGAGGATTGGAGTATCGCGCGCCTGGATCCGCGGGACGAGGCGCCAGAAATCAAAGACCTTGCTCGAGTCCCGTTCGCCTGCCGCTCACTGACCTTCGATGGCGAACACTTTTGGACCAATCACCGGGCCGCGAACGAGATCGTGTCCTTCGCAAACCCGCGCGACTGAACATTCAAAAGCCGAACTGCTCAGGAACAAAGGCGACCCGGGCATGCCCACGATTGATAAACGACGGATAGCGGTGCTGGATGCGCCTTCGAATCTGGGCCTCAGGCCGCCGGCGAAAGGCGCGGTTCCGGGAGTCTATAAGCTGCCGTGGGCCTTGAGACGCCATGGCTTGATCGAGCGGTTGGGAGCTATCGACGCCGGCGCAGTGGTTCCGCCGCGATACCTATCGCACTGTACACCGGGAATTGTGCGGAACGAGCAAGCCATCGCTGCCTACTCACACGCGCTGGCGGAACGCCTGGCCGAGCTACGGAAAGACGGCGTCTTTCCTTTGGTGCTTGGAGGCGATTGCAGCATCATCCTCGGCAACCTGCTCGCGCTGCGGCAGGAAGGCCGTTTCGGCCTGGCTTACATCGATGGTCATTCCGATTTTCGCCATCCTGGCAACAGCAATCGCGTCGGTGCTGCCGCGGGGGAAGATCTGGCGCTCATAACCGGGAGAGGACATCTGCTGGCGCGCCTTAAGGGAAGGAAGCCGCTGATTCGGGAGAAGGATGTCGTCGCCATCGGGATGCGCGCGAACGATAGCTATGTCCCGGAGATGCGGACAGCGGGAATGCAAGTGTTTGACGTGGACGATCTGCGAGAGAAACCCGGGAAAGCCTTATCTGAGATCTTGCGACTTCTCGAACGCGATGGACTCGACGGCTTTTGGCTGCACCTCGACGTGGATGTGCTCGATGCGGAAATCATGCCGGCTGTTGATTCACCAGACCCGGATGGCCTGACCTGGGAGGAGCTCGACCGGATTTTCCAGGCGCTCGTGCGTTTGCCCAGGATCGCCGGGATGGAGTTAACCATTTTCGACCCGGACCTGGATCCGGAAGGATCTCTTGCCGCCACCCTCGTCGAGCACCTGACGAACGCGCTTGCGCATTTCAGCGCGAGGTGAGGCCGATTCAGCGCGAGACAAAAAGCCAGGCCAGACCCAGAGCGATCAAGTCTTCCAGGAGAGCAATGAAGGTGTCTTTGATCTTCAGGCTGCTAACCAGACGTCTCCGGACTTCGTAGCCTGTAAATGCTCCCATCACGCCACCTACACCACCCAATAACGCACCGATGAGCAGCGAGTGATCAGCCGACACGCATAGGCAGGCCCCACAAAGGCTTCCTGTCAGGATGCGGGCGGCCAAGGGTGCCGGCGCGGTTCGCTTCGGAACCATGGGAAGCAAATCGGCAATCAGCTCTCCAATGGCCAACAACGAAAACGTGGCGACGGTCACGATCGATCCCATAAAGGCAAGAGGTGAGTCATGCAGGGCCAACCAACCCAGGTAGACAGCCCAGCTAACCGCCGCCGGCGCAAGCAGCGATCGCAAACCGGCCACGATCCCGATTCCAAAGGCGAAGGCCAGGACGTAATTCGTGTTCATGGGGATGACGTCTTTCTCTTTGCGGGCATCAGTTTGTCGAGAAGCGTGTTAATCGATTTTTCCAGGACGATTCCCCACGCGCTGAGCGCGGTCAGGGTCGCGGCCGCGATCAGCAGAAACATCCAGACCGGTTGCTCCCGGATGCGAAGTCCCAGCCAGATAACATAAGGTTGATGGACGAGATACAAGCCATAAGAGAACGCTCCGATGAGGCCGAACGCTTTGGCGGGGCCCGAGAATCTCGCAATGATCCCGGCTACGCCAACGATGGCCAGAAGGCAACACGCGCCGGTGGCGAAATCGACAAAAATGTAAGCGAAGCCGTTCCGGTAGAGTTGGAGCGCGCCCGGATAGAGCAGCAGTCCGGTCGCCAAACCCGCGCCACCGAGGAAAAACCATTCTGCCCGCGCGGTGGATTTGGTGTGCCACATTCCCAGCGCCATGCCCAGGGCGAACTCGGGCAACCGGCAGATGGCAAATCCTCCCTGGATCCACATTCCGTGCTGCGGATAGACAACGAGCATCAGGTAGCGGGCCAGAAAGCCGGCGGCGCAGGCCGAGAGCAGGAAGGGCCACGGTCCCAGTTTGCGCGCCGCCCAAAACAGGAGGGGAAAAAGCAGGTAAAACTGAATGAGCATGGAGAAGTACCACCAGGCCGGGTTCAGGTAGTAGAAATTCATCTCGATATCCACGAACCGCAGGCCGAGCAGGCTCCACACGATGCGGCCGTCAACTTGCTCCGGGCGGACGACGAACGGTGAAACCAGGTAGACCAGGTGCGCGACCCAATACATGGGATAAAGGCGCAGAAACCGGGAGCGATACCACGCTCCCCACGCCAGCGCGCCCGACTCGGCGCGACGCGCGGTTGATTCCATGAGCGCCCAGCCGCTCAAGATGATGAAAACGCCCACGGCATGGAAGCCGAGGCCGGAGACCTGAAGCCACACGGCCCTGAGGAAGGTCGCGGTTCCGGAGACGAGGCTGCTCCAATCCGCCGGCGGGAGCGATCCGTGTTCGAAGTAGGTCCTGAAAAAATGAAAATAAACGACCCAGAGGATCGCCAATCCCTTTGCGATATCGAGCCAGAGGAGCCGTTTCATCGTCGTCCGGCTTTAGCAGCGGGCGGGGAAAGTAGGAAGGAAGAATCACGCGCCAGCGTCTTTGCGCTTTGAGCGGTTGGGCGATTGACTTCGCAAGCTTTCGCGAGTTGACCCCAATCGCCCGAGGCCCTGTGACATTCTTCCAGAAAAGTAAAAAAAGACTCCCCTTTGCTGAGAAAAACGTATAAACGCTGATCTACAGCCCGCGACACTTGGGAACTGATGTCTTGAGTGAAGGAGCTCATTACCTTCTAAGCGCGGTCTGAATTGGAGGATCAAGACAATGGTTAGGAAAATATTGAGTTATGGCGCGCTCCCGCTCTTCTTGCTTTTGCTTTGGTTAATGGCCCCTCGAGCCGGGCGGGCGCAGAGTTCTCCGCAAGGCTTCAACCCGGGACCCGATATCATCACCGGCAACATAGGTGAAATAGGAGGTATGCAGGAGTTTGGGAGTAGCGGGACCCAGGTCGGCCTCGGCGTAAGTACGACCTCTTGCAATGCCGGAGACGTGGTCGTGAGATTTCAGCAGATCCCAAATACCCACCATCCTGTCATTCCGCACAATCTCTATCGAATGAGCGGCGGACCGGGCAACGACGAGCGCTTTGAGCAAATTGGGCAATCCTGGGCGAAGCACGCCTTCGCCGCGGACCAGGCGAACTCCTGCTTTACCTGTCAACCCGGGGGGGACAGTCAACATCTTGGCGTGGGATGCTCCGATACCTACGACAGCAGCCAGAATGCGGATCACGAGATGCTGGGTTCACGCGCCTTGATCAATCCCTTTACCGGCATTTTCCAATCAACGGCCAGGAGTCACACCGGCCACGTTCACACCGGCACCTCGCACCGGATTCTGGTGGAAATGAGCGACCTGAACACCACGCTCAATCCGGGCGCTTCCTACTACACCGAGGTGCAATACATTTCGTCGGATGAGTATGAATGGTGTCAGAGCCATCCCGGGCAATGCAACATGTACAACAACGCCTCCTACCGGCGTTACAATGTCAACGGCACGACGACCTTCACCTTTACGGAGGTTGGCAGCGTGGTTCAAATGGCCGCCGCCATCCACGCCTGGCCGGGAGCGACGATTAATCCGATCGAGCCCGCTCCGGGAACTGATGGCCGCGCCTTCATCGCCTACAAGGTGACGAATCCCTCTGCCGGTGTCTGGCATTATGAATACGCGCTCTATAACGAGAATCTGGATCGGGCGATCCAATCCTTTAGCGTGCCCCTGGGATGCGCCATTGCCCTGAACAATCTGGGCTTCCACGCGCCGCCGAATCATCCGGGATTTGCCAACGATGGAACCCTGGGAAACGCGGGCTTTAGCAACGCTCCCTGGACCTCGAGCCAAACCACCGATGCTTTGAGCTGGAGCTCGGAGACCTTCGCCCAGAACGAGAACGCGAACGCCATTCGCTGGGGCACCTTGTATAATTTCCGATTCGATTCGGACAAACCACCTATCGCGACGAATGCGACGATCGGGTTCTTTAAGACGGGAACGCCGATCACCGTTCCCATCCTGGGTCCGAATGCCTGCAATACAGTGCCGATTTTTGGAAATGGAAAGATCGCTTTTGAAAGTTCGCGGAGCGGTGGCCCCACACGCAACATCTTTGTCATGGACGCAGATGGTTCGAATCAAACCAATCTCACGCCCGGCCAGACGCTCGAGACCTACGCGGCTTGGTCGCCTGATGGGACCAAGATCGCATTTGCGAGCGAGCGAGACGGCAACAGCGAAATCTACGTGATGAATGCCGATGGCTCCAATCAGGTCCGCGTCACGAACAATCCGGCAGGCGATTATGAGCCCCGGTGGTCTCCTGATGGCACGAAGTTCGCCTTCATAAGCGATCGGGGAGGGGGCGGCGCCGCACTTGATATCTACGTGATGAATACGGATGGCTCCAATCCGATTCGCCTGACCAATACCCAGGACGACGACTTTGACCCCGCCTGGTCGCCTGATGGAACGAAGATCGCATTCACGAGGGCTAGCGTGAACGACTTTGAAGTCTTCATGATGAATGCGGATGGTTCCAATCAGACCGATATTACCAACAGACCTACGATTCTTGATGCCAGCCCGGCCTGGTCGCCTGATGGGAGCAGGATTGCATTTCAGTGTGGATTGGGCGGAGGCGGAATCTACCTGATGAACCCCGACGGTACGAATCTGCTCCGTCTGACCGACGACGGTACCGGGAGCGATGGCGGCCCGGCCTGGTCGCCGGACGGCACCAAGATCGTCCTTCACAGAACGCCGCCTTCAGGCGGCGGTCAGCCTGACATCTGGGTGATGAACGCGGACGGCTCAAATCTAACCCGGCTCACGACCGATCCGTTAACTGACCTCAGGCCAGACTGGCAGCGGATAGCAGTTGCTGCTACCCCTACACCAACCCCGACTCCTACCGTAAGTCCTACCCCAAGCGCGACACCCACCCCGAGTCCGGCGGCGCAAGCCCTCCAGCTCTCGACTCGGATGTTTGTTCAGACCGGCGACAATGTTGGCATCGGTGGGTTCATCATCACCGGATCTGTTCCGAAGCAGGTGATGGTCCGCGCCGTTTCGGCCTCGAACGTGCCCGGTGCGCTGGCTGACCCAGTGCTGGAGCTGCATGGCCCTCCCGGATTTGCCACCCTCATCAACGATAACTGTGACGACATCCCTTTCCCGCCCCCGCCGCCCTTTTGCCAGCCGGGTGGTCTCGACGCCGCGATTGTAGCGACCTTGGACCCGGGAGCATATACCGCGATCGTCAGAGGGAATAATGACACTACCGGTGTAGCTTTGGTTGAAGTTTTCGACGTCAGCCAGTCAGTCGACTCAAAACTGGCCAACATAAGCACTCGGGCCTTTGTCAATACCGCGGACAACATCGTGATCGCGGGCTTCATCCTCGGGGGCAACAGCGGTAATGACCGGATTGTGGCGCGCGGAATCGGACCGAGCCTGACTGGCTTTGGAGTGCCTAATGCGCTGGCTAATCCAACCCTGGAGCTGCGCGATGAAAATGGAGTGCTCCTGATCGCGAATGATGACTGGCAGGATACCCCCATTGGAGTAGACCCGATCATTGTCGCGTCGGGCCTGGCGCCGACCCACAACCTCGAGTCCGCCCTCGCGGCGATTTTGCCTCCGGGCCTTTACACCGCCTTGCTCGCGGGCGTGAACAACGGCGCCGGTATCGGCGTCGTTGAAGTCTACGACCTCGGAGCGCCCTGATCGGAAACTCGAAACCCGAAGCTCGATGTCCGTCCAATTCGTTCACGGTTCTTGAAAGAGATGTGAGCTGAATTGGTAGGGCGAGACTCCGTCGAGCCGGATCGTTCGGGGAGAGTCCGTTGAAAAAGCTCGAAAGTTTGTGTGAAAGCGTAGTAGCAAAGTTACGCGATGGCGTACACCCTCCACGACACTGCACACGTCGGGAAACGCGCCCGCGAGCGTGGATTCATGATTGAGCAGGCAGTGCTCACGATCAATGAGCCCGATTCGATCCTAAAGACCCCGCCACGGAAGGGAAATCACGGCGGGTTCATCTGGTTGTTCTTTCGCCCCTTTGAGGTAGAATCCTCGTCGTCGTCGCCGAAGTAAAAGCTAATGAGTGCTGGATCATCACCGGATACTGGGAAGAGCGGCCTTAAGGGTTTCGTGATACCGATCACGGAGCCCCCAGTTGTCGAGATCGATACTGAAGCGACTGCCGCATACATCCGTCTCCGCACGGCAGCGACGGTTGTGCGCACCGAGCCTTTCGGATCGGACAAAGGCTTTGTCATGCTCGACTTCGACGCGAGCGAAAACGTCGTGGGCATCGAGATCGTCGGCCAGCAGGAGTTCAGCATCCGGGCACTGATCAAGCAAGTGCCGGTGGAAGTCACTGACGCTGTGCTCAATCAGACCCGCTATGTCGCAGCCGATCTTCAAGTCGCGTAGTCCCGGCAGCAATGCCGCCCGTAACTGACACATCTCCCGAGGTTGCCGCCATGGTTCGTGATCGGATGATGAAACTCTCCGGCGCCGAACGATTCGTGATCGGTGCTCGGATGTTTGAAAGCGCCCGAGCGATCGTGCTCGCCTCGTTCCCCCAAAATATCTCAGAACCAGAGCGGAGACGGATGCTTTACGAACGCTTCTATGGCGAACATCTTCCCACCGCTACCAAGACGTGGGGAGTTGAGCCTGCCCGCTGTAACCCAAAGGGAGGAGGAGCCCGCCCGCCGCAGCCAAGCGGAGGAGGTCCACGAGTTCAGGAATATCAGCAGAACTGCGTGGAACGGTGGAAGCGACTGACTTCGGCTGAGAGGTTCCTTGGCGTGCTGCGCCTGCCTCGGTATGACAAGCAAAGCGCGCGCGCGGAAAGAGGTTCTTCTCTGGCATTGGACGTTGGGTGTTCCTCCTTCGCATTCGCTACGGCGAGACAGGTGGGCGCTTGCCAGGCCGAAGCTTTAGGCGTAGGCGGATGGACGGTTCGCGGGCGCAGCCCGCGCCTAGTGCCGCTCCGAACTGCTTTGGACTAACTGGATGGCGTCGCGGAACTGCAAGGGGGCGGCTATCGTGGCGAAGGATTGGGAAGAGCCGCCGGTCCCTCGAATCTCAACCGTGCCGTAATCCAGCATCTTTCCGATCATGCCTTGAACCACGGCCACCGATTCGATCTTTGAAATGAACATCTCGAAAGTCTGGCGCTGAATGAAGCCGACTTTGATCAGGACGCGCCGGTCGGTGATGACCAGCTCGCTTGTCTTCACGGAGAGGATGGCGGATGCGATGATACCCAGTGGAATGAGCAAGAGCAGCCAGGCCACAGAGTAACCTTTCCAGGAAGCGAACATGCAGATCGGGACAATGATGATGAAGAAGAACAAGGCGCCGAAGAACGGGACCAGAAGCACCATCCAGTGGATCGTCGTTTTGTGCAGCGGACGTTCGTCGGCTTGCAAGGTTACGCGGGTGTAGGGTCCGACAGAGGTAGCATCCAACGCGGGTGGCGGTGAAGGCGGGGCAAGTGATCCGGGGTTTACCGCAGGTGGAGGCGGGATCGGCGATTCCGTCCTGGAGGGTAGAGGGGGAGGTGTCTGTCGGGTGCCAGAAGTGAATTGTTCGAAAGAGGAGAGGGGTTTCCAGTCGGGAGCGCCTTCGTGCCAGGCCAGGTCGGAGAGGGCGATCGCGCCGGAGCTGAGGCGGGTGCGCACTTCGGATTCGGTGTATGGGCCGATCTCGCGGCCGTTGTGGTGAATGAGAAATTCCATCGGGCAAGGTTCGAATGGCGAATGCCGAATGTCGAATGAAGGGACAGCGGCCGGGCGTCCAACCCGCCTCCGCAAGGCTACGGCGGGCAGGCGTCAGTTGCCGCGAGCGGCGCCCGGACAGAAGATAAAGCATGGACGGGAAATCAGCGGAGAAAGAAATTGTGATTAACCGCACACCACTCACCGCGGCTGAAATCAATGCGATCGAACAGCAATACGGTGTGCAATTGGTGGGAGGACAATATTGGTATGACCGGGCCTGCGGCGCCTGGGGCAGTGAAGGCGGCCCAACCCTGGGATTCGTCATGCCGGGGCTGCAAGTGGGCGGTGCGTTGCGGGCGGATTCCTCCGGCGGAAACACCCGGGTCTTTATCAACGGCCGGGAACTCCATTATCTGGATGTGATGGGGCTGCAACAGTTTCTCCCCGTCCAGGCCGGGCGGTACTGGGTGGATGCCTTTTGGAATTGCGGTTATGAAGGCGGGCCGGCCTTGTTCAACCTGGCGCATTTGATGCGCGCGCGTTTCGGCGGACAAGGCGGCGACGCCTGGACTCACACGACGAAGGGGTTCAGCAACAACACCACCGTCGGCGGGGATAGCACGGGTTTTATGTTCGCATCCGGGAAGGACCATCATGGTAACAGCTACACCTACTTTCCGTGAGATCCGATCGCGTCGCTCGCGCGATAAAAGTTTAATAGTTCCCGCGGAAAGGTCCAACTTTGGAGGCTCGTGCGATTTCCTAGCATATGGAACTGGAAACTCTCAAGGACCTCTACATTCACGAGCTGAAAGATCTTTACAGCGCGGAGAATCAACTCATCAAAGCTCTGCCGAAGATGGCCAAGGCGGCGAAGAACCGGCAATTGACGGCTGGCTTCAATCAACATCTCGAGCAGACCAAGCGGCAGGCGAAGCGCCTGGAGCAGATTCTCAAGAGCCACGGCGAATCGACCCGCGCCCCGAAGTGCGAGGGAATGGAAGGGCTGATCGCGGAAGGCGACAAGATGGCGAAGGAAGACGCCGAAGACGAGGTGCGCGACGCGGGGCTGATCGCGGCGGCGCAACGCGTGGAGCATTACGAGATCGCCGGTTACGGATGTGCGCGCACTTACGCCGAGCTGCTTGGTGACAAGCAGGGTGCGCGATTGCTCAACACCAGTCTGCGCGAGGAAGGTGACACGGATAAGAAGCTGACGAAGCTGGCCAAGTCGGTCATCAACTTGCGCGCGAAGAAGGTGCCGAAGAAATCCGCGAAAGAAAAAGGCGCGCCTGGGACGATCAAAATGCTCATCAAGAAAGTGATGGGGTAGGGACGAGAGCGGGCTCTGCCCGCGATGGTAAAGACGCGGGCTTTGCCGCCATTTTTTGACATCGAGCGACCCGTCGACTGCGTTCTGGGTAAACGCCGCGCTCGATCCACCAGCTAAAGATTGAACAGGTTGCTGGAGACGTGCAGAGTGAAGGCTGCAAATGGAATTCCCGGTCAAGAAAATCATTCTGATCTTATCGCTCACGGTATTTCTTGCCGGCGGGCATCCGGCCACCGCGGGCAATCCCATCGGTGATTTTTTCAAGAGGCTCGGCGATTCGATAGCGCATCCGAAAAGCACGCCGGCACCGCGCCGGAAGCTCCAGAAGAGCGCCACCGGGAAGAAACGGGCGGACAGTTTGTCGACTGCGCCGCAAGACGCGCCCCCTGCGGCGCCGTCCGTTCAGCCTTCACCAACCCCAACTCCCATGCGCCAGCCGATGCCCGTGCCTCAACTGGTGCGCGCGGCCGACGGCGTCCCGCCCAGCAAAAGGCCGCGGCGCGATCTGCCTTACGGGATTCCCGTGCCCAACAAGGCGGGATTTGTCACGAGTCCTTATGCCCCTAAGGCAGGTTTTGTGGATGTCCGCAACTTCCCGGGCGGAACCGAGGTAAAGGATCCGTACACCGGAAAGACTTTTCTGACGCCGTAGCTTGGCCGAGGCGGAAAGAAGGAGGCTTAGCCCT
Organism: Chthoniobacterales bacterium; assembly: GCA_035941955.1. Classification (GTDB taxonomy): domain Bacteria; phylum Verrucomicrobiota; class Verrucomicrobiia; order Chthoniobacterales; family UBA10450; genus AV80. Next base: position 35,474 of record DASZDO010000029.1, read on the forward strand.
ATGCGAATCTCGAAACGACTAATTTACGCCATGGCGGCCCTGGCGCTTCTGCCGTGCCTCATGGCTGCTGAATCGCACAAGCCGATGATGAAGGCGGTGGTCGTTCACGAGTACGGCGGCCCGGAAGTGTTGAAGTTCGAGGACGTCCCGCGGCCCGAGCCGAAGGAGAATGAAGTCCTCGTGCGCGTAATCGGCGCCGGCGTCAATCCAGCCGATCCGCTCATTGTTTCTGGCAAGTACGCGAAGGAATTTGGGACCCATCTGCCGTTGATTCCCGGCTACGATATTGCGGGCGTGGTCGAGAAAACGGGCGGGAAGATTACTCGGTTTAAAGTTGGCGACCCGGTTTTCGCTTATGTTTTGTGGGGTGGCGGCTGGGCGGAGTACGCCGTCGCGACGGAAGGAGAGGCGGCGGCGAAGCCCCCATCGCTCAGTTTTGTTGCCGCCGCGGCTGTGCCCCTTGCGGCTTTGACGGCGTGGCAGGCGCTGATCGACGCCGCGAAGCTCAGCGCGGGACAGACGGTTCTCATTCACGGCGGGTCCGGCGGCGTGGGGACCATGGCAATCCAGATCGCCAAGGGGCGTGGCGCAAAGGTGATCGCCACCGCCTCAACGCGAAACCAGGACCTGCTCAAACAACTCGGCGCGGACGTCTCCATCGATTACACGGCGACGAAGTTCGAGGAGGTGGCGAAGGATGTCGATGTCGTGCTTGATTCAGTCGGGGGCGAGACGCTGGCGCGATCCTATAGCGTGGTGAAGAAGGGCGGATTCATCGCTACCCTCGTATCGCGTCTCGATCAGGCTGAGCTCGATAAACATGGGATCCGTGGAGCCTCGACCGCGGTAAAGCCGAACGCGGACCAGCTCGGGGAGATCGCAAAGTTGATCGCGGAAAGGAAGCTTAAGCCAATCGTTACTCGGATGCTGCCACTAGCCGGTGCGGCCGAGGCGTTCAAACAAGCCGCAACGCATCACACGCGTGGCAAACAGGTAATCAAAGTGGCGGATGAACCGAGAGGCTAGCGCGGCCCACCCCATGGTTAAGCTACCCGGAAACCTTCCAGGCATTCTTCAGGGCGACTTAGGAGTTAGTCCTGAATACCGGCACATCCCAAAGCGCGTCACGCCTGGCGAAATGATTGAGACAACGGGAGCTGTCCTGAAGTGGTATGGAGTTCACCCTGAGAATCAGCCGGTCCCGGAGCAAGTAACTCAGTTGGCCCGAACCTATCTTAAGAAGACTCCGCTTGAAGCCAGGGGACTCGGCTTTGTCATCCTCCATCGTTGCGGGAACGATTTCTATTTCCTGATCGTCTGCACCTGGCGCGGCTCCAACGAAGTATGGGAAACCGTTTTCTATAAGGACGGTGAACCTATGGTTGATTTCGCGTTGTTCGCTCGTGAAGGAACCCACAAGCCGGCGTTCTGCGTTTGGGAGCTGGCGCCTGTCGGGCACGAGCAGCAGGCGTGGGTGCGCTTCCTCCAGTCGGCCCGCGATGAATCAGCGGCGCACGTGTGGCTCGACGATCGTTACACGGGCGCGGCTTGAACGATCGTTAGCTTCGCGGGGCAAAGACGTCGTTGATTTCCGCGAAGGGAACTGCATCAGCAAAGGAGTCGAAGGTTCCGGTCGCAGCGATGCTTCGCGCGGAGCGGATGAACGCACCCCACGCGACCCGCGCCAGGGCCGAGCCGACTGAAACGCGACGAACACCCAGGTCGGCCAGACGTGCGACCGTAAGGATGCTACTGGGACCGGGCATCAGGACGTTCACCGGTTTCGGAGAGACTGCTTTCACGATTGCCGTTATCTCATCGGGTTCGCGAACACCGGGAGCATAGAGACAATCGGCGCCGGCCTCGGCGTAAGCGGCAAGCCGGTCGAGGCTCACGCGGATCGGATCAGCCTGGCCAACGAGCCAGGCTTCACAGCGCCCGGTCAGCACGACTGGGATTTTTGAAGCATCGATCGCCGCACGCGCCGCACGGATGCGTGCAACGGCCAGGCCAGCCTCGTACAGCGGTGAGGCAGGATTTCCGGTATTGTCTTCGATGGAGAGGCCGGCGACGCCCGTCGCGATGCAGAGCGTCACGTTCGCCGCCACGCCTTCGGGCTCATCTGCGTAACCCGACTGGAAGTCCGCATTAACGGGCAGCGGCGTGGCCCCAACTACTTCGCGGATATGTGCGAGCATGTCGTCGAGCGGCAGGGCCGGCGTCGCGTCCGGTCTGCCTCGGGCAAAAGCCACGCCCGCCGAGGTGGTGGCCAGCGCCTTGAATCCCAGATGGTGCAGGTAAATGGCCGTTCCAGCGTCCCAAGGGTTCGGCAGCACGAAACACCCCGATTGGTGCATCGCACGAAACCGTGCCACGGCGGAGGGCTCGCTGGGATTCGCGTCGTTCATGCCTGCAATCTCAAGATGGAACGTCCCTACCAGCTTGACGAGTAGGTTTTCTACCGTCTCTTCTTCGACAGATGCGTCTTCCGGCCGGCCTGGGTTTTGTCGCGGGGTTAATCCTGATCTTCAGCGTTGTTGGGTGCTTCAAGAAGAGTGGATTGGCCGTGGTCCTTGAGAAAGAGCACATCGCTGTCAGAGAGGTCCCTCCAACTCCGCCACCTCAACAGTCCGCCAGCCCCAGCACGCCGACTCCGGAACCGGCCGACGTAGTTGTGGAAGAAGTGGAACTGCGGGAATTGGCTGAGGACGAGATCGCCGTTGGTAGCTACGTGATGAAGAAGGCGGACCGCGGGACGGGCCGGGATCCGCGAGCCCGGGACGACGAGCAATGGATCGTGGAGGTCCAGCTAGTCGATGGAGGACGCCGATTCAATGTACATACCGATCGGCCGAGATGGGAAAAGCTCAAGATTGGGGATCGCGTCAACGTGTCGTATCGCGAAGGGAAGTATACGGGAACGGTTTGGAGCGCTGAGATTAAGTAGCGGGAAGGGGGAAGAGATGGGCTACGACGTTGCGGTGGTTGGATTAGGGGGAATGGGAAGCGCGATCCTGGCCCATTGCGCTGCGCGGGGCGCGGCGGCGATCGGGATCGAGCAATTCCAGCCCGCGCACGATTTGGGGTCGTCGCACGGAAAAAGCCGGATGATCCGCAAGGCCTACTTCGAAGATCCGGCGTATGTGCCGTTGGTGCTCCGAGCCTATGAGCTATGGCGAGAACTCGAGCGCGAGACCAGCGAGGAGATCCTGCGCCTCACAGGTGTGCTTTCGATTGGCCAAGAAACCAGTGAGATCGTCCAGGGAACGCGCCGCGCCGCAGCTGAACACGACCTGGCTTTAGAATCATTAAGCCAACGAGAAGTCAAAGCGCGCTATCCTACCCTTGAACTGGGGAGCAACGAAGTAGCGCTCCTGGAACCTGATGGAGGGGTGTTGGACCCGGAACGCGCTGTCCGCGCACACCTAAACCTCGCCAAATCGAGGGGCGCGGCCATGCGCTTTGGAGTTGCCGTGGAAAGCTGGCACGCCAAGGACAAGGGCTTCGACGTTCGCCTTTCCGACGACACCCAAATTTCTGCGACCAAGCTTGTTTTGGCGCTGGGACCGTGGTTCAAAGAAACGCTTGAGTCTCTTGGCATTCGTCTTCGCGTCCAGCGCAACATTCAGGCGTGGTTTTCGCCCGCCACAAATGCCTATGACTGGCCGGGTTTCCCGGCTTTCCTCGTCGATCGTCAAGATCTGCCCGCGCCACTCTATGGCTTTCCCGATTTCGGCGATGGAGTTAAGGCAGCCTTTCACGGCTTCGGCGACCTGACTGATGCGGAGCACATTAATCGTGAGATTGATCCGGCTCGGGACGTGGAGCCAATCGCCCGGGCGCTGGAACAATGGATGCCGGCCGCGGCAGGAGTCCTACGGGAGGCAAAGCCTTGCATGTATTCGCTCACGCCCGACGCAAATTTTGTTATCGATCGTCACCCCGAACACGCGAACCTTATCTTGTGCGGCGGCTTCTCGGGCCACGGGTTCAAGTTCGCACCGGTGGTGGGTGAAATCGCGGCAGAACTGGCGCTGGACGGTGGCTCGCGCCATCGCATCGAGTTTCTTTCGCTGCAAAGATTCCGATAGCTGCAATCCTCGCGAGGACCTTATTCAGCCGACCATTCTACCGGCTTCATGGTAGCCGCATCGTAAACCACGATGCGTTCGTTATCCGTTGCGCCTTGGACAGTCAGGATCCAACGGCCGTCCCGAGAAAGAGATTGTCGAAGCAGGAAATCCGGGATGGGAATCGAGCCGGCAAGTTGTAACTCGGGCACTGAGAATCGCTGCAAGCTATTGTCATAGCGAACTTCGGAAGTAGCTACGGTGGTGTTCTCCAATCCTACATAGCAAGTTGAGGAATCTGCCGGAATCATCACTCCGGCAACGGCAACAGAGGAGGAATGGGTAGTCAGGGCCTTGCCGGTAACGGCGTCGATGAGATCGATTTTCTTATCTGGGCCCCACGCGATCAGCCATTTCCCATTTTGAAACAGCTCAATGTGCGGGCCATCGATCTCGTCGTGTTGTTTGATAACATAAGAAATTTCCATCGAAGGCAGGTTGCGGACAGAAGCTTCGCCGCGACCTGACTGGACCAGGACGCGGTCCTGGCCAGGAAGAAACCGGCCGGACATTCCGTTTACCGCCGAGAGCGGCTTGCCTAAGGGTTTGTTAGTCAACGCATCCCAGACTTGAAGCTGCCCCACGGGGCCATTCTCACCTGGGTCGTCGAAGGTAACGATCCATTTCCCGTCGCTGCTCGCGTCGAAGCCAAATTGGTAGGCCTGTTCCGCCGGCGGATGCTTCATCGGCTTGCCCGCGGCAGTCCACTTTTTGGTTTCATAGGTTGCGACGGCGCCCTTGGGATCCATGACAAAACATTTCGTGCCATTGCTGGCAAAGATGGCGAGTGCGGTGGAATCCGATCCCTCCTCGATTTCGAATGGGACCGGAAGAGTTGCGATCCGCTTGCCGGTCTTAACGTCGAGCACCTCCGCTTTCTTTTCGCCAAAACACACGACCGTGCTGCCATCGGGAGAAAAGACGGCCTGCGGGTGTGCCTGTCCGTTTTCGCGGAGCGACAGCTCGAGGACAGGCGAGAAGGCAGCACCGGTAGAAGCATCGAAGATTCGGGCGCGGCCTTCCTTGAAGCCAACCAGAAGCCGGTGGGCATCCGGGCTCATGACATAAGCTTCCGAAAGTTCCTTGAGCGCCGGGTCGCCGCTTATCGGAGTTCCCTTCTTTGTGTCCCAAAGTCCGAGTTCTCCGCTGCGGGTGCGGACGATCAGGCGGGAAGCATCATGGTTGAAATGCGCTTCCAGGACTTCGCGCAGCGCGCCGAGCCGTGCGGTTTCGGCTCCCTCCATGGTAAGCGACGCGAGAGGCCAGCAAAAGGCGGCGAGGGCGAGCCAAAGGTCCCGGCGTAATTCGATCTTCACAAGTTCAGGCTATCGAGGTGCTCTCCGAAAGTCCAGATCGTGCGCCTGGTTAGGAGTGTTCTGTCGCACCCTGCAAATCGTAGCGCATCAGGAACTGGCTCAGAGGATCCCGCGCGAAGCCGAGTGGGTGGAGGACTTCCTCGCCGAATTGCTCGGGGAACACCGCGGGCGTGAAAAATTCGCGATACGGATAGCGTTGTAACAGAGCGCTCAAGGTTTTTCGCAACGCGGCCCAGTCCATTCTCCCAGAGCAGGACAAGGCATGCAGGCGGATCGGCGAAATGTTCGGATCGCCGATGACGATGAGCGCATCGCCGCTCCGAAAAGCGCAGGCGGCGGCCAATTTTGCAATGGCATGTCGCGAGATTTGCCAGGGTAGGTCCGGGAATTCGAGCGCGCTCGGTATCTGGCTGGCTTTGATTAACGAAATTTCCTCGAGCGGTTCCGTGGATTCGATTGCCGGCGCATTGGCCATCCGTCGCCAGCTCAAGAGATGACCTGTCTGGCGAAACCCTTCCTGAACATAAAGCCGATGCGCCGCCGGATTCTGTTCGATTACTTCGAGCATCATAGCTTGGTCGCCGCGAGTCTGCGCTTCCTCGCGCAGATGAGCCAGGAGTCGCCGGGCCAGGCCGGCTCGGCGCGCCGCAGGTACGACCCCCATCCCGGCAACCCGCGAAATATTTCCCGTGCGGTTGATGTAGGCAAAGCCGGTCAGGCCCTCGGCGGTTCGCGCGAAGTAGCTATAAGACAGGTCCGCTCCTTGATGGAGGATGAAACGGGCAAGAGCGGCCGCATCCATCTCGAACGATCCTCCGACGTATCCGGTGAAGGCCTGAGAGAAGACGTTCGCCTGTTCCGCCAGCGGCACATCGCAGGCCGGAATCATTTCAAAGGTCATGGCAGATGGCGTGGCGAGCGGTTCCGTATAGGAACTTCTGGCCGGCCAGTCAACGCCTTTGTGAGACGACGCGTGTCCTAGTATTGCGCGCCGGTCAACGTGAAGGTAATGGGAGCTCGCACCTTGGGTCCGGCGCCTGGCTTGAAACGCCACCTTCGGAACGCAGCGATCGCGGCATTATCGAGCACAGGACTTCCCGTGCTTTCTTGCATCACGACATCGAGAACGTTTCCGGCATGATCGACCGTCATCATCGCAATCCCACTGCCCGTGATTTTCTGTCGCCGGGCCTCATAGGGATAGAGTGGTCGCGGACCGCTCAAAGCCATGGCTCGAACCGACGAAAAACTTGCCCTGCCCGACGTGACTCCGCTTCGCACGTTCACGATCGGGGCGACGGGCTTGGAGGGCTGTCTCGGAACTGGAGACGGTATCGTTCTGTTCTCACGAATATTGGGTCCTCCACCGGGATTGGCGCTGGAGTAGCCACATCCTCGGGAGGAGGAGTCGATTCTTCCCTCGGAGCATCTGGGGGGATAACGTCGATAAGGATGTCCCCGTCCTGGCTTGGCGGCGTCGCTTCTACTTGCGTCTGGTGATCTCTATCGGCGAGCACAATGGCCGCAAAATGAATTAGGGCGGCAGCGCCAAAAGCAGCTCCGATTCGCCATCTTTGCGTCGGTTGATAAAGTAAAGCTCCGGCCATATCTGGTCCTTTCTAACTCGAATCACAAGTGAGACACGTGGGACCCGGAATACTTAAAGAGGAATTTCAAGCTAGATGACAGCATTGGTTCGTTCCGAGGAATTGTCAGTGCACTGGTACGGCTCGACCGAGTCTCGCCCTACCAAAGCCGGAGTCTCGCCTACCAAAGTCGGAGTCTCACCCTGCCAAAGTGCAACGGCGCTCCAGGTGCCTTAGAGCGTCTTTAGGTATTCGAGCAGGTCTCGCTTTTGGTCGGCCGTTAGGGCGGTGCCGTAATCATGGCCGGAATTGGAGTTACCAGGAGTTGAGGTATCCAGGACATAATAGCCGGCATCGGTGAAGCCCATCTGGGTGGCATCAAATTCCTGGGAACCGCGGTGAAATGTTTTCGCGCGCTGCGTGGGCGGGGTCAGCAGCTCCTGCATGGTGCGGACCGATCCGTTGTGCAAATAGGGAGACCTCGCCCAGACTCCCTCCATGCTCGCCGCCCAGTATTTTCCCGTGCTGCGAACCCCAAATTCTTTCGGCGGCTGATAGCCCTCAGCTTCGAGTTCAGCGAGAAATTTGTTGAAACTGCCGGCTAGTTTTTCCGTGAACATGCTGGCGCGATTTGGATCGGTCCCGATCTCGGCCACAGGATACAATCGCTTATCGCTTTCCGGCCCGCCGTGACACGCGTTGCAACTCGTTTCGAAATGCGCGGCGCCCCGTTTGGCGGCCGTCCGGTCAATCTTGAACGGGTAATGCGGCGGCCGGATTTTTTCGGACAAATCGGTTTGCCGTTTCACCACTGCGAAATCCAGGTCGCCCCGCTTGCCCTGCATCGGTGCTCCCAGGCCAAGGGATGCGAGCAAATTGCGCGCGATAGGCGAGTTGGTATTGCCATCCCAATGCACCCAGGTCCGTTTGTCCACGTTCCAGACCAAACCGAATTTGATTGGCGCGTAAGGTTGGGGCGCATTGAGAAGGCTCGCGGAAAGCAGCCCGAAGGCGTCATTGCGTCCGGGCCCGGAAACCGGCGGGGCCTTCTCGGGCGGTTGATCCGGGACGTGCAAGGCCGCGCGCATATTGTGAAAGAGCTTCAGCATCGTATGCGCGCGTGTCGCCAAATCTTCCTGCTCGAACGATTGCCGATTGAACTGCACCTCCTCGTTCTCGATCCGGTGCAAATCGCCGGGCTTGACCTCCTTTGCTCCGAATGGGTCGTCTTTCATTACAGCAACGATTTTTTCTTCCTGACGTTGCCAGGCCGCTTCAAAGATCTTTTGCCCCTGGTCGCCGCTCGCCGAATCGGAGACAGCCAGATAAGCGGACAAAAACTTTTTCATGTTCGCCGGATCGGAGGTCTTAAATGTCGCGACCAGGACCGAGCCGAAGAAGGCTTCCACATCGAAATGGCTGGTCCCTCCCAAGATTTGAATGGGTTTGGGGCTGGCGGACGAAGTGATCTGCACGAAGTGGCATGAGGCGCAGTTAATTCCGACGGCTGGCAGTCCGCCGAGGTGCTTCACTTCCTTACGGGAAAAACCGATCGGCCAACCAAAATCGGGATCGGGGACGAGCCCGAGGTGGGAGAGGTCCTGGCTTGGAAACAGATCGGGGTAGGTCTTGATGAAGGCCCGCAGGACGCGTTCCGGCACGACTTCGGTGCTCATCGATCCGTGCAGGAAGAAATTGAGGTCTTCCGACGACCAGCCGGGAACCTGGGCGGTGTCGATGCCAGTCGCTTTTTTGGGGCCTGCAAAAGAGCTGTGTGTCGTAGTGACCGCCGCGATCACGGCGAGAAGCATCCCGGAGGCTCGACGAAGTCTGTCAGGTTTCATCGAGCAACGATTTTAGGAAGCCGTTTGGAATTTGTAAAGCGGCCAAGCTAAACAAGGAGAGGCGGTTTGAAACCGCCTTCTAGGATTGTCGGCGTTTTCAAACCGCCGCTCCTTGGGAAGAGTTTGAGACGCTCGCCGCTCCTACGGCGCTTTCAGAATTGCCACGATCTCGGTTTGGATTGGCTGGCCGGTCACCTCGAGGTCCTTGTCGGCTACGTAAACGTCATTTTCGGAGCGGACTCCGAATTTTCCTTCGATATAATTGCCCGGCTCGATGGAAAAACAGACGCCGGGAG
>DASZDO010000030.1:0-18394 GCA_035941955.1 Chthoniobacterales bacterium
GTGTAGGTCTCCGGCACCTGGACGATCAGCCATTGATCGACCGCGCCCGTGGGCGGCAACCCGTGAGCGCGCTTGTAATGCACGAGAGCCTTGCGAAAAAACTCGCCAATTCTGCCGTCGATCTTGCCCGGTCCGAAGTAGCTGTTATCGAGAAAAATCTGGAGCTTCGTGCTGGTTTCCTCGTCATAATTCGGCAAGGCGACCGGAATTTCCTTGGGGCGGGCGAGTTTCGCCGCTGGCGGCGCCTTCTCGACGGGTTTCGCCGCGATGGCCATCAGCGCGAACAAAACGAGGAAGATTCGAGAATGCATCCGCGAAGTGTTCTCTGTAATCGCCCTACAGGCAAACGGCCATCAGCGATTCGCCCCCGCCGGGAACATGACTTTGTCCGGCTCGGCATTGAGCGCCGCGAGGAGTTTCGGGATCAGCCGCGTCTTCACCGAGCCGGCTTCGCGCGGCGGAACCACGTAGCGGACAATCGCGTCGATCCAGGCGACTTCATCAACCCGGAAGAAAACGCGGGGATGCGCCCTGACCTCGAGCTCATTCACCGGAGTCTTTCCCAGCAACTCGCGATAAACCCCCACGCGTTCCTCCATGTCTTCACCAATCTCTTCCCCGACGATGCGTTCCATCGTCTTGGCGACGAACTGCAAGTCGCTTTGATACGCGATCTGAAATTTGATCTCGTTCCAGATGTAAGGAAAAAGCGGCCAGGAATAATTATAAACAATCGAGTCGAGCACCTTGGCGTTGGGGAACTTGATGATGCGGCCGCTGGGATGATCGGTCGAGAGCAGTTGCCCGCCGAATTCCCAGAGCGTCGTGTCGATGTAACTGACGTCGATGACGTCGCCGGTCGCGTCGCCGATCCTGATCCGGTCGCCGACGCGATAGGGCCGGCGGACCAGGATGTAAATCCAGCCAATGAAACTGGTCATCGGCGTTTGCACCGAGAGGCCCACGATGACCGAGATGACCCCTACGGAAATGAGCGCGGTGTACCAATTCGCGAAGAAAATCGAGACCCCGATCAGGGCGATGAGTATTCCAACAACGAGATGCTCGATCCGCCGCAAGGTGAAGCGGGTGGACGCGTCGGCGATTCGCCCGATCCCATAAACCGAAACCGCTTTTGCGATGGCGAGGACGATGACGATGAAAACGGCGCCGCGAACGGCGCGTTGCAGCAGATCGAGATGGGCCTGCGGGAGGGGAACCAGTTTCCACCCGAGAAGAAAAGCGACCACCGTGCAGCCGAGCAGAACGAGGGCATGCGTCACGAACCAGAACTTGTCGGTCGCCTGCGCTTTGACGTTGGGCTTGTCGCCAGTCTGCGCGAGCGCTTCGCGCACCTCTGTTTTTTCGGAAAGCTCGGCGACGGTTTCGGCCATCATTAGGGAATCGAAACAACGCGGGCTGCTGAGCGCCCCGACTCAACTAGCGGGACGACGGAAGCCGATGTCATCCCAAGTCCGGCAAGTGCCGGACGAGGGAAAATCACGTTAACACCGGCCTTCAGGCCGGTGGCGACTACTGACAGGTAGCTCAGCCGTTTCAACGGCTTTCGTCGTCATGCCGTCGCCGTCCTGTCGATATGAGAGCAATCGCGAGAGGAAGCCGTTGAAACGGCTACTGTCCTTTCCGCAAGATACACCGGCCTGAAGGCCCGGTGTTAATGGTTTTCCCTCGTCCGGCAGCTGCCGGACTCGGGACGTAGCACGGATAGTTCGTCATCGCGGCTCGACAGAGTCTCGCCCTACCGGGCCGAATGCGCGCTTACGCGGTTTTCACCCAGCATCGCAGCACTTCGGCCACGCTCCAGGCTTGCGCGATGCAACCGCGCGCGACGTGCGGTTCTTCCGCGTCGAACACTTCGCTGATGGTCCCGAGCCCGGCCTCGCTCAGGTGCTCAGGAAACCGCTCAAGAAATTTGCGCGCGTTCTGCTTTTCGTCCGGATGCACTTTCAGCCACGCGTCGATAAACGGCCCAATCAGCCACGCCCAAACCGTTCCCTGGTGGTAAGCCGCGTCCCGGGTGCGGAGATCGCCGTGATAAGTCGGTTTGAAGTCGGGACTCTTCGGCGAGAGCGATCGCAGCCCAAACGGCGTCAATAAATCTCGTTGCACCACCTCCATCACCGCGCTCCATCGATCCGATTCCAGCACTGGATTTTCGAGGGAAATGGCGAAGACCTGGTTCGGCCGGCAGGCGGCATCGTCTCCATCTGTCGTGTCGACCACGTCATAGAGATAGCCGCCCTCCTCGAACCAAAAGCGCTCATTGAATGACTCGCGCGCGCGCCGGGCGTGTTCCTCGTACCGCTGAGCTGTCTCGGTCTCGCCCATCTCGCGCAGCCAGCCCTCCAGCAGCTTTAGCGCGTTAAACCAAAGGGCGTTGATTTCCACGGCCTTCCCGCGCCGCGGCGTCACGACCCAATCGCCCATCTTCGCGTCCATCCAGGTGAGCTGGTAACCTTCCTGTCCCTGGACCAGCAGCCCGTCCGCGGAATCGACATGGATGTTGAATTCCGTTCCGCGCAAGTGGTGCTCGACGATGTCCACCAGGGTCGGCAACAAGAGGCGGAGCGTGATGCGATCTTTCGATTTTTCGAGGTAACGCCCAAGCGCGTGGAAGAACCAGAGCGTCGCGTCCGCGGTATGGTAAAGCCCCTGTTTTTGCCCATCCGGAAACATGTTCGGAATCAATCCATCGCGGACGTAGTGCGCGAAGGTCCGAAGGATATAGCCGGCCTCGAGACATCGGCCCGTGACGACCGTCAAACCTTCCAGGCTGATCATCGTGTCTCGTCCCCAATCGGTGAACCAGTGATACCCCGCGATCACAGTGCGAACCTCATCCCCTGCGGCATGTGCGCGCGCCGCGTCCTCGGCGCGGCCAGCCGGCGTGATGACAAATTGATCGCTGGCAAAGACCAGTTCCGCGGCGACTCCTTCGCGCGCCTGGGGCGGGGCTTCCTCCAGCAGCCGTGCGCGCCGCTCGCGCTCCGCGCCGAGAACGTCCATCGGACTCAGGACGTCGATGATGTCCCACGGCTCCGTCGATCCGATCAGAGTAGCGGTTTTTTCATCTGCGAGATCGACCTGGAAAAATCCCGGGCTCCAGAGTTCGCCCTCGTGCGCATAGCCGCGGGCCTGTTCGGTGCGATAAACCACCTGATGGATCTTCGAGGGCGCAATCGTAAACGCGGAGGCGCGGCCACACAGGCGCATGCGCAACGGCGGAAGTTTCCGGCGGGTCGAGGTGATTTCGTAGCGATCGCCGACGGCACTGAGCTTGTAAGGTTCCGCCAGGGGCAAATCGACCGACGCCTCGTGATGGCGAAAATGAAACGCGGGCCGCAACTCCAACCGGGGCGGCTCTCCATCGCCGATGATCTGGTAACTGACGTGGACGGTGTTTTGCAGGTGCGGCAGCAAAACCCGTTTTTCGATCACGAGATCGCGCACGTGGTAAATCCAAACCGGCAAACCGTCTTCGAGCCGGAACTCGCGCAGGTATTCGGCGCCGTGCAAATCGAGCTGCCCGCCGGCGCGCTCTTCCGCGCCGAGCGAGACCACCTCTTTGTCGTCGAAACGCAGAAACTCCGAGACGTGGCTCCACATCACGATCCGCCCGAGCGGAGCGGGCAACGCGGCAATCAGGATGCCATGGTATTTTCGCGTGATCGCGCCGCAGACCGTGCCCGAAGCGTACCCACCGAGACCGTTCGTGACGAGCCATTCGCGGTTCAGCAGAATTTCGCGAGACGTCTGCGCGGCGTCCCAGGGCATCGAACGCGTCACCGCCAGACTCGGATTCGTTAGTTCGTTCACTTAGCGTTTCTTCGGTTTCTTGCGCGGGGCTGTTTCACGCACGGGGCGCAGAGCCACGGCCGCTTCCGCGGGGAGCAGCCAATATTCGTCGCTCGTGACCTGAACCACACCTGGGCCACCGTAACGCGGCGAGTCGCTCGTCCAAAGAGTTTCCCATCGAAATCCAAACGGCGGCGCCAGCAACGGCTCGGGAGCAGGTTCGACCGGAAGCTTTTCGCCCAGGTTCACCACCAAAATGCGATCATCGCCATCGCCGCCAAAATAACGGAGGACGAAACTCCCGGGACCGAGCACGGCGCCGTCCACCCCGCGCATCTTTTGCTCGCGAAAGCGCGCGTCGTCACGGCGCAGTTTTATCAGGTCGCAGTGCAGATCGTAGAATGGCCTGTTCTTTTCCCGCTCGGAAAAATCAATCTTGCACCGCGCGAAGATTTCCGGATCCCCCGGATCGGGCAACTGCTGCTGAATTTCCTCGGTCGCCATGGATGGGAACTGAGCCAGGAACTTGAAACGCCCCGCGCGAATCGCCTCCCGCAAGTCCCCCGACATATCGGTGAAGTAAACGAACGGGCTGGAAGCGCCGAATTCCTGGCCCTGGAAAAGCATCGGCGTCCACGGTCCGAGCATGAGCAGCGCGGTCATTGCGCGGTAGCGGCCCGGCGACGTATGAAAGCGCACGCGTTCGCCAAAGGCCGAGTTCGAAACCTGATCGTGATTCTCCAGGAAGCCGACGAATGCCTCGGGAGGAACCCCGAAAGTCGGCATGCCGCGCGGCGCCTCCTGCCATCCGTAAGGCTGACCCTGGAAAAGGTAGCCGTACTTCGCGGCGGAGATGAACTCCTGGGGACGGCCGCGATAATCGCTGTAGTAGGCTTCATGCTGCCCGCTCAGGGCGACCATCGCACTGTGGTGCAGGTCGTCATTCCAGAGGCCATCGAGATCGTCGCCGCCTTCGCTCCGCGGCCGGACAAGCTTTGTTTCCTGCGGCTCGTTTTCGGCGACCAGGATGATCGACCGGTTCCCGGCGGCGAGGCGCGCCGCGCGGCCGATCGCGCCGACAATGTATTCGCTCGAGGAGTCGATGATGCTTTGCGTGGCGTCGAAACGAAAGCCGTCGAAATGGAATTCGTCGATCCAGTAACGGCCGTTCGTGATGAAAAATTCGCGGACCGGTCCCGAGTTCGGTCCATCGAAATTCAGCGAATCGCCCCAGTCGTTTTCGTGCTGGTCGGTAAAGTAGTCTTCGGAAAAGACGCGCAGGTAATTTCCTTCGGGGCCGAGATGGTTGTAAACGACATCGAGAATCACGGCCAGGCCTAACGAGTGCGCGTCGTTCACAAAAGCGCGCAGATCGTCCGGCGTTCCATAGAGGCGGCAGGGCGCAAACAAATCGACGCCGTCGTAGCCCCAGCCAAACTCCCCCGGAAAATCGGCGATCGGCATCATCTCGATCACGGTGATTCCAATTCGGGCCAGCTCCGCCAGTTCCTTCGCCGCCGCCCGCCAGGTGCCCTCGCGGGTGAAGGTGCCGACATGGATCTCATAGATGATCTGGCCGGGCATTTTGATCCCCTTCCAGTCCTGATCCGTCCAGTTGAAACGCGAGGGATCCACGATGCACGACGATCGGTGGACTCCCTGGGGCTGAAAACGCGACGCGGGATCGGGGTGAAATGATTCCGCCTCGTTGACCCGAAAGCGGTAGAACGCGCCTGGGTCCGCCGCGATGGAGCCGGAGAAATAGCCGCCGTCTTCCGGCTGGAGTGAGTGGAATGTGCGCGCCGCGTCATTTTCCGGGCTGCTTTCCAGAACGACGTCCAGGCGTTTTGCCTTCGGCGCCCATACCCGAAAATGCGTTCGGCCTTCGCCGATGACTTCGGCCCCAATCGGGTAGCGGCGTTTGGTGTTTGCGTCAGCCATCCCACTCCTTCGACCAGCGACAGCGTCGCGGCCGTGCCGGATTTCTCTTTTCGTGCCCGGCCTCAGGAATTACAAAGGTGTTCTCGTTCATGCCCGGAATCATCGAACGTTACACGAAATGGCTCCATACGCAGTGGCCCGCGGGCACTGTGGAAAAGCTGCCCGTTTCGGGACCGGACGGTGTCACGGCCCAGCCGGGCGTGCGGATCGCCGGCGATCTCACCGGAATTCCGCTGCTGAAGTTTTCCTCCCACACCGGCGCGCAAGCGGTTCGGGCGATTCTCAAGGAGGAAGGCGGAGGGAGGAAGGCGGAAGCCGGAGTTCTCGATCTGGCGATCATCGGAGCGGGGGTGGCCGGGATCTCGGCGGCGATCGAAGCGAAAAAGGCGGGACTGAATTTCGCGGTTTTCGAAGCGACCGAAATTTTCTCGACGGTCGTCAATTTCCCGAAAGGAAAACCAATTTACACCTACCCGACCGAGATGAAGCTCGACGGAGGTCTGCAATTTTCCGCCGACGTGAAGGAAGCGTTGGTCGCGGAAATGGAAGAGCAGCGGCGTGCGGCCGGGATCGAAGTGGCCCGTGCACGCATTGAGCGCATCGAGTCCCGCGGCCGCGGGAGCAGCGGCCTGCTCCTGTACAAGGACGACAAGACAACGATCGCGGCGCGCCGGGCCATCGTCGCGATCGGTCGCAGCGGAAATTTCCGCAAGCTCGGGGTCCCGGGCGAAGAGCTCGACAAAGTCTACAACCGTCTTTTCGATCCGAAGGAGTTTGCCGGGCAGAACGCGCTCGTGGTGGGGGGAGGCGATTCGGCGCTGGAGACGGCCATCGCGTTGGCCGCTTGCGGCTCGCACGTCACCCTCAGTTATCGGCGAAAGGAATTGGCGCGGGCCAAGCCGGCGAACATCGAGAAAGTCGAGATGCTCGTGCGCGATGGATCGGCCGATGTCCAAATCGAAAAACCGACCTCGGAACGGGTGAACACCGCGGTGACCGATGGGATGCGCGGGCAGAAATCACCTGGCTCTCTCAAACTTGCGCTGGGGACCGAAGTGACTCGAATCGAGCCGGAGCGCGTTTATCTGAAGAACGGGATCGAGGAAGAATTACCAAACGACGTCGTCTTCACCATGCTGGGCCGCGAAGCTCCGTTGGACTTCTTTCGGCGCTCGGGAATTCCGATCGCGGGCGAGGGGACATTGTTCGGCTGGCTCAGCCTCGGTCTTTTTGTCGCCTTTTGTGTGTTTCTTTATTCCTGGAAATCGGGGGGCTTTGCCGAGAGTTGGCTGAACCCGTGGCCGGAAAACATGCCGGCGATTCTCAGCTCGATCGGCGGCTGGTTCCAGGCGCAGGTGGCCGATCGCTCGACGCTTCTGGGCACGCTCGCCGTTTCGCTCAAATCGCGTTCTTTCTACTACACGCTTCTTTACAGCGCTTGCATCGTCGTGTTTGGGATCGCGCGCATCCGGCGGCGCCGCACGCCCTACGTCACTTTGCAGACAGCTGTGCTCACGCTCGTGCAGGTGATACCGCTTTTTCTCCTGCCTGAAATCATCCTGCCGTATCTCGGTTACAACGGCTGGTTCGACCAGGGTTTGGGCAAGACGATCGCCGACCATCTCTTCGAATCTTACATTTCGGCCCAGCAATACGCCGCGCAGCAATGGCCGGACTGGGGACATCCGCGCGCGTATTGGCGCGCCTACGGATTCATCCTGGCGTGGCCGCTCATGGTCTACAACGTCTTCACCGATGCTCCGCTCATGTGGTGGCTCGTCATCGGGTTCATCCAAACCTTCGTCATTATCCCGGCGATGATCTGGCGTTGGGGCAAGGGCGCCTACTGCGGATGGATCTGCTCGTGCGGCGCGCTCGCCGAGACGATGGGCGACACGCAGCGTCACAAAATGCCGCATGGTCCGTTCTGGAATCGACTGAACATGGCGGGCCAGGTGATCCTTGCCGTGGCCTTCCTTCTTTTGTTCGTGCGAATCGCCGGCTGGCTTTGGCCGCAATCGATCGCGGCGTCCGCCTTCCATTTGCTCCTTGATGGCAAAAACAGCGACGGGCATTTGATCAATTACGCCAGCTACAAATGGCTCGTCGATGTCTTCCTCGGCGGGATCATCGGCGTGGGCCTTTATTTCAAATACTCTGGTCGGGTCTGGTGCCGTTTTTTCTGTCCGCTCGCCGCGCTCATGCATATCTATGCGCGTTTTTCCCGATTCCGGATTTTCCCCGAGAAATCAAAATGCATTTCCTGCAACGTCTGCACGTCGGTCTGCCACCAGGGCATCGACATCATGAACTTCGCGAACAAGGGCATACCGATGCAGGATCCGGAATGCGTGCGCTGTTCCGCGTGCGTCCAGCAATGTCCGACCGGCGTCCTCGCCTTCGGGCATTACGATGGTGAACGCCGCATCGTCCTCGACACCATCCCGGCCTCCCCGGTTCGCATGCGTGAAGGCGCTTCGACCTGACCAGCGAAGCTGGCTAACACCGTCAACGCATGCTTGATTCGCCCCTCGGAAAGGTTTGAGATGCGCGTATGAACGGGAACGAACCCACGGTTGAAATATTCCGGCCCTTTGGCGAGGCCTGGGATTGGATGAAGAGAATCCTCTTTCAGCCATTCGATTTTCGAAAATGGCTCGTAATCGGATTTGCCGCCTTCCTCGCCAATTTTTCGGGGAATGGCAATTACAGATTCAATCTGCGCCTGGGGGACAAAGCGGACTGGAGCTTCCGCTCGATCTCCCACGATGGCTCGACCGACTGGCTGCAGAACTGTGCCGTTCCGTTGCTCATAGCCGGGGCAATTCTGCTGCTCGCGATCTTCGTGGCACTTGTCTGGATCGGTTCCCGCGGCAGGTTCATCCTGACCGATTGCATCGTCCGCAATCGCGCCGCGATTGCCGAGCCGTGGCGGGAATACCGCCGGGAAGGAAACAGTTTTTTTCTTTTCTCGTTAATCGTGGGGCTAATCGTGCTCGCGATCGTTGCCGTCGCCTTTGTGCCGGTGTTGCTTCCCTTCATCCAGGGCTGGACGGAGGGGGCCGCGTTCGTCGCGAGTTTGACGGCGGGTATTATCCTGGTGGTCGCGGTGATCTTCTTGATCGCAGCGGCCTGGAGTTTGATTTCTCAATTGATGGTGCCGGTGATGTATCGGCAGCGCTGTCGAGCCGCGGTGGCGTTTCGCCAGATCCTGGGACTGATCACGACGCGGCCCGGGCCGATCCTTCTCTACCTCCTCTTCTTTTTCGTGCTCGCCCTGGCGGCGGCAATGGTCGCGTGTCTCTCGGTGCCTTTCACTTGTTGTATTGCGGCAATCCCGTACGTGGGCACGGTCATTCTCTTGCCGGTTTACGTGGTGCTGGCTGCCTTCCCGCTTTTTTTCCTGCGCCAATTCGGGACCGAATATGACGTCTGGGCGATGAGTGGTGATCAGGGCATATCCGCGCCCGTTGTGCCTCCAATTCAGCCTCCTCCTCCGTCCGACCCCTCGCCGGGACCCGTGGCCTGAGGGAAATTTCGCGGCGTGGTTCGCCTGGACTGTTAAGGGTGAGCGGCCGTCCCGGTGGAATCGGTCGCCGCACTTACGCCTTTGTCGTCCGGCAACAGGTCCATGCGGACGCGCGCGCGCCCTTCGCTAATCATCCCGAGCGCTTCGGCGGCTTCCTTGCACAAATCGATGCTCGCCCGGTTGGTGATACCGCGGTCCGTGATGCGCACGATGACGCTCTTCCCGTTTGCGAGGTGAGTGACACGCACCATGGACCCGAGTCGAAGCCGGTTGTGCGCCGCGGTTAGCTCGTCTTTTCCCGCTCGCCGTCTTGCGAGAGAATCACTCGGAACATCGTACCACACGGCATCACCTACCCAGGACTTTGTTTTGTCATCGCGCTTCGCCGAGGACGACGGCTCCGCTTCTGACCGCGGCGCCGGCTTGGCTTCGGCCTCCTGGACCGATTCGAGCCGTGATTGCCTCTTGCAGGCGGAACAGGTCAGCGCCGCGCCGAGCAATATCGTGACGGCAATCTGACCGGCGAATGAGGCGGAACGGATTTCGTGGCGCGTGCCTTTGTCACTCTGTGGTGGTGTAGGCATAGCTGCCTTCGTGAATGACGTCGCGGATTTTCCGCGCCAGCGTCTGCGGCGTGAACGGTTTCTGGAGAAGCTCGAAACGCGGATCCAGGATGCCGTGTTCGCCGAGATCGGTATCCGAATAGCCGGAGACGTAGAGAACTTTCATGTCGGACCGGATGCGGGAGAGTTTGCCTGCCAGTTCGTGGCCATTCATGTGTGGCATGATAACGTCCGTGACGAGGAGATGGATGGTGCCGTCGAAATTTCCGGCCATTTCCATGGCCTCCAGGCCATCCGCGGCGCACAGCACGTTGTATCCCTGTTCCTCCAAGACGTCACAGACCAGCTCGCGGACGATCTCTTCATCCTCGACGACCAGGACCGTTTCGAAATTGTCCGACTTCTCCACCGGAGCCGACGATGTCTTCGTGTAATCGAGCGGCGCGGTCACCATCGGCAAATAAATCCGGAACGTGCTGCCCTTGCCTGGTTCGGTTTCAACCGCGATTCCGCCGCCGGTTTGCCGCACGATGCCGTAGACAGTCGCGAGACCTAATCCCGTGCCTTTCCCCGGGCCCTTTGTCGTAAAAAACGGCTCGAAGATGTGCGCCTTGGTTTCCTCATCCATCCCCGCGCCGGTATCGGTAACTGAAAGCATGACGTAGTCGCCGGGAAGCAGGGAAGCCGAGAGCTGGGGCGCGGTGGTTTCATCGAGCCGCACATTCGCGGTCCGAATGATCAGCTTGCCGCCCTTCGGCATCGCGTCGCGCGCGTTCACTCCAAGGTTCAAGACCACTTGCTCAATCTGGCTCGGATCGGCTTTGACCCGTGGGTTTTCCGCCTCGGGATGAGATTGCAAATCGAAGCGCTCGCCGATGACTCGCCGCAGAAGTCTCTCCATCTCCACGACCAGGGCATTCAGATCGATCACCTTCGGCTGAAGAATTTGTTTGCGGCTGAAGGCCAGGAGCTGACGGGTGAGCGCGGCGGCCTGTTCCCCGGCTTTGCGAATAAGATCGGCGTTTTGTTTGGCGAGCGCGTTGCTGGTCACGCGCGTGGAGATCAGTTCCGCGTAACCGATGATGGCCGTGAGGAGATTGTTGAAATCATGGGCCACCCCGCCGGCAAGCCGGCCGACGGCCTCCATTTTTTGCGAATGGCGGAGTTCCTCTTCGCTCTTGCGGAGCGCCTCCTTAGCCGCGCGGCGCTCTTCCATTTCCCGGATGAGATTGTCGCGCTGTTCGAAGAATTTTCGGGTTGTGCGCGCCAGCTCTCCAAACTCGGAGTTATTTCCACAGATCCCCTCGATCGGTTTCGGATCGTCCCGCTTGAGGCTTTCCATGATTTGCCGGAGCGGCCGGCCCACCCAGCGGACGAGGGAGGCGTAGATCAGGAGCAAAAGCACCAGCGCGAAAAAGAAAAGCAGGAGGGTAAAGCGTTTGCTCCAGTGATTCAGCGCTTCGATCGCGGGCATTTCGTTGCGGACGATCAGTTGCGCGAGCGGTTTTCCATCCCACGTGTTCAATGGCCGCGAGAAAACGATCGACCCATTCTCTTCGTCGCCGCGGATTTTCCGCGCCTCCTCGCTGTCGGTCGTTAGGCTGAGCTTGGTTCCCGAAAACAGCGACATTTCTTCCAGGGCCGGCTTATTCCACAAACGGCCCGCAAACAAAAAACCCCGTCCTGGAGGCAGACGCTCAAAATCCCTGGAGCCATGAATCCTCGCCCCGCGAATCTCCACAAGGTCAGTCCCGATCTTCACAAAAAAATAACCCAACGGTTCTTTGGCGAAAAGATGCTCAAAGGCCTCGGGCGGAATCGGAAGTGGAGGCGGTTCCTTGGAGTTGGTGTCGGTCGAATAGCGAAGCGTTGCGTCCGGGCCATAAATCCAGGCTTGGTTTGCTTTGTACCCCACCAGCGCCGCCCCGTTCACGTTGTCGCTGAACCATTGCTGATTTCTGGTCTCGATGGCCTGGACCATCTGGTCCAGGTTGGCATTATCTTCCACCAGCATCTTGAGCGGCTCGCCGTGCTTTGCCAGAAAGGCATCGAAGGCCTGGTTGCGTTCAGTGACGCGATCCTGCGTGATGCTCCGGAACTTGGACGCGTCATAGACGCGAAGGCGCCAAAGGCCAACCATGAAGAACGCAACAACGAGCACGATCAGGAGCGTGATCTTGGTTTGGACTTTCATTGTAAACGTATCGATCCGGCAGGCCGCCGGGGTTAGGGGAGGGAAAACCCGGGTTCCATAAGACGGCTCCTTTATCTATTTATTCGGTAACAGCTCCTCCCTAATGGAAGCTATTTTCAAGACATCTCCCTCGGATCGGACCGTCCAGAAGTATTTCGCCTTTCCGGAGGTGACTTTTTTCTGATTGCGCAGGTCATAGGCAATCGAAAACTCGACAAGGGCTTCGTGTTCGTTGCCGGAGCCAACCAAGGTGGCGGGTCCGGCCAGCACGTATTTTCTCTCGGGCCAGGCTTTTACGTAATACTTGATATCTTGTCTGACAAACTTCTTGTCTTGCGATCCGTATTCAAAGTATTGGACCGGAAAAGCATAAAACCAAACTTGAAGACAAATGTCGTTTGATTCCCCGTTGCGGAGATAAGTTTCGACAAATTTGTTCACTCGGTCCTGGGAAATAACTGACGAAGGTGGGGGAGGCTCGGCCGGGGGCTCGGGGTCAATGGGAAGATCTTCCCATTCGGACGGATCCTTATCGGTCGAGGCGATCGTAGTCTGAATGCGCAAGGAGGCGGCTGTATCCGCACAGATGGTACCGGTGACGGCGAAGCCCTTCCGCTTCTGGTACCGCTTTAGCGCGCCAATCAATTCATCGCTGCTTTGGCCGTCGATGTCCCCGAAATACAGGTTCCGTTTTCGAAGCTCCTCCTGGACCTGGCGGATTCCTTCGTCAGCCCATGACGAGGGCGTTACCCCGAGCAGGAGCAAGCAAACACAGACAATAGTTCGCAGGTGGAAGCGCAAATTGATCCCTCAAGGCGGTTACAAGCATAATCGTATGGAATTTATAGTTCGGTCGTGTTCCAGAACTTCCGAAAGGCGTCCGGCCAGCTGCGGTCGAGCACGCTCTGCCGCGCTTTCCGGCCCATTTGCCTCCGGCTTCCCGCGTCGTTCGCGAGAAGCGTGATCGCCTTTGCGACCCCGTCCGTGTCGTGCGCTTTCGTCACGATTCCGTTGACCCCGTCCTCCACCAGTTCCTTTGGCCCGCCGAGATCGGAGACGATCACCGGAAGTCCAGACGCCTGGGCTTCGATAATCACGTTGCCGAAGGTATCGGTCGTGCTCGGAAAAACAAAAATATCTGCCGACGCGTAAGCCGTGGCGAGTGGCTCCCCGGTGAGATAGCCAACGAAAACTGCGTCGGGCAGGATCGCCGCCAGCGCGTCCGAGTAGGGGCCGTGCCCCACAACAAACAGCTTCACCGGCACGCCCGCCTCTCGCACTTTGTGGTAGGCGGCCGCCAGCACATCGAGATCTTTTTCCCGCGAGATGCGGCCGACATAGAGAAGGCGGACATCGCTTCCATTCGCGCCGAAGCGCTTCCAGAAGGATGGATCGCGCCGCTGGGGGTTGAAGAGATCGGTATCGAGGCCTCGGGGGAGAATCTTGAGCTTTTCCGGCGTAAATCCGCGGTCGATCCAGCATTTCCGGTACTGCTCCGAGTTCACGAAAACCGTGTCGACCTGGCCGTAGAGCCAGTGCATGTAGCTCCAGGCCAGGCTTTCGAGGAAACGGTCCTCGGTCAGGATGCGGACATACTCCGGGATGTCGGTGTGATAAATTCCGCTCGTTTGCAGGTTGAGCATCTTCGCGGCCAATAGTCCCGTCAGGCCAATCGGTCCCGGGGTGCTGATGATGATCTCGGTGAATTGTTCCCGCTGAATGTAATCGAGGATCTGGAGGATCGGCGGAAAGCTCATCCTTTGCAGCTCGTATTCCGGCAGTTCGAACTCGCCAATCGGCCTGAAGTTCTTGATCGGCACATCCTCGACCGTCAGGTCCCGGCGGGAAGTGACTACGACCAGCTCTTCGCCGGCCGCGACGCCCGCCGACGTCATTTTGCGAATCGTGTTCGCGACGCCATTCACGTCCTCGAGTGTGTCGGTGAACCACGCCCGCTTCCGATTTTGCAGGACGCGTGGAATCGAGCCTGTCATTTGCCGGAAGACCTGCCGCAGCCAGGGGCGAGAGGGCGCCTGGCTATGAAATCCGTAGATGTAGGGCGAGAGCATCACCACGATCGGCGCGATGCCGCTCAAGGCCTGCATGCTTTCGATCACGTTGCCGTTCCGAAGCTGCTGCACGAATTTTTCGAAGAGACGGAAAGCCAGCTGTTCGCAGACCATGTTCGCCATCAGGAACGTGCGCCGTTCCGGCTCAACCACCCCCTCCATCTCTTTGGCCAGCCGCGCCTTTACCTTTGGCCGGGCGAAGTGTTTCGAGAGCCCTTTCCAGAGTGACACATTGCTCGGCTTCGCCAGCTCGAAGATTTTTCCCGACATTACGCCCTGGGCGATGAACGTCGCTTTTTCGCGCAGGGAGAACTCGGTCGGGTCGCGCCCTTCCATAAAGCGCGAAAACATCGTTTCAAGCAGGGGCGCGGTCGGTCCGAGGCGTTCCGTAAACCGGTCCTGGATGAAGCAGGAAAGCGTATTGTAAAAACCGTGCGATAAGGCCAGCGGCGTGCCTCCTTCTCCGTGGGCCGTGCAGGAGCCTTCGCGGATGTGCTGAAGAAATTCTTTCGCGGACCGCGCCGGTGGCGTTTCCGTGTGCGCGCCGGCCAGGAACTTTCCGCCGTGGTCGTCCGAGCCGCCGGTGAAAATTTTTTGCCATGGCTCGGCGTGAGTGGGCTGAAGATTGTGCCGATTCGCGAACTCCTCGATTTTTTGAGCTGTCAGTCCGGAGAGGAGGTCGCGGGCCAGGACGCTCAGGAGTGCATCGCGCAAGCCGTTTATGCCTTCGAAGTGCTTGAAGAGGAGGATCAATCGTTCGAGGTGCGAGACTTCGAGCTTGCCGTTGATACTGTACAAAGGGTGCGCAACGGCATGAGCGATCTTCGCTTTTTGAAGATAGCCTTGCAGGTCGTGAATGTTCTCTCGCAGGGCGACGATTTCAGCGTGCTGAGCCTCCGAAATTCCCCAAGCCAGGATATGAATTTTACACGGATCATGAGGAAAATATGTAGTAATCTCTTCACTAATAAATGTTTGCTTCAAGTGAGCTATTTGGAGACTTCCCTCGATCGTGTCGTGATCGGTGATCGTCACGAAGTCCATCCCGCGCTCGCGCAGCTTCCCGTAAAGCTCCCGCGGATCCGAGTAGCTATCGGGAAAATCGAACCGCCGGAAGAGCCATTCCTCGGAACGCGCGCTGAACCGGGAGTGAATGTGCAGATCGCAAGCGCTCATCCAGAGATACCTTTCAAATGCCGTCGCTGCGGCGTCCTTCCGCGATCCAGTCCCGATAAGTTGTTGCTCTCCGGTCTTTGACCAACCGATCGATGGATCGGACGATTTGCCCCCAAATCTCGGGATGACCGTAGTCGGGCGGATGAATACTGACTCGCGCCAGGGGCATTCCCGTGAGGTGGCGGCAAAGCGCGCCGTTCCAAAGCAGGCTTACCATTCGTCGCCAATCACTCCGTCCACTGTAGACCAGGGTCCTCGCGCGAAAATCCTTCCCGGAACGCAAGTCCCGCACGCCAGTCAGATGGGTGGTGTATTCCATTTCCGCCTCGGCCGCCGCCCGTTCCGCGTCGGCCCCGAGCAACCACGCCGGGGCGATGAAACCGCGCGGCGTCAGTCCTGCGCCGGCAAAGTCGTCTCGGGCCCGGGTGATTCGGCGCAAGGCTTCCTCGTAGTCGAGGTCGTAAAATTCCCCTTCATCATTTGTATAGAAGCGGGTGAAAAACTTCTCGCGCAGATTTTCGGCGGGCCGCCGCGGCCGTTGGTGAAAATAGCCGTGAATGACGATCTCGTGACCTTGCCCTTCCAATTCCTGGAGCCAGCGCACGAAGCCGCGATCTTCCATGGAAGAGCCGCGATGATGATAGTTCGGCACCACGAGTAACGAGCAGACGGGCACGCCGTGGTGGGAGAGCTCCAGGATGACCTTTTCAGCTACCGTGCGCGTCGCGGGAGCGACATCATGCACCGATACGATCAAGGCGTCCCGCCCCGCCTCAGCCGAAAGGGCAAAGATTGGGGACAAGGAAGTCGCGGAAGCGCCGTTCACACCGGATTTTCGACGCCACTCGCGTAGCAAACAAGCCTAATCGCGTCCCTAGCGCGCCATCCGAAGGATTTCCTGAAATTCCACGCCCGACAGCGGCTGGACGGATAACCGCGAGAGACGCAAGAGCGCGATACCCTTCAGACGCGGGTTGCTCTTGATCTCATCCAGCGTCACCGGCCGGCGCAACGCTTTCTCAGGCGCCAGATCGACCGCGCTCCAATCCCCTTCGGTCGCGGTAGAATCCGGATTGGCTGCGCGCAGGACTTTCGCGATCCCGACGACCGCCTTGTCAGTCACACTGTGATAGAACAGGACCGAATCGCCTTTTCGCATGGCGCGCAGGTTATTTCGCGCGGTGTAATTGCGCACGCCGGTCCAGCTCGTCTTGCCGTCCGCAACAAAATCCGCCCAGGAATAGGCGGACGGTTCCTGCTTCACGAGCCAGAATTTTTTCATGCGAGTCTAAGTAACTGAGCGTGGCGCTGTTTGGAAGCCTTGAAGCTTCCGCTGTTTCTCGCGCTTTACGTACGTCCGAGGATCGACAAGCACGCTTCAGTGTTTCACACTCGCTCAGATGTCGCGCGGCGCTTTTATTACATTCGAGGGATCGGAAGGTTGCGGCAAATCGACGCAGGCCAAGCGGCTTGCCGCGCGACTCGAAGGTATCGGCGTCCCTGTCCTCATCACCCGGGAACCGGGCGGCACCGCGATCGGCGAAAAAATTCGCGGCCTGCTCCAGTTCGCTCCGGAAAGCCTGGCGATGACCGCGGAAACGGAGCTGTTGCTCTTCGAGGCCAGCCGCAGCCAGCTCGTGCGTGAAATTATCCGGCCGGCGCTCGAGCAAGGATCCGTCGTGATTTCCGATCGGTTCTTTGATTCGACCACCGTTTACCAGGGGGTTGCGCGCAAACTGGAGCCGGAAATTGTCGAGAAGCTCAACGACTTTGCCGTGGGGTCCGCCCGGCCGGACCTTACTGTCCTGCTCGATGTGGATATGGCGACGGCCCGCGAACGGATGTTGCGGCGCGTCCGCCCGGTCCAGGCCGTCGATCGCATGGAGCAGGAACCGCTCGAATTCTACGAGCGTGTTTGTGAAGGTTATCGCGAGTTAGCGCGCAACGAGCCGGATCGTTTTCTTTTAATTGATGGCGCGAAGTTACCGGACGAGGTGGAAGCCCAAATCTGGGATGCGGTAACAAACCGGCTTCCCGCGTTTGCCGGTCTCAAAAAATCCGAAATCCGAAATCCGAAATCCCAAATTTCCTAATGGCTTTCACTCGCACCGGCGCGTTCGAATACCTGAGCCGCGCCCATGAGAACGGGCGTCTCGGCCATGCTTACTTGATTTCCGGAGCGCCGGGCAGCGGCAAGCGGGGGCTCGCCTCCGATCTTTCCAATCTCGTCACGAGAGGAACGGCGTCTGACGTTTTTGCTGCCCAGCCGCCTGGAGTCTATCTGGCCGAACCGGAATCGAAATCGCGCCGCATCGTGATCGACCAAGTGCGTACGCTCGAGCGCGCTTTGCAGATGCGCAGTTCGGAAGGGCGCCGGAAAGTGGCCATTGTCTCTGAAGCGGACCGGCTTCAACCGCAGGCGGCCAACGCTTTCCTCAAGACCCTCGAAGAGCCGCCTAACGACTCGCTCCTGATCCTTTTGAGTTCGATGCCTGAAGTTCTGCCGGACACGATTCTTTCCCGTTGTGTCGCCGTTCCCCTGGCCGCGGAGGAAAAAGCGGCGCCTTCCGTGGAAGAGCAAGAACTGGTTGAGCTGCTCGGCACCGTCGCGAATCCGGACGCGAAAGGCGTGCAACACGCCTATCGGCTCGCGCGCGGCTTTCATCGTTTGCTGGCGCAAATGCGCGAAACGATCCAGGTCGAAAACGCCGCCGCCTTGAAGCGCGACGAAGTCCGCTACAAGAACACCACGGACGGATCGTGGCTCGACGAGCGCGAAGATTATTTCAAGGCTCTCACGGAAAGTCAGTACGTGCGCCAGCGGGCCCGGCTTCTCGAAGTTCTCTTTCTTTGGTGGTCCGACGTCCTCCGCGCCAGCACAAATGTGACGCGGCGTGAACTGCCTTCCGCGAGCGATCGGACGCGCCTCCTCGCGGAAAAGCTGTCGACCGCCGACATTCTGCGTCGCATTCGACGCCTGGAAGAAATGCGGGATCATCTTGGGCGAAACATTCAGGAAGCGCTCGCGATCGAAGTCGCGTTCCTGAGCGTGTTCACGTTTTAATCTACCCGACGTCGCAGCAAACCAAGGAGCGGGGGGGGGGGG
>DASZDO010000031.1:0-38237 GCA_035941955.1 Chthoniobacterales bacterium
TAAATCCGGGCCCGCCGAACCGAGCGTCCAGATTATCGCTCCACGGAGCAGCGACTCCCGGGTGGTGGCAATTCCGACGGCCGAACCGCGCCCGTCGGTTGCGACCGACTCGGCCATTAAGGAGGCCACAAAAAAGTTGGAGGACAAGGTGGATCAGTTGCAGGTCGAGCTCGAAAAGTCGCGCACGCAGTATGACGCGGTCGCGAAAGAGAAGGAGGACCTGAACGGCCGCCTGCAGGAGACCAATTCCAAGCTCGAAAAGGCCCAGGCCGATCTGGAAAAGACTCAGGGCGCGGAAAAGGAGGCGCGAGGCCAGCTCGCCCAGGCGGAGGAGTCGCTGAAGAAAATTTCCGAGACGGCTGGAAGCTCGAAGGCCCAGGAAGCGCTTCGGGCCGAAATTGCGCAATTGAAAAAAGCGCTAGCGTCGGCGGAAAAAGGCCGCGACGCGGCGGAAAAAGAGAAGACCGCGGTGGGGGACAAATTAAGCGAGGCGAAAACCGAGATCGCGGCGGTCAAGAAAGAGCGCGGCGAATTGCTCAACGAACTGAAAAACGCCAAGCAAACGCAGGAACGCGTCCAGGTGCTGGTCGCGGAGAATTCCACCTTAAAGCAAAAACTGGCCTCCGCGGAGAAGACCGTGCGGGAGATCAGCGAGGACAAGCCGAAGAAGGAACAGGAAGTGGCGGACGTGAGGCGTCAGCTCGAGCAATTGCGTCAGCAGCTCGCGGCCAGCCAGAAGCAGAACAAAGAATTTGAAGTGACGGTGGCGGAGTTGCGCTCCCAGCTCGAGGAAGCGGGCACCCAGCTCGAGAAAGCAAAATTGACCGGCGCGAATGCCGAGGAAACGGCGCGGCTCACGAAGGAAAACGAAATGTTGCGCCGGATCGTGGTGCGGGAGCGGCAGGAGGAAGCGCGACGCGAGCAGGCCAAGAAACTCATGCTGGCTGAATTCGAGAAGTTGCAGATCAAGTCCGACACCTTGAACCAGCAGATCGAGCTCCTGGCGCAGCCGGTCACGAAACTCACTTCCGAGGAGCTCGCCTTATTGCGCCAGCCGGTCGTGGCCATTTCCGACAGCAATCCGGCCATCCTCAAGGCAAGCTTCACGGCCCCGAAAAATTCTGGCGCCGGCCCCGGCCCGGCTGTGGAAACGACGGCGAAGCCGGCGGTCCCCGAGGAACTGGTCCCGATCGCGCGGGAAGCAAAAGAGAATTTTGATCGCGGGAAGTTTCGCGCCGCGGAGAAACAGTACCAGGAGATCCTGACGAAGAGCCCCAACAATCTCTATTCGCTCGCGAACCTGGGGGTCGTTTATTTCCGCACCGGCAAACTGAAAGCGGCCGAGTTGACCCTGAAAAAAGCGGTGGCCCTGGCGCCCAAGGATGAATTTTCGCATACCACGCTTGGGATCGTTTATTATCGCCAAAGCAAATACGACGATGCGGTCGCCGAGTTAACGAAAGCGCTCGGGATCAATCCACGAAGCGCGGCGGCGCACAACTATCTTGGCATTACCGCGAGCCAGAAGGGCTGGCAGGAGGCCGCGGAAAAGGAACTTCTCGACGCGATCGCGGTGAATCCTGATTACGCGGATGCACACTTCAATCTCGCCGTCGTTTACGCCACCAACGAGCCGCCCTCCAGGGAGCAGGCCAAACTGCATTACGCCAAGGCGACTTCGCTGGGCGCGGAACCGGATAGCGCGCTGGAAAAACTCTTGCGGTAGGATTCAGTAATCAAGGAGCGGCGGTTTGAAACCGCCGGCCCATTTGATCGGCGCCTTCAAACCGCCGTTCCGTGATGCTCAAACCATTTCTCACCGCGAACTGGCGCTACCTGGCGATGTTGAATTTCGTCGCCGATCCGAAACTCCTGGAACCTTTGCTGCCGCGCGGGACAGAGCTTGATTTTCACGAAGGGCAAACCTTTCTGAGCGTCGTTGGATTTCTCTTCCTGGACACCCGAGTCCTCGGTTTGCCCATTCCCCTGCATCGCGATTTCGAGGAGGTGAATCTGCGCTTTTACGTGCGCCGAAAGAGCGTGGACGGCTGGCGGCGCGGCGTCGCTTTTATCCGGGAACTCGTGCCGCGGCAGGCGATCGCGGTGGTCGCTCGCACGTTCTACGGTGAGCCCTATTCCGCGCTGCCGATGCGCCATTGTCTCGAGCACAAGGATGGTCGCGTCCTGGCGGAATATCAGTGGCGCAGGGGAAAGCGCTGGGAAACCCTGGGTATGACCGCGGTCGGCGAGCCACGGGGCTCGGCGCAAGGGTCGCACGAAGAATTCATTACCGAACATTATTGGGGTTACACCGCCCGGCGTTCTGGTTGCAGCGAATACCGCGTCGAACATCCGCGCTGGCGATTGTGGACGGCGGAGACAACGAAGTTCGAGGCGGATGTCGCGACGCTTTACGGGCCGCAATTTGTTGAACCACTCGCGGCTCCGCCGGTCTCGGGTTTCATTGCCGAGGGCTCACCCATCGAAGTGCACCGCCGCACGCGCGAGTTGGAATGAGCGCGGTATGAATGCTTGTCATCCCAAGCTGCGCGGAAGAAAGTAATATTATGCCAGTCCAAAATTTGATAGCACATGCAGTCAAGGAGGTCGCGCCCAACGAAATCAAAGGCTTGGTTCGTGTTTACCGAACAGATCAGGGTGATGACAGTCCGGGCCGAGTCGGGTGGATGCCGAACGGCAAAGTGGTTCAAATGCAGGAAATCGCGGTCGGGGAGACAGTTAATTTCAACATCAACGGCACGGGGGGTAGGCTGGCAAATGGGTGTCCCTCGGTAGTGCAACTCATTTGGCAAAACACCGCAGCGACTCCGGCTACGAATGTAAGGGAAAACGCCGCTCACAAATTCTTCAAGGGTCCCGGAAAAAAAGGCTGAGGCAACGGCTTCGAAAGCGCTCTAGCGCCTCCGCGTTACATCAGGCGCACGTCAAGATAGGTTGTTTCCCCCGGCAAGCTGGCGCCTTCTCCGTGTGTGAGGTCCCTCGCCGTCTGCGCGGCTCGGGATGACAGCACTTTTACTTTCGCGCCATCAACTCCCGCAGCACAAACGGCAGAATGCCGCCGTGGCGGTAGTAATCGATTTCAATCGGCGTATCGATTCGCAGCTTCACCGGAACTTTTTCCGGCGCACTCTCTTTCCGCGTGATTTCCAACGTCACCATTTGCCCGGGCTCGATCGCCTCTGACAACCCCGTGATGGCGTAGGTCTCCGAGCCATCGAGTCCAAGCGTTTGCGCATTCGTACCTTCGGCGAATTGCAGCGGCAGCACACCCATCCCAACAAGATTCGACCGATGAATTCGTTCGAAGCTCGCCGCGACCACAGCCTTCACTCCAAGCAATCTCGTCCCTTTGGCCGCCCAATCGCGGCTCGATCCGGTCCCGTATTCATGCCCCGCTAGAATGACCAACGGAATTCCGGCCGCCTGGTATTTTATCGCCGCATCGAAGATCGACATCGTCTCTCCGCTTTCCTCCCGCTCTGCGGGACGGTTTCCGAAATACTTCGTCACCCCGCCCTCGACTCCCGGCACCATCAAATTCTTGATCCGGACGTTGGCGAACGTCCCGCGCGTCATGACCAGGTCGTTTCCGCGGCGGCTCCCGTAGCTGTTGAAATCCACGGCGCTAATTCCGCGCGAAATCAAATATTGGCCCGCGGGCGATGTGGCTTTGATCGCCCCGGCGGGAGAAATGTGGTCGGTCGTGACCGAATCGCCGAAAATACCCAGGGGCCGCGCGCCACGAATTTCTTCGATCTTTCCCGGTTCCATCGAAAAATTCTCGAAGAACGGAGGCTGATGGATGTAATCGCTCTTTTCATCCCACTGATAAATGTCTCCGGCACTCGACGGGATCTCGTTCCATTTCGGATTTTGTCCGGCAAAGTCGCGATAGAGACGCCGGAAAACTTCCGGCGTGAGCGCTGATTGCATCGTATCGCGGATCTCCTGCAAACTAGGCCAGAGATCCCGCAGAAAAACTTCCCGGCCGTCTCCGTCCTTGCCCATCGGCTCGATCGACAGATCGAGATCGACGCGGCCGGCCAGGGCGAAAGCGACGACCAGCGGCGGCGACATGAGGAAGTTCGCCTTGATGTTTTGATGGACGCGCGCTTCGAAATTGCGATTGCCGGAAAGCACCGATGCCGCGACCAGATCGAATTCGCTAATCGCTTGTTCGATCTTCGGATGAAGCGGCCCGGAATTCCCGATGCAAGTCGTACAACCATACCCGACGACATTGAATCCGAGCTGATCGAGATAGGTCTGGAGTCCGGTCTTCTCAAGGTAATCGGAGACGACACGGGAGCCGGGCGCGAGCGAAGTTTTGACGGCTGGATCGATGGTCAGGCCGCGTTCTACCGCCTTCTTCGCGAGCAGGCCGGCGGCGAGCATCACGCTTGGATTGCTCGTGTTCGTGCAGCTGGTGATCGCCGCGATCAAAACGCTTCCATGTCCGATGCAGCTCTCGCCCCGCGCGAATGTATCCCCAGGTTTCGCTTCGATCTCCTTGACCGAGTCGGGCGTCGGCCGATTCGCCACCATCTCTACTTTATTCTGCTCATCGCCCGGTTCGATCCCCTGGTCGGCTTTGTCGGTCGAAACCATTTCCCCCTGTTTCGGTGGCGTGCCGTTGAGGTTGACGAAATGGAGTTTGCCGAGATCTCCATTCGACTTGCCGTAGCCGCCATCCTTCACCGGCTTTTCGAGCAACGAACGAAAGACGCTACCGAGTTCCGGCAGATTCACCCGGTCCTGTGGACGCTTCGGGCCGGCCACACTGGGCTGCACTTCGGCGAGGTCCAGTTCGAGATCGACGCTGTAATCGACGTCGCCTTTCCGCGGCATGCCGAACATATTTTGGGCGCGGAAATAATTCTCGAAGGCGACGCATTGTTCTTCGGTCCGGCCGGTGGCGCGCAGATAATTGACCGACTCGGTGTCGACCGGGAAATACCCCATCGTCGCGCCGTACTCTGGCGCCATGTTGCCGACCGTGGCACGATCGGGCAGCGGCAGTGAGGCCGCGCCGGCCCCGTAAAACTCCACGAACTTGCCCACCACTTTTTGCGCGCGCAGCATCTGGGTGATGTGCAACGCGAGGTCCGTGGCTGTAACGCCCTCGCGCAACTGCCCGGTCATATGAACGCCCACCACTTCCGGCGTTAAGAAATAAACCGGCTGACCCAGCATGCCCGCTTCCGCCTCGATCCCGCCCACGCCCCAACCGACTACGCCCAGCCCGTTGATCATCGTCGTGTGCGAATCCGTTCCGACCAGCGTGTCGGGGTAAAATATTTCCGGTTTCCCATCTCCGGTTTCCGGTTTCGCCGACAGCACCCCCTTGGCGAGGTATTCCAGATTCACCTGGTGCACGATCCCGATGCCCGGCGGCACGAGTCCAAAAGTCTTGAACGCCTGCTGCCCCCACTTGAGAAATTGGTAACGCTCGCGGTTGCGCTTGAACTCCATCTCCATGTTCAAACGGAGCGCCTCGGCTGAGCCCGCAAAGTCGACCTGCACGGAATGATCGACCACCAGATCGACCGGCACGAGCGGTTCGATGATTTTTGGATCGCCGCCCAGTTCCTTCACCGCACTGCGCATCGCCGCCAGGTCGACCACGAGTGGAACGCCGGTGAAATCCTGAAGAACGATCCGCGCGACGACGAATGGAATCTCGTCGTTGGCCGGCGACTTCGCGTTCCAATTCGCCAGCGTCTCGACGTCTTTTCGGCGAACTTTTTTCCCGTCGCAGTTTCGGAGGACCGACTCGAGCACGATGCGAATGCTGACCGGCAGCCGGGAGATCGGCCCGATGCCTTGCGCTTCGAGCGCTGGCAGCGAATGCAAAAATCCGTCGCGCCCGTTGCCCGCGTCGAATTGCTTCAGCGTCTTAAATTCGTCGTTCATGTTTTATCTCACAACGTCCACCACGGACACAAAGGATGGAATTAGCCGAACAAGACTTTGTGACCTTTGTGTCCTCCGTGCGACATCACTTCAGCTCCGCCAGCTTCGCTTTGATCTTCTCAAAGTTCGGCAGCTCCCGCGCATCGTCCGTGCTCTCCGCGTATTGAATGACGCCTTCCCGGTCGATGATGAAAGCGGACCGCTTGGCCACGCCGCCCATGCCGAGATTGATCTGCGGCAGGAAGGAGTCGTACATCACGTCGTATTCTTTCGTGACCTTGTGTTCGTAATCGCTCAGGAGCGGCACGGTGATTTTTTCCTTCTGCGCCCAGGCTTCCTGAGCGAATGGGTTGTCGCCGCTGATTCCGTAAACGGCGGCGTTCAGCTCGCTGTAATTCGGCAGCTCTTTGCTCGTGTCGCACATTTCCGTCGTGCAAGTGCCGGTGAAGGCCATCGGGAAAAACAGGAGGAGCGTGTTTGTTTTGCCGAAGTTGTCGCTCAACTTGATCTGCTTGGGGCCGTCCGCGGTTTTGGTCGGGAGGCTGAAATCGGGAGCTTTGGTTCCGGTTGCGAGTGCCATGATAATTTTCCGTTGAGGTTAGTGGGGGGACATCAACTATAGAAACGGCGGGGATATGGTCAAAAGGTTTAGAGAAGGATCGTTGAAGCGTTGAAGCGTTGAAGCGTTGAAGCGTTTTGCCATTCACCGATCACGATTAACCATTCACAATTGCACTCACGATGGAACTGCTTTGGTGGTTGATCGCGATCGTCCTGATGGCCGTCGGCTTGCTCGGAACGGTGCTGCCGGTTGTGCCGGGCACAACGATTATCCTCGCCGGGGCCATCATTCACCAGGTGATGCTCGGTCCGGAGAAGAGTCTCGGCTGGTGGAACATTGCCGCGCTGGTTTTGCTCACGCTCTTGTCCTACGGGATCGAGTGGTTGAGCGGTTATTTCGGCGCGAAGCGATTTGGCGCGACAAAATGGGGAATTGCGGGAGCGGTGGTGGGTGCAATCGCCGGGCTGTTCTTTCCTTTCCCCGGTCTCCTGGTCGGTCCGGTCGTGGGCGCGGTAGCAGGGGAACTCGTCGCAGGGAAGCGCCTGGTCAGCGCCGGACGCGCGGGCTGGGGGACTCTGCTCGGTAATCTTCTCGGGATGATCGGGAAACTGGCGCTCGCTCTCGTCATGGTGTGCTGGTTCCTGGTCACCGTGCCCTCGCCCCTTTAACTGGATCTCACACAACGTCCACGGCGGGACACAAAGGGAATTACTTTTGTTTGGTCCGTAGTGATCTTTGTGCCCTTTGTGCGAGGAATTCTTTCCCCCCTCCGGAGAATGTGGTAACTTCCGGGCGATGGCAGATGATCGCTCCGAAGCAATTCGGAGAGGAAAGTCCGAACACCATACGGCAGCATGCCGCGGAAAACACGCGGGCGCCGCGTCCATAAAAAGGCGCGGTGACGGAAAGTGTCCCAGAAAAGACACCGCCGGTTCTTTGGCAACAAAGGTCAGGTAAGGGTGAAAAGGCGAGGTAAGAGCTCACCGCTCGCGGAGCAATCCGCGAGGCACGAAAAACCCCATGTGGTGCAAGACAGAACAGAGGCAGGACAGCCGGTCCGCCGACCCTCGGGTATCGTCGCATCACGCAGCGCGCAAGCGCAGCGGGCGTCCCGCGAAAGCGGGATTGAGATAAATGATCATCCCCCGAAGAAATTCGGGGACAGAACTCGGCTTATCGCCATCGAAATGGAGGGCGCTTTCGGAAACGAAGGCGCCCTTCCTCCTTTTTGAGACCGCTGCGGTCACGAGAAATTAGTTACTCAGAACGCGGCGGATAAGCGCTTTCATCGAGAAAATGCTGCGCAACCGTCCGGATGAAATTCGGCTTTGGGGAAGAAGCCAATCCTAGTTTGGGACCATTCATCGATATGCTTCTCGACGATGCCGAATGCTCTCAATTGCTACAACAAGCACAACATCGGAAATCGCGTAGATGACGCGATAATCGCCAACACGAATCCGGTATGCATTTCGAGAGTTGACGAGCTTACGGCATCCAGATGGACGGGGGTTCTCGGCCAATTGCCAAATCGCGCGAACGACAGGCTGTCGCTTTGTGGAAGTCAAACGCCTCAGATCCTTCTCGGCCGATTTTCGAAATTCGATGCTATGCCGAGGCATTCTTTTTTAGTCGGCGCAGAACATCTTCGAACGGAATCGTGGGTTCATGGCGACGACTGGCGATCACGCCCAAATCGTATAAGTCTTCGAGCAGCTCTTCATATTCTTCGATCGGGAGAATTACCGCTTTGCGCTTGCCATTCTTGACGACGTATTCCGCCGCGGATTCGCGCGCTTTCATCGTGATGATTGTACCACTGGTCGACGCATGAGCCAACTCACAAACAATCGTCGAGACCTGCGAGCAGACCTGAAACGGTTTCTTCGGTTTCGTCGCCCATATTCGACAGGCGAAATGTCTTGCCGCGAATCGGGCCGTAGCCGGGATCGATAACGAGGTGATGCTTCTCGCGCAGCTTCTTCGCCATCGCCAGAACGTCGATGCCTTGGTTGTTTTTCACGCAGGTGAGGGTCTTGGTGCGGAAGCCCTCTTCGGCGAAGAAATCGAAGCCGGTGCGGCGGACCCAATCGTGGACGAGCGCGTTGGTGCGGGCGTGCCGGGCGAATCGAGCGTCGAGGCCTTCCTCAAGAATCTCGTCGAGCTTGGATTGCAGGGCGTGGATGTGGCCGATGCTCGGAGTGCTTTGAGTCATCCATTCGGCTTGCTGGTCCTTGAACTCGAGGAAGTCGAAATAGTAACCGCGATTCGGGATCTTTTCAGCCCGGGCGAAGGCCTTGTCGGAAACGGAAAAGAGGGAAAAGCCGGGCGGCAGAGCGAGCGCTTTTTGCGCGCCGGTCAGCATGACGTCGATGCCGAGTGCGTCCATGTCGACCCTGACGCCCGAGAAGGAGGAAACGGTATCGACGACCAGCGCGACGTCGGGGTACTTCGCTAGGGTGCAGCAAATCTCGGGCAGCGGATTCATCACGCCGGTCGAGGTTTCGCTGTGAATCAAGACAACCGTGTCGAACTTTCCGGTGGCGAGTCGGGCATCGATCTCCTTCGGATCGATGTGTTTTCCCCAATCGACTTGGAGCGGCTCGGCGTTTTTTCCGCAACGCTTGGCGACGTCGAACCATTTATCCGAGAACGCGCCGCACATGCAGCAGAGGACGCCGCGATCGACCAGGTTGCGGATCGATGCCTCCATCACGCCCCAGGCGGATGAGGTGGAGAGGAAGACAGGCTGCGAGGTGGCAAACAGTTTCTGGAGCTTCGGGTGAATGTCGCGGTAGAGATCTTTGAAGGGTTCGCCTCTGTGGCCAATCATCGGCCGCGAAAAAGCCGCCATGGTTTTTGCGGAGACCTCGACGGGACCGGGGATGAAGAGCTTATCGTGGGAAGTCATTGGAATGGAGAAACCCTCCTCCGCAAAGCTACGGGGGGCAAGCTGTCGAACCCGCCTCCGCAAGGCCTGCGGCGGACAGGCGCTCAACCCTCCTTCGCGAGGCTACGGCGGGCAGGCTCGGAGAATCTAGATGGTGCGGTTCTCGTAGTTCTTGATGAAGCTGATATCGCCGCTGCGCTCGATGCGGGCCCGGCGGATTTGCGAAATGTCTTCGACCTTGGCATCCAGGCGCAGGTCTTCTTCCAGATCGTGTTGGGAAATGTGATTCCGGCGCATCATTCGCAAATCGAGTTTGCCGTTCTCGACGATAAGGTCCGGAGAACCCTTGATTATTTTTCCGAAAGCGTGCGAGCGGCAGGCCAGCCAGCTGAATGATCGGTGCACGAAAACGAGCACGAAGCCGCCGCCGATGGAGGCGAAAAAGGCCGCCGTCCCGTTGATTGCCCGGGACAGGACCGCCGCCAGGATGACGAGCAAAACGGCGTCGAAGGCGGTTTTTTCCGCGAGCGAGCGTTTACTGCTCAAGCGCACCATGAGCAGGGCGACGAGAAATACGATTACGGCGCGCAGGGAGATTTGCGCGAAGGTCAGGTCTTTGGGCTCGGCGCCCAAACCGAGGAGGGGCCCGGCAAATTCGTAGAGTGCATTCATACAAATTGATCGCCGGGAAAATGGGAATCGGGCGTATCGCGATCGCCGATTCGGAGGCCGACAAATCCGTCGGTCGGCTCAAATCCGTTTTCGTTATGAGATCAACAGAGAGCCAAATGCCACAAGGAGACCAATCGAATAGAAAATCCAGCGGCTGGCAGAAGTGTTAGCGGGGATGGGAGCAGCGAAGAGAAATTCGGACCTCCACGGGAGCGCGCCGGACAAATGCGAGATCGCCCTGCTCCTGATCGACGTCATCAACGATCTCGATTTTCCGGAAGCGAACCAGCTCCTCCGCTTCGCCCGGCCGATGGCGCGGAAGATTTTGCGCCTGAAAGACCGGGCCAAGAAGGCGGGTGTGCCGGTGATTTACGTCAACGACAACTTCGGGCGGTGGCAATCCGACTTTCGGCGGCAGGTCCAGCATTGCCTCCGTGGGGATTCGCGCGGGCATGAAATCGTCGCGTTGCTGCAACCGGAGGAGGACGATTATTTTGTTCTCAAACCGAAGCACTCCGGCTTTTTCTCGACGACGCTTGAAACGCTCCTCCGTTATCTGGGATCGAAAAAGCTCATCCTCACGGGCATCGCGGGGAATTTTTGCGTCCTGTTTACGGCGAACGACGCTTACATGCGCGATTACGATTTGATCATCCCGTCGGATTGCACGGCTTCGAATTCGGCGGAGGAAAATCGAGACGCGCTGGCGCTTATGCGAAAATTCCTGAAAGCGGATACTCGTCCATCATCCAAGGTCAGATTTCCGGCGGCGGCGAAGAAACGACTTTAGTTGTCCCTTCGCCGGCCAAACGCGGCGACGGACGACGCCCTGACGCTTTGGGCCGTGGAGCGGCGACAGCTCCTCGCGCTTGCGCGGCAAACCTTCGCGTGGCATAACACGAAGCCCCGCGCTTGAACGCGATGCGACTATTCTAAATCCATACCATGCCGACCCTTTCGTCTACTGATCCCGTGCTGGAGA
Source organism: Chthoniobacterales bacterium (assembly GCA_035941955.1). Classification (GTDB taxonomy): domain Bacteria; phylum Verrucomicrobiota; class Verrucomicrobiia; order Chthoniobacterales; family UBA10450; genus AV80. The sequence goes on from DASZDO010000031.1 coordinate 11,041, forward strand.
CCCAGGTTTTCTGGGAACGGTACAAAAAAGTCGTGTTCACAGTTCTGGCTCTGGCTCTTCTGACCGTCGCAGGGTGGGGTGGGTATCGATTTTATTCCGATCGGCGGGCCGAGACCGCGGCGGGGTTGCTGGCGACAGCCAAAAGCGCGGCGGATTTTCAAAAAATTATCGCTCAATATGGAACCACGGCCGCAGGCCAATCCGCTTATCTTTTTTTGGCCGAGGAGCAGCGGAAAGAGAAGAAATTCAGCGAGGCGAATACGACGCTTCAGTCGTTCGTCGACAAACATCCGACGCAGCAGCTGAAGGGGATAGCCCGAATGGCGATAGCCGCGAATCTGGAGTCGCTCGGAAAGCGCGATGAGGCCTTGACTGCCTACCAGCGTTTGGCCGCAGACGATGCACAGGGATTCACCGCCCCGATCGCCCTCCTCGCGCAGGTCCACATTTTCAAGGAGAAGAATCAAATCGCGGAGGCGCGGCGTGTTTGCGAGGCGATCATGACCCAATATCGCGAGAGTCTCGTTGCCAGTGAGGCGACTCGACAACTTCGGCTGTTAAAAGGGAACGAGCCTGAGCCGCCGGCGCAGCCCGCGCAACTGATGCCGGCCTCGGGCGCAACGCCGATGCCGGCCACGAGTGCGGGGCCGAGTGTTCCCGCGCCTGCAGCGACTCTACCCGCGGCGGTGCCGGCTGCTCCACCGGCGGCTGTTCCGCCCGCACGCGATACACCCCAGACGACCGCATCTCCGAAAAGAGAGCGATAATTGAGCGTACGCGGAGCTTGCCGAATGGGATGCTCGGACAGGTTGTCGAGCGGAGCGCCTCTAACTGCGCGTTTTACCGCTTCGAGAACTGGAAGCGTTTCCGGGCGCCGGGCTGGCCGGATTTTTTCCGCTCTTTCATCCGCGGATCGCGCCGAAGCAATCCTTCGGCTTTGAGCGTTCCACGGAGATTGGCATCCACCAGTAAGAGCGCGCGCGAAATCGCGAGCCGGACGGCGCCGGCCTGGCCGGTGGCCCCTCCGCCGGTCGTGTTGATCGAGAGATCGTAGGAATTCGTCAGCTTCACCACCTGAAGCGGCTGGAGCACCGTGTTTTGCAGCGGCACCGTGGGAAAGTAATCTTCGAAGCTCTTGCCGTTGATATCGATCTTGCCGTCGCCAGGGGTCATGCGAATGCGCGCGACAGACGTTTTGCGGCGGCCGGTGGCGATAAATTCCTGAGTTTGGGCCATGGGAAATTCCTAGGACTGGAGGGAGACGTTCGCGGGTTGCTGCGCGGCATGCGGGTGCAAATCGCCGCGGTAGACCTTGAGCTTCCGATAAACGGCGCGCCCGAGTTTGTTATGCGGAATCATTCCGCGAATGGCTCGCTCCACGAGCAGTTCGGGATGACGCGCGCGGCGCGCCCGGGCGTTCTCGGTCTTGTGCCCGCCGACGAAGCCGGAAAAGCTCATGAAACTCTTCTGCTCCTCTTTCTTGCCAGTGAGGCGAACTTTTTCAGCGTTGATCACGACCACGAAATCACCGGTATCGACGTGGGGCGTGTAGATGACCTTTTCTTTTCCGCGCAAGAGATTGGCCGCTTTCACGGCAACCTGACCGAGCACCTGATTATTGGCGTCGATGATCCACCATTTGCGGGGGACTTCGTTGGCTTTGGCGGAAAACGTTTTCATCAGGCGGAAAGGGCACGGAAATTACGAGCGTGGCTGGAAGTGTCAACTGCTTCTTCGGCGGCGGGGCGCGCTGCTCAGGAGCGGCTTTCCAGGGTCGGCGGAGGCCAGACTGGCACCACACGTGCTTATAATTTCTATAATGCGCGCCTCTCTCCTCTCGCCCTTGCTTCTTGCCGCCTTTTTCGTCCACCCAATTTTAGCTCGGGAAGATAGAGCCGAATCAGGCGGCGCCTCGTCCTCCAACGCCGTGATCCGCGAGTTGAATCTCGCCCGGCAAAATCCGGCTGTTTATGCGACCTTCGTCGAGGAATTGCGCAGCCGGATGAGCGGTCACGTCATGGTTTTGCCGGGACACACGCGAGTCCGGACAAAAGAAGGCACGCGGGCTCTGGACGAAGCGATCCGGTTTTTGCGAAGCGTTCCGCCGCAAGCTCCACTGATGTTGTCGCCGGGAATCTCCCGCGCGGCAGCGGATCACTGCGCGGACCAGGCCTCCGGAGGATTCGGGCATGCAGGGCGCGATGCCAGCAACGCCTTGGCGCGGATCAGCCGTTATGGCACGTGCGGCGGCGCCTGGGGCGAAAACATTTCTTACGGCAAATCGACGGCGCGCGCCGTAGTGCTCGCGCTCATTATCGACGACGGGCAGCCCGCACGGAAGCATCGGAAGAATATTTTCAATCCGAACTTTACCTTCGCCGGGGCGGCGTTTGGCCGGCACGCCAGGTTCGGGACAGTTTGCAGCATGGACTTCGCCGGCGGCTATGCCGAACGTGGGCAAACACCCCCGGCGGCTCTCGTTGCGCGAAATTTCTGAGCTAATCTGCCCGCATCGGCGCCAGGATCGCTGAGTTTTTCTGCTCGCGGGCTAGTCCTTGTCCGGCCGCTCCGGGCGCACCTTGTCCAGAATCGGCTGGATGGTGGGATCCGCTTTCAACAGGGCGGGACGCATGACTTCGCGGAATTCCCGCCGAGCTTGCCTGAGCTTGTCGCGCGCCGCTTGCACGGCGGGGTCGGCCATCGCTTTCTGATGGGCCGCTTTGAGTCTCGATCGCTCTTCGTCATTCAGATTGGCCCAGCGGGCGCGGCGCTCCATTTGAAATTGTCTCGCCGGTTTGTCCGCGGGCGACTGGGCCAGGACGCTCGGGGCGAATTGAAGCGTTGCGGCCAGGGTCGGAACGAGCAGGAAGGTTAATTTCGTCTTCATATTTGATGATATAACCCGGCCGCGCGCAAAAGTTGCGGCGGCTCGTGGAGAAATGGTCGCTGGTCATTTCATTCGCCAAGCGTATTTTCCCCGCTTTCTCGCATGGCCAATCAACCTGCCGCCGCCAAAACCGCCATCACCCCGCGGCGTGATGAGGATTTTCCCGAATGGTATCAGCAAGTCGTGCGCGCCGCCGAGATGGCTGAGCCGTCGGACGTGCGGGGCTGCATGGTGATTCGCCCCTGGGGCTACGGGATTTGGGAGAACATGCAGCGCCAGCTCGATGCGATGTTCAAGGCGACCGGACACCGCAACGCCTATTTCCCGCTTTTCATTCCGCTGAGTTACTTTGAGCGCGAGGCGTCCCACGTGGAAGGTTTCGCCAAGGAATGCGCGGTTGTGACGCACACGCGGCTGGAGATAAACGCCGAAGGAAAGATGGTCCCGGCCAGCCCATTGGCGGAGCCGCTCGTCGTCAGGCCGACCTCCGAAACCATCATCGGCGCGAGCTACGCGAAGTGGGTGCAAAGCTATCGCGATCTTCCCATTCTCATCAATCAATGGGCAAATGTCGTCCGCTGGGAAATGCGGCCCCGCATTTTTCTCCGCACGACCGAGTTTCTCTGGCAGGAGGGGCACACCGTGCACGAAACCGAAGCCGAAGCGCGCGCCGAGACAAGACAGATGCTCGAGGTGTATGAGACTTTCGTGCGCGATCATCTCGCGGTCCCGGTCTTTAGCGGCGAGAAATCCGAGAGCGAACGTTTTCCAGGCGCGGTTCAAACGCTCTGCCTCGAAGCCATGGTCCAGGACCGCAAGGCGATCCAGGCCGGCACGTCGCATTTCCTCGGCCAGAACTTTGCGCGTGCGAGCGGGATTCAGTTTCAATCGCGGACGGGGACGCAGGAGTTCGGGTGGACCACGAGCTGGGGCATGACCACCCGCCTCATCGGCACCGTCATCATGACGCACGCGGATGACGACGGACTCGTCCTCCCTCCGCGGATCTCGCCGATCCACGTCGTCATTCTGCCGATTGCGACCAAGGAGGAAACGCGCGCGCGTGTGCTGGAAGCCGCCGAGAAACTTGCGGGAGAACTGCGTGCGCTGACGTTTTTCGGCGCACCGCTCGGAGTGGAAGTCGACCAGCGCGATCTCGGCGGCGGGGTGAAGAATTGGGAATGGATCAAGAAGGGGGTTCCGCTGCGCGTCGAGCTCGGCCCCCGCGATTTGGAATCAGGCACCGTGGCGGTAAGCCGGCGCGATCAACCCGTGAAAACGAAAGAGTTCCTCCCGATCCCGGAACTCGTGAAGCAGGCAGTCGAGCTGCTTCATTCCATTCAGCAGACTCTCCTGGACCGCGCGAAACAGTTTCGCGACACGCACACCCGGGTGATCGATTCCAAGGAAGACTTCTATGCCTTCTTCACGCCGAAGAGTTCTCCCAAACCGGAAATTCACGGTGGTTTTGCCCTGGCTCACTGGAACGGCTCCCGCGAAGTCGAAGAGCAGATCAAGAACGACCTGAAAGTGACGATCCGTTGCATTCCGCTCGACGATCCGGCCAGTCCGCCAGAAGCGGGAACCTGTCCTTTCACCGGCGAACCAAGCCAGCGCCGCGTCCTCTGGGCCAAATCTTACTAGGCTGTTGTCGAACGAAGGCCAAGGCGGTAAGCTGCGGGTGGTGAAATTGACTGCTGTCTACGAGGAAGTCGCAGGTGGTTACATCGGGTACGTCCAGGAGTTACCAGGCGCAAATACTCAAGGTGTGACGCTGGAAGAGGCACGAACAAATTTGCAAGAAGCGGTGCAGATGGTTCTTCAGGCCAATCGTGAGCTTGCCGAACAGCAGATAAAGGGGCGAAGGGTTACGCGCGAGCCGTTTGAACTAACGCCCATTTGAAACGACGCGATCTGTTGCGTCACATCGAAGCGAATGGAGCTCGATTTCTTCGCGAAGGCGGCAACCACACGATCTTTTTCAATCCTGCCAACCGAAAAGTCTCCGCCATTCCGCGACATCGTGATATTTTTGAACAGCTCGTCAGCAAGATCTGCAAAGATCTGGGAATACCGAAACCGTAGGCGCGGTTGACGAGGCGGGATGGGCTTGTTTATTTCCCTCGTGGCGACCGAACTTACACTTTACAGCCGCGCGATGTGCTCGTGGTGCACGGACGCGAAGGATTATCTGGCTGAGCGCGGGTACCAGTTTACCGAGATCGACGTAGGCCGGGACCGCGATGCCTACCAGGAGATGGCCGAGCTTTCGGACCAGACCTATGTGCCGACCCTGGTCGCGGGTGAGGAAGTTCTGGCGAATTTTGACACCGATCAGCTGGAAGAGTTTCTGAACGAGCACGGAATCGAGCCTTAATGCTGTTTGGTCTCTTTCTCACGTTGGGCGTCGCCGTTCTCAGCGTCGCCTTGCGGAGCTACCAGACTTCGTTTTCGCAAAAGGCCGGGGCGATCGGCATCCTCGTCTCGACCTTTCTCGCGGTTTATTTTGTGAGCGACAGCTGGGCGCTCGGTTTGGCCGCGGCGCTGACGTGGCTCTTCCTGCCCTGGCTGGAAATCCTTACGCGTATTCGCGCGCTGCGTTTGCCGAGGGAGAAAGCGCTCCGGCCGAAGAGTCCCCCTTCCGCGGAAGTTTTTCCCACGCTCGAAGAGATCACGCGCGAGATTCAGAACGAAGGATTCGCGCACATCAACGACGCGGGTTGGGACTGGGAAGATTATCGCCAGTTTTTCCGGCTCTTTTACAAGGAGGAAGATCGGGCGCAGGCGACGATTTGCCTGAACGAGCAAAACGATCTTTCGTTTTACTACCTTCGCATTTCCTCCCGCGCGAACGACGGGATCATTTGGACGACCTGGAACTACCCCCTGTCTTACGGGTTGAAATTGACCCCGCAATTTAAGATCAACCGCCAGCGTCCGGATCACTCCTTCTGGCAGCTTTACCAAAGTCACCGCGAGTTCCTGCGCCTTAACCAGGTGGAGACGAGCGTCATCGACCCAATGGATGAGGACCGCATTCAGCTCGAGGTCGAAAATGACCTGCGCGACCAGATAGCGCACAACATCAAGAAAGGCGTCCTGAAGTCGACCGCGGAGGGCGAAGTGAAATATTCCTGGCGCGGGATGGTTTATCTCTGGTGCCAGTTTTTGCTGGACCTGGTGCGTTTGTAGAATCTTTCTTCTCCGCTACCTCTTCGTCTTAGTCTGTTGCGCCAGAGAGAAACGGAGAGAAGCGGAAGAGGAAGATTTTCTAGATCTTCATGACCTCGGCCTCTTTGCGCTCGAGGTGGTCGTCGATCTCTTTCACGGATTTGTCGGTCAGCTTCTGGACGTCGCTTTCCAGATCGCGCAAGCCGTCTTCGGTCAAGTCGCCGGCCTTCTCCATCTTTCTCGCCTCGTCCACCGCGGTGCGCCGATTTGCCCGGACACGGACGCGCGCCTCCTCCGCCATCTGACGCAAGGATTTGACGAGATCTTTCCGGCGTTCCTCGGAAAGCTCGGGAATAGGCAACCGAATAATCTTCCCGTCCACCAACGGCATGATTCCGATCTTCGATTCCTTCAGCGCCTTCTCGATGTCTTTCACCGTCGCCGCGTCGAAGGGCTGGACCACGAGAAGCCGTGGCTCTGGAGTGGTGATAAGCGCCAACTGCTTCAGCTTCATGGCCGATCCATAGGCTTCCACGTCCACGTTTTCCACCAGCGCGGGCGAAGCTTTTCCGGTTCGCACACTGGAAAATTCGTGGACCATGTAATCGACGCTTTTCTCCATCGAGACTTCGGCGTCGAACAAAATTTCTTCAGCAGTCATGATTTGGAAGGGTGGCGGCGGCAGCAATAGAAGACCGCTGGAGCCAGAATCGCAATCACGAAATAGCCGGCCGGAATTAGGTGGCTTCCTCTGAAACCATCGTGCCGACCTCTTTCCCCAGCACGATGTCGGTAAAATTGCTCGGCTTGTTCATGTCGAAAACAACAATCGGGATCTTGTTGTCCATGCATAAGCTGAAGGCGGTAGAGTCCATCACTTTCAGGCGCTGCGTGAGCGCTTCATTGAAGGTGATGCGATCGAAACGCCGGGCGTTTGGGTCGCTGTTTGGATCCCGATCGTAGATGCCGTCGACCTTTGTCGCCTTCAGGATAATGTCGGCGCGAATCTCGCTCGCGCGAAGCGCCGCCGTGGTGTCGGTGGAAAAATAAGGATTCCCGGTGCCCGCGACGAAAATGACGACACGTCCCAGCTCGAGGTGGCGGATCGCGCGGCCCAGGATAAAGGGCTCGGCCACATTTTTCATCTCAATCGCCGTTTGCACGCGCGTTTCGACGCCGGCCTGAACCAGCGCACTTTGCAGCGCGAGGCCGTTGATCACGGTCGCCAGCATGCCCATGTAATCGGCCGTCGTGCGGTCCATGCCGCGATGGCTGGCGGATAAGCCGCGCCAGATATTGCCCCCGCCGATCACGACGGAAGTCTGGACACCGAGCTCTTTCACTTCCTTGATGCGAAGGGCGATCTCGCGCACGATTTGCGGCGAAATGTTTTCGCGCGCCCCGCGTTCACGGAGAGCTTCACCGCTTAATTTGAGGACGATGCGCTTGTAGGCGGGCGCGGAAGATTCGCTCTGCATGGCCGGCAATGTTCATCAGAACGCCAAGGCCTTGGGAAGCAAAATGCGAGACGACAAGCACTTATTCAACGCGCAGGGGCGTGGTGTGGCCTCGCAAGAATTCGGTCGCCTTCATCCGGCGTTTTCCTTCCAGCTGCACTTCCCCCAAGGAGAGGGCGCCATCTTTTGCAGCAATCACGATTGAACCGTCGGAGCGAACGACTTCACCAGGCGCACTCTGCGCGGCCGGAACTACGGTCGCGCCAAAGATTTTTAACGTCCGCTTACGGCCCGCCGCGTCGCGGATGAGCGCAAGTGCGCCGGGCCACGGGTCGAAAGCACGAATTTTGCGCTCGATTAGCGCGGCTGCCTCCGACCAGTCAATACGGCCATCTGAGCGTTCGAGCTTGGGAGCATACGTGGCAAGTGACGAGTCCTGCTCAACCCGGGGAGCGTTTCCCTTTTGAAGATGGGTCAGCGCTTCATCCAGCGCCGCTGGGGCGATTTGGGCGAGCCGGTCATGGAGGGATCCGCCGGTCTCATCCGCCGCAAGTTCAAGACGCCATTGCAACAGGATGTCGCCGGTATCGAGACCTTCATCCATGTACATGACAGTTATTCCCGACTCGCGATCCCCCGCCACGATCGCCGCCTGGATCGGGGCCGCGCCGCGGTGCCGCGGCAGAAGCGAAGCGTGCAAATTCAGGCAAGCCACTCGCGGAATCTCCAGGACCGATCGCGGCAGGATTTGCCCGTAAGCGATCACTACGATGACATCGGGCGCCAGCGCACGAATCTCCGCGACCGCCGCTTCGCCTTTAATGCGTGCCGGTTGGAAAATTGGAAGCGCCTCGCCGGCCATGGCCGTTTTGATCGGCGGAGCTGCAATCCGAAGGTCGCGGCCGGCCGGCTTGTCCGGCTGCGTGACCACCCCAACAAGCTGGTGCTGCGGCGAGTTCAGGAGCGACCGGAGAACCGGCACGCCGATTTCACCCGTGCCGATGAAAACGATGCGCATCGCGCGCTAGAGCTGGATTCGTTGCGCAGGGGCGCGCCGGCGGGGACGGCGCGGTGCCGTTCGTTGCGCCATCAATTTCTCGCCTGCGGTGACTTCGCGCTGGCCCACGGAGGAGGCGCAGCCGGTGCAGAGATAGTCGAAGATTTCCTTGTCGGGCAGAATCAGCAGAAGCCGTTCGCGCACCGGCATCGCGGTCTTGCACTTCTCGCAGTAAAGGCTCGAGGCGGTGAAATTCTCAAACTGCTGCTGGCTCATTCGACCCATTCACTCCGTTCACGCTTTCGAGGATATGGAGCAAAACTTTCGCGGGCGGCTCCGTGGCGTCGATACAGGTGATCCGGTCTTGCCCGTAATAACCGAGCACCGGTTTCGATTCTGTTTCGTAGGTGGCCAGCCGGCGATTGATCACTTCTTCGTTCGCGTCATCGAGCCGGTTGTCCTTCAAGGCCCGCTTCTTCAGCCGTTCGTAAAGCGCATCGCGGTTTGGGCAGGAAAGGTGGAAAACTCTGAGCACGTCGATCAGCTCGTCCATGATCTTCGCCTGGCCGACATTCCGCGGAATCCCGTCGAGCACCAAAATATCGATGTCTGGCTTGAAAGAATGCCCGTTCACCGCTGCTTCGATTTGCGCTTTCCAAAGCTCCACGGTGATCTCATCCGGCACGAGCTGGCCCTTGCTGGAGTATTCCAGAAAAGCCCGGCCGACTTTCGTGCGCGTATCGATGGCGCGAAATACATCGCCGCAGGCGCAGTGAAAAAACCGCGGAATGCTGCCGAGGGTGCGGCCTTGTGTGCCTTTGCCGCTTCCGGGCGCGCCGAAGAGAATGTAAGTCTGGTATTTCATGGGAACTTTCAGTTATAGGACAGAAAGGCCGCCGGGCACAACCTCTCAAATGGATGCCTTCGGCGCGCGGACGGAATTTCTCCGGCGCCCCTACCCGCCAGTCCGCTATTTCGCCGCGACTGGCTCGACGTTCACTCGGCGTCCGGACCGATCGAAACGGACCTGTCCGTCGACGAGCGCGAAGATCGTGTAATCGCGGCCCAGCCCGACGTTTTTGCCGGGGAGAAATTTCGTGCCGCGCTGCCGGATGATGATATTGCCCGCAATGACCGCTTCACTGCCAAATTTTTTGACGCCCAGGCGCTTGCTGACGCTGTCCCGGCCATTCTTGACGCTGCCTTGTCCCTTTTTATGTGCCATTGCGAGGAGTTGAGAGTTGAGAGTTGATGGTTGAGAGACCAGCCGGCGCCAGTTATTGGGCTTCTTCCTCTGCCTCTTCCTTTGATTTCTTCTTCTTCGGCGTTTTTCCGCCGAGGCTGATCCCGGTGATCTTGATCCGCGTCAGTTTTCGGCGATGGCCGACGGTCCGGTGATAACCCTTCCGGCGGCGATATTTGAAGGCGATGACTTTCTTGTCCTTCCGCTGCTCGACCACTTCGCCCGTGACGGTGGCGCCTTCGATGAGCGGGCTGCCGTGCGTCAGTTTGTCGCCGTCGCCGTGAAATAAGACATCGCCGAAGGTCGTTTCCTTGCCGGCTTCTCCTTCAAGAAGATCGACATCGATGATGTCGCCCTCTGCAACACGATGTTGCCTGCCGCCTGTTTTGATAATTGCGTAAGCCATACGAGAAATACTTCGGGGGAAAAGCCGCGCAAATTCACACACAGGTACGAGTTTGACAAGTAAAACGTTGAAGGCGGGCGGACTTGCCGCACGTGACAAATTTGGCGCTTTGCTCTAACATTCGGGAATGAAACCGCGGGTTCGCGAACTCTTGCACGCGACGCCGTTTGAGTCCTTCATCATTCGAATGGCTGACGGCAAGGAATACCGGGTGGATCATCCGGATTTCGTTTTGGCGGCTTCGAACGAACAGACGCAGGTGGTGATCGAGGATTCGGAGGGTGGTATGCACTTTCTGTCGCCTCTTCTTATCACGAGTTTGGAGCGCGTTGCGCACGGGCCGAACGGCTCAGCTATCGCGACCTGAGATCACCAGCGTGATCTCGCCCTTGGCTGGGCGCGCCTCGTAATGCGCCAGCAACTCGGCCGCCGTTCCGCGCCGGAACTCTTCGAACTTCTTCGTCAGCTCCCGCGCCACGCACAGTTGCCGATTCGGCATGATCACCGCACACGCGGCGAGGGTTTTCAGGATCCGGTAGGGCGATTCGAAGAAGACGGACGTTTCCTCGCGCTCCAAGGCCGCGCGCAGCTCGCGCTCCCGCTGGCCGCTCTTCACCGGCAGGAAACCGCGAAAACAAAACTGGTCGACCGAAATTCCCGAGCCAACCAGCGCAGTCAGAATCGCCGAAACGCCGGGCACGATCGTGTACGGCAATTCGCGCTCGATGCATTTTCGAATTAGACGCGCACCCGGGTCCGACAGGCCGGGCATGCCGGCATCGGTGATCAGCGCGACATTCTCCCCTGCGGCCAATCGCTCCGCGAGCTGTTCCGCCCGCATCGCTTCGTTATGTTCGTGATAACTGATGAGCGGTTTCCGGATCTCGAAGTGCCGGAGCAGATTTCCGGAATGCCGCGTGTCCTCCGCCGCAATTACGTCCGCCGATTTCAGCGCTTCGAGCGCGCGCAATGTGATGTCTTCGAGATTTCCAATGGGCGTAGCGACGACGTAGAGCATCGAGTGGGCGGAGGCGCGTTCGAGCCTTTGCGTCGCTTACGTGGCGCCAGACCCAAACGGTGGGCGAAACTCCGGCGTCGTATCGGGGGCGAAGCCGTGGCGCATAATGTTTTCGGTGACGACGCGCGGGACCAGGAATTGGAGGAGATAATCGCCGCCGCCGGCTTTGGTTCCGCCGCCGGACATCTTGAATCCACCGAAGGGATGGCGCCCGACGACGGCGCCGGTGCAGGAGCGATTGATGTAAACGTTGCCCGCGATCAGCTCCGCCTTGACGCGCTCGATGTTCGCGGGACTGCGAGAGAAAAATCCGGCGGTCAGGGCGTAATCGGTATCGTTGGCGACGCGGATGGCTTCGTCGAGGTCGCGCACGCGGAGGACGCTTAAGACCGGGCCAAAAATCTCCTCGCACGAGAGGCGCATCGCCGGTTTCACGTTGGTGAAAATTGTGGGTGGGACAAAGAACCCTTCGGCCGGCACGTTTCCTTGAAAGGCGAGGGTCGCTTCCTTTTTCCCGGCTTCGATCGTCTCCAGCATGCGGCGGTACGCGGTCTCATCGATGACAGGGCCGACCATGATGCCGGGCGTTTCGGGATTGCCGACCCGCAGGCTTGCCGCGGCTTCCACCAGGCGCTTGATGACGCGATCGTAGTTCTCGTCGAGCACAATCAGGCGCGAGCAGGCGGAACATTTCTGGCCCTGATAGCCGAAGGCGGAATAAATCGTGTCGACGATCGCTTCGTCGAGATCGGCGTCCGAATCGATGATGACGGCATTCTTGCCGCCCATTTCGCAGACGACGCGTTTCAATTCGAGCTGGCCGGGAAGAGTCTTGCCCGCGCTCTCCCAAATTCTCAGCCCTACTTCGCGCGAACCGGTGAACGCGATCATGTGGACGTCTTTATGATCGACGAGATGCTGGCCGATGACCCGGCCTTTGCCCGGGAGGAAATTGAGGACGCCCGGCGGCACCCCCGCTTCCTCGAACATTTCCATCACCATCGCGCCACAAACAGCCGATTGTTCCGCGGGCTTCATGATCACGGTGTTGCCCGTGACCAGCGCGGCGGAAACCATGCCGGTCAGAATCGCCATCGGAAAATTCCAGGGAGCGATGACGAGTGCGACGCCACGGGGCCAGTAATGCTGATAGCTCTCTTCGCCGGGCACGTGCTGGGTGAGCCGCGGCAGACCGCGCAGGCGCATTTGTTGCGCGTAAAAGAGGAGGAAATCGATCGCCTCGCGGATATCGCCGTCGGCTTCGGCCCACGGTTTGCCCACCTCGAAAACTTCGAGGGCGGAAAGCTCGAAGCGCCGGCGATCCATGATGGAGGCCACGCGCTCGAGTAATTCGGCGCGATGCTCGATGCTGACGCGGCACCAATGGTCGAAGGCTTTTCGCGCGGCGGCGACGGCGGCTTCCGCCTCCGGAATCCCGGCTTCCGCGACGGCGCCGACGACTTGTTTCGGCGAGCTGGGATTGATGGAGTTAATGAGGCTGTCGGTCCAAATCTTTTTGCCGTTGATGATAATGGGATATTTCTGACCCAAACGGCCGCGCACTTCGCGGAGCGCGGTATACATTTTCTCCTGGCTGATGGGGTGCACGAAATTCACCAGCGGCGCGTTTTCGTAGGAATCCCCGGGCGGAGTGTCGAGTGTCGCGCCGTTGCGGGATTGGGCGGCGGGGGAGGGGGAGGATTCGGCGGACGCCACGCTGCGACTCCGCTCAGTGCTGGCGGCGGGCGTCCCTCCAATTAGGGATTTGGGGTCGCGCAGGAGTTGGGTAGCGGAGGCTTTATCGGAAAATTTCGCCTTCAGGAATCCTTCGTTCGAGGTGTTTTCGAGCAAACGCCGGACGAGATACGACATGCCGGGCAGCAATTCGCCGACGGGGCAATATTCGCGAACGCGATAACCCATCTCGACGAGCGCGCGCTTGATCGGCCCGGCCATACCGTAGAGCAACTGGAACTCGAAGCGGCTCTTATCGATCCCGAGCTGTTCGGCGTAGGCCTGCGCGTGCGCGATGCTGCGAACGTTATGCGATCCGAAGGCGGCCGTGACGATCGATTCGTTGTCGAGCAGGATGCGCGTGCACCTTTCGAAACAGGCGTCGCTTTCCGGCTTTTGCAGGAAGACGGGACAGCGCCAGCCGTTCTGGGCCGCCTTGATTTTCTCGTAATCCCAATAAGCGCCTTTGACGAGCCGGACGGTAAAGCGCGTGCCTCGCGCGCGGCCCCAATCGAGCAGATCGCGCAAATCGCGCTCGGCGTCGCGCAAGTATGCTTGAATGACGATGCCGGCGTGCGGCCAGTCCTGGAATTCCGGCTCGGCGAAGAGCGTTCGGAAGAGCTCGAGCGTGGTGTTTTTGTGCGCGTAACTTTCCATGTCGAAGTTCACAAAGGCGGCGACTTCGCGCGCGCGGCGCAGGATGGGGCGCAACTTCGGCGCGAGATGGGCGATCGCGTCCTCCGGGTCGGCCGGATTCATCTGCGAATAGAGCGCGGAGATTTTCACCGAAACGTTCACGACTGGAAAAAGCCCCTCATTCTTGCCGAGCGGATCAGTCCAGCCGCGGGTCTGCCGGGCCAGGCCGTCGAGCAAGTGGAAACAGCGCGCGGCGTATTCGTCCGCCTCCTGTCCGCTCACGACCGCTTCGCCCAGCAGATCGACCGTGAATCCGATTCTTTCCTTCCGCCGCTTCCGCAGCATTTTCATGACGTCGTCCGGATTTCGACCGGCGATGAATTGCCGCGCCATGCCGGAAACGTTCCAGCGCAGAATCGGGGCGGTGAGCCAGGGAAGTATGCGCGCGGCGCGCAGACCGGTGTCCAGGAACGGCAGGAAGCCGTTGCGCATATCCGCAAAATATTCCTCCAGATGCTGGACGATGTCGCGTGAGCTGCGGAGCGACGCGAGCACATCGACGAAGCGGAACATTTGCACCTTGAAATGCTCGTCCCGCATCGAGAACGCCATCATCCGCTGGTAAAAGCCGGCTTTGGAGAAAATGGATTCGGGATTCCGGTCGACCAGCTCGAAAATCCGCTCGCCCCGCTGCTCGATCTCGCCTTGCAGAGAACTCATGGGGCGATACTAACGCCGCCGCTGAAATTGGGCAAAGACGATCCGCGTCCCGGAAAACTACGGTGGGAAGATTTTACGCTCATTAAGGCTTTCTCCTGCGAAATGATAATGACGAAAGGGACTGAATCGATATGAAACTCAAAGAGCGAATCGAACAAGTGGGGGCGTCAGGGTACATTTTGTTGTGGCTCCTGGGAATACCCATTCCGATTCTGTTTATTATTTTTCTGCTCCGCGGTTGCACATAGGAGTTAGGACGCGGGCAGTGGAGTGTGCCTGGCGGAATTCCGAGGTAACAATCGGAACTTCTGGCCAGGCGCTCTTTTATCCGGCGGTTGCGGCCGTGTGATCCGGGTTTGCTCCGCGCCGGTAAGTCGCGTAGGAAACCTCGCCATGGCCGCCGGGACCGACCGATACCAATTCGAGAGCGACAACACGGCGGCCATTTGCCCGGAGGCTTGGGCCGCCTTGGCGGAAGCGAACGCCGAAAATGTTCCCTCCTACGGAGAAGACAAGTGGACCCGGCGCGTTGTCGAGCGCGTGCGCGAGATCTTCGAAATCGACTGCGAAGTGTTTCTTGTCTTCAACGGAACGACGGCGAACGCGCTGGCGCTCGCACAGCTTGGCCGCTCGTATCACAGCGTCATTTGCCACGAACAGGCCCACATCGAAACGGACGAATGCGGGGCTCCCGAATTTTTCTCCGGCGGCTCGAAGCTTCTTCCGACGCCGGGCGCCAATGGAAAGCTGGACCTGGCGCAGGTTGAAGCGACGATTCTGCGGCAACACGGGGTGCATTCGCCGAAACCCCGGGTCATCAGCATCACGCAGTCAACCGAGCTGGGGACGGTTTATCGGCGCGATGAGATCGAGAGAATCGCGGAGTTCGCCCGCGAGCGCTCGCTTTTCCTGCACATGGATGGCGCGCGCTTTGCCAATGCCGTCGCGGCGCTCGATTGCGCGCCGAAGGCGATCACTTGGGAAGCGGGCGTCGATGCCCTTTGCTTCGGCGGGACAAAAAATGGAACGGCTGCCGGCGAGCTGGTCGTTTTCTTCAAGAAGGAACTGGCGCTCGAATTCGATTACCGCGCGAAACAGGCGGGGCAGCTTGCGTCGAAGATGCGCTTTCTCGCCGCTCCGTGGACAGGGCTCCTGAGCAACAGCGTTTGGCTGGACAACGCCCGCCGAGCCAACGAGCGCGCCAGGATGCTGGCGGAGAAGTTGACCGCTGTTCTGGGAGTGAGTCCGGTATTTCCGCGCGAGGCGAGTGCTGTTTTCTTGCGCA
Organism: Chthoniobacterales bacterium; assembly: GCA_035941955.1. Taxonomy (GTDB): domain Bacteria; phylum Verrucomicrobiota; class Verrucomicrobiia; order Chthoniobacterales; family UBA10450; genus AV80. Next base: position 26,595 of record DASZDO010000031.1, read on the forward strand.
TGCCGGACCAGATCGTCGGGCAGCTTCATGGCCGCGGCTGGCATTTTTACAAATTCATCGAGCCCGACATTTATCGGTTGATGTGTTCCTGGTCGGTCACGGAAAAAGATATTGATGATTTCATCGGGGATGTGAAGAGCAGCGCGGGGTGATTGTTGTCGGGAATAAATCGAAGCAGTGCTTCGGGCGCCTCAGGTTGGCAATTTGCCACACTCAGGTGCTCAAGAAATTTTCTGGCAGGGGCGCTGATGCGAGATAAGAGTAGCCCGGTGAAAACCGGTCGACGGATTCTGCTCCTGGGAACAATCCTTCTCAGCGGTTGTGGAGGAGGGCGCGACACAGCGGAATCATCGTTTCGCGTGATCGATGCGCCGGCTAATTACGTTCAAGGCCCGCCCGGCCGCTCAGAAACGAGGACTACCACGACGACGACGACGGTGTCGTCGGATGCAGTCACTCCCGGCCGGACCGTAAATGCCCCGCCAAGGAGCCGGCAGCAACCAGCGGTGCAGACTCAGCCAGGCCCCGCCTCCACTCCGCGAGTAACACGGAACACGAGCGGGGAGACACCAAGATCTTCGCCCAGCCCGGCGCCGCGCAGCGTTACCGCGCCGCCCACGTCATACCCCACGGCCAAGGCCGTGCCGGGTAAAGCCGGCTATGTCTTCAGTCCTTACGATCCGAATGGGGGCTATGTCGACGTGAGTGGCTTCAGCCCCGGCAGCAAGGTGAAAGATCCTTATTCGGGTAAGATATTTCTCGTGCCTTAGTTTTCATCTTGCCTCGAACGGTGTCACAAAGCCGGTGAATATTGGCGGTCTGCGTATGGTTTTTGCTATGGAGAGTAGGTGACCCTGCTCGGCGCATCACTCTCGTTTTTATCGTGAACAGCTTCTCCATCTTTGAAAAAATAAATCGTCCAAGACGCGCCGTGAAGTTCGCCTTGCTGGCCATGGTCGCGGCGGTTGCCGGATTCTCGACGACCTCGCCCGCTTATGTCCTCCACGGCCGGAGTTGGCCCACCGGCACCGTCCTGATTTTGCAATTGAACCTGGGGACCCCCGGCTTCCCGCTTGAGGACGGAAGCCCTTCCTGGAACGCCGCGGTCGCGCCTGCGGCAACGATGTGGAGCCAGAACATCCTGCGCATGCAGGTGGCCAGCCTGTTCGACACAGGCATTCCTGCCTCATCGGGCGACCAACTGAATTCCGTCGTTTTCGCCAGCACCGTTTTCGGCCAGCCCTTTGGCGGGAGCACACTCGCCGTGACCTATTACCGGTATTCGGGCTCGACCATGGTCGAAGCCGATATCCTCTTTAATCAGGCCCGAACCTTTGATTCCTACCGCGGCCCGCTCCAATTCCCCGGTCCCGGGCCGGCCATCGCGGATATCCGGCGCGTTTTTCTCCACGAGCTGGGTCACGCGCTCGGGCTCGGACACCCGGATAGCGGCGGACAGCAGGTGGTCGCGGTGATGAACTCGATCATGAGCAATCAGGAAGTCCTGTCGGCTGACGATATCGCCGGTGGGCAATCGCTCTACGGCGCGCCTGGCCTGCCAACTCCCACCCCTACGCCACTTCCTACGCCGCCTCCATCCTCTCCGAGTCATCTCTCGAATATCTCGACCCGGGTGAAAGTCGGCGTCGCTAGCAACGTTCTGATCGGCGGTTTCATGGTCAGCGGAACGCAGCCGAAGAAAGTGATCTTGCGCGCCATTGGACCCTCGCTCGCCGATCTTGGTCTACCGGGCGCCATAGCCGATCCAGTCCTCGAGTTGCATGGCGCACAGGGATTGATCGCCACCAACGATGACTGGCAAACGGGTTCGCAGATGGCCGAAATCCTGGCCAGCGGCCTGGCTCCGGCCGATCCGCTCGAATCGGCGATTATCGCCACACTTGGGCCGGGAAACTACACGGCTGTCGTGAGCGGATATCTGGGCGGACAAGGCATCGGTTTGGTGGAGGCGTACGAGTTCGATAGCAACACGACGAGGCTGGTCAATATTTCTACGCGCGGCCGCGTGGGGGTCGGAAACGAACCGATGATTGGCGGTCTAATCGTCCAGGGGAGCGCGTTGAAACGAGTCATTGTCCGGGCGCTTGGGCCATCGCTGGGTGGTGTGATCACGGGCGTGTTGGCGGATCCCATTCTGGCTTTGCATGACGGCAACGGCAATCTGCTGGCCGAGAACGATGACTGGAGCAATAGCGCGCAAGCCGGCGAAATTATTGCCACTACGATACCGCCCTCAAATAATTTGGAGTCGGCCATCATCGCCGTCCTGGGGCCGGGAAGCTGCACTGCAATCGTTCGTGGCGTGAACAATACGACCGGGGTAGGGTTGGTCGAAGTTTACGACCTCAATCCGTGATCTCTTAAGAGCAAAACTCCTGCTTATGAAACTGCTTCGCCCTCTTTTTCTGCTGTCGTGCGCCGCCCTTGCCCTGGTGAGCGTTCGCGCCACGACGGTCATTCCGCCCACCTTCGACCAGCTTGTCCGCGACGCCGAGTTCATTTTCCACGGAACGGTCACCGACACACGTTCCGAGTGGATGGGTGATGGCGGGCAACGGCACATCGTCACCTATGTCACTTTCAGCGTCGAAGATGCGATCAAGGGCGCGCCGGGAAAGAGTTACACTATCCGGATGCTCGGAGGCACGGTGGGTGACGAAACGATCGAAGTAGCCGACGCCCCCAGGTTCAAGGTGGGCGATCGCGACATTCTATTCGTGGAGCACAATAACAGCCAGTTCATTCCCCTCGTCGGGATCATGCACGGACGGTTTCGCGTTCAAACGGACGCCGGGGGAAGAGAAATTGTCGCCAAGGACAATGGCGCTCCTCTTGCGAACACGGCCAAACTCGGCACCGATGAGGCAGCCGCCATGGTGGGGCCGGCGCTCTCCACGGCCGATTTCATATCGGCCATTCGCCAGAAACTGGCCCAATTGGGAAATTGATTGGCAGGGCGAGGCTCTGTCGAGCCGTCTGCGCTGGCCCAGCGGGGGAAATTCATTGGTAGGGCGAGACTCTGTCGAGCCGCCTTCGTTCCGCTTCGCGCGATCCTTAACGGCCTGTGTTTCCGTCGGCCTTTCGCTGTGCGGCGACCTGGTCGGTCACGGCCTTCGTCCTGTCGAGCGCGCGCTTGGCCCAATTATGTTCGCTGACCGGACGCGGCGTCGTGTTCTGTGGAGTAATCTTCGGGGTGGCGGCCAGGGCGGCTTCGGTCTTGTGCTCGCGCTGCTTTTGCACCAGGAAAACGCAGCCCAGAGCGCCTGCGAGAAATAAGATGAGAGCGGTTCGCATACGCTAAATCACAGCAGACTGCGAGCCAGGGCCGGCCCGTTGCCGGGGGGATGCGCTGATGGTAGGTAACGGGTATGACCGCAGGCTGTCCTTTGCGTAACGCGCTTCTCGCGCTCGCCCTGTTCATCGGCCTGGCGCACGCCGGTCATGGGCAGACCTACGAGGGGCGCGAGCTAGTTCAGGCCGAACTGAAGGCGGAAGCCACCGCGGTTGTTCCAGGCGAGCCCATCACGGTCGGGGTGCTTCTGCGCATGGCGCCCCATTGGCACACCTATTGGCAATTCCCCGGCGACGCCGGCCTGCCCACGGAGATTAAGTGGGATTTGCCGTCCGGCTGGAAAGCCGGCGAAATCCAATGGCCGATCCCGCTGAAACTAAAGGAGCCCGGTGATATCCACGTTTACGGGTATCACGACGAAGTCTTGCTCATGCAGGAGTTGACTCCGCCCGCTTCTCTGACGGGTGCGACAGTGAAATTGTCCGCACAGGCCAACTGGCTCGTCTGCGAAAAGATCTGCATTCCGGGCGGGGCGAAACTTCAGCTCGAGCTCCCGGTCGACCAAAACGCTCCGGCCAATGAGGAGTTATTCTCACGCTACCGGCGCTCGCTTCCGCAGGATTGGCCCGAGAGCAACGTCGCCAGCGCCAATTGGACTCGCAACGGCTCCGAGCTATTGCTCGCCGTCGAAAGCGCCGCGCTGGCGAATTATCCGGTCGCCGATTTTTTTCCGTTGCCGGACGAGAAGGTGGTGGTGGGGCATCCACAAGTGGAACGCGGGACCGCCGGGAAAATCACGTTCCGTGTGCCGATTGAAACTCAGGACCCAAAATTATCGTCGCTCAACGGCATCGTCGTCTTCGGTCAGGATGCGAACGGGCTGGGCCGCAACGCGTGGACGCTCAGCCGGATCGGTCCCGCGCCGGCCGCAAGCGTGGCGCCTCCAAACATCTCTGGCCTCGGCAAATTCCTTCTCTTCGGATTTCTGGGCGGGTTCATTCTCAACCTGATGCCGTGCGTTCTGCCCGTCATCTCGCTCAAGATTTTCGGGTTTATTCAGCACGCCGGCCAGAGCCGGGGGCGCATCTTGCGGAGCGGGCTCGCGTTTATCGCAGGAATTTTCGCCTGGTTCGTCGGCCTTGCGCTTCTGCTCATCGTCTTGAAATCGCTCGGCCGCGAAATCACCTGGGCCTTCCAATTCACGAACCCTTACTTCGTCGTTTTCATGAGCGCGGTTGTGCTCGTTTTCGCGCTGAATTTGTTCGGCGTTTTCGAAATCTCACTGCCGCAAAGCGCCAACCGCGGCCTGCTCGGCTGGACCGCGGGGGAAGGCGACGCCGGTTCGTTTTTCCAGGGAGTTTTCGCCACCGTCCTTGCGACTCCCTGCACCGCGCCCTTTCTGGGGACGGCCCTCGGGTTCGCCTTCACCCAACCCGGCTGGGTGATTCTCGTCATGTTCCTCGCCATCGCCGCAGGCATGAGCTCGCCTTATCTCTTGCTTTCCGCGCAACCCGCCTGGCTGCGCCTTCTGCCGAAACCCGGCGCCTGGATGGAACGCGTGAAACAATTGATGGGCTTCTTCCTTCTCGCGACCCTGCTCTTCTTGCTTGCCGTCATCGGGGCGCAGCGCGGCGTCGAAGCAATCATCTGGACTTCCTGTTTCCTGCTCGCCTTGAGCCTGGCCTGCTGGATAAAAGGCGCCTTCATCGTCCCGACGGCATCGTCCACGACTCGCCTCGTCTCGCTCCTGCTCGTGCTCATGCTCGTAATCGGCAGCGGCTTTTATTTCGGCGAAAAATTCAAAGACACCACGGTCCCTTCCGCCGAAGCGCCGCTCGCCGGCGACTGGCAACCGTTCACGCCCGAGCGTCTCCAGAGCGAAATCGGCCAGGGCCGCACCGTCTTCGTCGATTTCACCGCGGCCTGGTGCCTGACCTGCAAATTCAACGAAGCCACCGTGCTCGAAAGCGACGCGGTTCGGGAAGCATTTCAACGCCGCGGGATCGTCAAGATTAAAGCCGATTGGACCAATGCCGATCCCGCGATCACGAAAATCTTGAACCAATTTGGCCGGCCTGGTGTCCCATTGTATGTGCTCTACCCGGCGGGCAAAGCTCCCATTGTCTTTCCCGAGTTGCTCACGCAAAGCATGATCCTGGAAAAATTGGAAACCATAACCCCGCAAGTTGCCGGTGAATAAAACATGAAAACAAAACTGCTCCTGACCGCCCTGACCTGTCTCGCTTCCACCGCTCTCTTCGCCGCCGATTCCCCGGCAACCGGCGCGGCCGCGCCCGATTTTTCCGTTTCAGATTCCAAGGGCAAGACCCAGTCCGTTTCCCAATACAAAGGCAAGACCGTCGTCCTGGAATGGTTCAATCCGGGCTGTCCCTTCGTGGTGAAGCATTACGGCAGCGGCAATATGCAGAAGTTGCAGGAAGAATTTACCGGCAAAGGTGTCGTCTGGCTGACGATCAATTCCTCCGCGCCCGGAAAGGAAGGCCACCAAACGGCCGATGAGGCCAACGCGAAGATGACCGAATGGAAAATCAAGTCGACCGCCCTCCTCCTCGATCCCGATGGAAAAGCCGGCCAAACCTACGGCGCGAAGAACACGCCCCACATGTTCGTCATCAGCCCCGAAGGCAAAGTGGTTTACCAGGGCGCCATCGACAGCAAACCGTCGTCGAAACCCGAAGACATCGCCAGCTCGACCAACTACGTCAAAGTCGCGCTCGACGAATCGATGGCCGGCAAGCCCGTCAGCAACGCCAGCACCAAGCCCCATGGCTGCTCGGTGAAGTACAAATAATTTACCGGAGCTCCGGTCCGGAGCGCCCGCGTACCGGAGTCAGTTTTTCCGCGTTCTCAAACCCTGCTTGGAAACGCATTTGGTGCCGTTACGCTTCCGCAACCAGACAAAGACGCGATCTGCACTTTTCTCCGGTGCGGGCGACTTCTTCGGCGGAGACATGGACGAATTCCGGGCTTCGGTCGCGTTTGCCGCCGCGCCGCTGCACCAAACGCTGTAGTCCACGCGCGCAATGAACCAAACCTAAGCGCGCCGCGTTCCGTTAGCGATTCGTTGGCTTGAGGTTTTTCCCTGAGGACGTTACTTGCGGTCATGTCACTCACACTCGATCAGGTCGCCGACGAGGCGATGCAGCTTCCGCCGGCCTCACGGGCTCTACTCGCGGAGAGAATGGTCGAGAGCCTCGATGTGAGCGAGAGAGACGAGGTCCAGCGCGCTTGGGCGGCCGAGGCAATTCGACGGAGGGATGATGTTCGTTCCGGCCGCGTGCAGCCGGTTCCCGCTGAGGAAGTGCTTGCTGAGGTCCGACGCGCGGTTGGCCGATGAAGTGCGCGTTTCACCCGGACGCGCGTCTTGAATACCGCGAGGCAGCGGCGTTCGGCCCAGTGGGACTTGGTTTTTCTTGTGATTAGACCCAGCGTTGAAAGCCTGGGCTATCGTCAGGTTTTTGTGGATGGCGGGGCAGGGCAAATTATTGTTTTGATCACCATCGGATCTAGCCAGACGATGCAACGAACTCCGAAAAAATTCTGGGTTGCTGATCTTGTGTCTCGTTAGGTGTAGAGAGCCAATCGTCATGTCCGACAAAATATCACTCGAAGGCCCCCTCGAACTCATCGACGGAAAGCTGACTCTCCAGATTCCTCTCGCAGCTGGCGGGGACATGCTGGCTCCTCTGGCGCGCGGGATTGGCGAGATACAAGGCGATAATCTCGTTGTGGTGATCCACCCTGGAATGGCTGAGAGGCTTCGTATCGGGGCAGGCAGTCTTGTCTTCGTCGACAATCTCAACGGGAAGTTTACGATTACCCGCAGCGCGAAGAACGATGATCCGGCACGGCGGTCCAACGCCTGACCAGGCGCTGCCTGCGACGTCGTCAGTCGCATTGGTCGGTCCCGCGGTCGGACGGACCATGGTCCTCCATGCGGCGGACGAGAAAAGGAAGCCTGAGTGATCTTTGTTCTCGTGAGATGATGAGAGGCCGGTTACAAGATGAAATCTTTCATGCTTTCGGATGAACAGATCAGATCGTTTCGGACGTTCGGCTATTGCGTTGCTCACACGCCGGTGCGAGCGGAAGCCGTCGAACGTGTCGCGGCGACCGTCTGGGAGCTCAGCCCGCCCTCCTTTGATCCGGGCAAACCAAGGACCTGGACAGGCTCGTTTAAAGACTGCTGCAAGACGCAAACAGTAAGGGACCGCAAGGGGCGAGTGAAATTTCGCGAGTGCCTTCGCGGCCAGCAGTGGGTCTACGATCTCACCGCCGGTAATGCCGAGATCGTTGCCGCAGTTGCGGACCTGATCGGCGATCCACTCCCGCCGGAATATGTCCGGGGATTGTACCCGGTTTTCCCCATACGCCGGGGGCACGCCGATGGCCATTGCGATCGCCACAAGTTCCAGGTCGGTGTCGTTCTCTACCTTTCGGACGTGCTGCCACACGGCGGCGGGTTCACCGTTTGGCCGGCTAGCCACCGCATCATGGCGAAGCATCATGCCAGCCTCGGCGGCGAGGACCGCGCGCCGTCGTTCGACCATGCCTTGGCCGACGTGCAGGCGCAGATTCACCCCGTGGAAGTGTCCGGGCCCGCCGGCACGGTGGTGTTCTGGCATCATCGGCTGGTCCACACCGCGGGGATCAACACGCGTAAGACCGTTCGGCACGCGAGCCTGTGCGATTTCAAGAACGAGCAATTTCTCGCCGCGGCGGATCGGCCGAGTGCGGATATGTGGTCGACGTGGTCACCGCGTGTTACGCAGTTTTCTTCCGCGAGTGCCGCCGCGGCGTGAACAGGTGAACACGACCACGCGCGGAAAAAGGAAGAGCACGATCTTCTGCGCGGTCGCGTGGCTCGCATTTTCCGCGAGCGCGTTCCCCGCGGGTTTGAACTTTGCCGGCGTGCCTTTTACTCCTCCCGCCACGGTGAGCGCGAATGTGCCCTTGAGCGATTTGGAAAAATCCTACGTCTCGGAAGGCGGCAACGCGGTTCCGTCCCACACAGTGGCCGTGCTCGCGGTGCCACGCGGTTTTGATCCGAAGAAAACCTGGCCCGTCCTGGTGGTCTTCTCGTCGAGCGATTACGAACATCAGAATCGCGATGCTCTCAAGATGCTTTACCGCCCCCCAGCGCTGGCGGCGGGCTGGGTCCTGATCGCGGGCGATGGGCCGCAGCCGGCCCGGCAGGACAGCTCCGGCTGGCGTGCCGGTCATACGCTGGCGGCGCTGGATGCGTTCAACCGGAGCTTTCCCGGTTCGGTGAAATGGCCGATGGTGTGCGTGGGCCATTCCGGCGGCGCGAAACGGGCGAGCTACCTCGCGCCGCTCCTGGCGGCGCGCGGCTATCGCCTTACGGGAATTTTTCTCAATGGGATCAACGAGGAGAGAATCACCCAAGGCTACCAACGATTTAAGCCGGGCCACGACTTTCTCCGCACGCCTATTTTCTTGAACAACGGCGTGAACGACTTGATCGCGACGCCGGCGCACCACAACGAGGTGGAAAAATCGATGCGACGAACGGGATTCAATAACATCCGGCACACGACGTTCCCGGGCGGGCACGAGGTGCGGCCCAGCCAGCTGGAGGAAGCGCTCCGCTGGTTCCGAAAAGGAGGGTAGCCGACGTAATCCTCCACGCAGCAGCAAAGAACCAAAAACGACAAAACAGAACACATGAACACAACCACACGCGAAAAAACGAAAAGCTTCATGAGCGCCGCACTACTGCTCCCCGTTACGTTAGCCCTCTGGCTCGCCGTCTTGCCCGCAACATCCCTGGCGGCCGATCCGGAGAGCAAGGAGCACAAGCCATCGATCGTCCAGCCGTCGGAGATGCAATGGACGGACAGCCCGGCTTTGCCCGCAGGAGTGAAGGTATGCATTTTATATGGCGACGTGAAGAAAGCCGAGCCCATCGGATTCCGAATCAAGCTTCCCGCCGGCGGCATTATCGCACCCCACACCCACCCCGTGCATGAAAGGGTGACGGTTATTTCGGGCGCGTTCGCGATGGGCGAGGGCGAGAAGTTCGACAAGACCGCGCTCAAAGAAATGCCGGCGGGCAGCGTGGCAGTTTTTCCGAAAGGCTGTCCGATGTTCGGTTTCGCGAAGGAAGAGACGATTATCCAAGTGAACGCCGAAGGCCCATGGGGCATCACCTACGTCAACCCCGCCGACGATCCACGGAAGAAGTGAGCGCCAGAAAGATCGCCTAGGCGTCCGGAACACAGACTTAAAGCCTGTGTTCCAATTTCCGGACAGACTCCGTCCAATTATTTCGCGGTGAACCGCGACGCCAGCCGCAAGAGCGGCATCGGGGTCATGCGGACGAGCGTCATCCCGAGTTTCATGATGAAACCGGGGATGGCGAGGGCGCGGTCGTTTTCCACGGCGGCGAGTCCGGTGCGAACGACTTCCTCCGCGGAGACGTGACTTAACCCGGGAACCGTTTTCGGTGCTCCTGCGACCGGCCGGCGCGCGGTTTCAGCGAACTCGGTGTGGACCGGACCCGGACAGAGTGCGGTGACGGTAACGCCGGTGCCGCGGAGTTCGGCGCGAATCGCTTCGGAAAAACTGGTGACGTAGGCCTTCGTCGCCGCGTATACCCCAAATCCCGCCAGAGGCAGGAACCCGGCCGATGAGCTGACGTTGAGAATCGCGCCGCGTTTTCGCGCGATCATCCCGGGAAGCAGCAGGCGCGTCAGCAGCGTCAGGGCCGTGACATTGACGGCCAGCATTTCTTTCACGCGGTGAGGTTCGCTGGTTGCAAACATTCCTAGATCGCCGAGCCCGGCGTTATTGATCAAGAGATCGACCGCAATCTTTTCGCGCTCCAGCCAACCACATAAATCGACGACAGCGCGATCGTCCGACAAATCGGTTTCCCGAACATGGACGTTCAAGTTCGGGTGGCTGCGCGTGAGCTCGTCGCGCAGTTCTTCCAGCCGGTCGCGCCGGCGCGCGACCAGGACCAGCGAGCCGGCGCGGCCCGCGAGCTGCCGCGCGAATTCGCGGCCGAGCCCGGCGGAAGCGCCGGTGATCAGCGCCCTCGAACCTTCGATTTGGAATCGGCTCATTTTTCTCGGAGAATCGGCTCGAGTGTTCGCCAGACCAGATCGGCCATGACCCGGTGTCCGGCCGCGGTTGGGTGAATCAGGTCCTGCTGATTGAGATCGCGCTGGCCTCCGACGCCTTCGAGCAGGAAGGGGATCAGCGCGGCGTTATTCTCTCGCGCGAGCTCGGCATAGACGCGTTGAAAGCTGGCCGCGTATTCCGCCCCCAGGTTGGGTGGAATCTGCATTCCGGCGATGACAATTTTGACGGCCGGATTTTTTGCCTTCGCTTTGTCGATGATCGCCTGGAGGTTGGCTTTGAGCGATCTTATCGGCTGCCCGCGCAAACCGTCGTTTCCTCCAAGGGCGATCACGAGCACGTCGATGGAGCGTTGAAGCAACCAGTCGGTCCGCCGAAGCGCGCCGGCGCTCGTGTCTCCACTCAAGCCGGCATTCTGGATTTCGAAGGGCAAACCCGCCGCGCGAATCTTCTCCGCGATCAAGGCCGGGAAAGCCTCGGTCGGTTGCACGCCCAATCCCGCGGTCAGACTGTCGCCCAGGAAGACCACCGTTTTCGTTGGGGTCGCGACCGCCGGCTTCGTGGTCTGGCAGAAAATTGTTGCCGGAAAAAGGCAGAGGCTGAGCGCAATTCCGCAAATTGCTGGCATCGTTTTCCTCATGCGCGGCGAATCATGTTCGCGTAAGCAAGTCGAACCCGCACCTACCGTCAATGACCGCATTCCCGATCCTCAACGTTCAGCGTCTCACGAAAACCTACCCGACTGGCACCGGCAAACTGACCGTGCTCAAGGATATTTCCTTCGTTCTGCCGCAGGGCGCGACCTGCTCGATCCTCGGGCCATCCGGCAGCGGGAAGACGACGCTGCTCGGTCTTTGCGCCGGGCTTGATCGGCCCACCTCCGGCTCGGTCCTGCTGAACGGAATCACCCTGGGCGAGGCGGGAGAGGACGAACGCGCCCGCATTCGCAATGAGCATGTCGGGTTTGTTTTTCAAAATTTTCAGCTCATCCCGACGCTGACCGCGTTGGAAAACGTCACGGTTCCGATGGAGCTGCGCGGCGATCGCACCGCGCGCGATCTCGGATTGGATTTGCTCCGGCGGGTCGGCCTGGCCGAGCGCGTCGATCATTATCCGGCCCAACTTTCGGGCGGCGAACAGCAACGCGTCGCCCTGGCCCGCGCTTTCATCAATCGGCCCAAGATCCTGTTCGCCGACGAGCCGAC
>DASZDO010000032.1:0-5795 GCA_035941955.1 Chthoniobacterales bacterium
TTGCAAGCCGTGAATAGAACCGCAAGACCGAAAGTGGTGTGAGCAACCACCATAGTCCAAACGCGATTGCCAGAGCGAATCCGATTCACGCGGTCGGCGCCACATGATTGAACATCGCGAGGAACATGGGTCTAACGAGAACAAGATGAGCGACGGCTGGCGGGAGAGCGCGTGGCTGCGGGTTGAGGATGGAGTTTCATGAAAAGTGTGGAACCGAGCCTGCCAGCCGTTCGCTCCATCGCATGGTTAGATGCCGAGTTTCCTCTCAGCTTTCGCAATAGCTTTAGCTAACTCGCCCTCGGGAGCTCCGCTTGCGTGGTTTACGATCGCGTTACCGACGTGGATGAGCTCCAAACTGTGCGGTCCCCAGCCGGTCACGTAAGCTGTAAGTCGCTCGCTAGGTAAAAAACTGACGTGATAAGTGAACTGATCCGTATCGAGGAATACACTGCTATCTTTTCCGTAATTTCGCGAATCACTGAGCACGCGGCGCCAGAGCGCCGCGATGCGAGCCGACAATGCCTCCGAAATGTGCCGCTCGTGTAAAATGGGGTTGATGGTGCGGTAGTCTGCCTTCCTGCGCTTCGGGTCGCTAGACCCGAAGCCCAGTTCTGACCAAATGTGTTTTGACGCCGTCACTTCAAAAGCTTTGTAACCAGTGGACGTGCGCGCGATACCGACGACCGACTCCGGCCGAAACGGCGGAATGTTGACCATGCGAACGACAACGTCTTTACGCCAGCCGCGAGCGAGGACGTGGCGAACTGCTCGATCGTATTTGATTTGGTAATCAGCGGTGAGGTCCTCCTCACCGCGCTGCAAGTAATCTCTGTCTGCTGCCAATGATTGCGCGCGCGCAAATAACATCAACAACACCGTTGCAATGGCGAGACGGTTTAGCATCTAACGAGAATTAGACGAATGTTCGTCTTTAAAGGCGAACATTGTTTCGTCTATCACGGGGAACATGATCAAGAATGTATGATTTTTGATCAGGCTGGGCAAGCCGAATGCGCTTGTTCGCCATGCCCGTGGAAAGCAATTTGGGCACCGGAACCGATGGTTCACGGTCCTTCATAAGGCGTCGAGTTTAGCGCGGCGCCCAAGCGTGCTCCCTCGCTCTCCCGCTCGTCATCTAAATCTGGTCAGATGGTAGTGTGGCCATCCTGCGATGATAGTGACGATGCCTATCGCTGTAAAAAACACAGTGTTAAATCTCGCGGGCCACGCTGATGGGTTTAGGGCGCGCACTTGCCTGACCGTCTGCAATTCGCCAAAGTCTCAATCCGCATGACCCCTCACGACGTTCTCGAAAAATATTTCGGTTTTCGGGAGTTTCTCGACGCGCAGGAAGAAGTGATCACCGCCATCACCGGAGGCGCCGATGCGCTGGTGGTGATGCCAACCGGCGGCGGCAAGTCGCTCTGCTATCAGCTCCCGGCGCTTCTGCTCGAGGGGACCACGGTGGTCGTCTCGCCCTTGATCGCGCTGATGAAAGACCAGGTGGATGCGCTCCAACGCCGCGGCATTTCCGCTACGTTGATTAACAGCTCACTCAACCCCGAAGAGCAGCGCGAGCGGATCCGGGCGCTGGCCCGGGGCGAATTCAAACTTGTCTACATCGCGCCGGAACGCTTCCGCAGCCGCTCGTTTCTGGAAGCGCTGGGGCAAAGCACCATCGCGCTTTTCGCGGTGGACGAAGCGCATTGCCTCTCGATGTGGGGCCACGATTTCCGGCCGGATTATTTCCGGCTCGATCAAGTGCTCGAAACGCTTGGGCGCCCCCAGGTTGCCGCCTTCACCGCGACGGCGACGCCCGAAGTGCGCCGCGATATCCTGACGCACCTTGGTTTGCGCGAACCGCGTGAGTTCGTCGCGGGGTTCGCGCGGCCGAATCTGAAATTGCTCATCTCGCCGGTCGCCAACGAAGCGCAAAAATACGAACGCTTGCACGCGCTGATCCGCGAGAACAAGACCGGGATCGTCTATTGCTCGACCCGAAAGCGGGTCGAGGCCGTCGCCGAAACGCTCAAGACAGCGAAGATCTCGAGCATCCTCTACCACGGCGGGATGAGCGACGACGAGCGCGAGCAGGCGCAGAACGAGTTTATGGAGCGGCGGCGCGATATCGTGGTGGCGACGAACGCATTTGGGATGGGGATCGATCGGTCGGACATCCGTTTCGTCGTGCATTTCGACGTGCCGGGAAGCGTGGAGGCCTACTATCAGGAGGCGGGCCGCGCCGGACGCGATGGCGAAGCAGCTACCTGCGACCTGTTTTTCAATCATGCCGATACGCGGGTGCAGGAATTCTTTATCGATGGGAGCAATCCGCCGCTCGAATTCATCGTGCAGACGTACGAGATGCTTCGGCGCGAGGCGGACGACAAGCACGAGCTCCAGATCTCGATCAAAGAAATGGCGGTGCGCCTGGGCTCGGAGGGGAACGACATGATGCTGAGCTCGTCGCTCCATGTGCTCGATCGCGAAGGGTACATCGATCGCTTCGACATTCCGGGCCGGCGCGTTCGCGGAACGCGGTTGCTCCAGCCGGAAGTGCGCGGCCCCAACCTGAAACTCGACGCGGCCAAGCTGCGGGAAAAGGAACGGCGCGATCGCGCGAAGTTGAAGCTAATGATCGACTTCGCCTACGCGCGAACTTGCCGGCAACAGGCCATTCTGCGCTACTTTGGCGAGCCCGACCCGGCGCGCTGCGGCAATTGCGATATTTGTTTGGAAACGGCGACGCCCGCCCGCGTCCCCAGCGAGGACGAAGCGCTCATTATTCGAAAGGCGCTGAGCGGCGTGGCGCGAATGTCGATGCGCGGAGGCGAAGATTGGCAGCCGCGATTTGGCCGGGGGCGAATCGTGCAGACGCTGGTGGGCAGCCGGTCGCGCGAAATCATTCAGGCCCGGCTCGATCAGCTTTCCACCTACGGCCTGTTGAAGAGCGAAGGGGTCGCGTATTTGAACCAGCTCATGCGTGAGTTGCAGGATGCCGGCATGCTCGTTTCGAGCGGCGGAGAATATCCGATGGTGACGCTAACGAAGCTCGGCGAGGAGGTAATGAAGGGGCGGACGGATTACGAATTGCGCTGGCCGCAGCGGGCGGAGTCAACCTCTTCCCAGAAGAGCGCCTACCGCAAAGCAAAGGCAAGAGCGACTGCGCTGGATGAGATGGTCCCGGTCGATGCCGCCGTTTTCGACCGGCTGAAAAAAGTGCGCCTGGAGCTGGCGCGGGAACACGGAAACGTTCCGGCTTACGTGATTTTTCCGGACGATACCCTGCGGGCTTTCGCGCGGCTGAAGCCGAAGTCAATCGAGGCCGGCCGTAAGATTCGAGGGGTGGGCGAGATCAAAGCGCAGCGCTATCTGCCCGCATTCATCGAGGCGATCGCGGCGGTCGAGTTGTAGCCGTGGTCGCGGACCGCGGCGTCGCTACTGCACGTTGTAAATCTCGACGAGGCCTATTCCCACACCGCCGTTGTTCCCCGCCAGGATGGCGGTAAAAGCGCCCGGCGGGAGCGACGCAAAGATGCCTGACTCATCAGGGTCTTGAGGAGCGAGACCGTGGAAAGATAGCTGCGACGCCGAGGCCGGATCATCCTGCCAGTCGTCATTCGAGACGAGAAGAGCGCCATTGCTGTCGCGCAGCTCCAGGGTCGGATCGGCCAGGACTGGGTTGAGACCGTTTAGGGCCAGCGACGGCCCGATCCCACGCACCGCCACCCGGCTGTTGTTACTGCTGCCGCCGAGGATGAACCCTCCGATCATGACATTGTTTCCCGTCTGAACAAAGCCACGCGTGCTGATGTTGGCCAGTTGTGAATCCACTGCCTGGTTGGTGTCGTAGATTTCCACCAGACCTACGCCGGTGCCGCCGCTGTTCCCGGCCAGGATGGTTGTGTAAGGAAAGCCAGGCGGGAGCGTGGCGACCATGCCTGACTCGTTAGGATGCTGAAGGGCGAGGCCAAGGGCGGTGAGTTGGGCCGCGTGGGCGGGGTTGTCCTGCCAGTTGTCGTTTTGGAAAAGCAACGCGCCCCCGGCCAGCCGCAGCTCCAGGGTTGGATCGGCCAGCACATCGCCAACGCCGGAGGCGGCCAGCGATGGTCCGATCCCTCGCAGCGCCACGTTCTTGGGCGCGGTGCCGGTGATGATAAATCCGCCGATAAGCACGTTATCGCCGGTTTCCACTCGCAGCCGCGTCGAAATATTCAACGCCTGAGCCGGGCTGGGCGAAGCCGTTGGACTGGGCGTGGGCGTGACCGTTGGTGTAGCAGTCGGTGTTGGAGTGGGAGTAGATGTCGGTGTCGGACTGGGCGTGGCTGTTGGCGTCGGGCTTGGTGTCGGTGTCGGCAGGCCCAATAATTCGGTCCTGTAACTTCCCTGGCCGCTTGCCAGCACCAGCCGGGAGTAACCCGCGAAGGCCAGCTCGCGAGGTGTGACGACACCCGCGAGCCCATCGGCGAAGGGCAAAAACGTCGCGCCCCCGTCTGTGGAGCGCACGACCTGAGATCCATCACTCAGGCTGATGAAGAGCAGTTGCACGTCGGGATGGCAGGCTACGTCATTGGCCCGGGCGGCTCCCGTCCAGCCCGTAGATACCCAGGTCACGCCGCCGTCACTCGTGCGAAACAAGCCGCTGGAAGCGAAGCTGAGCCACCCCGAAAAGTAGAACGCTTGTGGGTCGTTAGGCGAGGCGCACAGGCGGGGGCCGCGCAGAAAAGCGGTCGGCAAACCCGACCCTGATGGCAACCACGTCAAGCCGCCATCGGTGGAGCGCAGCACACCGGCGTGATCACTGCTGCTGTCGTCGTGCGACGCAATCATGACCTGATCGAGGCCGTCCTCGACGATCTCGATGTCGGTCACCGGCTGAGAGTCGCCGAACTCGTGCACCTTGGTCCAAGTTTGGCCGGCATCGGTGGTGCGCCAGATCGTGCCTTCGAAGCCGGCTACTCCGAAGTCGGCGCCGCCGAGCAGGACTAGGGCCGGATCGTTGATGCTAAAACGCATCGTGGCGAGATCGGATTCAAACAAGGCGCCCTGGTCGGGACCGAGAGATGTCCAACTCCCATTGTTTTCACGCCGGTACAGGCCCTCCGGGGCAACACTCGAAGGACCGCTGGAGATGGCATAAAGCGTTCCGTCGGGAGCGAAGCGCACGGCGCTGTACCGGGTCGGCGGCGCCGGCTCCAATGTCCAGGTGCCGCCACCGTCCGTGGAAGAGAACACGCCTCCGTTATTCGAACCTTGGAACGCGACGGCCAGTTCGTCCGGATCGAGCGGGTTGGCATGAATGGAAAAGAGATCGATTGAGGAGATGCCGCGCGACGAGCTGGCAAACGTGTCGCCGCCATCGGTAGAACGAAAGACGGCCAGGGAACTGGTGCCGAGAAACAGCTCGGTTGAGCTGCCTGGGTCGAACCGCAGGGAACGCCCGGCGAACGCCCCGGTCCCACCGATGCCGATCTGCCAGCTTGCCCCGCCGTCGGTGGTGCGATGGACGCCGGTGCCGTCCGTGGCCACCAGGATTGTCTGCGAATCGGCAGGATCGACGGCGATGTCGAAGACTACCAGCCTCGGCCAGCTGGTATCGTGCAGCGGAGTCCAGTTCGCGCCGAGGTTGGTCGATTCATACAGGCCGACGTTTTGAGTGCCGAAGAGCTGGCCGCCGCCGACGAGCAGCCGCGTGCCATCATAGACCACGGCTCGCATTGGGTTGTTCGGTAGCCCGGCGGAACGATTCGTCCACGAAGCACCGCCGTTGGTTGTAACCCAGACCTGGCCGCCGC
>DASZDO010000033.1:0-44515 GCA_035941955.1 Chthoniobacterales bacterium
GTTTCCGCCGGCGGCTATGGCGGGATCAGTTGCCTCGCTCAACTGCGGCTGCTCGCCCTGGCCGTCGGAGGTATGCCGATCCCTGAGTTCATCGCGGTCTCGAAGGTAAACGAGGTGGCCGGCGAAAGCAGCGGCCTGGAAAGGGTCTTCGCCGGGAAACTGGAGTTGTTCTTCGCTGAGTTGATCTGGCATTGTGAGGCGATGGCCCAACAGCGAGAGCGAGAGGAGACGCGCCGGCAAACATGAGCATCTCAGCGACTATCATCGCAACCATGCACGCGCCGCCCGCGCGCCAGACGGGCGGCCTCGGCGGGGATGCGGACTGGATTGAGTGGCGCGCTGACCTGTTGGGCGACACGGCGCCGGCCGGACTCACGGCACGCGGCGGAAAGATGCTTTATGCGCTGCGAAGCAGGCTGGAAGGAGGAGAAGGCCCGACCGAGCGCGATGCTCGCCGCACCCGATTGCTGGCCGCGGTCAAACGTTTCGATTTCATCGAACTCGAGGGGGAGCGCGACCTCGATCGCGCAATCCTGGCCGCGATTCCGCCGCACCGGCGCGTCATCTCGTGGCACGGCCAGGCAACCGAAGCAGGGGCGTTGAAGCAGTTACTCGCCTCGTTTTGCCGGGCGGAGGCGCGCTTGTACCGGTTCGTGACAACAAGCGAGGAAGTCGCGGCCGCCCTCGCGCCAATCCAGTTTCTCGCCGTCACCGGGCGACGCGACGTGATCGCCTATGCGGAGAGTGCCAATGCGACCTGGACCCGGCCGCTCGCCGCGCGCTACGGCGCGCCGGTGGTTTTTGGAACTGTCGCGAACGGCCAGGGACCATCGCCGACGGATCTCTCGGCCATGGTGCGCGATTACGGTCTGCCGGATTTGCACCGCGTAACGGAACTGTGCGCGATCGTGGGCAAACCGGTGAACGGTTCGCTCTCGCCTCAGTTGCACAACGCGGCCTATCGCGCGCAGGGCGCCCCACGGCTCTTCGTGCGCTTTCCCGTGGAATCGTTCGACGCCTTTTGGCAGGGGGTGGTGGAAACCGCGCTCTTCGAGGCAATCGGCATCCGGGTGCGCGGGGTGACCGTGGCGTCGCCGCACAAAGAATCGGCCCTGGCGGTCGGGGCGGAGATTTCGACGTTCAGCCGGACAACGGAATCGACGAACGTGATGTTCCGGCGCGGCGATGCATGGCACGCGGACACGACTGATGCTGACGGCGTGCTGATGAATTTGGAGTCGGCGGGAATCGCTTGCGCAAAGAGGCGGGTCGCCGTCATCGGCTGCGGCGGCTCCGGCCGTCCGATTGCCGCGGCGCTGCGCCGGGCCGGGGCGGACGTTACCCTGGTAAACCGGAGCGCTGCCCGTGGGCTCTGGGCATCAAAGCTTTTGGACCTTCCGTTCGTGCCGCTCGCGCAATTCACGGCCGTGGAATACGACATGATCATCAACGCCACGCCAGTGGGGCGGGAAGGGGAAGAGTTGCCGGTCGATGTTAGCTCCATGCCGCGGAAGTCCGTAGTCGTAGACCTGGTTTTTGCCGCCCCCGCCACGCCGCTGAGCGCCCTGGCACGAAGCTGCGGGCACACCGTCATCGACGGACGCGACATCCTGCTTGCCCAGGCCGCGCGCCAATACAAATTGATGACCGGCGACGAAATGCCGCGGATCCCGGCGTGCGATCTCCTGGGCGCGGATGCCAGCCCCGCCCCGGCAAATTTTCGGGCTGGGAAAAAAACAGCGCCTGCGCAACCACTCAACGAATCATTCGCGCAATGACTACGATGAAAGAGCCAGTTCAAGTGAACGACGAAAGCCAGCCGGCGTCAGGCGAAGCGCTGGTGGCGGAGCTCGATCTCTCCTCGCTCGCCGGCCGTTGGAAGAACACCAACAGCGCGACACGCGGCATTTCGGAAATCCTCATCAGCGAGGATGGCAAAAACTTGCGCGTCCAAACTTTTGGGGCGGGCGCCTCGGGCCCGCGCGATTGGGGAGAGCGCCCAGCGATGACCTACGCTTATGGTGTGAGCGGGAATATCGTGGCCGGTTTCGAGCTGACCTACGATTTCGGCTCGCAGGAGACGCTGGTGACCGCCATTCACAATCGCGGCGTCCTGGTCATTCATTCCTACCATCGCTTCAAGGATGGCAGTGGGCGCGCCAATTTTATTTCCAAGGAGTTTTTCCACCAATGACGCCCGCTTCGCCCATGAACGAGATTGCCGCAATCAAGCGCGACGATACGCCCTCGGGCAGCGAGCCGGGCGAGGCCGGCCACGCGACGGGAGTCGACCTGACCGACCTTCTCGGGACGTGGATCAATACGTATCGCGACACGCGCAGCCTTTGCCGTTTCACTTTGGGGCCAAGCGCTTCCGGTTACACGATTGAAGCGATCGCGGCAATCGAAGGCGGCGGCCGAACGCTCGGCAAAACGCAGGTGCACCCATTTGCGCCGAACGTGAACTCGCGGAAGGCCGACGGCTTCACCGCTAGATACGATTTCGAGTTTCTCGAAATGGCACTGGCCGCCTATTGCGCGAAGGGTTTGATCGTCGTCTCGCAATACACGCATTTCAAGGACGCGAGCGGGCGCCCGGACTACTTCAATCGCGAGTTCTTTTTCAAGGAGCAGTCATGATCTCCGGCTCAAGCACGGCCGCGGCCGGCCACGAGGAATTGATCGAACGGGTGGCGGCATTGGCACGAGAGAAATTTGCCGGGCGCGCGGACCGCTACGACCGCGAGGCAATTTTTCCAGCGGACGATTTCGAGGATCTTTTCGCCGCCGGCCTTCATGCGCCCTGCGTGCCGGAAAGTTTCGGTGGCCAGGGACTCGGGCCAGGCCGCGATGTTTACAGCCTCTGGCTGATGACGAAGGAGATCGCCAAGGCAGACATGTCGATGGCGCGCTGCTGGGAGGGGCACGTGAATTCGCAGGTGCTGATCGACGCGTTCGGGACGGAGGAACAAAAGAGGCGATGGTTTAAAGGCATAGTGGATGGGCGGGAAATCTGGGTCGCCTGGAGCGGCGAACCGCAATCGAGGATTCCCGGGCAAAAGGCGCGCTTCGGCACGAACGTCACGCGAGTGGAGGGCGGTTATGTGGTGGACGGGACGAAAGTCTTCGCGACCAGCGCGGGGCACGCGCGGAAGGCGATTTTGCTGTGCGACATTGCGGGGCCGGGCGGGGCGCGCCACGCCGCGGGCGCGAGCAGCGGCGTGCTGCTGCTCGTCTGCGATCTGGCCGAAAACTCGGTTTCGTTCGACGATTCCTGGTGGGAGCCGATCGGGATGCGCGCGACGGTGAGCTACCTCGCGCGGTTCGATCGCTGTTTCATCCCCGATCGGGATGTGCTCGGTCAGCCCGGACAATATCTGGCGGAAGGATGGCAGACCCGGTTTGCCCCGCACTACGGCGCAACTTTCCTGGGCGGCGCGGAAGCGGCCTACGAATATGCCCACGCCTACGCCACGAAAGATGAACGGGAGAGCGATCCGTTTGTCGAGCAGCGGCTCGGCCAAATGTCCTTGAACATCGAGTGCGCTCATCTTTATCTCGAACACGTCTCGCGGCTGTGGGATGCCGGACGCTCGCGAGAAGCGATGCGCGCCGGCATCCGCGCCAGGTTCCTGGTGGAGAAGTGGGCGGCGGAAACGGTGGACCACGTCATCAAGGCTTGCGGCGCGCGCAGTCTCATCCGGCCCAGCCCGATCGAGCGCATCTACCGAGACCTGTCCATTTATGCGCGGCACGATAACGCCGATCATTTGTTAGCCACGATCGGACGCGAAGCGCTCGGAAAAACCCACGACGTCTCCTTTTTTCATCTGGAAGGGCGGCCCGCTCCTGCAGCCGCGATTTCCGCAGCCGCGAATGGCGCAGGACCATTCGACGTCGACGAAAGTAACCATGTCCGCGCCAATGTTGCAGAGTGAGCCGCCCGCTTCTGGCAAACAGCACGCCGCGCGACGGCTTCGATTTCACTGGAGCATGTCGAGCGCCGGCGCGGAGTTGAAAGGGGCTACGGCGCGCGCGGCCTACAATGGCGTTCCCGATCTCGCCGCGCACGTCGCGTACTGCGAGGCGGCCGAGGCGTGCGAGATAGAATCGCTCTTGACGGCGTTTGGCTTTCACCGGCCCGATCCGATTGCGCTGGCCGCTGCGCTGGGCGTCCTCACGTCGAAGGTAAAGTTCATGGTCGCGGTCCGCTCTGGAGTCATCTCACCGACTTCGTTCGTCCAACAGGTCAACACCGTTTCCGCGCTGACGCAGGGGCGAATTTGTCTGAATGTCGTCGGCGGCCACACGCCCAAAGAGCAACGCGCGTATGGCGATTTTCTGAGCCACGACGAGCGCTACGCGCGCACGGACGAATTTCTCTCCATCTGCCGCGCGCTCTGGGCCGGAGAAGGGCCGGTGAGTTTCAAAGGCGCTTATTACGAAATCGAAGACGCGGTGGTGAAGACGCCCTTTGTCTCCCACGAACGGCGCGGGCCGGAAATTTTTCTCGGCGGCGCGTCGGACGCGGCGCTGAAACTGGCGGTGCGGCACGCCGATTGTCTCTGGACGCTGCCGCGTTCTCCTGAAGAGATGGCGCCTCGATTGCAGAGTGTACTTGAAAGCGGGACTGAAGTCGGGCTGCTGCTTTCGATCATCGCGCGGCAGAGCCGGGAAGAAGCGGTCTCCGATGCTTACGCTCTGCTCGACCGCGTCGGTGGCAAGGCGCGACAGGTGCACGAGGAATTTTCGGCGCGCTCGGATTCGGTGGCTTTTACGGGAACCCTCGCGCTGGCGGAGAGGAATGGCAGCGATTGGCTGACGCCCTGGCTCTGGACGGGCGCGGTGCCTTATCTTGGTGCGCCGGCGATCGCGCTGGTCGGCTCGTACGACGAAGTAGCGGGAGCGATCCGCGCCTTCGGGGAGGTGGGCATCAGCCAATTCCTGTTCATGGGTTGGCCGGACATTGAAGAGATGAAGCGTTTCGCCGGCGAAGTGCGGCCGCGCCTGGAGGAATCGCACGCACTTATCCCGACATGAACCTCAAATTCCATTGGCGGCTGTTGCAAGGCGGGGAGACCCCGAACATGACGCGGGCGATCGAGGGAATGCGGCGCGAAACCGGCCTGCCGGATCTGGAACGGCAGGCGGAATTTTGCCGGCGCGCGGAGCAATGCGGCATCATCGGATTGCTTACGGATATCGGCGCGACGAAACCGGACCCGATCCTGCTCTCGGCGGCCCTCGGACTGGCCACGGAAAAGATCGAGTTCATTGTGGCGTACCGCTCGGGGCTGATCCCGCCAACGACCTTCGTCCAGCAACTGAACACGCTTTCCTCGCTCATCCAGGGCCGGCTCAGCTTGAATATCGTCGCGGGGCATTCGCCCGTGGAGCAACGCTACTACGGAGACTTCTTGAGCCACGATGAACGCTATCCGCGTACCGAGGAATTTCTCGCCATCTGCCATGCTTTTTGGCGGGAAGACGGTCCCGTCAATTTTCGAGGCAAATACTATCGGATCGAAGAAGGGCAGTTGAATACGCCGTTCGTTTCGAAAGCGGGGACAAGCCCCTACATCTTCATCGGCGGCGGCTCGGAAGCGGCGCGCGCGCTCAGCATCTCGCAAGGCTCCTGCTGGATACGCCTCGCGGACACACCGGCGAATTTGCTGGTGGGATCCAAATCGGTCCTGGACGCGGGAAAGGAACTCGGCGTGCGGGTGGGCGTTATTTGCCGGCCGACGCGGGAAGAGGCAATCGATGCGGCCAGGGCACTGGTCGCCAGCCTCGACCCGGCCATGCGTGAAAAGGAGCAGGAGCGCGAATTTGCGAGCCGGAGCGACTCGGTCTCCCTCCGGCAGATTTACAAAATGGCGGAAGAGGACTGGCCGACGCCCTGGCTCTGGACGGGCGCCGTGCGGAGTCACGGCGGGGCGGCCATCGCGATCGTGGGCAGCCCGGAGGAGGTCGCTTCGGCGTTTATCGAATACGGGCGGATCGGTGTGACTCAATTCATCATCTCGGGCTGGCCGAAACTCGAAGAGATGATCATTTTCGGGAGGGATGTTCTTCCCTTGATTCGCCAAAAAGAAAGCGCGCTCAACGAGGCCGGCGCAACCACCAATCATGACCACTACCGAGAATTCGCGCGCCCTGTTTGACCGGGACGGAATTGTTTTCCCCATCCCGGTTCTGCCGCCGGAGAAGACGGCTGCATACCAGGAATGCTTTGCCGAGATGGAGCACGTCGCCGGTCGCCAGCTCGGCCGGGTCGGACATCCGGCGATGCACTTTGCCTGGGCTTATCGTCTCGCGACCGAACCGGCGGTGCTCGATGCGGTGGAGGAAATTCTCGGGCCGGACTTGCTCCTCGCGGGATCGCTGGTGCTTTGCAAATATCCGCGCGACCCGGCGTTCGTATCCTGGCACCAGGATAACTATTATTCGAACTGGCATTTGACGCCCTCCGCCTCCGCCTGGATCGCGTTGCGCGACAGCACGATCGAGAATGGTTGTATGCGGGTGGTGCCGGGCTCGCATCGGGAAGGGGTTTTGCCGCACGAGGAGAAGGGGAATGCGAACAATCTTCTGCAACAAGGACAGGAGATCCAAGTGGAGGTGAATGAGGCCGACGCCGTGGAGGTGGAATTACGCGAGGGCGAGATGTCGCTGCATCATTCCGCGATCATCCATGGATCGCGTCCGAATCGTTCCGACACGCAGCGGCTCGGATTCATCGTTCGTTTCGTGACGAGTGCCTACGATCTCGCCTCGCAGCAAACCCCCTTTATCCTCGCGCGTGGCCGGGCGGGGCCCGACACGTTGCACTTCGCCCCGGCTCCATCGGAGCGCCCGCTGGCCGACGCCTGGGCGGATTACACGCGGCTGGCCGGGTGAGCGGCCAGCGCGCGATGCAGCGGGCGGCAACATCCTTTGAATATGACTGCGACGTCGCCGTTTATCTCAAAGAAGGTCGGACAGTTCACCTATTTCGCGCAGCAAGTGGGCGAAACCGCATGGCATGGGAAGAAGGTCTTGGATTTTGGCGGGAACATTGGAAACATCCTGCGGGATCCGAGTTGTACCATCGATGAAGAGCGCTACTGGTGCATCGACGTGGTCAGGGAGTCGGTGGAGCAAGGCCGGGCACGGTATCCCCGGGCGCACTGGCTGTTCTACGATCGCCTTAGCTTCCTCTTCAATCCGCACGGAGTGCACGGCCTCCCTCTCCCGAAGTTAAACACGCGGTTCGACTACATTGTTGCTTACTCGGTTTTTACCAGTACTCCGCCGAGCGACATGCTCGATCTGATTGGTCAGTTGAGGGGACTGCTTGGAAGGCATGGAACGCTCGCCTTCACCTTCATCGATCCCTTTTACGTCTCCTGGCCGGCCCGGTGCGAGTGGAACAATTTCCGGTGGCGGCTGGAGAGAGAAATCGAGAAGGCGAAGGGACGAGTCCCGGGGGTCTACATTAAGATGGAAATGATGCGGGAAATGCAGGACGCCAGGTGGCTAATGCTGGTGAATGGAGAGGACTTGTACGTTGAGACGGAGGCCACTCGCGATTACGAGCCGGAAAAACTACGTAGCTGTCACGTCTTTTGTACTGAAGCGCATATGAGGTCCTTGCTGCCGCAGGCGACGATTCTGCCGCCGGCCAACGGTGAGATGCAGCATTGTTGCCTGATCAGAAATGTTTGAGCGGACGTCTCCCAAACAGTAGACAGCAATGAGCGACCCATCCATCCCGCTTACCAAGTTCTTTCCGCATCGCGTTTGCATCAATCTCGATCGGCGGCCCGAACGATGGGAGCGCATGCAGACGCGCTTTGCCGAAGCCGGGGTGGGAGCGGTGGAACGGTTTCCAGCGGTGGATGGGGGCGGCGGCGGGACGCCGGCGAGCTGGCCTTATTCGTCCGGCGCGTACGGATGTCTCCAGAGCCACCTGGCCGTGGTGCGCGAGGCGCGCGCGCAGGAGCGGGAGAGTGTCCTGATTATGGAGGACGACGTGGTCTTTGCCGATGGATTTCACGAGCAATTTCAGGAACGCGTGCGCTGGCTGCCTGCCGACTGGGACATGCTCTTCTTCGGTTGCCTGCACAATGAGCCGCCCGAGCCGGCGGCTCCGGGGCTGGGCCGGCTGCGGATTTCGTTCTCTACCTTCATGTATGCTATCCGGCGGCCGGTGTATGACGCTTTTGTTTTCCTGAACCAGCGCGAGCGCTATCCCGTCGATAAGAACAATTTGTTCCTGCAAAGGCGCTTCCGGTGCTACTGCTTCCTGCCCCACCTCGCATGGGTGGACGATAGCTATTCGGACGCGCAGGGCGTGCCCAGCACTCACTGGTATATCCGCGACTCGATGGCGTTGGGCGGCGCCAGGATGAAGGCGGTGGAAAAACGCACGACGGCGATCATCCTCTATCGGGAAACGGGCGATCACGATCGAGGCGTGAGGAACCTCCGTTATGTGGCACGATGGTACGGGTCGTTATTTTCGGTGTTCATCGTGGAACAGAATGAACGGCCGCACCTCCAACGCGAGGCGCTGCCTCCCGGATGCGAATACGCGCACGTGCCGGGGCCGGGGCGAGAGCTTGCCTGCGTCGCGGCGTTGGACCGGTTCGCAGCGGAGAAAGACTATTTCATCGTCAGCGATGCGAACGTGGTCTGCAAACGCATGGAGATCGCGGCCAGTCTCGTCAAATGCGCCGAGTATGATGCGGTGGGATCGTTCGCCACTTATCTGGACTTGGATGACGCCGATAGCGACCTGCTGCTGAGCGGCCGGGAGTATCACACGGAGCGTTATCCGATGCGCGCGCGGCGGGGACGTTTCCGCGAGTATTTTACCGCGACGACAGCAGGCCTGCGCACGCTTTCCACTTCCGCGCTGACTGGCGACGGCGACGACGCGGAATGCCCAGGCCTCCGCATTTTTGATTCGCCAGGGTCAGCCCTTTGCCTTTCTCAGGGCCAGCCGGGGAAGCTTAATCCCACCCAGAGTCTTCGATGACCTTAATCGCAATCATTACGCCAGTGTACGTATCGCCAGAGTTCCCGTCACGATTGGAGCTTTTCGATAAGACGGTTGCCAGCGTCAACAGGCTTCGTTCAAATGGAACAAGTCATCTCCATATTGTCGTCGATGACGACTCAACCGATCCCGAAGGCATCAAGCGCGTCCTGGAGAAATACGACGACGGCAGGATACGGTATCTGCGGAGGGAGCGAAAAAGGACCGACCTCAAGACCGCGTCCAACGCCCTCAATTTTGGCATCGACGCAGTGCTCGACGGACACGAAAAAATTCCTGAGTACAAGAACATAGACTCAGTCACTCCGCTCCATTCCGACGATCTCATGTATGACATAGCGTCGCGTGCAAAATCTCTCGAACTGGCCGATGCGGGTGCCGCTCTCGGCCGAATCGTCGTGTTACGCGAGGGGACAGAGAGGATTCATGAACCTGATTTGACCATGTCCGCCCGAGACTATGTCACGCTGGGAATTGCCCCCTACCCCGTCGCGTCGATTATGTGGAAGCCGAGTACGCTCGCGGGAATGAGAAAACATAACAAGGAAAAGCTGCCCCGCGCCCAACGATTCGACGGGATCTACCATCCCGATTTCGTCAATGTAGAAGATGTATTAGTGGCAAAGTTGACCGCCCTCTACCTTTGCCACGCCAATCTGCGCATTGCGGTGTCTGAGGAAATTTCAATGTTATACCGTTATCACCAGGACAGTCTGAGAGGTTATCATCAAGACAGCCTGAGAGGGAAGACCCGGCAAAATTTGTGGAACCTGAATGAACGCATGATGGCGAAAATGTATTACGAGATTTTGTTGTGGGACCATTTGAGCCCGTAAGCTCCGGGGTCACGCCGCTGGGCGACACCGGTCCGGTCGCGGTGTGCCGGGTAGCGGATTGGATGCTCGGAGAGAAATCCGGAATGCCCAGGCCTGCGCACCTTCGATTCGTCACGGCCAACGCTCTGGCTTTCTTCCCGTGAGGTGACGCACCGCGAAAAATTAAGTCAAAAAAAGTTTTGTTAATGTGATTGACGCAGCGAGTCCATTTTCGGCAAACTGCGGCCAGTAGGCCCCTGATCTTACCCCTGAAATTGCCGGTGTCGCCCATCTCGGGTGTCGGGTTAGAGGTATAAAAAAACTCGCCCACGAAAGGAACACCTATGAGCAAGACAAAATCCAAATCGGTAAAAAAGGGGTCAAAGGGAGGCAAGGACGGCAAGGGAAAGAAAGGAGGCTATCGGCCCGGCGGAGGCAGCCCCATAGCAGTGGTGCTGGATGAAAAAACTGCGAAGGACCTATTCCTCGCTCTCGCGCTGGCTTTAGGATATCCCATCGATAAGAAGGGCGGGAAGAAAGGGAAAAAGGGAAAGAAAGCCAAAGGGAAGAAAGGCAAGGGAAAGAAGGGCAGCAAGGGCGGTAAAACTCCGAAAAAAGGCTCAAAAGGACGCAGGTAGGACGCCCAAGCCTGACTTGGATCATTAGGTAGTTGCCAATGTGCGCGCCCGGAACCACTTCAGCCGCCGGCTCGCGGCTCCCCTGCGAGTGAAAGGGGCACCGCCTAAGCAAAACGAAAGCCCGCACGGCACCACGCCGTGCGGGGAAACCAAAAATCTCCCAAGAAGAATCGCAAACGCGGCTGCGTGAGCAGCCGCCCATCAGAGGTAGCCGCCATGAAATTGACCCACACGCTCCGCACGTGCCTTTTTTTCGTCACCCTGTCGTTTACAGTGGTTTTGATCGCCGCCACGCCGGCCAAGGTCTCTCCCCCGCCGAAGAAAGTCTCCCCCGCGCCGAAGAAAGTCTCCCCTGCGCCGAAGAAGGTTTCTCCCACACCGGCGAAAGTCGCCCCCACACCGGCGAAGGCGTCCCCCGCGCCGGCGAAGGACTCTCCGCCCATCTGCAACCGCACGATCAAAGTGCAGGTGGTCGCACTGGATCAGCCGTGGATGTGGAATCGGCTCGGCGCCGCGCAACCCGGCGGGATGATCTACGCGCTGGCCCGCGACGTGGTGAAGAGCGCGGACGGTAAGCCGCTACCCGACGATCTGAAATCGGCCGACCTCGGACCGCTTTGCGGCTACGTACGCTTGCGCGACGACAAGCGGGCGCGTCCGCTGGTCCTGCGGGCAAACAAAGGGGACTGCCTGGAGATCACCTTCGCGAACCTTCTCAGTCCACAGCCGGCCATCCCGGAGGGGAGGGCGCAGAATCCAACCCGCTGGGCCGGTCTCAACTCAACCGGCATGGAACTGCTCGGCGACACGATCGGAGACATAGCCGGCATCAACAGCGCCTCCTCGTGGGTGGGAAAAAATGCGAACAGCCTCGCGAAAAACGGCGAGGTCAAAACCTATAAATGGTCCGCGAAGGAAGAGGGAACATTCCTCCTGTACAGCGGCGCGGACATGGAGGGCGGGCCTCTACCCCATCAGGGCGCGGCGTATCAAGCCAACCAGGGCTTGTTTGGCGCGATCCACGTAGAGCCCGAGGGGGCGGAATGGTATCGCAGCCAGATCACCCATGACGATCTCGTGCAGGCGACGCTGAGACAGGAGGATCTGAAATTCTCGCAAAAGATAGATGCGCAGGGGGTGGAAACTCCAGGCGCGCCTCCGACTGCAAAAGCCTCTGGCACGGCGGCCCCACAGGCCGACGCGCAACGTGATCTCCCCAGGGGTTTCAAGCCAAGAGCGATGGAGAACCGCATTGCCGACAAAGTCTCCAGCCTTCCCGTTTATGTAAACGAGGAGAAAAAGGGCGACAAGCTGGTCGACTCGCGCATCCTCTCGGCGACCAAGCAACCACTGATCAATTACTACGCCATTTATCTCGATGACGGCAAGCCGCGCGAGCGTTCCGGACGTCCGGTCCCCGTCCTGCAAATGTTGCAAACGAAACCGATCGGCGCACCCCTGTATGACAAACCCTTAAAGAAGGAAAATCCCGTCGCATACCTTAACGACTTGAGGGCTCTCGATGCGGGAATTATTCCGACCGATTTGCGGAAAATCTTCGCGGACCTCAATCCGAAGATTGACCTTTCGGCCGGCGCGCGGGTCGTTGACCAATATCGTTACAGCTGGCTCATCACCGACCAGGGCCGCGCGTTCTATGTGGAGGCAACTCCTCCCCCGGGCGGGTCGGGAGCTTGGACGCTGAAAATCTCCAACGCCGAGCTCGAGCTGATTTATAGCGATCTCACCGCGGTGATTACGGGGCCGAACGCCGCCCGGTTCGCGCTCAGCAATACCAGCACCACCTTTCGGCAGATCCCAGCCTCTCCCGACCGCCGCCAGCCGTATCGCGAATACACGATCATTTACCATCAGGCGTTTTTTGCCACCCAAGCCTTCTCGGCTTTTTACAACGCGAATTTACAAAACGTAATTCTGGCCGGCGCGGATAACTTTGCCATCAACTACGGTTCGGGCGCGATCGGGCCGGAAGTAATAGCGAATCGGCTGGGCGTCGGACCGATGGGAAACAAAGACTCGGTCGACTTGAAGTTTGAGGAATTTTTCCTCAGCGCGTGGGCGGTGGGAGATCCGGCCATGGTGGTGGATCATCCAGCGAACGCGACCAACGCGGTCGTCAGGCCGCCCGACCAGCATCGCGCGCTGGAAAAGGAGGTCCCGGCCGGGTCGCTCCACCGGCAATTTGGAACTCGCCCCCTGGACCGCGTGAACCCGCCCCCGATCGACGATTTCGCCCCGCTGCCCGAGCCACCGGTGCAAGCGACGAAAGCCTTTTTCCCGGACGATCCGTCGAACGTTTATCATAGCTACATGAATGACCACGTGAAGTTTCGCATTCTTCACGCGGGGGGCGGCCCCTCCCACGTTCACCACTTGCACGCGCATCAATGGCTGCGCTCGCCCGATAGCGATAGCAGTTCCTACCTCGATAGCCAACTCATCGTGCCTGGGTCCGCTTTCACTTTGGAGATCACCTATAATGGAAGCGGCAATCGCAATAAGACGGTGGGGGATTCGATCTTTCATTGCCACTTTTACCCTCACTTTGCACAGGGAATGTGGGCGCTCTGGCGCGTCCATGATGTTTTCGAGGAAGGGACTTTGCTCGAGGCCGACGGCAAACCGAAAACGGGCGTAAACCGCGCGCTGCCTGATGGCGAAATCATCGTCGGCACACCGATCCCGGCGATCGTGCCGCTGCCGACGCTGGCCATGGCGCCGATGCCGGCCAAGGTGGAATTGACCGACCTCGCACCCTTGACTCCGGGGAAGGGGCAAGGCCGGCGTGTTCTCGTCCACAAGGAGAAGGATGGCACCTATCGGAACCCCGGTTATCCCTTCTTCATTCCCGGTGTCTCCGGCCATCGTCCGCCGCACCCGCCGCTCGATTTCGCCTGGCTCGAGGATCCGACCACTCGCCTTCCGATCCTCGACGACAAAGGGGAAAGAATCCATCTCGATGGCGGCCTGCCGCGCCACATCGTCCTGGATGGCAAGGTGCTGAAGGAATTTCACACCCGCTGGGATTTCAGCAAAGACACCGCCATCCGCGACAAAGATGGCAAGATCGTCTCCGGCGCTGGTTCCTTGACGGCCATGGAAGTGCCGGAAGAGGGCACGCCGGTCGAAATTGCCGCGATGAACGAACACGCCATCCGGACGCGCCCGATGGCGGAGCCCAACGGCGAGCTGGGAAATTTCATTCTCAATGGATTACCGGCGACCAACGGCGCGCCCTTTGCGGATCCCGGCGTGAACGACCAGGGCAACGCCAATATCCACCGGCGCCGCTATCAAGCCGCGGTCTTTCAAGTCGACACGATCTTGAACAAGAAAGGCTGGCACTATCCGCAGCAGCGCATGATCTCGCTGTGGGAGGATGTGGCCCCGACGGTTGATAAGACGCGCCCGGCGGAGCCGTTCTTCTTCCGCACCAATACTTCGGATAGCATCCAGTTCTGGCACACGAACCTGCTGCCGGCCTATTATGAGCTGGACGATTTCCAGGTGCGCACGCCGACGGATATCGTGGGCCAGCATATCCACCTGGTGAAGTTCGATGTGACGGCGTCCGACGGCGCCGGGAACGGATTCAACTATGAGGACGGCACGTTCGCGCCTGAGGAAGTGCAGGAACGAATCGATTCGATCAACGCCCAGGGCGGCATGTATGCGTTCGACCCCGCAACCGGTTTCATAAATCCGGCGGCGAAAAAGGAGCCGCTAACCTTAAAGCACGTGGGGGATTATTATCCGCCGCCCGGAAGCACCTTCGTCAAGCTTGATAAAGGCGTCCCCCAGTGGAATAAGCCGCCCGGAAGGCCGGGCTCGGTCTTTGCGCCAATGGTTCCCGATGCCGAAGAATGGAACGGCGCCCAGACGACGATCCAGTTGTGGGAAGTGGATGCCCTGCTCAACAACGAAGGAGTGGATCGGACGCTGCGGACGGTGTTCAGCCACGACCACTTCGGCCCCTCGACGCATCAACAGGCGGGCCTTTACGCCGGCATGGTCGTCGAGCCGGAGAACTCCGCGTGGTACCTGCCGGGCGGGGAGCGGATGAATACCCGCGCGGATGGCGGCCCGACCAGTTGGCACGCGTATATCGTGCCGGAAAACCCGCAGGATAGTTATCGCGAGTTCATGCTGGAATTCCAGGACATGCAACTGGCCTACGCGAGCAAGGACGATTACCCGCCTAAAACCGACCCGCCGCCCCCCCCCTCTCCGCCAGTGTTCGACCCTGCGCAAAACACCCAATCTTCTGCCTTGTTTGACGTTGCTCAGGCGCACAGCCTGCAACAATACGTGGACCCGCCGCCGGGTGGCACGCAGAGCATCAGTGATGTGGTGGCCCTCGGCTACATGAAGGATCTAGATCTGGCCAAGCTGCCGCTCGACCGGACACAAACCGTGGGTTCACTGACGTTCCCGGTACCTGGCTTCCCGGCTCTGTTCTTGGAGTTCGGTATTCCGCTCTCGAAGAATGCGACCGTGGTGAAGAATCCTCCAGGCACGGAGCCCACAGTCCAGAGTTGGACGATTACGGAAGCGGCCAACGAAATCAACGGAGGGACGAAATACGTCGTCCGCGCCACCTTAAAGGGAGCCCCGCCGAATCCGGATACACCGCGTCTTCAGGTTTATGTGCCCGATCTGCTTCCTGGTTTCTCGAACCCGCACTTCGCGCTCGCTGCGCCCCAAGACCCAGCCAACGGCGGAAATGGGTGGCCGTTTCCGCAACTTGTCAGCCAAAACCAGCTCGGGACGTATTCGCTCAACTATCGCAATGAGCCGGTGCCGTACCGGGTGGGTCTACCGCAACCTTCTCCGGCGCCATCAGTCAGTCCCGATCAGTCCGACCTGGCGCTGGCCTTCAGCAGTAGCAGTACCATCCAGCGAGCCGATGCGGAGCTCAATATCCAGCCGGACGGAAAAACAGCGGGCTACCCAAAGACTCCGCTGATCCCTAACGCAAAGGGGACGGATCCCTACACGCCGCTGCTGGAAGCCTACGTCAACGACCGCGTGCAAATTCGCACGCTCGTCGGCGCTCATACTCAGGCGCATGCCCTTCAAATTCACGGAGTGAAGTGGCGCTTTGAGCCGGACAATACGAACTCAGGCTGGCGCAACGCACAGCTGATGGGACTCTCGGAACACTTCGAAATGATCTTCGACCTGCCGGGAACGGCCGTTCCCCACGCTGATCCGGCCGTTAAGGACCTGCCGCCGTTTGCGGATTACTTTTATTCGCCGAGTTCCGACATTGTGGGTTTGAACAACGGCCTCTGGGGCATCATGCGCGCCTATGGCGGGGTAGTTCCCAACCTGACGCCTCTACCGAGCAACCCAGCGCCGGCGGGGTCCGTGAACACAAGTCTGTTCCAGCTGGCCTATACCGACGCGAAGAAGGCGGGCCGTCCCACACGGGACTTCGACGTGACCGCAGTGACAGCGAGCGCGCTCCCGGGCGGCAAACTTGTCTATAACCCGCGCGTCCCTGCGCTCTCGACGAACGCCGCTGTCATCTATGTCCGCTCGGACGATCTCGGTCCCGATGGAAAGCTGAAGGCAGGCATGCCCATCGAGCCGTTGATTCTCCGCGCCGCGGCCGGCGAGTGGATCAAGGTGACTCTGAAAAACAACTTCGACAAAAATGATCCTGCGTTCACGACACCCCAGAGGCTTCCTTATGGCACTCCCTTTGGCATTCCCGTCGGCACTCCCTTCGGCGGATTTACCCATCCAGCAGCTGTCATGTTCAATTCCACGAAGGTCGGATTGCATCCGCAATTAGTCTCCTACGATCCGGTCCAGGCCAATGGCCTGCTCGTCGGGTTCAATCCGATGGAGACGCTGGTCGCGCCCGGCCAGAAGCCGCTTGAACTCTATTGGTACGCCGGCGAGTTGAAGTGGAGTGGTGACAAGCTCGAAGAGAAGCCTGTCGAGTTCGGCGGCACCAGTCTTACTTCCGCGGACCCCTTGCTCCAGTCGCAATTTGGCATGGTGGGTGCCTTGATTATCGAGCCGGAAGGTTCCACCTGGATCGAGGATGTGAATCCAAAGACCAAGACTTACGCCTCCGCTACTGTGACAACACCCGGCGGCGACAGCTTCCGGGAGTTTGTGGTCGTCAACCAGAACATGGTGGCGAATTCAGCCTACCCGACCGGTCCCTGGATTACGGGCGTCGTCAACAGCATCGTCGGGGCGATCAATTATCGCTCGGAGCCATTTGGTCTTCGCGGCCCGGGCCGGCTGCCGCAGCCTCCGCCGCAAGGGTTTTCCCAGGCGTTTTCCAACACGGTGAATGACCCGGCAAACGATCCGGAGACGCCGGTGTTCACCGCCGCCGCCGGAACCCCGGTGCGCTTTCGGCTGCTCGTCCCCGGTACGACCACGAGCAACGCGGTCACGCCGGGGCCGGTGTTCATGGTCCAGGGCCATCCGTGGCAGGAAGAGCCCTACACCGCCGATTCAACGAAGATCGGGTTCAATCCGCTTTCGGAAACACAGGGCGCCCAGCAGGCTGGCGTGGGTCAGAAATTCGATCTGCTCTTCCCGAGCGCCGGCGGCCAAAACAGAATTCCGGGCGACTATCTCTACACGACCTATCAGACTGCCGGGATCGCCGGCACGTGGGGCTTGTTCAGGGTCACCCCCGCCACCGTCGCTACCACGGAGCCACCATCCGCGGAAAAGCTCGTCACGCAAAGCGGCCCAGGCTCTTCTTCGTCTTCTCCATAGCGGTCCCGTCTCGGCGGGACCGTGTCTGGGGACGATTCCATGACTGATCCCATCCAGAGTCTTTGGATCGGCGGCGAGCTTTCGCCGGTGGAGCAGCTTTCGATCGCCTCGTTTCTCGCGCACGGACATGTCTACCATCTCTACAGCTATGGCGAAGTGGGCCGCTTGCCGAAGGGCGCGGTCCTTAAGAATGCGGAGGAGATCCTGCCTAAAACAGCGATTTTCCAATACCGGCAGCACCCGAGCTATGCCGGTTTTTCGAACTTCTTCCGTTATCGCCTGCTCCTGCGGAAGGGCGGATGGTGGGCCGATACCGATGTCGTTTGCTTAGAGCCATTCGCGTTCGACGCACCTTATGTTTTTGCCGCCGAGCGAATCCCCGGCGGCGAGGTGGCGGCGAGCGCGGTGATCAAGGCGCCGGCCGGCAGCGAAATCATGGCCTTCAACTGGCACATCTGTTTGTCTTGCGCGGACCCTGCCGGTGCGGCTTGGGGCCAATTCGGCCCAAAGCTGATGGCGCGTGCGATCAGCAAGTTTGGGCTCGGCGCGCATTTGCAAGCCGCGGAGGTGTTTTGCCCGCTCGCCTATGATGAATGGGAAGCGCTGCTCTCGCCCGCTCATCTCTGTTTCAGCGAGCAGACGCACGCCGTCCATTTGTGGAATGAGATGTGGCGGCGCGGCGGGCGCGACAAGAGCGCCGCGCACGACCCGGGCTGCCTTTACGAAAGGCTGAAGCGTGAACACCTCATCGAAAGCCTGGTGGCATCGTAAGCCCGGACGATCACGATCACGATCATGATCGTCCTCCAGTTCGACAGCGTCTATTATCATTGGGGTCTTCTGATGGTCCGTTCCCTCGCCTTGCACGAGCCCCGCAAGCAAGTGCTGGCGGATACGGTGAATTTGAGCGGCCCACAGCAGCGGGAGCTGAAGCGAGCTCACCCCCAGATCCTGGTGACGAGTGCAGCGATCGCCGGGAACGGTTCGCTGCGTGCGGAGATGGCGCGCCGCAAAACGATGGTCTTGCAAAGGGCGCTCGATACTTTCCCGGACGAGCCGTGGTTTGCCATGTTTAATGCCGACATGCTCGTCCGGTGCGCGCTCAGCGATCTCTGGTCGCTGCTCGATGGCCACCAAGCGGCCTTGTTGATGACGAACGGTGTGTGGGAGGGACGGGTCTACCCGCATCTTTTCACGCCTTCGGGGATTGTGCTGGTCCGCCGCGATGGGCGGGAGTTGGTGGATAGCTGGGCCAAATGGGACTGCCATCCGGGGGCGCTCCAGGGGCACCGGCCGGGGGAATGGTTCTGGGACCAATGCACCCTGCTTCAGGCGAGCGAGGACTCGCGGGTAAAATGCGCGGCCATTCCCCTTCACCGCTTCTGCTCCAATCGATGCTCCCGCGAGGCCGCCATCTGGTCGGCCCACGGCCGCTGCAAGGAGCGCAGTTATCGGGACTTTCTCATCGAGTACGAGGTGCAGCGCGTGATCCGAACCCATCCATTACTGGCAGGGAAGTTCGGCGGCCATGGGTAATATCCTAATTTGAATTTGGGGCAAGATGGCGGAGAACTTCGGCGGGCATTTCCTTGATTGGCCTCATCTCGGCCAGCCTTTTCGTGAGCTTGTACGTCACAGATTGCCCTTCGGCCATCCTGACTAAGCTTCCGGCGCTTCCTTCGGCAACGTCGCCTTTGCGCCACATGCTAAACACTACTTTCTGGGGGCAAATGCCCAGGCAAAGAAGATATTGGTATTTCCGGTCCAACCTAACGTGGTTGAACTGAAAAGTTCCATTTGCCCCGAGCGAGGCCGTCTTGACTTCCAACTGATTCTCCAAAATCCCCATGTCGGTGAGTGAGGTGCGAATACCTCTCTTTGCTTCGATCTTTGATAGCTTCAAATATCGATGGACAAATTCTTCACCAATCTCGCCCCGATTCGTGTTGCCGAGTTTTCTGTAACCGGCAAGTGGCGACCCCTGCCAAATATCTTTTGGAGCATGTTCCTTAATGATCTCGACTAGAAGCTTTATTGGGTTCACTTCGGCGGTTGCCATCGGTCGTTTTCGCCGTCCTGCTTCCAGAACACTAGAAAATAAGAATGGTTTTTCCTCGCATGGACCTGACGCACCATGCGGCTAACACCGGGGCGATTGCTTCGGACAACAACGAAAAGGTCTTCGGCAATGAATCCCATCTCCTCATATATGCGCATGATCTCAACGTGAGTGAATCGCTGACGGTTCGCACACACCTCGTCTTGGCATTTTACAATGAAGACGCCCTTTTCCTTCAAGGTGCGATATGCCTCACGCCCTCCGTCTCTGTATAGATCGAGAACCGCTTCGTGATATTTACTGGTTGTCTGATTCCCGCTCACATTGTTGCGATAGTGCTTTTCAAATGGCGCGTGCGTCGAGGTGTGGGCGGTGCCGCCGGGCGTGTGCATATACGGAGGATCGAACACCACACAGTCCAATTCACCGTTCTCGTATGGCAATTTGCGGCAATCCACACCGCCCTGAAGGTCGGTTGCCCTCAGTTTGTAGGCTCCGGGCGGGACGTTCCGCCAGAACACTCCTTTCCCATAGGTAATATCGGCGACAACACTGCCGGGACGAACGTAAAGCTCAAGAATCTTTGGAAATATGTCATCGTTGCCGTCCAGGGACGCGCTTAAGACGAGTTCGTTCGTTGGTTGTCCGTTTTTGACGACACGCTTTGTTTTGCGACCACCGTAGACGCCGCCATTTCCATTCGTTTTGAAATTCAACTGGGGTGCCTCGCTCATCTCTGCTTACTACTTGTTATTGCAGCTCGAACCGCCGAGAGCGCATTTGTGATCGGTAGCTTGCCAAGGACCGTCATATAGCGGACTTCATCGCCCTTATCAATTCAATACAAGATTGCCCGCGCAAAGTTTCCTACTTCAAATTAAGACACTACCCGGCCATCGGTAATCTTGACTTTCCAAATGCAAACGCAACGATGCGGAGAACTCTCGTAATGGAAAACAAAGTCAAGATCGTTGCCGATACAGTCCCCGCTCTCCCCCACCAATCCCAGGCGATTCGTTGTGAGAACCTGGTCTATGTGAGCGGCCAGACCGGATGCGATCCGGCCACTGGGGCTCTGGCTGAGGGTCTTGACGCGCAGACCGAGCGGATGCTCGCAAATCTCGACGCGATTCTGGCAGCGGCCCAATGCAGCAGGAAAGACATCGTCGCCGTGACGCTGATGTTTTCCGAGATCGGACACT
Source organism: Chthoniobacterales bacterium (assembly GCA_035941955.1). Classification (GTDB taxonomy): domain Bacteria; phylum Verrucomicrobiota; class Verrucomicrobiia; order Chthoniobacterales; family UBA10450; genus AV80. The sequence continues at coordinate 20,529 of DASZDO010000033.1, forward strand.
TCAAACGGGTGGACGAGATCTATGCGCAATGGAGTCCCGCGCGCGAGACGATCCCCCTGCCTGCGTGCAATGCTTTCGCGTCGAAGAATCTTCCGGGCGGCGCCCTGGTTCAGATCGATGCCATGGCCGCAGTCCCCTGAATCGCGGGCGCGGCTTGTCGCGTCACGCCTGATCTTATTGCCGCTTGATGCCGACGAGCGCATCTTCCCAGAAGCGCCCGCCACTCCGTCCCCGCCACGAGCCGAAGATTGGCGGCCCTGCCTCAATCCCCTCTTCGCGCAAAACCTCGCGCACATATTTTTCATCATAGGCGCCGAGGCCGCCACGGTTCGGCCCCGTAGTCGTAATCGGTCCGGTGGGGTATCGAAAACAATGTGGATCGGCCAATGAGTGGGTGACCTCCCGGGCCTCCTCGTCCAGGAAGAAGAAGGTGGCCAGCAGCCGGCCGCCCGGTTTCAGCACCCGCGCGATCTCGGCCGCGTAATGTTCGAACTCTTCAGGCAGGAAATAGGGAAAGAGCGAGTGCGCGACGGCCACATCGAATCTTCCATCTTGATACGGAAAGCGAAACTCCGTCGGGCTAATGGCCCCACCGGGATTGTAGATTCGATTGCGGATGTTGGCGATGTGCAACGAGGTGCTCTTGTGCTTGGGCATCCACTCTTGCCTGGCCCAGAGCACATGCTCCCTCTGCGGATCGAAGCCTTCATATTCACCCCCGTTATCGAGATAGTCGCCCAGAGCGATCGCCAGCCGCCCATAATTGCAGCCGATATCGAGGAGGCGGCCACCCGGCGCCAGCCCGAGTTCGTCCCGGCAAAAATTTGCGAGTTGGGTGCCCTTCTCATCGGCGATCTCGGACGGAGGATCGGCCGGAATCAGCGCTGCACCCACCACGGCGGCTTTGAGCGGAATCTCGAGACGCACCTCGACTGGGCGGTCTCCAAACGGGGCCAGGTCGAGCAACTCGATCTGGCCCGGATAGACGAGGGAAACCAGGGCTGCGTTTGAGGGATGGTCGAAGCGCAGGCCGCCGAAGGTAAACTCGACGATGTTCGAGCAGTAGAGCCAGACATTCTCCGAGTGGCGGACGAAGTTGCTGAAACTATCGCTGTCAATGCTCTCCGTGCGCACCTGGAGCGGGACGCCGACCAGGAGGCCCTTGGTTAGATCAAAGTGGTCGAGGGCGTGTTTCCAACTCACCTCGATGGACCGCTTGTAGCTCGCTCCTCTGGATCTCGGTAATTTCCCCTGTTGCTTCAACGCCAGGTTTTCCCGGATCAGCTCTTCCGCAGGATTATCGACATCGTAATCCTGGTGGCTCAGCCGATCGAGAAAGTCTTGCTTGCTCGAGCTGACGGCGAACACCCTGCGAATGAGCTCGAAATAAGCGGTCGCGTGGGGGTTGATGTCGAAAAACGTAATCTCCCGCGGGCGCCAAAGGGAAACTAGATTCAGTCCGTAAAGACCCCCGACGGCGCTGACGAGGTGAATCTTCTCGCGCCGCTCGCTCGTGACGCTCCGGTAAAAATCTTCGTAAAGCTGAAACTCGGTACAAGATCCATCCTGGTATCCGTCGTCCGTTCCGTAGAAGACCGATTTCGCCTCGAAAAAAATGTGCTGATTAAAACCGCTCGGGGGTTCGACTTTCATGTGCTGTTGATCCTCTCAAGATTGGACAGGCTCGCCAAGCATGTCGATAGGAGGTGCTCAAGAAAGTATTGCATCGCCCTGGGCTGCGTCACATGATCGCCAGAAAATCATCAATTCCGATCGTGTTGACATCGGACTGAAAGAAGAAAGCTATGAAATTCGTTCAGCTCACCCCGGAGCAACGTCGATCGTTCGATGAGGATGGCTTCCTCGTGGTCAAGCAGGCGCTCGATCAGGAAATGGTGGGGCGATTACTCGAAGCGGGCGACCGGATCGCGCATTCTTTTCTCAAGAAGCCGCCCGTATTCGACCGAACGGAATACAATCACCTCGATATGCGGCCCGGTCTGCTGGAGGAGCAGGCGATGGTCGATCTCGTCACCAGCTCGCCGGTTGTCCCGCTGATCGTGCAGTTGCTCGGACCGAACATTCAGCTTCATTCGACATCCCTCACTTACAAAAGGCCGGAGAACCCAAACGGCGAAAGCTTCCGCCGCGGCTGGCATCGTGACATCCGCATACCTGAAGATCTGGGAAACCGCGGACTGCCGCGCGCCGGGATCAAGGTCAGCTATAGTCTGACGGATTTTCACCGGCCCGCCTCCGGATTGACCCTCATGGCGCGCGGCACCCATGTGCGGGAAGTGCCGCTGGTCATCCCAAAAGACACAGTCGATCCGGAAGGGATTGAGGTATGCGATCTGAAGATGGACGCCGGAGACGCACTTCTCTTTGAGAATCGAATTTTCCACACGGCGGCCCCGAATCGTTCCGGCCGCACCTCGAAGGTGATCATTTACGGCTACGCCTACCGATGGATGAAACCGGAAATTTATCTTGATCCTCCCGATCCGCTGCGCCTCGCCGGGGCCGATCTCATTGCCCGCCAATTGCTCGGAGGCTACCCGGACATCGACACCAAGCCGTGGGCCTTGCAGGAATGGGCCAAAGCGCACGGGGTTCTGCCGAAGCGCGAGCCGTATGAGGTCGAGTCTTTGAATTAGAGTCTCGGCGTGCAGCAACGGCCATTGCGTTTTCATTGGATGCTCCCCGAAGCCGGTGGAGCAGCCATGAAGACGCCCGAAGAGGCCGCGCGCTTTCGCGTCGAAAAGGCGCTCGAACACTCCCCTGCCTCCAGGCCGGACCTGGAGGGATGGGAGCGCTTTGCGCGGGCGGCCGAGCAGGCGGGGATCGAATCGGTCCTGATCTCGTTCAGCCGCTACGAACCCGACCCGATGTTTGTTTGCTGCGCGCTTGGGCGATCGGTGGAGAAGCTCAAGTTCATCGTGGCCTATCGTTCAGGGCTCTCGCAGCCGACGACTTTCGTGCAACAGTTCAACACCCTCTCCACCCTGGTGAACGGGCGGATCGCCCTGAATTTGGTCGCAGGGAGCTCGCGCGCCGAGCAGCACGCTTACGGCGACTTTCTGGAACATGATGACCGGTATGCCCGCGCGGAGGAATTTCTCGAGGTTTGTCATTCCTTCTGGCGTGACCGCACTGCCCGCATCGATTTCCAAGGCCGGTTCTATCGTGTCGAGCAAGGACATTTCCACACTCCCTTTTTCGGTCACCATCGAACAACGCCTGAGATTTATATCTCCGGACATTCGAAGGCGGCTGAAAAGTTGGCGCACTCTCAAGGCACGTGCTGGCTTCGTTGCGCCGAGGATCCGGAAACGCTCAGGCCGATCGTCGCGAAAAGCCTCGCGGCGGGCGTCGAGGTCGGTTTGCGGCTCTGCATTCTGGGCCGGCCGACGAGAGAGGAAGCCGTCGCGGTCGCCGAATCGCTCATTCCGCATTGTGAGGCCGCCATGAGAAGCAGGGGCCGGGACCAACGCGACGATTCGACGATGTATCGGAACTCCGCCCAAGAGCAAGACACCTCAATGGAGGGACCACTCTGGACCGGGCTCGTCTCGTTGTGCGGTCCCGTGTGGACCACACTCCTGGGGACCCCTCGCGAAATCGCAGATCTCCTGCTCGAATACAAGCGCGCCGGGGTCAGCCAATTCATCATGTCCGGCTGGCCCGAAGTTGACGAGGTGACCCGCTTCGGCAGGGAGGTCCTGCCTCTCGTCAGGGAAGGCGAACAGCACCTTTCCTTGCCTTCTCGCAACCACTCGGCTATCAAAATTAGCTCACCCCAAGACCATGCCAGACAAGATTAGAATTCAGACAAACGCCGCTCCGCCGGCCATCGGCACCTACACTCAAGCCATCCGCACGGGCAATCTCGTTTTCGTCACCGGACAGACTGGCAGAAACCGCGAGACGGGCCGGTTGGAAGAGGGATTGGAAGCGCAGACCAATCGCGTCTTTGCCAATATCGCCGCCGTGCTCAATGCGTCCGGCTGCTCAACGGCCGGTATCATCAAATCCACCCTGATCTTGAGCGATATGAATGATTTCGCGAAGGTCGATCCGATTTACGCTGCCTGGCTTCCGGACGATCGGGTCGTCTGCAATCCCGTCCGCACCGTGTTCGAAGGAAATCTGCCCCACGGAGCGCTCGTCATGCTGGATGTGATCGCCACGTTCCCCTCGTAAGAGCGAGGCCGCCGGTTTCCCCACGCGGTCACCGGTGGCGCAGAATTTCTCGCTGATACTCCCTTGCGTAATCGCGGGCCATTCGCAGGTAATGATACTCGCTCATGGCCCGGGCACGGCACGCGGCCGGGGAGATCTCGCCGATTCTGCCGATCGCCTCAACATAGTCCTGCGGCGTGGCGCAGACGAACCCGACTTCAGAGGAAACGATTTCGGGACATGCGCCCAGGTTGCTGCAAATGACGGGCGTGCCTGACATCAACGCTTCAGCCATCCCGAGCCCAAAACCCTCATCCACCTTGGTCGGAAAGAGGAAGGCCCTGGCTCCTGCGAGCAAATCCGCTTTGGCCCTGCCACGCACATCGCCGGCATAATCGGCTTTCGCCTGCCGGCAAAGCTCTGCGACCCAATTTATCCGCTCCTGATCCGAAGAAGTGCCTGCGACCACCAGTTTGAAACCCAATTGGGCCGAGAGCGAGAGTGCTACATCGAGTCCCTTGGCGAGACCCATGTCCATCGACGACATGAAAAGCAGATAATCATCCTTGGTTTCGGAGAAACTATATTCTCCTGGATCGATGCCATTGCACACGTATCGCTCACGGCCATACAACCGGGCGAGAGTGCCAGAGACAAAGATCCAGTTGTCGCCCGAGGGCGGGCGCTCTTTTCCTCCCGCTTCCAAAGCACGCCGCAATTCAGGATAGGCCTCGTGGTTCATATGCCAGGTCGTCACCCACGGTTTGCCTTGCGATTGCCATTCGTGCGTCAGATCCTCATGGAAATTTGAATAGGTGTGCAGCACCTCTGCGTCGCGCACCGGCTCAGCGATCAGCGTGATGCCCATCGCCGCCCGCTGGCCCACCGTGTGTGGCACCAGATAGAAAACGTCATGGCCGAGCTCCGCCAGGCCTTTGGCGATCAGATCGTGCATCACTGCGCCGGAGCCGGAAGGAAACTCCTTGGGCCGCAAACCGCTGCCCACGGATTCGCGCGCCGGGTAGTCATGAGTCGCCGCCAGCAATACTCGCATTATCGTGACAACGAACTCTAAGGGATTCCCACGGAGAAACGCTGCCCCCGAAGCTCCAGGTCCATCCACCGTGAGCATTCGCTCACCTTTGCTCTCCAGGCCGGGGACGCCCAATTGACGATCTCCTTCTCGAACTCGGCGACATACTCCCGCGCCATCCTGAGGTAATGGTAATTTTCCAAGGCAAAGATGCGGCAGGCGAGCGGCGAAATGCGGTCCACTTGGGCGAGCGCCGACTGATATTCCTCAAAGGTGGAGCAGATGACTCCGGTCTCGGGCCGGACCAACTCGGGACAGGCGCCGCGATCGCTGCAGATGACCGGCGTGCCCGACATCAACGCCTCTGCGATGACCAGGCCGAAGGCCTCATCGGCCTGCGTCGGAAAAAGGAGCGCGCGGGCGCGGGAGAGCAACTCCGCCTTCTGCCGGCCGGAGACGTGGCCGACGTAGTGAATACCGTCTTCGGCAAACATCCGCTCGTATTGCTCGGTCATCCCGCCTTCTGAGATCGCACCCGCCACCACGAGGCGGATTCCGCAACGACGAACCAGCTCTCGAGCTATCTGGAAGCCCTTGAGCTGTAGTGCCAAGAGATCGGCCACCATAAAAAGGAAATAGTCATCCTTCCGCTCGCCATAGCAGAACTCACTTGGGTCGATGCCATTGTGGACATAACGCTCCCGGTTGAAGAAAGCCGCGTGCGACGCGGAGACAAACATCCAATTGTCACGAGCGTGCGGAATCCACGACTTGTCCGGCGCGTGGACGGTTCTCAGCCAGGGAATCCCGTGCGTCCTTGAGAATCGCCCCAGTTTGAATCCATTGAACCACATGATGTCCACGTCGAAGCGCCGTTCGTGAACGAGTTGAACTCCGTCCGGCAGGGGCTCGGCGGGCTCGCACGGCAACTCGTAGCTCACCTGATGCCCGAGTTCGGCCAGCCCCTGCGCCAGGACATCGGCGACTCGGGTCGAGCTCAGGCCGGCAAGGCGCGCCGGATACTGGTGGCCCGAAACGAGGTGAATCTTCATAACGCGGGCTTGTTTGCCGATCAGGACTGCGGCGGGAGGTAAAGGAACGAGTAGCGCCGGACGAAATCGCCGTGCTCCTCCAGCGCCGTGCAATAGTTCTTCACCACCTCGCCATATTTGCGTTCGGTGAGATAGGCTTGGGTGCGCTTCTTCCAGGCCTTGAACTTGGCCGCCTCGGCTTTGCCGCGCACGGTAGTCAGGTAATCCGCCACGACTACATGCCAATCGCGCAGATGCCGCAGATACGAGCTCGAGAAGAGCTGCCGCATCCGTGGTTCGGATTCCAGCGCCCGGCGCGTCTGGCGGTAGGCAGTGTCCATGGCGAGTTCCAGGCCACGGCGGCTGTTCGCGGCGGCGGCGTCAGAATGGAGGTGATAGATTTGTTGCAGATAATACAGGGCGCATCGGTTCAATTGCCGTGGGCGTCCCGGATTGCCGCGGATGACGGATTCATCCAGCTCCGCCGTGCGCATCGCGCCGTGCGCCCAGAAAACCTCCTCCTCGTCATCGGGCATGTGCAAGTTATCATGATCCATCGAGATGAGCCGCGAGGTCCATTCGCCCCCGGCGAACGAACTCTTCAAACCCATATTGCGGCCGACGAACGATTCTCCATGACTAAAGCCGCCGAGGGCGAGGATCGTGCCCCAGAGCTGGCCAAGATCCGAGATCGCCTCTGCGTGCATGGCGTCGGCCTGGCGCCGGTTTGCCGGGACGGCAAAGGCCGCGGCGAGGTATTGTCCATGATCCACATACCTTGCCTCGGGCGCCACATAGACGCCCAGGACTTCCTCGAGCAGCGCGTCGGCAAAGTGGCGTGCCTCTTCGAGGGTACGGCTCGCGCGCTTCAGCCCGCGCTGGAAATAGGTCTCTGCGCCCGCGGCTGAGAAGTAATCGGCAAGGGTATCCAGCCGATAGGAGGTGGTCTGCGCCAGCAGCGCCTGGCATGGAAGCACGTGATAGAGAAAGCGACCGGTCAGCCCCACATCCCCCGGCAGATGCGCAAAGTCGTCGCCGAATTGCTGATCGTACGCGGAAACGCACTGCTCCATCTGCTGCCGCATTTTTTGAAAACCGGGCCCGAAAATTTCGGGACGGGTAAAGTAATCGAGCAAGTGCACATCGCGCCTGTGGCAGGGCACGGTGCGATAGGTCGCGAGCGTCAGCACCTTGGAGACGGGTGCTTCGCGGTGGTGGACCGCTCGATAGACCTCCGACAGGATCGCGGAGTTGTTCGACTCCCAGCGCAAGCTAGCGGTGGAGGCGCCTCCCTGCAGGCGATGCGATGGGGGCACGGGATTGCCGTTCACACCGATATGCACGGCCCCAAGGGGAAATGGTCCGCCAATGCCGGTCCGCTTGATCTCGAATTCCAGCGCGCTGCCCGGCGGTTTCACCACGCAGGCCACGGCGCCAAGAGGCTTCTCAACAAGCCGATTGATCTCGGAGGAAGTCCGTTCGCAGCTCCAATAGATGTGCGCGTTCTGGGTGAGCAGGTGCACAATCTCAGCTTCATACGCGGGAAGGTGCGACCGATACCGTTGCGCCTCCTTTTCGGCGAGCTCTTCCAGCGGCGAGGGCAAGCCCCGGGAGACTTGCAGCTGTTGAACGACGCGCTCCACCACTTCCGCCGGCCCGAACAGATACCGCGCGAGCGGCACTTTGCAGGAATCGCGGGAGGCAACGATAAAGTCGTCCCACGCCTCCGCCGTGGTCCGAAAGCCGCGCAGCCTGCGGTGGATTCGCGCGAGCCGGTTTAGATGACGCAGAAACTCGGTGCTGAATACGGGAAGCTCGGCCGACGTATAGCCCTGGCGCAGCACGTCGGCATTCACCGTTCGCCCGCCGGGCGCCAGCAATCCCAGTTTGCCAAACAGAAAAGTCAGCTCAACGGCCGCGTCAGCCGTGAGCCGCAGACATTGATCGGCCAGCATCATGGCGGAAAGCAAACGGAGGTTCCACGAAGCGCCGCCACGACCGCGACCGAGTGACAGCAGTTCCATGGCAAAACGCCGGTCGTAATGATTCAGCGCCAGGAACGCGCCGGCTAAATGCGCGGCGCGCGGTTCGCCGCGAAAGCGTGCCGCCACGACCCGCGCCAGCTTCGCCGGAAGGGGCGAGCCGGTCTTGCGAAAGCGGACGGTCTCGCCGGGAGGATGTGCGGCCATGCGCCCACCATTTCCAACTAAACAACACGGTGCCAAGCAAATTCCGGCAAAATTAGATTGAAGCTCGACAGAGAAATTCCATACCCTCGCGCTGTGCCTCGGAATACCCCAAGCTTGCCGGGCATGACTTCGTTTTCCTCCTGGGCGCTGTCGCTTCTCGTCAGCTTTGCCCCCCTGGCTGCGGGCGCCAACGATCCGGGACCGCCGCGACGCACCGTCATCGACAAGGGAATCCGCGTCACGTTTGACGCGACGCGAGTGGCCGCTCCGGACGCGCGCGGCGAATCGTTTCAGGAAGGAGATGCGGTGCGGTTTCGTTTCACCCTCACCGATCCGGCCGAGAAAGTTCCGATCCGCGGCGCCAACGCCCGCGCCTGGCTCAGCTTGCGCCCCGAGGGCGAAATCCCGGCGGCGAACGCGGCCACCGTAAAGGCGGCACGCTTCCTCACCGGCGGCATCTTCGGCCAGGCCGATCTCGATTTGAATTCGTTTTACGTCCTGGCGTTGAACAGCGACACGACCATTTCCGTCGTCGATCCGCTTTTCGGTTTTGGGAATACAAAGCTCCTCGCCCTCATCCCGCTTCCGGCAAATGGCTACGACTGGGTGATGACGCAGGACCAGGCGAAGCTCTTTGTTTCAATTCCGGAAAAGAAGCAGATCGCGGCGATCGATACTTCTCGCTGGGAAGTGTCGCATTTTATCGAAGCCGGGCTGCGCCCAGCGCGGCTCGCGCTCCAGCCCGATGGACAATATCTCTGGGCGGCCGGCGAAGGCTCATCGGACACGAGCGTCGCAGCATTCCGCGCGGACACTTTCGCGCCGGTAGCTACCCTGCCGGTTGGCCGCGGCCATCATTCCGTCACGGTGACGGGCAACAGCGCCTTCGTCTTTGTCACCAATGACGAGGATGATTCCGTTTCCGTCATCGACACGCGCGCGCTCGCGAAAGTGAAAGAGATCAAGATTGGTCGCGGGCCTGGCGCCGCCGCGTATTCGGAATTGGCTGATGCGCTTTACGTGTGTGCCACTGGCGCTGGCGAAATTGCCGTGCTCGATGCAAAAACACTGACGCTGACGAAGACCATTCGGACGAAGCCCGGACTCGCCGACATTGCCGCGGCTCCCGGCGGGCGGCACCTCCTCGCGGTGAATCGGAAAACGGACACCGTCGAAGTCATCGATGCGTCGTCCGCGGAAATCATCCAGACCGGCACAGTAGGCAATGCGCCCTTTCAAATCACGTTTTCGCGCGACCTCGCCTACATCAACCATCTCGGCAGCTCCGAGATTTTCATGCTCCCGCTTTCGCAGCTCGGCCGGCGCGGCCAGCCGCTTTCCGTGGTCACCTTTCCCGCCGGCCAGCAGCCGCTCGGAGAGAAGTGGCGCGACAGCCCTGCGGCCCGCATCGTTCCCGTGCCGGGAGAAGGCGCTGTCCTGGTGGCCGACACGCGTGACCGCGCCATCTATTTTTACAAAGAAGGAATGGCCGCGCCGATGGGCACTTTCAACAATTACAAGCGCGAGCCAATGGCGGTGCAGTTGGTCGATCGCAGCCTGCGCGAACGCGGCACTCCCGGTGTTTATGAGACGGTGGCCAAGCTCGGAAAGCCGGGTCTTTACGATGTTATCTTTTTTCTCGACTCGCCCAAGATTGTGGACGGCTTCGAATTATCCGTCGCGCCCAACCCCAAGCTCGAAGCCGATCGAAACACGTCGAAGGTAGTAATCGCGCCGCTGGTTCCGACGATGCCCGCGAAAGGGGACCCAACCGCGACATTTAAGTTTCGGGTCACGGACAAGAAAACCAGCGAGCCGGTCACGGGTCTGCGCGATCTGGTGATCGTGATCATGGCGCCGGGAAATTGGCATGCGCGCCAGATCGCGAAAGAGGAAGGAGACGGCGTCTATAGTGTGACCGTGGCGCCGCCCCAGGCGGGGGTCTATTACGCGCACGCGCAATGCCTTTCGCTCAACGTCGAATTCGGGAGCCCGCACTATCCAGTTTTGCGGATTGCCCCGGCCAGCCCGGTCAGCGCCGCGGCAAAGAAGAATGAGTAGAACAACACGTGCGCCATGCTGATCAGGCATCTTAAACTTTTTCTAACCGCAGCGTTGATCTACTCTGGGAGCTTGTTCGGCGTGGCCGCGGCATCCCAGAAGACTCTGGATGTGCCCGACCCAACGCTCGTGGACCAGAATGGCCGGGAGGTCCGCTTCAAGAGCGACGTGCTCGGCGACAAGACGGTTGCGATCCACTTTATCTTTACTACCTGCCGGGCCATCTGTCCCGTCATGGGGGCCGCCTTTGCCAAGCTTCAAGACCGGCTCGGCGAACGGCTCGGCAAGGATATCTCGCTCGTTTCCATCAGCATCGATCCCGTCACAGATACACCCGCGCGGATGAAGCAGTGGGGTGAACAATTTGGCGCGCGCCCCGGCTGGAGTCTGCTCACTGGCGACAAGGAGAAGGTTGAAAATCTGCTCAAGGCGCTCGAAGCCACCAACCACAATGCGCCGGTCGTGCTGCTCGGAAATTTGCGCACGGGCGAATGGGTGCGCTCCTACGACGATATCACCGCGCCCGACAAACTTTACACTGAGCTCATCAATCTCGCGGAGAAACCTGCCCCCGCGCAGAAGTACTTTGGCAGTGCCGTGCTCACCGACCAGAACGGCGAAAAGTTGAGGCTCTACGATGACCTGCTGAAAGGAAAGGTCGTGGTCGTAAATGCTTTTTTTTCCAGTTGTCAGGGCGTCTGCTCGGTGATCATGCCGAAGCTCGCCGAGCTCCAGGCCGTGGCGGGCGAGCGCCTGGGCAAGGATGTGAACTTTCTCTCTATCTCGGTCGACCCGCTTGCTGATACGCCGGCCAAACTCAAGACCTATGCGCAAGGCCTCGGCGCCAAACCGGGCTGGCATTTTCTTACCGGGGATCGGGAGGCGGTCGAGCAGGCGCTGAGCAAGTTCGGCCAGTACGTCGAGGTCAGGGAGAACCATTCCAACCTACTCATCATCGGAAATGACCGCACCGGTTTGTGGAAGAAGGTGCTCGGGCTTTCGAAAACTGAAGATATCGCGACGAGCTTCCGTTCGGTGCTGGATGATGAGAACAAGCCGGACCCGTAGGCGCGCGCTTCTGCTCAGCGTGGTGCTGCCGGGAATGTGCGCCTTTGCCCTCGCCGCCGGGGAGTCCGCGCCATCCGAGCGCTCCGCCGCGATCAGTCGCGGCCGCCAGATTTATTTAACGGGAGTTCCCGCGAATGGAGCTCCGCTGACCGCGAGCGTGGGTAATCCGGCGATGGAAGTGCCCGCCAGCATTCTCAAGTGCGTGAATTGTCACGGCAGCGATGGCCGCGGCAAGGCTGAAGGAGGAGTTACCCCGGCAAACATTCGCTGGGAGGAACTGACCAAGCCATCCGCAGGCGGCCCGGCCGGGCGCCGGCGAAGCGCTTACTCCGAGAAACTACTCGTTAGGGCAATTGCCGTTGGGATCGACGCGAGCGGGAATCGCCTCGACCCGGCGATGCCCCATTACCGGCTGACTCACGAACAAGCTGCCGATCTGGTGGCTTATCTCGAAGTGCTGGGCCGCGAAGCCGATCCTGGCGTGACGGAGAATGCCTTAAAGATAGGCGTCGTCCTGCCGCCCGCGGGCGGCCCTGGTTCGGCGCAGCGAATCCGGGAAGTCGTCGCGGCCTTCGCCCTGCAAGTGAACGAGCAAGGCGGTTTTTATGGGCGGCGCCTACAGTTCGCTTTTACCAACGCTCCCGCCGAAGTCGCGGCGCGCGCCGGTGCTATCCGCGATTTCGTTGAGAGCGAGCAGCCCTTTGTCTTGATCTCAAGTTATGTGACAGGTTGTGAGCAAGAAATCGGCCGTTATCTCGACGAGAACAAAGTTCCGCTGATCGGGGCGATCGCGCTCAATGCGGCAGACGGACCGGCGCAACATCGCTACGTCTTCCATTTGCTGGCCGGACTTCCCGGACAGGGCAAAGCGCTGGCCCGCTTCGCGACGCAACGCCCCGAATCAAAACATTCCGGCGCTCTTCTGGTTTATCGCGAGGGCGATGACGCGATCCGCGCCGCGAAGGAGACGATCGGCAAATGTCTTATTGCCGATGGTTGGCCCGCTCCCCGCGACGTGATCCTCACGGAAAATTCCGCGCCGGACTGGAGCGCCCTCTTGCGCGGCGGCAGCGTCGATGCGGTCTTCTGGTTCGCCCCCGCCGGCGGCTTGGATCAACTTTATCGCGCCGCCTCCACCGTCGGCTCATATCCTTTTCTTTTCGCGCCCAATGTGCTCACCGGCCCAGCGCTGCTGTCCGCGCCGCCGGGATTCGCTGGCCGCATTTTTTGCTCGTTCCCCACCCTTCCTTCCGATCAGACCTCTGCCGGCAGAAGTGAGCTCTTGAAGCTAGCCGGCGAACCCCCTGTTTCCGACAGCGGTTTCTCCCGGATGGCGCTCTCCTCGGTCAAACTGCTCGCGCATGGGCTGCGGCAGGCGGGCAAGGAAGTGAGCCGCGAAAAGCTGGTCGAAATCCTGGAGAATCTCTACGGCTATAGCACCGAGCAGACGCCCGCCGTTACCTTCACCCAGAATCGGCGGATCGGGGCCGATGGCGTCCACGTGGTGGGCATCGATGTGCAGCGCAAATCCGTTGTTCTGCCTTCCACCTGGGTGCCGCTCAACTGAAGCTCTCCGGATCCCATGCGTCTCATCGTTGCCGAGCTTGGCGCCTATTCCCATTTTGTGAGCCGCGAGTTCTCTTACACCATTCGCGAGCTGATTGAGGCTTATGGATGGAGGCACCTGGAGCCTTCCTTTTTGTATGGGCGCGGAATGCGCGAGAAGATTACGCGACATTGCGGAGGTTTTCCGGAGGTGATTCTTTTCTGGGGCGGCGAGGGCTTTCTCTGCGAGCACGATCGCGAGGTCGAGAAACTGCCCGCCTCCAGATGGTTCGTTTCGGATGATCTGCATCACCACGGCGCAAGAGAAATGCGGGAGAAAGCGTTCCTGCTGTGCGACACGCTGCTGGCAACTTATGCGTACCGCGTCCCCGAATACTTTCCGGCGGTGGCGGAGGCGCGGCGGGTGGTCTGGCTGCCTCATTCCGCTTCCCCGGATTTTGCCCTTCCGTTTAACCCCCAGGCAAGAAACGAGCTGTTTTTGAGCGGGGCGATCTGTAACGCGTACCCGATGCGGCAAAGGCTGGAAGGCTTAATGAAAACCGGTTTTCCAGGTATCGTTCGTCAGCCGCATCCCGGCTACCATTGTGGTTACAAATACGGGAACGATCACCGGGTCGGGCGCGCTTTTGCCCGGCGGATGTGGGAACACCGGGCTGCTTTTACCGATTGCACGCGCTTTCAATATACGGTGGCAAAGCACTTTGAGATTCCGGCCACGGGCGCGCTCCTGGTGGCGGATAGTGCGATCGAAGGACCCTTGGGAGAGCTGGGCTTCGTGCCGGGGTTCCACTACTTGTCGGTCAGCGACAAAAACCTGGAAGAACGCGTGAGTTACCTGCTGGGCGAAGAACATCACGCCGAGCTGGACCAAATCAGGAAGAATGGTCAGGCGCTGGTCCTGGCGCGCCATCGCACGAGCCACCGCGCCAGATTGATCGACGATCTTCCGATCTAAACCGGCGAATCATCTTTTGCGTGGCACTCCTGAGGTCGACTCTCTACGATCCCTTCCCGCCCCGGCCAAAAGATCAACTGCATGAAACGTTATCGTTGCGGTTCGCTCCAGATCATGAAAAAACTCCGCACCCTGTTCCTCGCGGCGGATCTTTTGGCGCTCGTGGCGATTATTACTTCCGGGTGCCACCGGCGGCAGACCGAGCAGGTCGTCGTCACCGGCGCGAGCACGGTTTATCCCATCGTGCAGATGGCGGCCGAGGAATTGCGCCGGACGAAGGGACTCGACATCATGGGCCAGGGAGGCGGCAGCACCCGCGGCTTCGAAGATTGCATCGCGGGACGCAACAGCCTGGGAGCGATGGCGCGTGAGCTTACCCCGGAGGAGAAGGCTCAAGTCATTGCGTTCCCGATCGCGTACGATGGCGTCGGCATCGTCGTGCACGCTTCTAATCCAATCGCGGGAGTGACAACCGATGAGCTGCGCCAAATTTATCGCAAGCACGTCACGAATTGGTCCAGCCTCGGCGGGCAAAATGACCGCATCGTCGTCGTGCACAAAGCCGAAGGCCACGCGCTCCGCGGAGTCTTCATGGATTACACCGGCCTGACGCCGGAGGAGATGACCCGCCACACCGACGTAACCGCGGGCGACAATGCTCAAGTCATCCGCGTGATCGCCAATACCGCCAACGCCATCGGCTATGTGAGCCTGGGCGAAGTGATCAAGGCGGCCGAAGCCGGCCAGCCCGTCCGTTTGGTTAAACTGAACGGGATCGAGCCGGTGATGGAGAACGTGAGGAACAAGACCTATCCCCTCTTTCACCCGCTCTATCTTATTTCGAAAAGAGAGCCGCAAGGCGGCGCCCGCGTGCTGCTCGATTTTCTGCGCAGCCCCGAGGGCAAGGCAATCATTCGCCAGGGAAACTATGTTCCGCTGGAATAGAGCGCGCTGGTTTTGGACGGGCGCGATCGGGCTGGGGCTGCTGCCGATCCTCGCCATTTTTGCGCTGGCCATTTTTCTTTTTTGGAATGCAGCCGGGGCCGCGGGACAGATTGGGCCGCGGGGGCTGGCAGCCGCGGAATGGCTGCCTCAACAAAGCCGGTACGGCGTGGTCCGCCTTCTTGCGGGCACTTTGGCGGTGACGGCGCTCGCCTTGGGCCTGGCGGTTCCGGTAGCGCTTTCCGCGGCAGGTTATCTCTCGCTCTATGCCGGACGAAAAGTGCGGGTGGCCGCGAACGCCGCCATCGGACTTTTGGGCGGCATTCCTTCGGTCGTCATCGGTCTTTGGGCCATGACGTGGATCGTGCCGCTCTTTGGCAATTCGTGGATCTCCGCTTCAATGGTGCTCGCCTTGATGATCGCTCCAACGATCTGCCTTTTGTCCGGCGCCGCGCTTCGTCTCGTTCCGGCCGATTTGCTCGAGGCCAGCCGGGCCCTGGGCGTAGGCGAAGCGATCGTCTCGCGCGTCGCCTTTCATCACGCGCGCTGGGGGATTCTCGGCGCGGTGGTTTTGGGAACGAGCCGCGCGCTCGGCGAGGCGGTAGCCGTGAGCATGGTGGCGGGGAACGTAGTTTCCTGGCCCAGCCTCACTCGCCCGATTGCCACCCTGACGACCACTCTGATCGTCGAGCTCGATAGTGCCGCGGGCTTGCACCGCGATGCGCTTTATCTGCTCGGCTGCATTGTCCTCATTGCCATCAGCGCGTTGAGCGTTTTCGGCCGCGCCGCGCAACGCAAAGCCGGAATATGATCAAGATACCGGGCATCATCGCTACTTTGCTCCTGACCGCGCTGGTGGCCTGGATGGGGTGCGATCTCTTTTATCGCGGTGCGTCCGGCCTGCACGCCGGTTATTTATTCGAGGCTCCGCGAAACCTTGGGCGCTCCGGCGGCATCGGGCCGATGCTCGCCAGCACCGGCATCATTGTCGGGCTGGCAACTTTGCTGGCGGCGTTGGTGAGCCTGCCTTTGGCGGTCGCGTACACCGAATTGGCGGCACCGGCCGGCTTGCGCAAAATCGTTCGCTCGGCTCTCGACATCGGAGTCGGCGTGCCGCGAATCGTCTGGGGACTTTTCGGAGCGGCATTCTTCGGAGGTTATTGCGGCTTCGGGTTTTCACTCCTCTCCGGCGTTCTCACTTTGGCCTGCCTGCTCGCGCCGATCATGACTACCGGCTTCATCACCGGCTTGGAGATGGTGGAGAACGAAGTGCGCGAGCAATGCGCCGCGCTCGGTGTCGATAGCTGGCAGACGGCGTGGCGACAGGTAGTGCCCGTGGCGCTTCCCGGTCTCACCGCTCCCCTGGCGCTCGCGGCCGGGCGCGGCTGCGGCGACGCGGCGGCGCTGCTCTTTACTGCCGGCGTGGCCATGCAAATGCCCTCGTCCCTCTTCGATCCCGGCGCCACGCTCTCAGTCTTCGTCTTCCATCTCCTGGGCACCGTGCCCGGCGGTCAAAACGCCGCCTATTCGGCCGCCGCCGTCCTGTTCATCATCACGCTTGTGATTCAATTAGCCATCACGATGCTCACGCGGGAGGAGCGCTACGCCCAGTGATCACCCTCAGCTACCGAAACTTCCGCCTTTCCGTCGGCAAGACTCCGATCCTCGATGGCATCGATCTCGATCTGCTGGGGCCGGGAGTCATCGCTCTGCTCGGCCCTTCCGGCGTCGGCAAAAGCTCGCTGCTTCGCGCCACTCAACGCCTGATCGAGCATGGCCGCGATGGCTGGAGCTGTTCCGGCGATGTTCTTTTCAACGGCCAGACCGTGTTCGGCTCCACGTTCTCGAAACAGCAACTCGCTCGGCGCATCGGTTTCATTCATCAAAAGCCGCGCATGCTCGCGGGCTCGGTGCTGGCAAATGTTGAGTTTGCCTTAAAGCATGGCACCACGCTGAAACGCAGCGCAATTCGCCGGCTGGCCGAAGAAGCGCTCGAGCAGGTGGGGCTCACCTGGGAGCTGGCCAGCCTCGATCTTGCCGCGTGGAAACTTTCCGGCGGCCAGGCGCAACGCCTTGCCATCGCCCGGGCCATCGCCTTGCAGCCGGACGTGCTTCTAATGGATGAACCCACTTCGGCGCTCGATCCGCTCAAGAGGCAGCAGGTGGAGGAGATCATTCGGGTGCAGGCGCGCACCCGGCTGATTGTGATCGTGACGCACGAAGTTCATCTCGCCGAACGTCTGGCCGATTTTGCTGCGTTCATGTTTCGCCGGCACGGCGGCGCCCGCATTTTCGAAGCAGGTCCCGCCGCCAAAGTGCTGCGCGACCCCGCCGAGATCGCGGTGCGGGAATTCGTGCGCACCGGACGCGCCGGAGGTGAATCGGCGCAGGCCTCCGTCCCGGCCCGCCATGCCTCGGACGACTTGGAGACGGCCGCACCTGGAACCGCCTTCGGCCTGCGTTTGTTGCAGCGCGTATATCTTTTCGTCTGCGGCGAAAATACCAGCCGATCTCCCGTGGCCCAGGCGATCTGCAATAGCGAACTCGCGCGCCTCTTGAAACTCCAGCCGGGAGAAGCAAAGCCGAAGTTCGAAGCACTCAGTGCCGGGCTTTCCGTTTCCGCCAGCCGTCCCATCTCGGCCAAGGCCGTCAGCGCGTTGCGCAGACTCGGGTGCGAGCCTCAACCCCACGTTTCGCGCGAAGTCACCCAGGAACTGGTCGAACGCGCCGATGCCATCTATTGCATGACCGACCAGCAATGCCGGGAGCTCGCGCTCCGCTTTCCCGCCGCCACCTGGAAGCTCCAGCGGCTCGACCCGATCGGCAATGTCGAAGACTCCCCCACCTCGGAACCCGCCGATTTTCTTCGGGTTGCCACCCGCATTCGCGACCTTGTCCGCTGGCGCCTGGAAAGCCAGTTTCGATTTCCGCTGGCGGAATAGTGACGCGCTGCGCATTCGCGGCGGTGCAAGGGTTGACGTTCGTCAGCCCTTTTGACACGCTGGGCTTCAGTTTCCCCTTCCGGCAACGGACACGGCGAGACACGCACAGACTGAAGCGGGAGTGAGTCTGAGAATCGCGCCTCCGCGGAGACGACAGATTCTTACCGCTGGGGATTAATACGGAAAGAAAACATATGAAATCGATCAATCGCGCCAGCGGGCTTCGGATCACGATGCCCGATGACTTCACTGTGACAGAGCCGGCCACCAAGCCGGCTGGGCCTTCACGACGAACGGCACGAGGCCGTGTTTTCGGCGCGGTTCCAATGCCGCAGGTTCCGGGGACCGGGCCGGCGTCGAGTGATGCCGTGGTTGAAGCCTTCGCGAATCAGGACATGGAGCTCGTCGACGAGGTCGAACTGACTCCGGAGGCAGCGGCGCCGGGATCGACCCGCAGGCGCGGTCCCGGAGTGACAGGTGAGGCCGCGGACACCGAGCTCGCACTGACCGTCAGCGCGAATGAAGACGCGGTCGTTTTGCTGGAACAAGACGGAATGTATTCATGGCAACTCCCGACCGCGACCACGACCGAACCTGTTCCCGCGGCAAGGCGCGGGGTCCGTGCGGTGGCGCCGGCGCGGATCATCACCTTCAGCATAACCCTCCCGCAGGCAGACACCCCGCGGCAGCGCTCCGCGAAGCGTGGAATGATCGGCGACTTCGTGCTCGGGCGCGTGAAAGCGTTCGTCTTCAAGTTCGCGGCGCGGATCGTCCTCGGCCAGGCGATCAAGTATCTGGAGCGCAACGTCCGGCGCGGCCTCGTCAACATGGCGGAAATCGATCCGGCGAAGTGGAATCTGTTCGCCGATCCGGCGCCGTTGCGGCTGCCGCAGGATCGTGCGGCGCGCGTTCTTCTTTTCGTTCACGGGACATTCAGCAGCACCATCGGCGGGTATGGCGCGATGACGGCCACGCCCTGGGGCGAGGAGTTCTTGCGCGCGGCCTACGCGAACTACGATGCCGTCATCGGTTTCGATCACCCAACGCTGAGCGACGATCCACTGGAGAATGCGACCGACCTGCTGACGCGCCTGCAGAGCATCGCCTGGCCGCACCCGCCGCGTTTCGATGTGATCGCGCATAGCCGGGGCGGTCTGGTGGTGCGCACTTTGACCGAACGCCTGCTGCCTATGGCGAACTTTCCGGCGACCGTCGAGCGGATCATCTTCGTGGCGGCGACCAACAGCGGCACCCAACTGGCGGAGCCGGATAACTGGCAGGCGCTCATCGATCTCTACACGAATCTCTCCGTAGCCGCGTGCCGGCTGATCGGCATGATGCCGCAGGCCAAACCAGTCACCCTCGTTTTGAACGAGGTGGTGAAAGGTCTCGGTGCGTTTGTGAAATATCTCGCCACCACCGCCGTGACGGACCGCGTCGTGCCTGGCCTCGCGGCGATGGAACCTGACGGCGATTTCGTCCGAAAGCTAAACGAAGAGCAGCCGAACCAGCCGTCCATCGCGCAGAGTTATTACTGCGCGATCACATCGGAATTCGAGCCGAAGATTTTCGGTGGCGAACACGAGCCGAAAGAGCTTCCGCGACGCTTTGTCCAGTGGGTCGTGGATGTCCTCGTCGACCAGTTGATGAAGGAGAGCAACGATCTCGTGGTCAACACGGCATCGATGGGCCAGATCGACCCGCAGCTCGGAAAGTACATCAAGGACAGCCTCGACTTCGGGCCGAACCCGCAGGTCTATCACACGAATTACTTCGTAAGGCCCGAGGTGGTGAATGCGCTGACGCGCTGGCTGCGCCTTGTGAAGTCGGCCGCGCCCGAGCCGGCGGTTGTTGTTTCGCCCAAGCCACGCACCATGCGCGGAGGCGGCGCGAGAGCCAGCGACATCTATGTGCCCGGGGCCATGCCACGGCACCCGGATGAAGTAGAGATCGGAGGGATGATCACGCCGGAAGTGCCGGCAGCGGTCGATACCGACATCTATGTGACCTCCGCCGCGACTCCGTCGGACGAGGCGATAGCGGAAATCGAGGTGGCGAAGCCGAGCTATGTCGTCGTCCGGCGCCAGTATGAGGGAGAGATGCTGCACTATGCGTTTGCAACTGAAGAAGTGCTCGATCGAGGGCGGGGGACTGGTTCCACTGAGCTAATCAATTCCTTGAACCTGCATGAGACCGACGCCTCGGGAACGCGGTCCTCGAGCAGCTCGATGGAGCCGCCCGCGATGCAGGGCGGGCCGCTCACGACACATCGTGCCGTGATTCTGGAAAACGACCGGCCGATTGGCGTCCTGCCCGAGAAGCGGACGCTTCCCAGCGGCGAAGATCTGGTCAAACTCGCCCAAATCTCCGCCGCTCCGAAGGTAACCTCAGACTTCGTCGTCGCGCGGCGCACCATGCCCACCTTTGCCAGCGCCGGTCCAGCCACAGCGGCGATTGCGCCGTCTCCGCCGCGGCGAACGCGCTCTGCGATCCCTCGGGCGGCCAACGGCGGCGCTTCCGGCGCCCCAGCCGCACCACCGAAGGTCACCTGCCATTTCAGGGCCGAGATGGATCAGGAGGTCACGCTCAAGAAGCCGGTGACCGTGGAGGTGACTGTTTCGCGGGAGATCATCGGCCAGCTCATCCACGCCGCCGCGGCGGAATCAAAAGCGGTAATCGATCCCACGCGAAAGCTTCTTATCCAGGTTCTGCCAAAGCAGAACTTCCAATCGGTGGATGACGACTTCGTAGAAATCGATCCGCCGTCGCCGAACGTGCCGCAGCAGCTTTATTTCATCCTGAAAGGCACCCACGAGGGCGAGGGCGAAGTCTGGGTCATCGCGCGTCAAGGGCAGGTGCCTCTCGTCACGCTCGTCCTGAAACCGCGGATCGTAACCGCCGCAAGCGGGAACGCGCGGCGTTCCACGGCGAGTGCCGCCACCGCGGAGGCTCCGAAGCTGTCGGCTCCGTTGCATCAGCTCACGATCAATGAACAACGCAACGGAACGGAAATTTTCTACGAATATTTTTTGCAATCGCCCGAGCTGAAACTGCTGAAGCGCGGCAAATCGCAGCCGCTGGTCGGCAATCGCGAAACTTACGTGGCCAGTCTTTATAAAGAGATTGAAAACCGCTGGCTCAGCAATAAGAACGACGTCGACGATTTCATGGAAGAACTGCGTGCGATCGGCGCCGCCATGTTCGACGAGTTGATTCCGGCCGACGTGCAACAGGCGCTCTGGAAACACCGCGACGATATCAAGAGCATCATGGTGATCGCGGAGGAACCCTTCATCCCATGGGAATTAGTCCACCTCAGCGAGCCAGGGCAACCCCTTTCGAAGGAGACGCGCTTCCTCGGCCAAATGGGCCTGGTGCGATGGTTATACGAAGCCGGCTGGCCGCCCGAGCAGTTGCGCATCCGCAAAGACAAAGCGCGCTACGTGATCCCGCATTATCCGCATCCCGACTACGTGCTGCCGGAGGCAGAACAGGAATACCAGTTCCTGGAGCATGAATTCGGCGCAACGTCAGTTGAGCCGAAATCCGACGCCGTCCGCAAATTATTGTCCGAACCCGGGTCGTTCGACCTGCTCCACTTCGCCTGTCACGGAGTGGCCGACCAGGACAACATCGCAAACGCACAGCTCCTCATGGAAGGGCGAGTCGAGGGCAGTAGCTACATTCCGGATCACTTCAGCGCCACCACGGCCGAAGCCCACGCGAACCTCAGGAGCGACGGCGCCGCTCCGATCATCGTTCTGAACGCCTGTCAGGCGGGCCGGGCCGGTTACAAGCTCACGGGCATCGGGGGATTCGCGCGGGCGTTTCTCCGCCGCGGAGCGGGTGCGTTCATCGGCACGCTCTGGTCGGTCGGCGACAGTCCGGCGAGGGAGTTCACGGAAGAATTTTACCTCCAGTTGAAGAGCGGCCGCACGGTTGCGGAAGCGGCCGTGGCAGCGCGCGAGAAAGCGCGGAGCGCGGGCGATGCGACCTGGCTCGCGTATGTCGTGTATGGCCACCCACATGCGAAGCTCACCGCCTGACGGGAATAAAGCTTAGGGGGAAGCGCGGCCGTGCCGCGCGCTGGCTCACAAGGTGTTCTCCTCGGCCAGGCGGCGAACGTGATTCATCACGCGCAGATGCACGGCGCGAGTCATGTCGCGCGTCCAGAGATCGAAATACCAGAGCGGACGAACGTGCAAGGTGTACCAGCTCGAGCCGAACAACGTGGTGGTGCCGTTTCCGTTATCGCGCAACACGAACTGCCCGCGGTGCAAGGTAATGTGTCCGTAGGCCTCGGGGTGCGCCGGTTGTTCGACAATATCGAACGTGAGTTTTTGGTTTGGAATAATTTCCGCCACCCGTTCCTTGATCACGATTCCATCGCTGAACATGCATTGCCGGTCGGCTCCGACGAAATTGCCGCCGTTCGTTGTTTGAGTCGGGTAAGGCAGGCCGAGCCGGAAAATCCAGTAGTCCGGCCGATCGGGTATGTTCGAAAAAGCCAGCACGTGAGGCCAGACCTTGTCGGGCGTTGTTTGAATAAGAATCTCGTCCGTGACCATGGCGCGTTCGGTTGAGCTGTAGAAGGCGTCGGTCACGGTTAGAAGAATGAGGAGCGGAAAAACACTCAGTTGGAGCCTGGTGTAGTTCCACCGGAACCAGATTCGGCCAATGAACAATCCCGTTAGAATGAACAGGTAAAGTCCAGGAAAAGCGATCACCAGACAAACGACTCCTTCTTGAAGGACGATCGCCGCCGCGCCAACTCCGACGACGGAGATCCAGAGCGCGTCAAGAAAAGTAATGCCGACACCCCGATTGAGCCGCCGATAAAACCAGGCCGCGATCAATCCCACCAGCAACGGCAACAGGAAAAAGCTGGGGATCATGAAGAATCCCTCGTTGGGACCTTTGTAGGTCTCGCTCAGCTTGGCCACCGCGAAAAGGAGCAGGCCCCCGGCGAGGTTTGCCACAGTCATGCCGGCGAGCAGAATCATCAGCGTATTTCGAGGAGGAAGCGGCGGTGGTGCAGGCGACGACATTAGGTTCTCCTTACCAGAACTTTGCCGCGCGTAGGTGCATGACTCTTATCGGCCGCCGCTGCGAAGCGTTCAGAACGTATCTAAGATAGCGGCCTAATTCGTCGCGCTACGGTCCGAGGTCGTAGACTTCTACCAGGCCAATGCCGGTGCCATTATTCAGGCCCGCCAGCAGCGCCGTATAAAGGCCCGGCGGCAGCGTCGCCGCGATGCCAGACTCGAGATTGTTCGTCAGCGGCAGACCCGCCGCGGTAATTTCCGCCGCCTGGGCCGCGTTATCTTGCCAGTCGTTATTCGAGACGACGAGTGCTCCATCCGCATCGCGCAGCTCCAGCGTTGGATCTGCCAGCACCGCACTAGCCGGAAACGACCCGGGAGCAAGGCTCGGCCCCACCCCGCGCACTATGATTCTGGCCGCGGTCCCCGGGTTCCTGAGCAGGAAGCCCGCGATCACTATGTTCTCACCCGTGCTCACAAACGCCCGCGTGCTCAGGTTGGCCAGCTCCGAGTCAACCTCCTGGTCGAGATCATAGACTTCGATCATCCCGACACCCGAGGTGTTGTTCCTGCCTCGAACGATCCCCGTATACGCCCCCGGAGCCAGAGTCACAACGATCGCCGACTCGAGATCATTGGTCGGCGGGATACCGGTGTCCTGGATCTCTTGCTCCTGGGTGTCTCTCCAGTTGTCGTTCGTGATCGTGGCGAAGGAACCCGGGCCGTGCAGTTCGAGCACCGGATCCGCCAGCACGTCCACGATACCGTAGCGGGTCAAGGAAGGTCCAATGGCGCGGAGAATTACCTGCTTGGGTTCGCTTCCTGTGATGATGAAGCCGCCGATGCCAACGTTATTGCCGGTCTGAATTCGCATCCGGGTCGAGAGGTTGATGGCATGCGTGGGCGGCGTTGGTGTTGGGGTTGCCGTTGGAGTTGGTGTCGGCGTAGGTGTGGGGGTCGGTGTCGGCGTAGGTGT
>DASZDO010000034.1:0-34897 GCA_035941955.1 Chthoniobacterales bacterium
CCCCCCCCCCCCCCCCCTCCTTGATGCTCCTCTCGAAATTTCGTGCGCATCGACGGCTCTTCGTTAATCGTCCTGCCTAGCTCATGGCCACGAACAACCACGAATTTGCCATTTACGTGCGCGGCCTCCGGAAATCGTACGGCGATTTCGAAGCGGTAAAAGGCATCGATTTTGAAGTGCGTCCCGGTGAGGTCTTCGGCTTGCTCGGACCGAATGGCGCCGGCAAGACGAGCACGGTGGAAATCCTGGAAGGCCTGCGCCCGCGCTCGGGCGGCGAAGTCAGGGTCCTCGATTTCGATCCGGACCGCCAAAAGCAGAAGCTGAAGGATCGCATCGGCGTCTGCCTCCAGGCCACGAACCTCCCGGACAAAATCACCGTGCGCGAAGCGCTCGATCTCTTCGGCGCGTTTTACTCGCGCACCGTCGACGCCGAGCCGCTGCTGAAGCGTTTACAGCTGTGGGAAAAGAAGGACGCCGGTTACGCCACGCTTTCCGGCGGGCAAAAGCAGCGGCTCGCGATCGCCCTGGCCCTGATTAACGATCCGCAAATGCTCTTTCTCGATGAGCCGACCAGCGGCCTCGACCCACAAGTCCGTCTCGAAATCCGCGACCTGATTGAGGAGCTTCGCGCGGAAAAGCGGACGATCCTGATGACGACGCATTACATCGAGGAAGCGGAGCGCCTTTGCGACCGGGTCGCGATCATCGACGATGGGGTGATCATTGCGAGCGGTTCGCCGCGGGAATTGCAGGCGAGGAGCGCAAACCAATCGGCCATCGAAATCGCCTTTACCCAACCGTGGAGCGGCGGAGAACTCCCCGCCTGGCCGCATGCGATTCGGAGCATCCTGAGCGACGACCGCCGGCACATCAAAGTGACCACGGAGCATCCGGCCCGGACCCTGGTGGAGATGGTGAAATGGATCGATGGCCAGGGGATCGATCTAGACGATGTGCGCCTGAACCGGCCGACCCTCGAAGATGTTTTCATCGAGCTGACCGGCAAGAAATTGCGCGAATGATTGCGACGCAGGCCTTTTCCACCCGCGACCTTCCGCGAAAAATCGCTGTAGCAACGGCGCTCTGTCGCCGTTTGACCCCGCTAAAGAATCAAGGCACGCCCAACGCCTCGACTGAGCGAGGCGGCTACAGCGCTCTGCGACAATTCACGCCCAGATGAAAGCATGTCTCGCCCTCCTGCGGATCGACCTGAAGCTCGCGCTTCGGAATCGCACGGTCCTTTTCTTTAACTACTTCTTCCCGCTCATCTTCTTTTTCATTTTCGGCTATTCGATGGATGCCGAACAAGGATCGCGGATCATTTATATCATCACGATGTGTTTCGCCATCGGCGTCCTGGGCAACGGCTTGTTCGGCGCCGGGATGCGTGCGGTCGAGGATCGCGAGACCAACGTCCTGCGCCGCTACAAAGTCACTCCCATCACGCCTGTCCCTGTTTTGGTGGCCTCCCTGATCACCGGCGTGATCCTCTACCTCCCGGGGCTCATCGTCCTCCTCATTCTCGCCAACCGTCTTTTCGGGATGGCGGTCCCGGCCAATCTTTTTTCCCTCTTCCTTTTCGCCATCATCGCCTGCCTCGCGTTTCGCTCGATGGGCCTCATCATTGCCTCGGTCGTCAACTCGTCGCAGGAAAGCCTGATCCTCATTCAGCCGCTCTACATGGCCATGCTTTTCCTGAGCGGGGCGACTTTCCCCATCAGTTTTTTTCCCGAGTGGTTGCAGATCGTGACGCAATTCATTCCCGCCACCTACCTGATGACCGGCACGGCCGGCATTCTGCAAAAGGGTGAGTCGATTCTCCAGAATTGGCTTTCGATCGTCGCTCTCCTGGTCACGACGCTGATCGGCACCTTTATTGCCACGAAATTATTCCGCTGGGAAAAGGAGGAGAAGCTGCGCAATAGCGCCAAGCTTTGGGTGCTGGCCGCCCTGGCGCCGTTCCTTCTCCTTGGCGCCTACCAGTCATGGAGTCGCGAGGACCTTTCCAAAGCGAAGATCCTGGCGCGCGACATCAGCCGCGGCAGAACGTGGCTCATTCAGAATGCGCGCATCTTTGTCGGCAACGGCAAAGTGATCGAGTCAGGCTCGGTCCTGATTCGCGGCGGGAAGATTGCGGAAATCTATGAAGGCGCCGGGCCCGAGGCGAAGACCTTGAAAGCGGAGCCAGTCGAAGCCGCGGGCAAAACGATTTTGCCGGGCCTCATCGATGTCCATGTCCATCTGGGAGCAAGCGGCGGCTTTTACGATGACCAGAGCAAGGGTTTCGATCCCAAGAACGCCGAGCGCGCATTGCAGGCCTATCTCTATAGCGGGGTGACGACAGTGCGGAGCACGGGAGACACCGTCGACGACATGCTAAAGCTGCGCCGTCTCTACGGCAGCGGCGAAAAACTCGGAGCCGAGCTGTTTCTCTGCGGCCCTCTCTTCACCGCGGAAGGCGGGCACGGGACCCAATTTGCGAAGTTCATCCCCGAAGCGTTTCGCGCTTCCTTTCTCGCCGGCTTCGTCCGCACTCCGAAATCAATCGAGGAAGCGCGCACGCAGGTGGACGAGCTGGCCGTGAAACGAATCGATGCCATCAAGGGTGTGCTCGAAGGCGGCGTGCCCGGATATCCGTTCTCGCGGATGGATGTGAACGTGCTCGCGGCGGTGACGAGCGAAGCCAAAGCGAAAAACCTTCCGATCTCCATCCACACCGGCAACGCCGCTGATGTCGCGGACGCGGCCAAAATCGGTGCAGACTCAGTCGAGCATGGCTCCCTTCTGGACGAAATTCCCGACGAGACCCTCGCCGAAATGAAGGCCAAAGGGATTGCGTTGGATCCGACTTTGAGCGTGGCCGAGGGCTTCACAAATTTTGCGCGCGGCGACACCTCGCTGCTGAAGCGTTCGCTCGTCCAGCAGGTTAGTCCCAAGGAACTGATCGAGGGGACCGAGCATGCCGCCACGGCGGAAAAGTGGGCGGGTTTGCGCGAAGGCATTTCGCATTACCCGATGTCGGTCGACCAGGGCGGCAGGAACCTCCTCAAAGCCTGGCGCGCCGGCGTGACGCTCGTCACCGGCTCGGACGCGGGAAATTTCCTGGTGCTGCACGGACCGACCGTGCAACACGAGATCGAGCTTTGGGTCGCCGCCGGAATTCCGATCGAGGTGGCGCTCGAGGCCGCGACGTCCAACGCCGCCAAGCTCCTGCGGGCCGATTCGCGTTTCGGCACGATCGAGAAGGGAAAAGAAGCGACGCTGCTCCTCGTGGACGGCAATCCGCTCCAGGACCCGAAGGCTCTTTCCGCGATCTCCTCCGTCTTTATGAAAGGTGAACGGGTCAATCGGACGGAGCTCTTCAAGCAAAAATAAATGTCCGGCCGATTTCTTTGCGGAGAGAATCTCCGCCCGCCACACAGGCAGAATGCCTGTGTTCCGATAGGTAGAGCGCCAATCAAGCAAAACGGCGATCCGGATTTCTCCGGACCGCCGTCTAAATTTTCGCTACGAAATTGGGATTAAGCCTTGGCGTCCTTGTCGTGCTTCTTGGCGCACTCGGTCTTCAACGTTGCAAACTGCTCCGCGGACAGGATGCTTTCCGCGGATTTCATGAACTTATCCATGCTCTCCTTGGTGCATCCGCCTTTTTTGCAATCGGCTTGGATGGCTTCCATCTTCACCTTCTGCTCGTCCGAAAGATTGAGTTTCGCGTAATTATGCGAGCAACTCGCCTTGTCATTCTTCGCGTGGCTCGCGCAGCAAGCTTTGTCGCCGGCATAGGCTGAGGTCGCCGCAAAAACCGCCACCGCAATAAAAGCTAGTCCCTTGAGTTTCATCATGGCGGAAGTGTGGGTCAGGAACGTCCCGGACGCAACGAAAATCCTAGCTCGCCGTGAATTTCAACGCGTCATTTTCCACGTCGACTCTAATCATTTGTCCCTCGTGAAATTTCCCTTCAAGAATATCCATGCTCAGCGGATCGAGGATGTATTTTTGAATGGCACGTTTCAAAGGACGCGCGCCGTAGACCGGATCATATCCATGGCTGGCGACAAGGGCCTTCGCCTCGTCGGATAATTCCAGGGTGATCTTCTGGTTCTCCAGCCTCTTCACGAGCCGCTTCAACTGGATCTCGACGATCTTCTTCAGTTCCTCCTCCGTCAGCCGATCGAAGATGATGATGTCGTCGATCCGGTTCAAAAATTCCGGCCGGAAATGCTGCCGCAACGCGTCCATCACGAGCCGCTCCCGCGCTTCGGGCGACGATTCTTCCATGATGAACTGCGAACCGATGTTCGACGTCATGATGATGACGCTATTCTTGAAATCGACCGTCCTCCCCTGCCCGTCCGTGATGCGCCCGTCATCGAGCACTTGCAGCAGCACGTTGAAAACATCCTGGTGCGCCTTTTCGATCTCATCGAAGAGCACCACCGAATACGGTTTGCGCCGCACCGCTTCGCTGAGCTGCCCGCCCTCCTCGTAGCCCACATAACCCGGCGGCGCGCCGATCAGCCGTGAGACCGTGTGTTTCTCCATGTATTCGCTCATGTCGATCCGGATCATGGCCTGCTCGTCGTCGAACAGAAACTCAGCCAGCGCACGAGACAGTTCCGTTTTTCCGACACCCGTCGGTCCGAGAAAAATGAAGGAACCGATCGGTTTGTTTTCGTCCTGTAAACCGGCCCGCGCCCGGCGAATCGCGCTCGCCACCGCCTTGATGGCGGTGTCCTGTCCGACGACGCGCTGATGCAGATGCTCTTCCAGCCGGACGAGCTTTTGCCGTTCGCCTTCCTGTAAACGCGACACCGGAATGTGGGTCCAGCTCGAGACGACCTCCGCGACGTCTTCTTCGGTAACTTCTTCACGCAGCAAGCGATTACCGCTCACCGCGATCTTCTCTTCGATCTCGCGCAATTTTTTCTCGAGATCGGGAATGCGGCCATATTGCAGCTCGCTCGCCTTCGCCAGCTCGCCTCGGCGCTGCACCCGCTCCAGCTCGGTTCGCGCTTGTTCGACCTCTTCCTTGATCTTGCGCTGCTCGTCGATGACCGCCTTCTCCTTCTGCCACTCCGCTTTCAGCGCGGACGATTTCTCCTTCAACCCGGCCAGTTCTTTTTCCAGTTTCTTGAGCCGCTCTTTGCTCGCCGGATCTTTTTCCTTCTTCAGGGCCTGGCGCTCCATCTCCCGCTGCATGATCTCCCGTTCGATCACGTCGATCTCCGTCGGCATGGAATCGAGCTCGATCTTCAACCGTGACGCCGCTTCGTCCACCAGATCGACCGCCTTGTCCGGCAGGAATCGGTCGCTGATGTAGCGATGCGACAGCACCGCCGCCGCCACCAGCGCCGCGTCTTGAATGCGCACGCCATGATGCACCTCGTAGCGTTCCTTCAATCCGCGCAGGATCGCGATCGTGTCCTCCACCGTAGGTTCATCCACCATCACCGGCTGGAACCGCCGTTCCAGCGCCGCGTCTTTCTCGATGTATTTCCGGTACTCGTCGAGCGTCGTCGCGCCGATCGTGCGCAATTCGCCGCGCGCCAGTTGCGGCTTCAATAGATTCGATGCATCCACCGATCCCTCGGCCGCGCCCGCGCCGACGATGGTGTGCAATTCGTCGATGAACAAAATGATCTCGCCCTGCGAATCGGTCACCTCTTTGAGGAACGCCTTCAGCCGGTCCTCGAATTCGCCCCGGAACTTCGCGCCCGCTACCATCGACCCGATATCCATCGCGATGATCTTCTTTTGCTTCAGCGATTCCGGCACGTCTCCGCTGATGATGCGGCGCGCCAGACCTTCCACGATCGCCGTCTTCCCCACGCCCGGCTCGCCGATCAACACCGGATTGTTTTTCGTCCGGCGCGAAAGCACCTGCATCACCCGCCGTATTTCGTTATCGCGCCCGATCACAGGATCGATCTTCCCCCGCCGCGCCAGCTCAGTCAGATCGCGCCCATATTTCTCCAGCGTCTGATACTTCCCTTCCGGATTCTGGTCCGTCACCCGTTGCGATCCGCGCACCTGCTGCAACGCCTGCATCAACTTGTCGCGCGTCACCCCGCCTTCCTTCAGCAACTTGGCCGCCGCGCCCTTCGAATCGGCGAGCGCGAGCAGATAATGTTCGGCACTGAGGAATTCATCCTTCAGCTTCGCCATCTCCTTCTCCGCGGCATCAATCGTCGCGCGAAGCTCGTTGCCGATCCGCTGATCGAAGCTGCCGCCCTGGATTCTAGGGCGCCGCTCCAACTCCTGCGTCAGGCGGCCGTGCAAATCCGCGACGGTAACGCCCATTTTTTCCAGCAACGGCCGCGCGACTCCATCGCTTTGGTCCATGAGCGCGAGCAGAAAATGCTCATTGGTAATTTCCTGCTGATTGAACTGCGCCGCGACATCCTGCGCCGCCTGCAGCGCTTCCTGCATCTTCTGCGTAAATTTATCCGGTCGCATGCTTCACCCTAGCGTTCGCATCTCGACCGACAACTAGACTTAAGTCTCGTTCGCAAACTGGATTGACGCAGTTCATGTCAATTCTTACCGTCGCATTGGCTCATGAGGCCCTCCAACCTTCCCCCTGCTCCAACAATATTCGCGCTTAATGCGAATCGCATTTTATTCTCGTTAGGCGTCCCCACCATTTGTGATTTCTGCAATTATTTGTCGGATACTCCGGAGGTTATTGCTCGGAGTGTTTCCTTGGTACGCCTATGTCCTCTATGGGTTAGAGATTCTCATTTCCTGCATAGCTGCCGTAATCGGCTTGACGCAGGGTGATATCAGATTCACGGCGGTTGTCCTTCTTTATGGCGCATTTTGCTTTTGGAAGCTTCGAAGCTTTATCAGCAAGCACCGCGCAGTCTCTGGCGGAACTCATCTCAATGACGCCGAGTTCTACAAGCCGGGAGGACCCTTCGACTCCATCTTGCTCAGCACGCGGTGCCTATCTTGCGGACAAACAGTGGAACATCCCTGGCGATGGTTTAGCGACCGCGTCTATCAATGTTCCTGCGGAGGCAACTTCGACCAAGCTCCATTAACTGAGTGGGTTCGCCGGCGTGTTCTGGGTGATACAACGTTGCCCGCTGGCATCACAATCAAGGAAGGAAGTACCGTGGATTTATCGCTGCAACACGATGATACCAAGGATACCGCAGTGAATTGAGATGACTTCGGTATCGCGATGCAGGATGTTGACGATCTCTTCTGCGACCTCAATGCGGGCCTGCTCGAAAAAGGATCGGAACACCTCGACGACCTCGTCCGCCCGACAATCATGTCCGGCTTACTTTCCAATCCGCTGACAGCGCACCTGCCGAAGCATTCGCGCGCATTGACGGAAAGCGAAGCCTCTGCCACGCTTTCCCATGGCAAAGGCCCTCGAAGAAGTGACCAAAGAAGCGATGGATCTGCCACCACGCCAGAGGCTGGCACTGGCAAGTGTTCTCCTCGAGAGCGCGGAGGCGGCACCCGATCCCGACGCTGAGGCTGCATGGGACTGCGAGATTCGGGATCGCATCCGGGAGATTGATGAGGGCCGCGTCACGGGTATCGGCTACGCGGACGTCATGCAAGAAGCCGAACGACGATTGGCTCCGTGACGATCCGCTTCGTTGAGGAGGCTCAACGCGAGTTTCTTGATGCGATCTCCCGCTATGAGGAGGCTCGCGCGGGTCTCGGCCGGCAGTTCAAGGATGAGGTAGATCGAAGTATTTTGTGGGTCGCCGCCCATCGGGAACTTTACCGCGTGCGATCGGGCTCACATCGCCGCATCAACCTTCGGGTATTCCCCTATTACATTGCTTACGTTGCCAGAGAACAAACTCTCTGGGTCCTGGCTGTAGCGCACGCCAGCCGAAAACCGCTCTATTGGATTTCTCGGCGCGACGAAGTCGCCTAGTCTTCTGAATTGCCGAAAGGACAAGGAGACGTTTTACCTGAGCCATGGCCAAATATTGGTGGCAATGCACTTCGTGTGGAGACAGGCCAGCTTGGTTGACGGTCTGCCAATCTCGCAGCATAGCCGCTTTCATTTGGGATGAGTTGGCGCCAAGCGGCTGGGATCAGCGCCTGCTGCGCCGCCGGTGCAAATGCAAGCGCCACTCGCTCCGCATCACTTACCGGTTTCAGCGCGGCGATCCGGAGAGGATCAGTGTTAAGCATATCATTGGTCTTCGCCCGGATGGTGATTATCTCCCGATGCTTTGGGATACCTTCCGCCATTCGAGCCCGCGGAATCATTGGATTGACTTTAAGTACCAGCGAGGCCGCAGCCCCTGGGGCCTCAACAAACACGTGGTTCTGGAGAAGCCACAACTTGCGCGCCTACTGCGATCTTACGAAGAGGTGACTGGGCTGGCGATCATCGCAGTGCGCGGTGTTTGAAATGCACGGCATTTACATCACGGCAATTCTCACGACCGGCGTCGCGGCCACGATCTTCGGGCCGTTGATCGATAAGCTGAAGATGCCGGCCAATACGCGGCTCTTGTGGCTCGCGGCCGGTATAGCCCTGCCGATGCAACCGCTCGCGTTCTATCTTGTTCGTATTCCGCTGGACGAGTGGCTGGTGGCCCAACTCGGCTCGACGTCCACCACCTATCAGTGGCTGATCTCACTTTATGCGCCGCTGACCGAGGAGCCGGCCAAGCTCATCCCCTTGCTTATCCCTGCGATCCGCCACGACATTCGAGCTACTAATTTTGTCCGATACTCGCTCGCGATCGGTGTCGGCTTCGCCATCGGGGAGATGTGGTTGGTGGCCGATCACATAGCGCGGGCCCCAGCGTTCGCCGGGTGGCCATTCTATATGTTTGGCGGCTACGTGGGCGAGCGTCTGATCACCTGCCTCCTCCACAGTGCGTTCGTTTGCGTGGCGCTTTGGCGTCTCCGTTCGCGTTTTCTTCTGGGCGTGGCGGGGGCAATGGCGCTACATTGGCTTTGCAATTTTCCGATTCTCCTCATGGCTTGGAACGCGGGTGGCCTCGGAAAGGCCCTCTGGACAACCGCTCTTCAGGGCTGGTTGCTGCTGTTTATCATCGGCAGTCTGGCTTTGTTCTCCTATTTCACCTTCGGCCGGGTCGCGCCGGGCCTGATCTTTTATGGCCGCCGGCGCTGCCCAGAATGCGACCATGAATACGACCCGCCGATTTTTTTGGCCCTCAACTTCGGTCGCACTCGGTACGAGCGCTGTCCTCACTGCCGCCACTGGCACTGGACGAACGCGAAACCGGCCCAGGACCGGACAGAGCCTCGCCGGGAATAGATCCCGCCCTTCGGCGTTGCCCTGAGCTCCCTGTTCGAATTGCGGGCCGCTTCTTCCCCGCGTATCAGTCTGTCCGATGAATGCCGGGAAAGAAAATTTTGCGCGCAGCGCGCTGGAAGTGCTGCGCCAGGGACCGTTTCGGCGTTACATTATCGGCTCGGCGATCTCGGACACTGGGACCTGGATGCAGGTGATGGCGCAGGGCTGGGTGATGAGCTCACTCACGAATCGCGGGTTCTACCTTGGGCTCGCTGCCGCCGCGGCCGGCATACCCACAATTCTTCTGGCAATGAAAGGCGGCGAGGCCGCCGACCGTTATGACAAGCGCAAGATCCTAATCTGGACTCAGGTTGTCCAAACCGTCCTCGCGCTCGCGCTCGGCTATCTCGTTTACACCGGATGGATCCAAATCTGGCACGTCATTGTCCTGGCCTTTTGCCTGGGAGTCTGCATCGCCTACGAAATGCCGGCCATCAACGCGCTCGTTCCAGAACTCGTGCGGCGGGACCAGATTGCGACTGCCATCGCGCTCGATCGCTCGGTCTTTCATGGCTCTCGTCTGGTGGGCCCCTCGCTGGCCGGTTTGTTTGTGGGATGGTGGGGCGCGGCGTCGGCCTTCTTCTGCAACGCGGTGACGTTTCCCGCGCTGATCATTGCCCTGGCTTCGTTGCCACCGCGTGCCATCGGCACCGCAGAGGAAGAAGAGCAGCGCAGGTCTGGCTTTAAGGAAGGCCTGATTTACGTGCGCAACGATCGCACCATTCTCTGCATGATCGTGCTCATCGCCTTGAGTACGATTTTCATTTTCCCGTTCCTTTCCGTGATGCTTCCCCTGTATGTGCGCAACGTTCTCGAGCTCGGGCCTGGTCCGATGGGCTATCTCATGGCCGTGTCAGGCAGTGGATCGGTTCTCGGCGCGCTCGGATTACTGAGTGTGCCGCGCCATTTGCGGTTTCGGTTCATGACCGGCGCTGCCATCGTGGTTGGCCTTGCGCTTTGTTCGATGGCGCGCTCCGACGGGTTTATCTTCAGTGCGATATCAATGGGTGTGCTCGCGATCGGGTTATCGGCGAATTTCGGCTTGGCCAGCACGATTGTGCAGGAGCGCGCCCCCGCCCCGTTGCGCGGTAGAATTTCCGCCATCTTTGGTTTGAGCTTCTTCGGTCTCACGCCGGTGGGGAGTCTGCTGACGCCGGCCTTCGCGGATCTGGTTGGCT
This sequence comes from Chthoniobacterales bacterium, assembly GCA_035941955.1. Lineage (GTDB taxonomy): Bacteria > Verrucomicrobiota > Verrucomicrobiia > Chthoniobacterales > UBA10450 > AV80. Next base: position 10,486 of record DASZDO010000034.1, read on the forward strand.
TGCGCATCGCCCTCGTCATCTGTGGAATCATCTACGGAACTTTGGCCGTCCTGGTCCTCGGCGCGGCCGGACGCACCGGCTGCGAAAAAACGCCGTCCACCGTAGTCGAAGGAGAACCGGCGCCCGCCCCGGCACCCGTGGTTTAGGCAATGATCTCCTTCTCCACCTGTTGGAACTCCGGGCGCCACACCGCCGGCGAAGAGATGCTCCGCGAGATCAAGGATCTCGGCTTCGATCGCGTGGAGCTGGGCCACGGCATCCGGATCTCGCTTATGCCGGGGATTCAGAAAATGTACGAAGCCGGCGAAGTCGAGTTCACCAGCCTGCACAACTTCTGTCCCCTCCCGGTCGAGATCATGCAGGCGTCGCCCGATTGCTACAAATTTTCCGCGGCTTATTCGAAGGAGCGGGAGCGGGCCATCAAGCAAACCTTCCAGACCATCGATTTCGCCGAACGCCTCGGCGCTCCATTCGTCGTCCTGCATTGCGGCGAAATCGAGATGAATCCGATCACGGACGAATTGATCGTGCTGGCGAAGCGCGGCGAGATCTTCTCGCGGGAATATGTGCGCATGAAATTGAAAGCCGTCCAGACCCGGGAAGCCGCGGCGCCACCCTATCTGGAGCGGGTCAAGGATTCACTCAAGCGCGTGGCCGAATATGCCGCGAAGAAAAACATCCGGCTCGGCGTGGAAGGCCGCCGCGGCTACGAAGAGATCCCGAGCGAGCGCGAGTTGCCCTCTTTGCTGGACGAACTGAAATCACCGCAGCTTGGTTATTGGCACGACATAGGGCATATCCAGATCAAGGAAAACCTCGGCTTTCTCAACCATGAAGAATGGCTGCGCGCGATGGGTCCCCGCGCGTTTGGCTGCCACATGCAGGATTGCATCTGGCCCGCGCAAGACCACCAGCCGCCCTTCGCCGGCATGGTCGATCTGGAGAAACTTGTTCCGCTCCTTCCGCCGAACTGCTTATTTGTCTGGGAAATGAGCCCACGCAAAAAACCCGAGGAAATCCGCCAATCGGTCGCGGTTTGGAAGGACCGCTTCGGCGAATGAAAAAAACGCTCCTCGCCATCCTGCAAATCGCCGTCACCGCCGCGGTCCTGTACTGGGTTTTCCACGACCCCGAGAAACGCGTGAAAATGGCCGCTGCGCTCCGCATCGCGGATTACCGGTGGGTCGCGGGGGGCATGCTCGCTTATTTTATCGTCGAGATCGCAGCCGCCGCTCGCTGGCACGTCCTGCTGAAAGTGCAGGGCATCACGCTCAGCATTCCGAGGCTTTCGGGTTTGTTCATGATCGGTCTCTTCTTCAATCAGTTTCTCCCGGGCGGGACGGGAGGCGACATCGTCAAGTCGTACCTCCTGGTCAAGGAAACTCCAGGCAAGATCACCGGCGCGTTGCTGGCCGTCATGTTCGACCGGATCATTGGGCTGGTCGCGATCATCACAATCACCGGGGTGTTGATCGGGCTGCGCTACGATTTCCTCGCGCAAACGCCGGAGACCCGCGGTCTTCTCGGGATTCTTCTGGCGGTACTGGGCAGCGCAATCGTTGGGTTGCTCACCACTTTCGTGATCAGCGGCTTTAATTTGCTGCACCGGCTGCCGGTAAAGTTCCCCGGTCGCGAACGCCTGATCGAAGTCTCCGCCGCCTACCATCTTTACGCCCGGCATTGGATCGCCACCCTCGTCGCCTTCGGTTTCTCGCTGGTCGCGCACCTGGCCACTTTTACCACCTTCTTCTGCGTCGCCTATGCGCTCCATGTGCGCATCCCACCGGTCGATTTCTTCGCGATCATGCCGGTGGAACGCACCATTTCTTCGCTGCCCATCAGTTTTGGCGGAGCCGGTCTGCGAGAAAAAGTCTTTGAAGTAATGTTCCACGACCTCGCCGGAGTGGATCCTTCCATCGCCGCTCTGATAGGCTCCCTAAGCTTTCTTACCATGATGGCCTGCGCGGCGCCTGGTGGACTCATCTATTTGCTCTACCGGCCCAGCCGCGCCGCCGGCCACGTGAAGCTGAGCGAGATGGAGCGTGAGGTGGCGACCCTCGAGCATGAAATCGTCGAGAAAGAAGAAGGCGAAGGTTCGTAGCGCCGGCGTTTTAAGCCGAACCGGTCCGTCCGGACGGGTCCGGGGCTCCAAGCTCGGGCGCCCATTCGTGGCCGTGACCTTCGCGATGACGGTCGACGGGAAGATCACCACCAGGAATTTCACGGCGATCGATTTCACTTCGCGCGAGGACAAGATGCATCTGCTCCGGCAACGCGCGCTCGGCGACGCGGTCCTGATCGGACATAGCACCCTTAAGCACGATAACGTCCGTCTCGGGTTGCCGCACCCGGAACTGCGCGAAGCGCGCACGGCCCGCGGCCAGTCACCTTATCCGTTGCGCGTAATCATCTCGAATGAGGGGCGAATCGATCCGAGCCTGAAGATTTTTCAATCGGATATCTCGCCGATCGTCATCTTCTCCACCGTCCGGATGCCGGCGCGTTATCAAAAATTGCTGCGGCAAAAAGCGACGCTCCATTTGAGCGATGCGCGTTCGGTTGATCTCGCGTGGATGCTGGAACAATTGCGCAGCGAATACCGCGTTCGATCGGTTGCCTGCGAAGGAGGGGCCACTCTTTTCCGTGCCCTCCTTGAGGGAGAGCTGGTCGACCAGCTCAATCTCACGATTGCGCCCTATCTCTTCGGCGGCGCGGATGCTCCCACGCTGACCGGCCTGAGCAAGAATTTCCTGCCGCGGAGCGTTCGATGTTCGCTCACCGAAATGCGAACCGTCGGCGAGGAATGTTTCCTCACTTATCGAATCAAGCACCCAAGGAGCGGCGATTTGAAATCGCCGACTTAGCCCAAGGCGATTCAATCGCCTCTAACTTCACAAGGAGCGGCGGTCTCCAGACCGCCGTAGAGAGGAAGGGCGGTTTGGAAAGCGCCCCTCCTTGAGGCTAACCCCGGCTTTCAGAGACCGCCGCCACTTTTCCTGGTCGGGGGCGCCGCACCAGCTCGCCACCGCAGTTCGGACAAACCGCTGCCATCGCCTCCGCGCACTCCGCGCAGAAAGTGCATTCATAACTGCAAATGAAAGCAACATCGCGCTCGGTGAGAGGGCCGGTGCATTTCTCGCAGGCTGTTCGCATCTGTAACGGCATTGTTACTTCGCCCCCATTGCTAACAATTTTAGAAGGTTTATCCTGCGCCGCGGATTACCACAACCACTTCCGCGCGATGCGCACCGGGAATTCCATTATCATGCAGGCGCCGAGGATGACCATCTTCGAGACTGCGGCCAACCTCGAGTTGTGGCCGAAAATTCTGCCTCACTATCGTTACATCCGCTATCTGGAGCGCGGCCAGGATCGGAATCTCGTCGTTATGGCAGCCGTGCGCTCCGGCATTCCCATCTCTTGGACTTCGGAGCAGGTCATCGACCGGGAGAAAATTGAAGTGCATTTCCATCACCTTAAAGCCTGGACCAAAGGCATGCGCGTGGTCTGGTCGTTCAAGGAGACTCCGGGCGGCATCCTGGTCGAGATCATGCACGAGTTGAAATTCAGGAACCGGGTGCTTGCTCCAATCGCGGAACCAATCATCGGCAATTTTTTCATCCACCATATCGCTGGCAAAACGCTACGCTGCATGAAGGCATACCTCGAAGGAGCCGCTAAAAGGCCCCAACTTTAAGATGACAAAACGTCGCGCGGTTATTACCGGCATCGGCCCGATTACCTGCATCGGAGTTGGACGCGAAGCGTTTTGGCGTGGAATGCGGGCGGAGAAGAGCGGCATTCGGACGATCTCCAGTTTCGACACTGCGGAATTCAACGCGCATTGCGGCGGAGAAATTCAGGATTGGATACCCGAGGATTATTTTCCACCCCACCGCCTGAAGCGGCTCGATCGCTACGCACAGTTTGCCGTCGCGTCGGCGAAGATGGCGCTCGATGATGCTCGTCTTCCCTACTCCCAGGATGCGCCGCAGCATCGGGTCGGAGTCAGTTTCGGCACGGCGCTTGGCGGCATCGCGAACGCGGAATATCAGCACGCGCACTTCCTGAAAAAAGGGACGCGCGGCGTAAACCAGACTCTCGCGTTGCAGGTCTTTGGCGGATCGGCCCACTCAAACATCGCCATCGAGTTCGGATTTCGCGGCGTCGGCACGACGAACTCAAACAGTTGCGCCAGCGGCACGGTCGCGGTCGGGGAAGCGCTTCGTTACATTCGAGACGATTTCGCGGACGTGATCGTGGCCGGGGGCGCCGAGGCGCCGCTCAGTCCCCTCACCTTCGGCGCCTTTGCGATCATCAAAACGATGAGCCAATGGTCGGGCGATCCAGCCCTGGCATGCCGGCCGTTCGATCTCAAACGCGACGGATTCGTCATGGGAGAAGGCGCCGCTTCGCTCGTGATCGAAGAACTGGAGCACGCGCAAGAACGGGGCGCGCACATTCTGGCGGAAGTGCTCGGCTACAGTCTGAATAACGACGCCTTCCACATGACCTCGCCGCTGCCCAGCGGCGAATCGTGCATTCGCGCGATGCGAGATGCGCTGGCCGATGCCGGGCTCGCGCCGGAGCAAATCGATTACATCAACGCGCACGCCAGCTCGACCCAGCTCAATGACAGCACCGAGACGATGGCGATCAAGCAGGTGTTCGGCGACCATGCGTTAAGTCTGCCGGTGAGCGGGACAAAGGCCTACACGACCCATCCACTGGGTGCGACCGGTGCCATGGAAGCGGCGATCTCTGCGCTCGCCATCGCTGAAGGATGGCTGCCACCGACGTTGAATCGCAACGATCCCGATCCCGCGTGCGATCTCGACGTTGTTCCGAATCACGGCCGGCCGGCTGAATTGAATTACGTCATGAGCAATTCGTTTGGCTTCGGTGGGATCAACGCGTGCGTGATTTTGGGGCGGGTGTGATCCTCATCCGTTGCAAAAATCCCGAGTCCGGCAACTGCCGGACTTAGGATGACAAGTCTGTCGTGTTGCCCAATAAGTCCGGTCGACTCTCGCGGGTGCGTCGCAGGGCTTCTTTTTTCCGCCACGCCGCGATCTCCGCATGATTGCCGGAGAGCAAGACGTCCGGGACCTTCCATCCCCGGAATTCGGCGGGCCGAGTATAATGCGGACCTTCCAATAATCCCCCGCTGAAACTATCGTCGGCGGCCGATTGCTCGTGGCCGAGGACCCCCGGCAGCAGGCGGACAACCGCATCAGCGAAAACCACCGCGGCGATTGCGCCGTTCGTCAAAACATAATCACCGATCGAGATCTCCGCGTCGACCAGATGTTCATGAACGCGGTGATCGACTCCTTCGTAATGGCCGCAAATTATGATCAGATGCGGCTGCGAAGAGAAGTCGCTGGCCACGTTCTGGGTGAGCTTGCGACCGTGTGGTGTCATCAAGACGACGAGGCTGCTTGTCCCGCGCAGCGATTCCACCGCGGCAAAAATCGGCTCCGGCTTCATCACCATTCCCTGGCCCCCCCCAAACGGAGCGTCGTCCACGATATGGTGCTTGTCCCTCGTCCAGTCGCGCAGGTTATGGATGCGCAGCTCCAAAGCGCTGGATTCCTGCGCCCGCTTCATCATGCTTTCGGAAAGGGGGGCGCGGCAGACCTCCGGAAAGAGCGTCAGGATATCGATACGCATGGCTGCAGTGAAAATCGTTGAAGAGTTAAGGCGTTACAGCGTTGAAGCGCCCCGCGAAGAGAACTCTTGTTACGGTTCAACGCTTTAACGCTTCAACATCCCCACACTCACTCCACGATCTCGAGCGTGGCCCGTTGCCCATGGCGCGCCGCCGAGCTGGCGAGCAACGCACGGATCGCCTGAATCGTCTGGCCGTTGCGGCCGATAATCCGGCCCACATCCGTTTGGCGCAGTTGCACGCGGAAGATCGTGGTTTTTCCTGACGGAATCTCGGAAAGCATCATCTCATCGGGAAATTCGACCAACTGGCGGATCACGAACTCAAGGAATTGCTTCACGAATGCGAAACTATCGGCGTTGCGCACAGCCTGCAACCAGAAGCGGCGGAACACAGGCATTTTGCCTGTGCGGCCGGCGGATATTTTATCCGCTGTCGATATTCGAATTCTCGGAAGCGCGCCTACTTTCCGTAGGTCGCCTCGAAATTCTCGGTGTCCTCGCCGACTGGGCCGACTTCCTTGCCATCGGGACGCAGGAGCCAAAACCAATCGTACGACCCGCCGCCGATGAAATAGCGGTGCTGTTGCACGAGCAGGCAATCCTTGTATTCACCGGAAGCGACGACTTTCAGATCGTTGCCGGGGAAAAGGTACCGTTCTTTGCGATTCGTGGTATCCACCACGTGCACAGCGCCCGAGGTGGCCCAGGCGGAAGTAACAAAATAAACCAGCTTCCCGCTCGTGGAGAATTGCAGGTTCTCGAACGCGGCAATGACCGACTCCGGTTTTTCGGACTCGCGGCACTTCAGCAGCAGGGTCGCTTCCTTCCCGTCGGTGCGGACCTGCCAGAGCTCAGCCGGGTCCACTTCCTCCGAGCCCGTGGCGATTTTCTTGCCGTCCACTTTTCGAACAAAGGCCACCCATCGGCCGTCGGGTGCCAGGACTGGCCCGGAATCATGTCCGCTTGAAGTGAGCGCCGTGGTTTGGCCGCTCTTGTCCGTGAATTGAATGTTCCCGTCCTTGACGGAGACACTCTGTGCAGCGGCAGGCAGGAGAATCGAAATCCAGAGCGCCCACGCGAAAACTTGCCCTTTCATGGTCCCTTCCGAAGCGGGTGGTCAGCCCCCGCCGTGAAGTCAGCTGGGCAACGGCGGAGGAGTCGAGGGCTCGTCCTCCGGAGCTTTGGATTCTTCCGCCACCGCCGTTGGAGCAGCGGATTCACTCGCTGCGGCGGTTTCTTCGGCCAAAGTGGTTGGCGCTGGGGTTTCCACATCGACGCTGGGTTCGGCCGCAGCGGCAACCGGCCTGGCGGATTCCGATGGAACGCTCGTTGCAGCGTCCGGCGTCGCCGCCTCGTCTGACTGCTTCTTATTCTTCTTGATCAGGCTGCGCACGGTATCTGACGGCTGCGCGCCCTTGGAAATCCAATGCTCGATCCGGTCCAGTTGCAAAGTGCTGTTGTGGTCGGGCTTCTTCGGATCGTACGTCCCGAGGATCTCAATGAATTTTCCATCGCGCGGGCTGCGGCTGTCGGCCACGACGACCTTGTAATAGGGACGATTCCTCGCGCCTTCTCTGCGTAATCTGATTGAAACTGCCATATCGTTAATTCTTCATCCGCGCCATTTGCGCCATCATCTTTTTCATTTTGCCTGCGCTCTTCATCATCTTTCGCATTTGATTGAAGCGCTGGAGCAAATCGTTCACTTCGGTAACGCTGCTTCCGCTTCCGCGGGCGATGCGTTGACGCCGCCTTGCATTTAGAATGTCGGGCCGCGTCCTCTCCTCGTGCGTCATCGAAAGCACAATCGCTTCCGTCCGCTTGAGCTGCTTCTCGTCCACGGAGAGGCCCTGCACGTTACTCATCCCCGGGATCATGCCAAGGATATTCTCCAGCGGCCCCATCTTTCGCATCATCTTGAATTGGGCCAGGAAGTCGTTGAAATCGAACGACGCCGTCTTCAGTTTCCGCTCCAGCCGCGCCGCCTCCTCTTCGTCAACCGCTTCCGCGGCCTTCTCGACCAGGCCAACGATGTCGCCCATCCCCAGGATCCGGCCGGCCAGCCGATCGGGCACGAACGCCTCGAATTGATCGAGCTTTTCACCGACGCCGGCGAATTTGATTGGCCGTTGCGTCACTTCCCGCATCGAGAGGGCCGCGCCGCCGCGCGCATCGCCATCCAGCTTGGTCAAGACGATACCGGTGATACCCAGAGCTTCATGGAAATGCGTCGCGACGCTCACCGCCTGCTGGCCGGTGGCCGCGTCCGCCACGAGCAGGACCTCCTGCGGCTTCAGGAATTCCTTGAGCGCCTTGATTTCTTCAATCAGGGCGGCGTCGATTTCCTGCCGCCCAGCCGTGTCGAAAATCTGCACGTTGCCGGTTTGTTGCTCGGCCCACTTCAGGCTCGCGGAGGCCGAACGCAGCACATTTTTTTCCTGAGGCTCGGGGGTGTAAACCGGCACCTCCACCTGGCGGCCCAGGGTGGCGAGCTGTTCAATCGCCGCCGGCCGCTGCAAATCGCATGCGATCAGCAACGGCATGCGCCCCTGTTTTTTCAATAGGCGCGCCAGCTTGGCTGACGATGTCGTTTTCCCGGCTCCGTTCAGACCAACCATCAAAATCCGTGCGGGCTTTTCCAGATTGAGCGGCGCGGCATCGCCGCCGAGCAGCGCGGTCAGCTCATCATGGAAAATCTTAACGATCTGCTGGCCGGGCGTAACGCTGCGCAGCACTTCCTCGCCGAGCGCCTTGTCTTTGACACGGGCGATGAAACTCTTCGCCACCTGAAAATCGACGTCGGCTTCCAACAGCGCCAGCCGCACCTGCCGGAGCGCGTCATTGATATTGGTCTCGCTGATCGAGCCAAGCCCGCGCAAGTCCTTGAAAATGTCCTGCAGCTTGTCGCCGAGTTGCGAAAACATGGGAGTCTTGGGTAAGCCGGCTTCGCTCGCTGGCTATTTTTTTGGCGCTACTGAAGCGGCCGGGGAAATCGCCGGTACAGCGCCGGACGCATTCTCATCGATCGTGAAAGCCCAGTGCGCCTCCACTTTCTTGCCGCCCGATTTCGCGGTTACGAAGACGGTGCAGGTTTTGTCGCGCAACCGCTGCGTTACCTGGTAGGCCACGGTCTGCGCTTTCTCGTCGTAGCTTGCCGGCACCAAACCGAGGCCGCTGATGCGCATCTGCACGCTGCCTTTATCGATCGCTCCGAACGACGCGAGGTTCGCCTTGATCAAAGGCAGCGCCGTTTTCACCGTCTCGCCGTTCGCCGGCTGGGTCGCCAGGTCCGTAGGGGCCACCTCCGCGACGGGGGCCGCGCCGCCGCTGGTCGCTCCCGAAAAATTCACCGCCTCGGAAAAGACCTTTGGCTTGTTCGCCTCCATCAGGTAGCGGCCTAACGAATTATTAGGCGCTCCCATGGTGAGCCGCTGGCCGTAGACGGTGAAGACCGCTTCATACCCCTCTTTCTTCGCCACTTCCCGGACCTTGTCGTTGATGTTCCCGTAGGGAACGGCAAAGCAATTCACTCTGATCCCAAGCTTTTCCTCCAGGGTCCGCTTGCAGCGGCCAATTTCGTTTTCGAGCCACTGGTCATACTCGGCCGGGTCGAGTTTCTTCTTGGCGATCTTGTCGTAAGGCTTGCGCAAGTCCCCGTGGGTTTCCGAATGCGCCTGGATGTCGACGCCGGCATCGCGCATCTCGGCGAGGTGTTCCCATGTCATCGATTCACCGCCGGCGAAACGGCCTGCCGGACGGATGCCTTCCGTATAAATGAACAGCGTGACCGGATAACCGTATTTTTTCAGGATGGGCCAAGCGACTTCGTATTGCGATTTCCAGCCATCATCGAACGTCAAGACCGCCGCGCGCGACGGAATGGCTTTTTCGCCGCGCTTCCACGCCAGAAAATCCTGCATGCCGATCACCGGGATCTTCTTGTCCTGCAACTCTTTCATCTGCGCCTCGAACGCGGCCGGTGTGATTTCCGTGTCCGGCCGGCGCACCTGATTGACGAAGCGGTGGTACCCGAAAATGACCACCTGGGCGTGCTGATCGATGGCCGGTTTGGTTTCCACCGGGGTGGAGACTGGCGAAGCGGCTGGCGGTGCACCGGGGGTGCCCGCGGCCGCCGTCGACCCCGGCGCCGGGCTCTGGGCGGGATTGCTCCCGACCGGCTGAGTCTTCTTGCAGGTGGGAAAACTGAACGCCAGAAGCAACGGAACAATGGCAAATCGAGTGAGCATAAATTGGGTACAGGCCTTTAGTTTGGAGTGCGAAAAAAACAAGCGGTTTTTAGAGCTGACTTAGCGACTGAACGAGTTAGTGATTTAGCGAATATGTGGTGGAGAGGGCAGAGCGCCGCACATGATTTCCTCATTCGCTAATTCTCTCAGTCGTTAATTCGCTAAATGAAATAATTTGGATTATGGAGTGCGGATGCCGGCACTCTCTCGTTACGCGCTGATCGCGGCCGCCGGCCTCTTCCTGGCCAGTTGCAGCTCCGGCCCGCCGCGGGTGAAGGACACCACGCGGACGTTTACGACGGTGGTGGTGGACGCGGGTCACGGCGGGAAGGACAATGGCGCTTTCCGGCGGTATGGAGGGGCGGAAAAGGTCGCCACGCTCGATGTCGCCACGCGGCTGTCCCGCAAGTTGCGCGAGTCGCAATTTCGCACGGTCATGACCCGCACCGGCGACCTCTTTGTTCCGCTCGACCGCCGCGCCTCCATCGGAAACCGGCAGGACAATTCGATTTTTGTCAGCGTTCATTTCAACGATTCGGGGCGTCGTGCCATTCGCGGAATCGAGACCTACTATCATTCGCCCGTGGCCCGCAACCTCGCCCACCGGATTCAACAGAGCCTTCTGACCATGCCCGGCGCCGTGAACCGGGGCGTGAAGACGGCTGGCTTCACGGTTTTGCGACAATCGGCCTACCCCGCCGTGCTGGTCGAATGCGGATTTCTGAGTAACCGGCGGGAAGGCGCTCGCGCGCGCACCGCCGGCTACCGGGAGGAACTCGCGGACAAGATCGCCGAGGCGATCGTGGACGAGCGCTACGGCAAGGGAACTTATCGAGCTCCGGCCACCGCATCCGATTCTGCTGCGGCGTCAACCCACCCCGAGTGACCGGTCAGTGGCGCTGGGCGAGCGAAAATTCTGCCCGCGCTATCGCAAACCGGGCGCCGATGTCGACGTCTATTTTGGCGGACGCATCGCCGTCACGGCCATTCGGCTTCGATGAAGTTGCCCCAGTCCGAGTGACGAATTCGATCGTCGCGTCACCCTCAAATAAATTCGCCAATGGCGCTAAAGGCAGGTTGCAATCTGATATTGTTCGGGAAAGCAAGATCAGGCGCACTGAAAGTCACACGGGCGATAACAATTTCGGCGGCTTGAATCTCGAGATCTGAGGCCAAAGCGGTCAACGCCACCGGCGCCCATACCTTTTCACTTAACGATTTGTAATCGACCGGAGCCGAAGAAATGGTTCTCAAGGTGTTCCCGAACAAGTCCATTACGAGAACGTCAAGGAAAACGGTTCCGGAGTAGGCGGACGGAATATCTATCCGGCTAAGCAAGAACACTCGCAGGACAGATATCTCCACCAACCGTGCTTTTCGATGAAGCGGCTGCAACCCGACAAAACCCTTTTTGTCAGTATCGATCGTGATCGGAAGACCGGCCGAATAAATCGGATCCAGAGTGGACTTGGGCTCTGGATGAAGGGCGTTATCGACTGGCCAAACAAAGAAGCCAGAGACCGTTCCCTTTGGGTCCGTTGCCGGCTTTCCTTCACAGCAGCAATTATAAAAGTTATATATTGGCGCACAATTTGCCGACATGTTCAGAGCTCCGTTTCGGGCAGATTCGTGTGGAAAACGCGACCACGCAAGTTACGAGGAGTGGCCGAGCGTGCGAAAGCGGTCCTGATCCTTCGGGTTGACGTCGCAGCCATTTGGCCCAGAGCACGAGCAGAGTAGAACACATCTACGCATCATGATGCGTCAATTTGTTCCTTGCTGCGCCGGGGAACTGCAGTTTAGTTCTCTTCAACATGCCCGCTGAGATTATCCATCCTCTCGAAGCGTTGATGCGCCAGCGCATCGTCGTGCTCGACGGCGCCATGGGCACGATGGTCCAACAATACAAGCTGGCCGAGTCCGATTATCGCGGGATGCGCTTCAAGGATTGGAAAGGGAAGGATTTGAAAGGGAGCATCGAGCTCCTCCTTCTGACCAAGCCGGCCGTCATCGACGAGATTCATACGCGCTACCTCCAGGCCGGCGCGGACATCATCGAGACGAACACCTTCAGCGCCACGACCATCGGGTTGCACGATTTCCTTTTTGCCGGGGAACCGAAAAGTGGAAGGAAGGATCCTGAGTTCTTCCAACTCGTCGTGGACGATCCGGAATTTCGTGACCTTGTCCGGGAGATAAATGCCGCCGCGGCACGAGTGGCCCGGCACGCCGCGGACGCTGTCGCGAACGAAACCGGTCAACGGCGTTTCGTGGCCGGCTCGTTAGGTCCGCTTCCGGTGACCGCGTCGCTTTCGCCCGATGTGAACGATCCCAGTTTTCGCGCGGTCACCTTCGATCAGATCCGTCAGGCCTACCGGGATCAGGCGAATGCGCTCCTGGAAGGCGGCGTGGATTTTCTGATGGTGGAGACCATTTTCGACACCCTGAACGCCAAAGCCGCGATCGCGGCGATCACGGAGATTTTCGAGAAATCGGGCAAGACCGTTCCGCTCATCATCTCCGGCACGGTGACCGATCGCTCCGGCCGGATTCTGAGTGGTCAGACCGTCGAAGCGTTCCTGGTTTCCATCGCGCATGCGAAGCCGCTGGTCGTGGGATTAAACTGCGCGCTCGGGCCGCGCGAGATGGAACCGTACATCGAAGAGCTGGCGCACGGCGCCTCTCGCTACACCAGCACCTACCCCAACGCGGGCCTGCCCGATCCGCTTTCCCCCACCGGCTTTCCTGAGACGCCGGAAAGTTTGGCGCCACAACTTCAGAAGTGGGCCCGGAACGGATGGTTGAATATCGTGGGCGGATGTTGCGGGACGACGCCGGACCACATCCGGGCGATCGCTGATGCCGTTCGTGATTGCGCGCCGAGGCAGTCACCTGGAGGGACGCCCGCCGTGGCGTCCGGGGATAATGGGACGACACAGGGGGCGTCCCTCCAACTCTCCGGCCTCGAGCCCCTCAACATCACGCCGGAGATGGGCTTCGTCGTCGTCGGCGAGCGAACCAACATCACCGGGTCGCCGCGTTTTTCGAAATTGATTCTCGCCGGGGATTTCGAGGCGGCGCTCTCGGTGGCGCGGCAACAGGTCAAAGGCGGCGCTAACATTCTCGACGTCAACATGGACGAAGGGATGATCGATTCCGAAGCGTCCATGACGCGTTTTCTCCATCTCGTCGGGAGCGAACCGGAGATCTCGCGGGTGCCGATGATGATCGACAGTTCGAAATGGAGCGTGATCGAGGCCGGTTTGAAATGCGTCCAGGGCAAGGCGGTCGTGAATTCGATCAGCTTGAAGAACGGCGAGGAGGAATTTCTGCGGCAGGCCGCGCTCGTCCGGCGATACGGAGCGGCGATGATCGTGATGGCGTTCGACGAGAGTGGGCAGGCCGACAGCTTGCCGCGGCGGATCGAGGTTTGCGCACGCGCCTACCAGCTCTTGACCGGGCGCGCAGGCGTTCCGCCTAACGACATCATTTTCGACCCCAACGTCCTGACGGTGGCAACCGGACTCGACGAACACCGGAATTACGCCGTCGATTTCATCGAAGCGGTGCGTTGGATCAAAGCGAACCTTCCGGGCGCGCGCACGAGCGGCGGCCTCAGCAATATTTCGTTTTCGTTTCGCGGCAATAATGCGGTGCGCGAAGCAATGCACGCGGCGTTCCTCTTTCACGCCATCCAGGCCGGGCTCGACATGGCGATCGTCAACGCGGGTCAGCTGGCCGTTTACGAAGAGATCGATCCGGAATTGCTGACGCGGGTGGAAGACGTGCTGCTCAACCGGCGCGACGACGCGACCGAACGATTGGTCGATTTCGCGGAGAGCGTTAAGGCCACCGAGAAAACACCGTTGGAGAAAGAGGCGTGGCGGCACGCGTCGGTCGAAGAGCGCCTCTCTCACGCCCTCGTGAAAGGGATTGTCGATTTCATCGAGGCCGATACCGAGGAAGCGCGCCAAAAGAGCAAACGTCCCCTCGACGTCATCGAGGGCCCGCTCATGGCGGGCATGAGCGTGGTCGGCGATTTGTTTGGAGCGGGGAAAATGTTTTTGCCCCAAGTGGTAAAGAGCGCGCGCGTCATGAAGAAAGCGGTCGCGTATCTGCTGCCGTTTATGGAAGCGGAGAAAGACGCCGACGCGAAGCCGCAGGCCCGCATCGTCATGGCGACGGTAAAGGGCGACGTGCATGACATCGGCAAGAACATCGTCGGCGTCGTCCTTCAATGTAATAACTACGAGGTCATCGACCTCGGCGTGATGGTTCCGGCGGCGAAGATTTTGGAAACGGCCCGCGAACGCAAGGCGGACGTGATCGGCTTGAGCGGCCTGATCACGCCATCGCTCGATGAGATGGTGCACGTCGCGCAAGAGATGGAGCGGGAAGGTTTTTCGCTCCCGTTGCTCATCGGCGGAGCGACGACCAGCCGCGCGCACACCGCGGTGAAAATTGCGCAGCATTATCGGGCCAGCACGGTGCATGTGCTCGATGCCTCGCGCGCGGTGGGCGTGGTGAGCAATCTTCTGAGCGATGAGCTGAAGGGTGAATTCGATGCCAAGACGCGCGCTGACTACGCGCGGCTCCGGGAAGAACACGCTTCGAAATCGCACGAGAAGAAACTGATTCCGTTGGAAGAAGCGCGGACGAACCGGACTCCAATCGATTGGGCGTCTTACACTCCGCCAAAGCCGGAGATCCTTGGAGCGCGCGTCTATTCCACAGTCATCCCGAGCGAAGTCGAGGGACTCCGTGACGAAGGGGTGCACGTTGCAAGACGGGATCCTTCGACTGCGCTTCGCTCCGCTCAGGATGACGGCGGGGGAACACGCGCGATCACGCTCGACGACCTCATTCCCTTCATTGACTGGTCGCCGTTTTTTCACACGTGGGAGTTGCGTGGACGTTATCCAGCGATCTTTGACGATCCAGTTGTGGGCAAACAGGCGCGTGAGCTGTTCGACGACGCGCAAGAATTGCTCGAAAAAATTCGCGCCGAAAAATTGCTGACCGCGCGTGGCGTTTATGCTTTTTGGCCCGCAAAGGCCATCGGCGATGATGTCGAGGTCTACACGGACGAAACACGCACTGAGCATCTCGCGACCTTCCATTTCCTCAGGCAACAAATGAAAAAGCCGTCCGGGCAATTCAATCATTGCCTCTCGGATTTCATCGCCCCGGAAATCTCTCAACCCTCAACTCCCAACTCCGTAAAGGAGCGTGGCTCCCACGGAGCTTTACGCTCTCTACTTCCCGATTACCTTGGCGGCTTCGCCGTCACAGCGGGAACCGGCGCGGACGAGCTCGCGAAAGCTTTCGCGGCCGACCACGACGACTACAACGCAATCCTGACCAAAGCCCTGGCCGATCGGCTGGCGGAGGCGTTTGCCGAATTCCTTCATCGCGAAGCGCGGATCGCCTGGGGATTCGGGCGGGACGAGAAACTTTCGCAGGAAGAATTGCTTCGCGAAAACTACCGCGGAATCCGGCCGGCGGCGGGATATCCGGCGTCACCCGATCATACGGAAAAGAGCACGCTCTTTCGTTTGCTCGACGCGGAGAACGCGACGGGGATCGCGCTAACCGAATCGTTTGCCATGCATCCGGCCGCGAGCGTGAGCGGCCTCTATTTTTCCCATCCCGATTCGAAATATTTCGGAGTGGGCAAGATCGGCGACGATCAGGTCCGCGATTACGCCGCGAGGAAAAAGGTGAGCGCCGAGTACGTCGAGAAGTGGCTCGCGCCGAATCTGAATTCCTAATCTTGCGCTGAGTCGGATTCCTTCGAATCCAGGCGCGGATCTCGAATATGGGCGCCAAATAGAAGGAGCGCGCCCGCCTCGTCCGCGGAAACAGGGTCAACTGTTGTTTCAACTTCTGGCTTTGGCCAAACGACGTTCCAGGCCAGCCCGCATTTTTCCAGCCCCCAAATAACGTAGCGCGTCAGATCGAATTCCCACCATCTCAAGCCATGCGCGGCGCAACGCGGCTTCGCATGATGGTTGTTATGGTAGCCCTCGCCAAAGGCGCCGAGCCCAATCCAAAAATTATTTTTGCTGTGATCGGTCGTCTCGAAGTTCCGGTAGCCGAGCGCAGGCATGTGGCAAACCGAATTCACCGCCCAGGTGAAATTGTAAACCACCAGCATCGGAACGTAGAGGCACCAGAGCAGCCCCACGCCGCCGAGGGTAAAATACAAAAGCGCGGCCACGCTCAGATGAGGCAGCACATAGAAGTACGGCCGCTCCCAGAGGCGGCAGTACCAAATCTTCCGGACATCGGCGGCGTAGCGAAGCGATTTATCGCGGAACCCCGGCGGTTTACGCACGAGCCACATCATATGCGCGTAAGGAAACCCATGGAGCGGACTATGAATATCTTCGTCGGTGTCCGATTTCAGATGGTGATACCGGTGGTCTCCCACCCAGGTAACCGGATCACCCGAGAGCGCGACCGCCGAGCCCGTGGCAAAGATGAATTTCAACCAGCCGGGCATTTCAAACCCGCGATGCGTCAGATAGCGGTGCAGATAAAGCGTCGTGCTGATGCCCGCCCAAAAGTAAATGAAGAGCATGATCGGCAGATAGGTCCATTGGAAGCGCGTCCAGAGCGCCACGACCCCCAGCACTTGCAGCCCGACCAGAACCACGAAGAGGAAAAGATTGAGCTTATCGTGCTTGAACATGAGGCGAGTTGGGACGCAGCGCGCGTTCCGCAGAGGCGAAATCGACTTCCCAACGTCCTACCGGATGCGCACTTGCGCAAGGCCGCATTCGCAGTCTTCTCAGGAGAATCGGGGTGACAGGATTCGAACCTGCGACCTGTCGCCGCGGCGACCGCTCTATGGGGGCCGAACGAGTTCATCGCGGCCTCGACCGGTCTTGTAATAGCGCTCCCTTGCCATAGCCTCAGCGCGGGTCGCAAAATTCTCAGCGCGAAGACAAGTCCACGGAATTCCGTGCTTCGTCGCCTTTGATTCACCAGCGTTGTGCCGTCGGAGGCGATCATCCAGGTTCTCACAGGATCCGACGTAAAGGCGTCCCGTCTTGCCGCTCCTCAGAACGTAGGCATAAAACATCGCTGTGGGGGTGGTCGGGGTGACAGGATTCGAACCTGCGACCTCCTGGTCCCAAACCAGGCGCTCTACCAAGCTAAGCTACACCCCGCCGATGCGCGTGACTTAACATGCTACCGGCCCCAGCGCACCCGGAATCTTAGACAGTTCTGACCGAGAGATCTTTTTCCCCGTGGCGAATCACTCAGAGTCAGTATCTTTTACTTCGGATGAAATTTCTTCTGGCGATGATTTCCGCGGGGCTCTGTCTCGCCGCCGGCTTGGTTGGCGGCCAGGAACCGCCGTTGCCGGCAAAATCCGAAACACCCCTCCCCACCCCAAGCGCGACCCCGGTTACGCGCCCCCAGCTGGATATTCCGGAGATTCCCATCCCGGTGGAACCGCGGCCACTCGTCCCGAATCCTTCCGTAACGACCCATTCTCGCGCGCCGACTTCCGCCGACACCGCCAAGGCTGCGACCGCTTTATCCCAGCTGGACGCCGCGTTCCAGAAATCTCCCCTGGGCCAGGCGGCGGAAGAACAGCGGCTCCACATCGAGTGGCGGCAGCTCCAAAACCGGACCGCCCACGACCCCGACGTGCTGGCGGCGAAAGAAGCGGCCGCGAAAGCGAAAACCGATTTCGCAAGACGCGAGCAACTCCGCGCTTACTACAACATTCAATACGCCAGGATGCGCGCGCTTGCTTCCAGCCCGGCGCTAAGGAGTTATCTCGACGCGAAAAAAGCTGCCGCCCTCGGCGGCCTGGCGCAACCGCGCGTGCGTCCCGAGACCGGGCCGCAGTCGCGTCCCGACAGTTGATGGTCGGGAACAGGCCTAACGACTTATCGATGGCCGATCCCGTGCTTGCCGAACGCCGGATTTGCCGCTAGGATTTTTGCCGAAACCGCACGACGGCGCATTCGTCTAGTGGCTAGGACACAGCCCTCTCAAGGCTGGTGCACGGGTTCGATCCCCGTATGCGCTGCCATTGCTTCCCTGGTTCCAAGCCTCAAGATGACGCTTCGTTTTGCCTTCCCATGCCAGCGGAGCGCGTGTCAGGCTCTCGCTCGACGTTTCCCTCCAACGTTCGGCGGAAATTTTTCCGAGAAAGGACCGGGACCATGAAGGATTTGTCTGCTGCTGCGATTGCAATTGGGCTGGGAATTCTGGGCATTGCTGCCTCGACGGCGCTCCTTCCGCAAGCCCCGGCAGCTCCCGCTGGCGCCTCCGTCAACGTCACTCAGCATCATAACAATCTCTCGCGCGATGGATTGTTCATTGACCCGGCATTTACGCCTTCGGCGGCGGCGAATCTGGCGAGGGATGTGAGCTTTGACGGCACGATTGTGGGCAACGTCTATGCCCAGCCGCTCTACGTCGAAGGAGGGCTGGACAACCGCGCGAAAGTGATCGCGGTAACGGAATCCAATAATGTCTACGCGCTCGACGCGATTACGGGCACGATTATCTGGCAACGTAACGTGGGCACGCCGGCGCCGGGCATGGGACTTATCTCGCCAGTCGGCATTACCGGCACACCGGTAATCGATCTGGCCTCGCGCGCGCTCATTCTGGTCGCCGTAATCAGCGGTCCCAACAATATGATTTACTCCCTGAACGTCGATACGGGTACGATCAATCCCGGTTTTCCTATCGACGTGAACGCCAGTTTCCCAGGCTTCAGCTCGTCGCTCCACATGCAGCGCGGCGCGCTCACGCTCCTCGGGAACATGGTTTATGTCCCCTACGGCGGATATGCGGACCAAGGCAATTATCGCGGACGCGTGCTTGGCGTTTCGCTGGACGGTTCGCAACTCGGCTCCTGGGCGGCCACTTCGCTCAAGTCTGGAATCTGGACACCCGGTGGGATCGCGAGTGACGGGACGAATCTTTTCGTCGCGACTGGCAATGCCCCCGGCGGAACCACTCCCTGGGGCGGCAGCGAGGCCATTATCCGCCTCCAGCCAGGGCCGGTTTTCAGTGGATCGACCACGGATTATTGGGCGCCGGCAAATTGGCAGGCACTCGACAGCAACGACATCGACCTGGGCGGCTCCAATGCAATTATTGTCGATGTCCCGGGCGCGACGCCTTCGGCGCTGGTGGTCGCCCTTGGCAAAGATCGGAATGGTTACCTGCTGAATCGCGATAATCTCGGCGGCGTCGGCGCACCCGTCGCGCAAGCAATCGTCTCCAACGGACAGATCATCACTTCACCGGTAACTTATCGGACAAGCCAGGGCACCTTCGTCGCTCTGCGATCGGTCAGCGGGATAGTGACTGCGTTCAAGATAACGCCAACGAATCCGCCGGCGATTGCGACCGGTTGGAGTGTCAGTTCCCCCGGACGAACCTCGCCCTTTGTGACATCCACCGATGGCACGAGCAACCCGATCGTGTGGGCATATGGACACGGCACGAGCCAGCGCTTGTTTGGATACAACGGCGAAACAGGCGCGGTGATTTTCGCTGGCGGTGGCGCCAACGATACGATCAGCGGCACGCGCACCTTTAATACCGGTATTGCCGCGCGCGGTCGAATTTATGTTGCCGGCGACAACAGAGTCTTTGCGTTTAGCGTGCCGGCCGGGAACCCGACGCCGACACCTACCGCCACCCCTTCCACAACACCGACACCAACAGCCACCCCTCCCACGACGCCAAGCCCAACAGCCACCCCTCCCACAACACCGACGCCGACACCTACCGCCACGCCTACTCCAACAGCTACCGCCACGCCTACTCCAACAGCTACCGCGACAGCCTCACCTACCGTTGTCCCTACCCCGTCAGCCACTCCCAGCTCGAGCCCGACGCCAGGAGCGCAGGCCCTCAATCTCTCGACTCGAATGCGAGTGCAGACCGGTGACAATGTTGGCATCGGCGGCTTTATCATCACCGGAACGGCTACCAAACATGTCCTCATCCGAGGTATTGGGCCTTCCCTGGTTGGTGTTCCAAACACGCTCGCTAACCCGACGCTGGAACTGCACGGCCCGGGCTCCTTTGTTATTGTCACGAACGACAACTGGAGAGACGACCCTACACAAGAGGCGCTGATTGAGGCAACCGGGATCGCGCCTGCCAATGACTTCGAAGCGGCGATCGACGCGAGGCTGACCCCTGGAGCGTATACCGCGATCGTCCGAGGCAACGGCAACTCTATAGGTGTCGGTCTGGTGGAAGTCTACGACCTGAGCCAAGCAGTTGCCTCGAAGCTGGGCAATATTAGCACGCGGGCCTTTGTTAATACGGGTGACGACATCGTGATCGCGGGTTTCATCCTCGGCGGAAGCAGCAGCAACGGCAGAGTCGCGGTGCGCGGTATCGGCCCCAGCCTGGTCGCGGAGGGAGTGCCTAATGCGCTGGCAAATACGACCCTGGAGCTGCGCGACAGTAATGGCGCCCTCTTGGTCGCGAACAACGACTGGCAGGATGACCCGGCTCAAGCTGCGGAGCTCAGCGCCGCTGGCCTCGCGCCTTCCGACGCATTGGAATCAGGCATAGCCACGACGCTGCCTCCCGGCGCCTACACCGCCCTGCTCGCAGGCTTTAATAATGCCTCTGGCGTTGGCCTGGTCGAAGTTTACGACCTCGGACTATAGCGCGTGGGTTCAGCCTATTCGGGCGTTTCTGGCGCTCGCTGGCGCGCGCGGATGAGCACGCCGCGCAAGCCGAAGTAGACCACCACGGCCGCGGGCAGCGCGAAAAAGAGCGAGCCAATCAGGATCGGCCGGCCCACGGTAAAAAAGGTTGTCCACTCCATATAATCATGGAGCGGCACGCGCCGAAATCCCTGGCGTTGCGGGATGTGGCCGGACAAGGCCAACATGCCCAATTTGTATTGCCATAAGAATATCGCCGGCACGAACGGCAGGAGGACATCGTGAAGCGTTACGGTGATGACGGCAGCAGTCTTGTTTCCTTTGCACAGCCAAGCTCCCCCAAACGACAGCAATGTTTTCAGTCCGAAGAGCGGCGTGAAACCGAAGAACATCCCAATAGCCGACCCGAGTGCGATGCCATGCGGCGTATCCGGCAGCGTCATCAGCGTGAGATGATGAGCCTGGAGCCAACCTTTCAGCCGCTGCCAGGGATTGGAACTGGTCCCCTGCCCTCCATTTGTTTGCTTCTCGCCGGGAGACGGGTCGGGCATTCCCTAGAATAGCTCCGTTTGCCGCGGCGTCTTCGCAATCATTTGGCCGAGCGCCGCCCGCATGCGTGAAGCGGCATGCGGCGCGTAATCGAGCGCGTTGTTATTGAAAACCACGTGCACTTGCCTGGCTTTTCGCGCCAGCTCGCGGGCCCGTTGCGCGACTTCTTCGATCTCGGCGTCGCTGTAATCGTAATTGAAACGCGACGCCACCGTTTTGCCCGTCGTGTAGGCCCGCGCGTCGCGGCCGTGCAGACGCAGATACGCCAGTTCAGGATTTGTGATTTCATTCAGGTCCGGCGGCATGATCGTGAAATGTTTTTTCGCCGGCGCATCGACCAGCACAAAAGCCGCCGCATGCGCGCGCAAAAAATCGAGCGTCGCTTTCAGTTGTTCGCCCTCCGCCCAATTTCGATTCCGCAGCTCGATCGCGATCCGATACTGGCCGAGCGCGCCTAACAAATCATCCAGCTCGCTTAGCTTGTGCATCTTCGGCGAGAAGGCCGGCGACAATTGCAAAAGGAGCGCGCCCAGTTTGCCGGCGCCCTCCAGGATTTCGATCGACCGCCGGAACTGTTCGATCATCGCGCTTTCGATTTCCGGCGTGAGTTTCACTCTGCCTTTCGCATCGGTCTCAGCACTGCGTTGCAGCGCGGGCGGCAATAATTTCAGGTTGGTGGAATGCCTGGAAAGGAGCTGATGGAGCTTCACATCGAACGTGAACCCGTCGGGCGTGCTCCGGCACCAGCGCTCGACCATGCGGGCCTCGGGCGCCGCATAAAACGTCGAGTTCACTTCCACCATTTCGAAGTGTTGCGCGTACCAGGCCAGCCGTTCGCCCGCCGGCATCTTCTTCGGATACCAATGCTCGACGAATCCGGGATCCGACCAGCTCGCCGTCCCGACAAGGATTTTGGCAGGCACGGCTACCGATTCATCCTGACCCGGCTCTCGTGGATGTAGCCCACGGTCCCATTTGCCAGGCTCACCTTTACCCAGTCGCGTTCCTGTCCGAGGACATCGACCGTCTCCCCATCGCGCGCCGTCGCGATCACCCGGGCCTGGAGCGACGCCACTTCGCGAACATTCGAGTAACCATCCGGGTCGCGGATCACGGCCTTCGTTTTCACGGTCGTCTCGAGGGACTTCGGCGACGGGCCGGCAGCGGACGACGTCAGCACGTCGTTCGGGACAACAGATGCGGGCGATGGCGTCACGCTAGCCGCTGCGTTTGGGCTCACATTCGCCGCGGCAATCGGAGATCGGCCGTGATTTCGCGAGAGCAGGAAAGCCAGCACCGCGACCGCGACGGCGAGAATCCCCAGGCAGGTCCAGAGCAAAACCTGTTGGCGAGATCCGGTCGCGGCCGGTTTTGGCGGAGCCGTCGAGAAACTCACCGCTGCCGCAGGAACGGGCGCCGGTGGAGACTGATCAGCCGAGACGAGGCAGGACGCGATCTGTTCAACCGCCTGTTGAAGTGCCCGGGCGCGCGGCTCGGATGTGGCGGAAAGCCAATGGACCGTGGCCAGCAGATAATCGAGGCTTTTGGAAACCCCGGAATCGTCGAAACGAATCGGGATAATATTCAATCCCAGGGTGAGAGCGCGCTCCACTTCGCGCAGGACGTGCGGCGACAGGTTCGAATGCTGCGTGAAGACCAGGACGAAACAGCTCGAGCCTTCGATCCCGCGCAGGATCGATTCCGCATAGGAGCCACCCGGCGGGACGTCACGCGGCGCGCTCCAGCATTTTATCCCGCGACTTTCCAGAGCGGCCAGGAGTTGCTCCGCCGACGCACGATCCTGGTGAGCGTGACTGATGAAAACGTGGCCAGCCATTGTGTTCGTGGAGAATATGGGGAGAGCCTACGCACAACAATGCCGAAGTGGCCCTACGGATGAAACCGAATCGGGGAGGAAGGTGGCTCCAGAGGTAGGATTCGAACCTACGACCAATCGGTTAACAGCCGACCGCTCTACCACTGAGCTACTCTGGATCGTTTCGCCCGCCGATTAACGGGCGTATATCTTGCCCACCCGTGATTCGGCGGCAAGTGTTCTTTCCGCGATGGAGGAAGATGCAGAACGCGATACCAACTGGGAGAAAATTGGTTGGCGGGGCGGGATTTGAACCCCGCGGTCCCGCAATCGCGGGATTATTAGCGGGGAGTGGTTGCGGGGGCGGGATTTGAACCCGCGGCCTTCAGGTTATGAGCCTGACGAGCTACCAGGCTGCTCCACCCCGCGTCTTGGGCCTGATTATGCAGCATCGAGTACCGAACGCAACTGCAAAACCGCGCGCACGATTTCTTTGGTCGCCGATGGAATCTCAATTCCCGAAATCTCCTGAGCCACGCCCCACCCTCAACTCCCCTTGTACTGATCCGTGCTCAGATACTTCATGCCGGAATCGCACATCACCGTAACCACCGTCGCGCCTTCTCCGAGCCGCTGGGCGACCCTCAAAGCGGCAACGACGTTCGCTCCCGTTGAGGTCCCGGCCAGGAGCGCTTCTTCGCGGGCGAGTCGCCGGGCCATTCCTTTGGCTTCTTCGGTGGAGACGGTCGCGATCTCGTCAATTACGCTG
Source organism: Chthoniobacterales bacterium (assembly GCA_035941955.1). GTDB lineage: Bacteria > Verrucomicrobiota > Verrucomicrobiia > Chthoniobacterales > UBA10450 > AV80. Next base: position 34,210 of record DASZDO010000034.1, read on the forward strand.
GGGTCCCACAAAGGCACGACGAACCCGGCGCCGATCCCCTCGATCTTGTGCACGCCTGTCTTGTGGCCAGAGAGCACGGCCGACTCGCTCGGTTCGACCGCCACGATCTGGACATCGGAACGCTTGTCGCGCAGGCGCTCGGCCACACCGCGCACCGACGCGGCCGTTCCCACGCTTTGCACAAATGCGTCGACTCTTCCGTCAGTTTGTCGCCAGATTTCGTCGCCCATCGTCCGGTAGGCGCTGAGCTGATCGGCGTTGTTGAGCTGGTCGGTCCAGAAGCCACCCGTGCGCTCGCGGATCTGCCGCGCCGTTTCAATCATATTGCGGGTCAATGCCGCATCCATTCCGCCGCCGACGCTCTCCACCAGCGTCAGCTCGGCGCCGAGCGCCCGCATGTGATCGCGTTTCTGGAGACTGAACGCGTCCGACGTTACGATGTGGAGCGCGTATCTCCTGGCGGCGCAAATCAAGGCCAGGGAAACCCCGGTGCTGCCACCGGTGTACTCGACGACATTTCCACCGCTCTTCAGCCGGCCATCCTTCTCCGCCGCCTCGATCATGGCCAGCGCCATGCGGTCTTTCATGCTGCCGGTCGGGTTTTCGCTTTCGATCTTGAGCAGGATGCGCGCGCTTTTCTCGGGAACAATGGAGCGAAGCTCGAGCAGGGACGTCGCGCCGATCCGCT
>DASZDO010000035.1:0-4747 GCA_035941955.1 Chthoniobacterales bacterium
CCCCCCCCCCCCCCCCCCCCCCGCTCCTTGCAAGAAAGAGCCGTTAATCCCGAAACACTCCGCCCGTCGCTCCAAAGTTAGGATTGACCCTCAGCGCGTGGCGATGCCACGATTTGCTCCCGCAACCTTAACCAAGGAGACAACGTGGCTTCGCAACTTTTCAAAACGAAGAGCCCTGAGCTTTTGATCCGGGAATCGGAACACCCGGATCGCCTGATGAAGCGGTCGCTCAAGGCATTTGATATCACTTGTCTCGGAATCGGCGCGATCATCGGCGCGGGCATATTCGCCTTGGCCGGAACGGCGGCAGCAGGCGAGCAATCCTCGGCTGTCTCGTCGATTTGGAAGACGCCCATCCTGAACTTCATCCAGTCCTATCTGAGCGGCTCCGAGCTGGTGATGGGACGGCCAGGCGCCGGCCCCGCCGTGGTTTTGTCCTTTATCGTGGCGGCGATGGCTTGCGGTTTCGCCGCGCTTTGCTACGCCGAACTGGCGGCGATGATTCCGGTGTCTGGCTCCGCCTACACTTATTCCTACGCGACCCTCGGCGAGGTCATCGCGTGGGTGATCGGTTGGGATCTCATTTTGGAATACGCGGTTGGCAACATGGCGGTCGCGGTCGGTTGGTCGGGATATTTCGTGCATCTTTGCAGCTCGCTCGCAGGAGTGAAGTTTCCGCTATGGCTGGTGACGGATCACGTCACGGCCGCCACGATCGTCTCCAAAGGGGGGGAGGCCTTGCAGAATTATTCTTCCACCACGCTCCCGATGATCGCGGGCCATCCGATCGCGGTGAATCTGCCGGCGTTCATCGTGGTGGCGCTGGTGACGGTGCTGCTGATCTACGGCATCCGGGAAAGCGCGCGGGCGAACACCACCATCGTCATTATCAAAGTTGCCGTCGTCGTCTTCTTCATCGCCTTCGGGGCGTTCATGGTCGATCCGACGCATTGGCAGCCGTTCATGCCTTCGGGCATCGGCGGCGTCATGAGCGGGGCGGCGATTGTTTTCTTTGCCTTCATTGGCTTCGACGCGGTCTCGACCACCGCTGAAGAAACGCGCAACCCGCAACGGGATTTGCCCATCGGTATGATCGCGAGCCTGATAGTTTGCACGCTGCTCTACGTCCTGATGGCCGGGGTGCTGACCGGTATCAAAAAATATACGGATTACCTGGGAGACTCCGCCGCCGTGGCGACTGCGTTTGCGGGCAAGCCTTGGGCCCAGGCGCTCGTCAGCGCCGGCGCTCTGGCGGGCCTGACGTCGGTGCTGCTCGTGTTTCAACTCGGGCAACCGCGAATTTTCATGGCGATGGCGCGCGACGGTCTTTTGCCAGGGTATTTCGCCCGCATTCACCCGCGCTTCCGGACCCCGTACGTCACGACGATTTGGACCGGCATTTTGGTCGGAGGTGTGGCCATGGTGACCGACATCGGCTCGCTTTCGGACCTCACCAACATCGGCACGCTTTTCGCGTTCGTTTTGGTCTGTATTGGGGTCCTCATCTTGCGCCGCAGCGACCCGAACCGCCGGCGGCCGTTTCGAGTGCCGATCGTGCCGCTGGTGCCCATCCTCGGCGTGCTGTTTTGCGCGGCGCTCATGCTTAGCCTGCCCATCGAAACGTGGCTCCGCTTCATCGGCTGGCTGGCGATCGGCCTGGTCATCTATTTCTTTTACGGCAAGAGTCACAGCCGGTTGCAGCACGGGATCGATACCGGCGACACCGAAGACATCCTGCCGCCGATCATCAAGCCGTAAGGCTGGCGCGTTGAACTAACGCCGTAGCCACGGCGCTCTGTCGCCGTGCCCCGCCAAGACGCCCCGACGGAGCGGGGCGGCTACAGCGCGCCATATCTATCTCGCCTTACCATTTCTATTTCTCTCCCTTGTCGTAAAAGAGAATATTGACGAGCAACACGACCCCGCCTGCCGCCGCGGCGAGGAAGAGAAGAATCGCGAGGCCCGGATAACCCCAAATGCGGAAGGTGGTTTCCACGCGCATCATCATCGCCGCGCCGACAATCAACGCCGCAATGATCAGGCCGACCGTGATTCGGTTGGCCACTTTCTGAAAGCCGACCACGAGCGTCTTCTCGTCGATCGCATCGACGGAAACTTTCAGTTCGTTGTTCGCGATCGCGTCGATGATTTTGTTGATCCTGGCCGGCAACCGCTGGACCAAATCCTTGAGCTCGAGCACGCCGCTGAAAAGGTTTCCCGGCGACAAACTCTTCATGAGCCGTTGTTGCATGATCTGCGCGGCGTTGCGGCGGATGGAGGCGTTCGGATCGAAGCTGGGCTCAATCGCGCGTCCCACCTGATCGAGGTTCAAGAGCGTCTTGCCCAGCATGGTCAACTCGGACGGGACGCGGATCCCGTTCGCCGCCGAGGCTTGCGTCACCTCGAGCACGAGACGGCCGACCTGCATTTGTTCCACCGTGGCGCCTTGCTGTTGCGCGACGATTTCCGAAATCGCACGCGTGAACTCCTTTTCCGCGAAGTCTTCCTTGCGATCGCCAATCTTGATCGCGATCCCGGCCGCGTCCTCGCCACGGCCTTCCGCGATCGCGAGAAGAAGTTGCAAGAGCTGCTCCTGCAACCCCGGCATGATTCGGCCGACCATGCCCAGATCGATCAGCGCGATTCGGTAATCATCCGTCAGGAAGACGTTCCCGGGATGCGGATCCGCGTGGAAAAAACCATCCACGAGAATCTGCTGGAGATAAGCGCGGAAAAGTTCTTCGGCGAGCGCGGTCCCATCGAATTCCATGCGAGCCAGCGGATGAAGATCTGTGATTTTTTTGCCGTGCACGTACTGCATGGTCAGGACGCGCGAGGTGCTGTAATCCACGATGGGCGCGGGTACGATGATGCGTTCGAACTCCTTCAAGTGCGCGCCGATGGTGGTAAGGTTGGTCGCCTCTTGCCGGTAATCGAGCTCGCGCAGGAGGGTCTTGCGAAACTGGTCGAGCATCTGGCAGAACTCGTAACGTTTTCCCGCGGCGGTGTGCTTATCCAGGAACTCGGCGATTTCATCCAGAGCATCGAGGTCTTCGAGCATGGCGTCGCGAATTCTGGGCCGTTGCACTTTCACCGCGACTTGCCGGCCATCGCGCAAACGCGCACGATGCACCTGGCCAAGCGAGGCCGCCGCCATCGGCGTGACGTCGAAATCCGAAAAGGCCTTCGACATTCGCACGCCGAGCTCCGACGAAACGATTTTCTCGACCTCGTCGAAAGCAAACGGTTCCACTTTGTCCTGCAACCGCGCGAGCGCGTCGAGGTAGGCGCGCGGCATCAGTTCAACCCGGGTGGAGAGAAGCTGCCCGAGTTTCACGAACGTCGGGCCGAGTTTTTCGAGGTCCTCCGCCAGCTCGCTGGCCTTGGCCGCCTCCTTTGGGGCGACGCGCTGCTCGGCTTCGAGCGTCTCCTCGAGCCCGGTCTCTTTCACGAGATCGGATCGGCCGTACTTGACGAAGAGCCAGGCGATTTGCCGGTAGCGATTCAGGTGCTGCGGTTTTAGGGAAATGGCCATGGCATCACTGAAACGAATTTCGCGGGCCGAGTGGCCTTCAACCGCGGCACTTCGCTGCCGGGCGTTCAGTAGTCAAGGAGCGGCGGTTGACCGCCGTTTTTTTTGGTCGGCGGTTTCAAACCGCCGCTCCTTGCCTTTTGCGCGCAGCGCAGAACGCGCTACGCCGCTTTCTGATGGCTCGCCTCGTCGTCGACCTCGAGCCAATCGAAGAGCGTGGTCGTTGCTGGATCAAGGCCGTGCGGCTTGACCTGCTCCTCAAACCACTCCCGCTTCTCCGGGTTATTGTAAGGATTTGTTGCCTCGACTTCATCACTCCAGGCTTCCACTTCTTCCGGTGTTTTCTTCTCGCCGTGAGTATCGAGCCATTTCGCCATCTCGTGGTCTCCCGCGCCCTTCTCGACCTCCGCCTTGAAGTCGTCGCCTTTCACCCCTTTGAAGCCAAAAAGCATGTTATCCAGGGGGCAATCGAAATGATATTCGCCGATGTTGCCCGCAATGAGCGCGCGGCATTTGTCGAGCGTCCGGCCCAAAATTGCATAGCCGCCGACCCGTATCCGGGGACTGCGCGGCGCTTCTTTCGTCAGATCTTGTCCAGTCACTTTCGTGTTCATGGATGAAGTTAAGGCCGGACGGCGCGGCCGCAAACTCTGCGCAAAAATACGCAACCGTTTTCCCGCGAAATCCGTATTGAGTGTATATGAGTCAACAAAAAGAAATTATCTCCACGATCAACGGGTTGATCGAAACGCTCAAAGACGGCCAGGAAGGCTTTCGCCAGGCCTCCGAGGCGGTCAAGGATTCCCAGCTGAAAATGCTCTTCAGCGAGTATTCGCTTCAGCGCTCGAAGTTCGCGGGCGAACTGCAAAACGAAGCGATCAGCCTAGGTGAGCACAATCCGGAAAACACCAGCAGCACCGCCGGCGCGATGCATCGGGCCTGGATCAATTTGAAAGCGGCGGTCACGAGTGGGGACGACCACGCCATTCTCGCGGAATGCGAGCGCGGCGAAGATTCCGCCGTGAGCGAATACAAAAAAGCGATGGAAGAGGAGGAACTCTCCTCGCCAATCCGCGAGACGATTTCGCGGCAATACGCTGACGTGAAGGGTGCGCACGACCGCATTCGCGAGTTACGTGACGCCGCGAAGAAGAGCTAGCGGCGTCCGTCGTTAACAAGGAGCGGCGGCCTCCAGACCGCCGTTTACTTAGGTCG
>DASZDO010000036.1:0-28295 GCA_035941955.1 Chthoniobacterales bacterium
GGGCCCGGCACTGGCGTCGCGCCGTTTCGCGCTTTTCTCCAGCAACGCCAGGCGCTCGGCGCAAAAGGGAAAAACTGGCTTTTCTTCGGAGCGCAAAAAGCGAGTTGCGACTATGCCTACCGGGAGGACTTCGATCAATTCAAACGCGATGGCATCCTGACCCGGCTCGATTGCGCCTGGTCGCGCGATCAGGCCCATAAGGTTTATGTCCAGCACCTCATGCTCGAGAATGCCGCGGAAATCTGGCGTTGGCTCGATTCGGATGGCGCGCAGTTTTTTGTTTGCGGTGATGCGCGACGCATGGCCAAAGACGTGGACGCCGCCCTGCGCCGGATCGTGCAGGAACACGGGGGCAAGTCGGTGGGGGAAGCGAACGAGTACGTCGAAAAGCTAAAGAGCGACAAGCGTTACAAGCGCGACGTTTACTAGCGAGCCTGGAAAGGCTCCGTGGCGGCAAGTTCTCGTTACTGCACGTTATAGATCTCGACGAGCCCGAGCCCGACGCCGTCGTTGCTTCCAGCCAGAATTGCGGTGAAGGCGCCGGGAGGCAAGGAGGCAAAGATTCCGGATTCAAGAGAGTCCTGCGGGGCGAGTCCGTGCGCGGTCAGTTGCGCGGCCGAGATGGAATCGTCCTGCCAGTTATCGTTCGAGAGCAGGAGAGCGCCATTGCTATCGCGCAGCTCCAGGGTCGGATCGGACAGGACGTTGCTCAAACCAGATTGGTTGAGCGATGGTCCGAGGCCTCGCACGGCCACCGCAGTGCCGGCGCCCCCGCTCCCCCCGAGGATGAAGCCGCCGATCATGACGTTCTCGCCCGTTTGGACAAAGCCGCGTGTGCTGATGTTGGCCAATTGTGAATCAGCGCTTTGATTAGTATCGTAGATTTCCACCAGTCCTACACCGCTGCCTCCATTCTGCCCGGCCAGGATCACGGTATAAGAAGTGCCGGGTGGGAGCGTAGCGACGAGGCCCGACTCGTTCGGATCCTGAAGTGCGAGGCCAAGAGCGTTAAGCTGCGCCTCCTGGGAAGGATCATCCTGCCAGTCGTCGTTTTGGAAGAGCAACGCGCCGGTACTATCGCGCAGCTCCAGAGTAGGATCAGCCAGCACGCCGGGAATGCCGGAACCCGCCAGCGATGGTCCAATCCCCCGCAACGCCACTCTCTTAGGGGCGTTTCCGGTGATAATGAATCCGCCAATCATCACTCTGTCGCCGAGCTCGACTCGTAAGCGGGTTGAGATATTCAACGCCTGAGCTGGGGTCGGCGAAGGCGTAGGACTGGGCGTCGGTGTAGGAGGAGGCGCCGTTGGGGTAGGAGTGGCTGTTGGCGTTGGTGTCGGCGATGGAGGCGGCGGTGTTGGCGTCGGGGGCTGGCAGCCGATGTTGTCGCTGATTTTGAGACTGTCAATCCGCCAGCCTGTCCCTGCTCCACTGCAGTCAGTAGCCAGACGGAAGCGGAGACGGACGGTGCGAGCGTGCCCCGAAAGAGGCATTTGGGCAAAAGTGGTGACATAGCCTCCGGAGTTACCGGTCCACGCCGATCGGCCCGCGATTGGACTTAGGAAATCCGTTGAGATCGTTCCGTTGTATAGTTGGCTGCCACCAGCGGTAACGAAGTCGACAAAAGGACCGCCGTTAATCGAAATCTCCAGCACGGCGCCATCCCGCCCGTCTTCCAGATCGTAGCTATGTCGAAGAAACAAGAAAGTGCCGTTGGTTGCTCCGCCCTCGAAGAAGGGCGTGTCCAGGGTGGAATCGGTCACACAGCCCGGGGCATCATGAAACATGGAGTTGGGCAGAGTATCGGCGACAGTGGGGGTGGTCGCCCAGTCAGTGCCCAGCGCGCAAGTGCCGGCCGGGGTGCAGTCGGCTGGGCCGGGGGTGAAGTCGCTCACCCAGCCTGGAGGCAGTGCGGGCGGGGTAGTCGAATCGAAGTTTTCGCTCAGAAAGGTAAGGAGACCGCAAGGCGTGGGGGCAGGAGTCGGCGGCGGCGATGGCGTTGGGTGGGGCTGCCCTTCCAATGACCCAATGTCGAGACGTCCGTTGAAGACGCGATCGTAATCGGGACCGCGCTGATCGTAGAAAGGGGGTGGGGTAAAGTTCGGGTCACCCGTATTAATCGCGGGGCTGCCCGTCAGGAGTTCATGGGTAAAGGTTGGGCCGCCGTTGAACTGAAGTGGGCCGAGGAGTGGATCGGTATTGATCTGGTCACCGGTCGCGTTCAAAAACCCGCCGCCGTCATCGCTGCTAAGGTTATATCCCTGCGAGGTGACCGTGCCTCCGTCATTGGAGATATTCGCGCCCGATGTGCCGGCTCTCAGGATGGTGTTCCCGATCGCGAGCACCCCGGTGGTGAGGATGCCGCCGCCCTCGTTGGCAGCCCTGTTGTCGCTAATCGTGCTGTTCGTGATGGTGCCGCCCCCACGGAGACCTCCCCCAGCATCGGCAGCATAGTTATTACTGAGAGTGCTGTTGTTTAGCGTCAGCGCGCCATGATTCGAAATACCGCCCCCGAGGCCCCACCCCACGCCATCGTGTTGGCCAGGGGCGCCGTTGCCGCTGACGGTACTGCTGAAGATCGCGAGCGTCCCATTGTTGTAGATACCCCCGCCTGCGCCGTAACCTTGATTGTTGTCGATCGTGCTGCCGATAATCGTCAGCCTCCCGGAGTTATTGATGCCACCACCGTTACCAACGGGGAACGGATGCTGCAGACCAGCGTAGTTATTGCTCACGGTGCAATTTGTTAACGTCGTCTTGCCGCTATTGGCGATCCCACCGGCGTCACCACCACCAATGGGGGGAATGATGAAAAAGACAGCGCTGTTGTTGGTCACGCTGCTATTCCACAGCGACAATATCGCGTTACCGTCATTCGAGGCATCATTATAGATCCCGCCGCCGGCGGAATCGGCATGGTTGAGAGTGACGGAGCTGTCGACGATCGTTAGGGTGGCGCTCCCAGACGAACCGTTGTTATAAATTCCACCGCCAGAACCAGACGAGCCGCTCTCACGGATAATGCAATTTCTTATACTTAAAGTGGAGTGATCGTTGCGGATGCCACCGCCATCGCCGCCGCCGCCCCGGATCGTCAAACCTTCGATGATGACACAGCGGCCGGGCAAGACATGGAAGATACGGAAGGACGGGGATCCTCCATCCCCCGACACCGTGAGCAAATTCGCTCCGGGACCTGCGATCGTAATGCTCGCATTGATGGCAAGCTCTCCGCTGGTCAGGGTGATCGTCTGTCCATCAAGGGCGGGAACGAAATAAATCGTGTCCCCGTCGCCGACCGCTTCGACCGCGGCACGGAGCGAGCCGGGGCCGCTGTCGGCCGTGGTGGAGACAGGGAAATAACCGAAGCTATCCGGAAGGGGAGGAGGGCCGGCCCAGGCGCCGCAAAGTAGGGCGTAGAAAAGCAGACCGCCTAGGAGGTGAAAGCGGCGGGGCAAGAGGGAAGAGGAAAGAGGAAACCCCATGCGAGCTATGTCATAGAAACTACAGTCGCGTGTAAAGTTTATTTGATTGGCGCCGCACAACTAGTTCGCGGCGGACCGGAGCCGCCAGGCGCTAAGGGTGGCGAGCATAACAAAAGTAAGGCACGCAAAGAAGATCGCGCCGCCATAGACCAGCCACCAAGGCCGGTAAACTAACGTCAACCTGCCGTTTGCTCCGGCCGGTATTTCCACCATAGGCATCAGGCCGCGGTAAGATTCTACTTTCAATAAAACATCGCCAATCTTCGCGCGATATCCTTCGAAGAACGGCCGTGAGATGGTGAGCAACGCGGGGCGGCCATTTGGCGGGACCGTCACGTCCGCCATAAGCCGGTTTCGTCCATTTATTATTCGCGAGACAGCGGCGGAGGCGAATTGCTCGTTAGGCCTCGAGTCGATTGCCGTTATGGAACGCACTCGATCCAACGCTCCAGGGCGTCGATGAAAGACGCGGCCTTCTTCCGTTGCAACCGCCACTTCCCATTCGGCTTCGGGTTGGGGACGCAAGGCCATCTCGTTCGCGACGATAATCCCGTCCACGCCCAGACGCGCCAGGGTTCCTTCAACCCCACTCTCGTGTTCGAGGAGCGATTCGGCGATGTCGGGACGAATCTCCCCATGAATCGCAAAGTCAAACTCCCTGGCCACACCTGAGGGCCGGATCGGGCTGTAACCGTTGATCAAATGGATGCCGCCCCACATGGAGGTGCTGCCGGGACGCAAAGTGGTGCCGAAGGGTTCCGGGTTGTTTTCCAGGCGGTAAGCAAACTCCGGCGCGGGATAAACACTCAGATACAAGCGTTCCGGATCGAGCGGCGCCGGCTTCGTCAACTCCTGCGCCAGGTTATATTTTGGCACCCCGCAATTGGGCGGAAGGCAAAGGTAGGTGACGAGAAGCGATGTAAACGCAATTATGGCCGCCGCCCACTGCCGCAATCCCGTCCTTTCCAGGACCGTCCACGCCGCGGCAATCCCGAGGCTAATCCAAACAAATGGGAACGCGTGCGCGCCTAGCGTCTGAAAAGCCCATGAGGCCACGATGGCCAACCCGGCCAGGGCAAATCCAACCAACCCCGGAGTAACAAGCGTGGAGAACCTCCCTTTCCCTGCCTCCCTGGTAACCTCTTCGGTTAAACCAACTTTCCGGGACCCGAGGACCCGCAACGCTTCCGCAGCACAGAGCCCAAGGAGCACATGGACAAAAGGCAGCCACCGGAAGCTCCAGCGAAACACGCTTGCGCTCGGCAGCATCGCGATGATCAGGACCAGGAGAAGCAAGCCGAGTTCCCACTTGATTTGTCTGAGGAGAGCTCGTCCGCACGTGGCGAAACCGGCGAGCAGGGCGACGGGGGGAACCAATCCGCACGCCAGCTCGGTCGCGGTGTGCGGCAGAAAACGCGTGGAAAAATCGGCCCAGTTCACGGTCCAGTGCGGAAGGATAAAACCCGGCAGGGAGGATGCGGGCACCAGCCATTGGAAATGGGCCGCGCTTTCCTGCGACTGCCGGGCCGAGCCCTGAACGTAATCAAGAAGCGCCAGCCAGGCCGGCGACGAAAGACCCAATCCAAGGGCCAGCCCGAGAAGGAGCGGCCAGATCGCGGAAAGACTCCGGTTTTGGCCTAACGACTTAAAGGCCAGCCATGCCGCCAGCACCGCCAGCATCAGGACGGTGTAGGGAAAACCGCCGGCCACGAGCAGGTAGACAAAGGGCGCCGGCCAGAGAAATCGCCAGCGACCGCGGCGCGAATCCAAGGCCCGCTCCATGGCCCACCACGCCCAGGGAAACCAGGCGAAGGCGCCGAGCGCGCCGAACCAGTCCGTCGCGCCCCAGCAGATGATCCAGCCATTGAGGGCGGTCACGAGCGCGACCATCAAAGCAAGCGGAGAGGAGAGATTTCGTCCTCGCGCGAGGAGGTAACCGCCCATGCCAAGAACGAAGAGATGCGTCATGGAAAGCGCGGCGGCCTGCTGCGGAAAGGAGAGCGGCAATTTCCAGATCAAAACCACCACGGCATTCACGAAAACGGAAAACGTCCCGTATTGAAATTCGCCGGCGAGGTTGCCGCAGACCCACGAGTACGGGCTCAGCAACGGAAAGTGGCCTTCGGACCAGCTCCGTGCGACGTCGGCGAAGACGGGCAGGATCGACAGCTGGTAATCGTCATTCCAGAAAAGAAGCGGATCGTGCCAGAGCAGCACGAAGCAAAAGAGGACGACGATTGTGCCCGCTCCGAGTGCACCGAGGAAGTTCCTGTGATTGGTGATCAGTGAATGGTGATAAGTGATTGATGCCCCCGAGTCAGTTCCATTCACGATTCACCGGTCACCATTCACTAGAGCACGACAGGTGCTCCCTCGGTCATCACGACCACTTTGTCTTCGATCCCACGGGCGCTCGCCGCGGCGAGCAAGCGGGCCGGGGGCTCGTCGAGCGGTTCGAAGCCCAAACGGAAACTTCCGTAATGCATCGGGACCAGAACTTCCGCGCCAAGCTCTTCAAAGGCCTGAACGGCCTGCTCGGGATTCATATGCACTTCGCGGCCGGTGGGCGCGTCGTAAGCGCCAATGGGAAGGAGCGCGATGTCGATCTTGTAGCGCTCGCCGATTTCCTTGAACCCGGGGAAGTACGCGCTATCGCCGCAGTGAAAAATCGTGCGCCCATCGACCGCGATGACAAATCCACCGAAGCCGCGATGCAGGTCGGCCAGGAATCGCGCGCCCCAGTGAGCGCACGGCGTCAACGAAATCTCCAGCGGCCCGACCTTCACGGTCTGCCAGTAATCGAGCTCGTGCACGATGTTGAAACCAAGATCGTGCACCAGGTTGCCCACGCCGATCGGCACCACGATCGGCTGATCGGCCGCGACGCGCGCCAGCGTCCGCCGGTCGAGATGATCGAAATGGGCGTGGGTGACGAGAACGAAGTCGATCGAGGGCAAATGATGGATCTCGAAGCCCGGTTGCTTGAGCCGCTTGATCACCTTCAACCACTTCGACCAGATCGGATCGATCAGGATGTTCACCTCGTGGGTTTGGATCAGGAACGACGCGTGCCCAATCCAGGTGATGCAGATTTCACCTTTGCGAATTTTCGGGAAATAAGGCTTGGCGTGATCGCCGGAGCGCTTGGTAAAAAGCGACGGGATGAGGACGCTGGTGAGGAAATTGCGCTTGTGCCAATCGGGCCGCGGGCGCAGCCGGACCCTGGTGGAACGCTTGTTTTTGGCGCCGTTTTCCGACGCCTGGCGAACGACGTTCCTCCGGCTTTTTTTCGAAAAAGGAATCGGCACTGTCACGCAAGCATATAAGGTGGGGAGCGTGAATCAAAACCTTTCGCGGCGAGGATCCCGGTCGCACCCCAGGCCGCCCTCATGAACGCAACCATTGCCGAATAGGCACTCTACTCCCCCCCGGAACGGTGAAGCCGCTAAGCGCATGGCCACGTCAGCCTTTCGTCGGATTGGCGATTGCGGCGTGCGCTGGAATTCTGGGCGCCGATTTTGCACCGGGCAGCTCGCTCACCGTGATCGTCGCGCTGGCGGCTTGTGCAGTCTTCGCCCTGATTTTCCGCAAGTCGTTCGCGGTTTACCTCCTCGTTGCCGGCGCGTTTTTCTCGCTGCACAGCCTGCGGACGACGGAGTCCGCCGGCGTCCGGCTCGCCCGTCAACTCGGCGGCGAACCCCAACCGGTGACCGTGCGGGGATCGATTGTGAGTGAGCCGAAAGTTTCGCCGCGAGGATTTAGCTCTTTTCTCTTGCGCCTCGACTGGATCGAGCACGAGGGACGGACGCTCGCTTCGAATGCGACGCTCCTGGTGCGATGGCGCGGGCAGGCGGAGTTCGGGAACCAGGTGCGCCTTTTCGGTGTGGCGGAGCGGATCGCGCCCCCGCGCAATCCGGGGGAGTTCGACATGCGCTCGTATCTCGCGCGGCAGGATGTCTATCATGGGTTGCTGGTCCGATACGCCGAGAATGGCCGGATTCTGAGCCATTCCGGCGGCAACCCCATCCGGCGGGCCGCGCTTCGATCGCGCAATTGGATGCAGAGCACTCTGTCGCGAGGGCTGGAAGATTCCCCGGAAATCCATGGTCTCATCAGCGGGATGGTGCTCGGGGCGCGGGATGAGACGCCGGATGAAATCGAAGAGCAATTTCAACAAACCGGCACACTGCACCTTTTTGCCGTCTCGGGATTGAACGTGGCTATTGTGGCGCAGCTGCTCTGGATCATCGCGATCGCTGCTCGCGTTCCAAGGCGGTGGGCCATCGCCTTGATCATCCCGGCGCTTTTCTTTTACGCCGCCATCACCGGGCTCAATACCTCGAGCGTTCGGGCCGCGCTCATGGGCGCCATCCTGCTTGGCGGCTTTTTCGTGGAGCGCAAAGTTCTGCCCGTCAACAGCGTGGCGGCCGCGGCGTTCCTGATTCTTTGCTACGATACCAACCAGCTTTTCTCGACCGGATTTCAACTCTCATTCGCAGTCGTCCTGGCCATTATCATCCTGGCCGATCGGCTCTACCGCTTGCTCCTCCCCTGGTGGGAACCGGATCCTTTTTTGCCTCGGAGGCTCGTGGGGAATATTTCGAGACTGGGGCACCGCACGTGGCAGGCAGCCGCGCGCGGCGTCTCGGTTTCGCTCGCAGCGTGGATCGGATCCACGCCGCTGCTTCTGCCTCATTTCCATTTGATCACGCCCGTTTCGCTGCTGGCGAATCTGGTTGTCGTCCCGATCGCTTTTTTTGTTTTGGCGGTCGGCCTGATGTCGCTCCTCGTGGCTCCTTTTGCTCCCGTGCTCACGATCATTTTCAACAACGCGAACTGGAGCCTGGCCTGGGCAATCCTCGGCTCAGTCCAATTGTTCGCCCGCGCACCGGCCAGCCATTTTTATCTGGAGCGGCCTCATTGGCCCGATGGCGTTCACACCGAAATCACAGCGCTGGACCTAAACGAAGGCGCCGCCGTGCATATCCGGACCGCCAGAGCGGACTGGCTGTTCGACCCGGGTGGCGAGCGGGATTTTAAGCGTGTCTTGCGCAGCTACCTCCGATCGCGCGGCGTCAATCGGCTCGATGGCCTTTTGCTCACTCACGGAGATGCCACTCATATCGGAGGCGCTGGCGCTGTCCTGGGGGCCTTCCGGCCGCGGCAGGTGGTGGATTCACCTTCGCCCGACCGGTCGATCGTTCATCGCAGACTGATTCTTCAATGCGCGGAACGTTCCATCCCGCGGAAACTCGTCGGGGGCGGGGACGAATTTCGCCTCTCCCCCAACGTCACAGCTCGCATCTTATTTCCGCTGCCCGATTCTCGCTCCCGAGTGGCTGACGATCAGGCTTTAGTGGTGCAACTAATCCTGCCCGGCAATGCGCGCGTCCTCCTCATGTCCGACAGCGGCGAGACGACAGAACGCGCCCTGCTCGCGCGCCAGCCTGATCTGCGCAGCGACCTTATCATCAAAGGACAGCATCACTCAGGCGTGTCCGGTTCACCTGAATTTCTCGACGCCGTCCGCCCCCAGGCAATCATCGCGACCGCCCGAGAATCAGCCGAAAATCAGCGCATCAAAGAAGATTGGGCGGAGATGGTGAAAGCCCGCGGAATAAAACTTCTGCGACAGGACAAAACCGGCGCGGTCAGCGTCCGCTTTTTCCATGATCACTGGGAAGCCACGTCGTTTCTCGAAGCTGAAACCTTCCGGAGCACGAACCGGTGAATCTCGAGATCGCCTTGCCGGAATCGCCTCTCGAAGGTGCTTAGCGGCGGGCCCGATTCCATGTCGGAGCTTGAGACAAAACCGGGGGATCGAGCAACCAGGCGTTCGATTTCCTGGGAATAATCGAGGTGATCCGTGGCGATGCGCACCACCCCTTGCGGGGCGAGCGTTTGATGAATCGCGGCCAGAAAGTCTTCGGTCACCAGGCGCCGTCCCCAGTGGCGCCGTTTCGGCCAGGGATCGGGAAACAGAAGATGAAACACCGCGACCGAACGCGGCGGTAAGAGCCGTTGAATGGCGTAAGAGCTTTCCACCCGCAGAACGCGAGCGTTGGACACGCGGTGGGAAGCGATCTTCCGGCAAACTCTCCGGACCCGGCCCGCGAGTCGCTCGATCCCGAGAAAATCGCGCGCTGGATTTGCTTCAGCGCTGGCTACGAGAAATGAGCCGTCGCCACAGCCAAGATCAACCTCCAAGGGGGCGTGCCGCCCATAAACCGCCTGAATATCCAGCGGCACAAAATAGTCGTCTGGAATGATCTCGGGTTCCCACGCCGGAAGGAATTCTGCGGGTTTTAGCATCTGAAGTTGGCCGATCGAGCGAATCACTACTACTAGTCTCAAAAGACGGGGAAAACCACGAATCCGATGATCAGACAATTCTCGATCTTAATTCTCGCGCTCGCCGCCTTCGCGCAGGCAAACATTTCTCAGGCGGCTGAGCCGGTCCCATCCGCGACCAGGACCGCAATATTCGCTGGCGGATGTTTTTGGTGCATGCAGCCGGCTTTCGATCACGCCAAAGGCGTGGTTAAGACTGTTGTCGGCTACTCCGGGGGCAGCGAGGCCGACGCCAATTACCAGAAAGTCTCAGCTCATCAAACACAGCACCGCGAGGTAATCGAAGTCACCTACGATCCAGCGCAAATATCTTACGACCAGTTGCTGGACATTTTCTGGCGCCAGATCAACCCGACCCAGGCCGACGGTCAATTTCACGACATCGGCTTGAGCTATCAAGCCGCGATCTTCTATGGGAACGAAGAGGAAAAACGAGCGGCGGAAGCCTCGAGAGAGAGGTTAGGCAAATCGGCCAAGTTCGAAAAACCGATCGTCACGGAAATTCTGCCGGCAGTGAAATTTTATCCGGCGGAAGAGTACCACCAAAAATATTACCTGAAGAATCCGGCGGAATATGAGGCGTACCATGTCGGTTCCGGCCGTGTGCGTTTCCTCGAAAACGTCTGGGGTAAGGTGAAACACTGACGCCCCAAACCAGCCTTGCGCTTTCTTGGCTTTCGCACACCGCTAGCGGAAATGGGCGCGTTTATCCGGACTGACCCGCCGGGAGGTCGCTAGGGCCTCGTCAGAGGCGCAAGTTGGGCGAAGCCCGCCATGGGCGAAACGTCGGTTCCTTGCTGGAGCGAGCTAAAGCTATACAACTCGACTTCGTTTGAATCGATGAACTCGGCCTGGCTCACCGCTAACGGTTCATGCAAAAATTTTCTGAGCTCTTGCGCGAGGACGATCGCGATCGACCGCGGATCTTGGGTGTAAACTGGAATGGGAAACGCTCCCGAATTGCGATCGTAACCGTAGATGTTGCCTTCCGTTTCCCAAACGCAGTAGGCGTGGCCGGCGGGATGATTATCAAACTTTACCAGAAGGATTTTGGCCCAAAAATTTCGCTCGAGCTTATGTTGCGCCTTAACGACCGCGAGATAGTTGCAGGCAGAAACAACGCATCCATTGAGCACCACGAGGTCGTCTTCCCCAGGGTTGAGAATGACCCGCTGCTGGCAGCCGGTTGAAAGGCAGATCAAGAAAGCCGCACACACGACAGAGCGAGCTTTGCGAAAGAGGCGATTTTTCATGGTGGATAAGGCGTCCGAGGGGAAACTGCGGCCCGATTTATGGTTATTGGCGCTTTTTATAGCATCTATTCCGCTTTCAGGGGAAGCTTTATCTTGAAAATTCCAAGATTCGGCCTCCTCCCGTGAGAATTGAGGCAAGAAACGGACGAACCCCGCTGAATAGGGCCGCCCGTTCGCCCAGTGATTACTTCGGCTGGCATTCCCCTAGTGAACCCGAAGGTATTTGCGCCTGCTGCCGTCCGCCGCCTCGATGACGAAAAACTCCTCGTGAACGCTCAGGAGCTTGTCGCGATCAGTCGCGCCGGCCGGGATTTTGTCGAGCGCATCGCTTGTATATGTGTAAAGCAGATCATGACCGTCAACCGACCATCGGCCGGTAAACTTCGAGACGAGCTTCTTGCGGTGAATCACGTCGCCGCTAAAACTCCCATCGCGTTTGAAAACGTAACGGCAACTTTGGATTTTATCGGCGTAGCGCCACTCTCCCAGGAGACCGGTTGCAGCGCGCGATGGTAAGGCCGCACAGGACGCCAGCAGACAGCATAGGAGCGCAAGAGCGGCTTTCATTCGCGAGAGAAGGAAAACACGATCAACTGTCGCCTCGGCAAGCGCAATCGCGAGAAGGCCGGGCGATCCCGCGTCGAATCGGTTCAGGCGCGCGAATGCCCGCAGTCTATGGCAGCGCGCTAGCCGGGGAGCGGGCAGGTAAGAAACTTCGACATCCCTTTCCGGTATCGACGCCAAGGTTCGAGCTGCCCGGAAAAGGAACGAGGGCGATCCCCTGCGGGCTCGCCCTCGAAATAGGATCAGCCCGAACCGTTAGTTTTGAGCGATGAGAGTCGAAGCGGCCCGGAATTTCTTATTCCCGGCGTAGGCATACAGAGGTTGATAATTCCTCTTCCCCACCTGTGCCGTTGTGCAAGCGGTCCAGTTGAAAGTTGGGTCGAGAACATAACTGCCGTCCTGCGTGTCCCAAGCCAGCCAGGCATGCGTTTGCCGGCTGCTGGATGTTCGCTTCCCGATAACGAGCCGAACATTGCTAGCGCCATTTGCCTGCATCTTTTCGTAAAGCGCTACGGCCTTGGCCTTGCAATCCGCGGGCGCCCCCGATTGCGCTTCGGCTGGGGTTTTCCACGTCATGGTGAACCCGTAAGGGATCGAGCGAAGGCCACCCATCCATTGATTGACTAGGCCCATGGAAACTCGGTTGGAAGTGGCACGAGTGGAAGCTGTTAAGACCGGACGAATCCGAGCCATCTGACGGTCGTAAGGAGTGGTGCTGACGGTGAAAAGCAAGGCGTCGGCGAAGGAGGATGACGTGGCGAGCAAGAGGAGAGCAGCGGTCAGGAGAAGCGGTTTTTTCATGGTGCGATTCTATTGGCTATAATAACTATAATTACTATAGCAACAGCTATGCCACCCTGACGGAGCACCGAATTTTTAGATGTCGAAACGCTCTTTCCGTCGCGGATCGATGAGATATTCCCGATATTGCCCCTCTGATTTTCGTATGACAGATGGGCCCTTATTTCTCGCCCACAATTTCCTTGTATGGCCAGCCGCGGTAACTTTTCATCGGTGCAGATGGGTGCCCCCTCATGAACACGCGCGGCTGGTTTCGCTACCATCCTGGCGGTGCCTCGGCAGTGGGAGAGGCCCTGATCGCAGCGATCAACCGCTGCGGAGTCACCCTGGAGCCAGCGGGGAATTGTCCACCGATCGGCGCCGGGGTGGTGTTGTTCGACCGCGTGGATACCCAGCTCTGCGAAGCGCTCGACCAAGACAGTCGGCACGGTTTCGATCGAGTGCTGGCCGTGGCCACGTGCAGCGAGGCACTGACCGAGGGCGCGGCCTGGCGGCTCCTCGAGGCGGGGGCGGCAGATGTCTTTGCTTTGGATGCGGTGCCCAACGCCGCGGCGACCGTCGCGGCACGGTTCGGGCGCTACGCCAGCGTGGATGAGCTTCTGCAATCGCCGGCGGTGAGTGACGGGCTCGCGGGGGTTAGCCCAAGCTGGCTTTCGGTCTTGCGGCAGGTCGTGGAAGTTGCGGCTTTTAGCGCGGCTTCGGTATTGATCACGGGCGAGAGCGGCACGGGAAAAGAGCTGGTCGCGCGGCTAATTCACGCGCTCGATCGCCGTCCGGCGAAGGGGCCTTTCGTGGTGCTCGACTGCACCACGGTGTCGCCGGAGCTGGCAGGGAGCGAATTCTTCGGTCACGAGCGCGGTGCCTTCACCAGCGCTGTGGCGGCGCGCGAAGGGGCCTTCGCCCTGGCGGATCGCGGCACTCTTTTCCTGGATGAAGTCGGCGAGCTGCCCCTGGCATTGCAGGCGGAGCTGCTGCGCGTCATACAGGAGCGTGTTTACAAGCGGGTGGGCAGCAACACCTGGAAGCAGGTCAACTTCCGGCTCATCTGCGCCACCAATCGCAATCTCCTGGAGGAAGAAGCCCGCGGCGCTTTCCGGCGCGATTTTTACTACCGCATCGCCAGCTGGAGCTGCGCTTTGCCCGCGCTCGCGGAACGGCGCGAGGACATCCTGCCCTTGACCCGCCACTTCCTCAGGCAACTCTGCGACGCCCGGCACATACCCGAGCCCGACGCCGCGGTTCGCGACTACCTGCTCACTCGAGATTACCCGGGAAACGCGCGCGAACTCCGGCAACTTGTGACTCGCATGCTGAGCCGGCACGTTGGCGATGGCCCGCTCACCGTGGGCGATCTCCCACCCGATGAACGCCTCGCCGCCGCGCAACATATGCAAAGCGCCTGGCACGACAGCGCATTTCAATGCGCGATCCGCCGCGCGCTGGCGATGGGTCTTGGCCTCAAGGAGATCAGTAGCCAAACCGCGGACGTTACCATCCAGACGGCGCTGGCGGATGAGAGCGGCAATTTACACCGTGCCGCGCGAAGGCTCGGCGTCACGGATCGCGCGCTCCAGATGCGGCGCGCCCTCCAGCTGCAGGGCCGCGACAAAGGAAAACGAGCAACAATCGATCCGCCCAGCCAGGCGGCACGACCGCGGGGATTCAACGGTCGAGCAGAGCCGGCGACGCCCACGGATCCTTCCACCGATCGTTGACCGCGAAGGCGGACGCGCGTTGCGGCTCGCTTGGGGCGCGCGCGGGAGTGCGACGCACGCGCCGAATGAGCCGCAGCAGATTGCCGCCAAGAACGAGCTCCTCGTCTTCCGCCGACAATTCGAGCGCGCGCACTTTGGCGAGTTCCACGCCCGGATGGAGCCACGGGCCGTCGGAGCCGAAAAGAAACTTTTTCGCGCCGGCGCGTTGCACCGCGCGCGCGAGCAGATCGAAGCGCCGCACGCCCGAGGTGTCTGCGAAAACATTGGGATGCCGTGCGAGCGGATCGATCAAGCCCAGCTGCGCGCGCCAGTCATCGGCAAAGCTTCCGAGGTGCGGGATAATAAAAGGCACGCTGGGATATTCCGTGGCGAGCAATTCGACGGCGGAGACTTCGCCCATGACGTCGTACAGGACCGGCAGGGAATAGGCGCGTGCCACCTCACAAATCTCACGCGTAATCCGCGCATCGTAGCGGTGTACCTTTAGCCCCACGAACCCGTACTCGACGACCGCTTCACGGACCAACTCGGCGACGCGTCCCCGATCTCGCTGGGGATGAATGAACGCGAAGCCAAAAAAACGATCCGGCTGGCGTGCGACGATGCGCGCCACCTCGCGATTTGCGTGTCTGTAATCCGAGTGAAAGGCGGCAAAAAGGACCGTGCGATCGATTCCCGCTGCGCGGCTCCAGCGCAGAAAATCGCCCAGCGGCGCGTTCGTGTCCCACGGCCCGGTAAGTCCATCGCCTTTCCCCGCGTGACAATGGCAATCGATTATCATGGCGTGCCGCTTAAATGTCAGCGCCTGGCAGGGCGAAGGCCGCCATGCGGTTCGCAGCGGAAACAAAGGGCGATTCAGGCCTGGCCAGTTCGTGAAGGAACGCAATGCTCGTACGAATGGCTTTCCTAAACACCGGAAGATGAAACTTCTCGTTTGGCCCGTGCAGAGAATCGTCCGGCAGAGCAAAGCCCATCAGGATTGTGGGGATGCCCAGGGATTCCTGAAACATGCTGACGACAGGAATTGTCCCGCCCGATCGCAGCAGGACTGGCGACGCGCCAAAACCCGCGCGATACGCCCGGGCGGCGGCGCGGATCGCGGGATGCTTCGGATCAATCACCGCGGGCTTGGCCCCGGCTTGGGCACGGACCGCGACACGTACGGCCGGCGGCGCGATCTTGACCATAAAGGCGCGAAACAGCTGCTCGATTTCTTTAGGGTCTTGGTCCGGCACGAGTCTGAAATTGAGCTTGGCCGTCGCACGCGATGGAATCACCGCCTTGGCTCCGGGCCCTTGATAACCGCCGCCGAGGCCGTTGATCGTAAGCGCGGGGCGAACCGCAATGCGTTCGTAAAGCGTGAGGCCCGGCTCGCCCCAACCCTTCCCTGCCTGGGCATCCTCGATGACCTCCCGGTCGCTCGGGCCATGACGCGCCATGTAGGCTCGCTCATTCCTGCTGATATTCCGCACGCGATCGTAGAAACCAGGGATCGTCACCCGCTGGTCGGCGCCGTGCAGCTCCGCCAGCATTTCGCACAACGCCTGAAGTGGATTGTGAATCGCGCCGCCGAAGTTGCCCGAATGCAGATCGGTTCCCGGCCCGCGCACTTCCAGTTCCATACTCAGCGCGCCGCGCAACCCGTAAGTGATCGCTGGACGATTCGCGCCAAGCATCCGCGTATCAGAGATGACTGCGACGTCGGCGGCGAGGTCGTCACGAGCGCCGGTCAAGAACCGCGCAAGATTAGTGCTGCCAATTTCTTCTTCGCCTTCGAAGAGACAGACGACGTTCACCGGCAAACCGCCCGCGCCGCGCAGACAAGATTCCAACGCCTTAAGGTGAGCGAACAGCTGCCCCTTGTCATCCGACGCGCCCCGGCCGAAGAGGTTCTCTCCTCGCACCACAGGATCGAATGGCGGCGAACGCCACTCCGAAAGCGGATCGACGGGCTGCACATCGTAGTGGCCGTAGAGGAGTACGGTCGGCTGGCCGCGGGCGTGCCGCCAATTTGCGCAAACGATCGGATGCCTCGCGGTTGGCGTCACCGTGACATTTTCCAACCCGATGCTCTGCAAGTGCCGCGCGAGCCACGCCGCGCACCGCTTCACATCGTCCGCGTGTTGAGGCTGGGCACTGACGCTCGGAAAGCGGACGAAACGAATCAGCTCCGAGAGAAATCGATCGGCAGATGCCGTGGCAAAGGCGCGTGCTTTCGTCTGAGCCTGCGACTTCGTTGCAGTCAAGCTCATCTCGCCCTCCATTCGCGACCCATCCAAGGTGGAGTTCACTGGCACTAGCCCGCGTTACCGGCGGCAGCTTTTTGCATAGAAACTGTCGATCGTGGGCTCCGCGACTTTGAATTCGCGGCACCAGGCGGTGATCTGATCGATCACTTCGCAGGTCACGCGCACGCCTTGGTTTTTGCCAGCGACGGGAGTGACCGCGGCACTGGTGCGAAGGCATTTGCCTGAGGCGTCGTTGGGACATCCCGCGACGCCCGTGGTGTGGATGCCGAGCAGGAGCCGGATAGCATTGTTGCCCAGCAGCCAGAGCGGACTGCCACTGTGACCCGGGCAGGTATCAATCACGTAGCGGAGTTGCTTGGGCAGGACGTCGGTAAGCTGAAGTCTCTCCGAATGTCCCCACATCGTCCCCTGCGGCTTGTCGCACGGGTATCCGGCGATAGTCAGGAGTGTCGCCGTGTTGGTGTCGCCGCGAGGCTGTAACCGCATGAACTGCACCGGCCGGCGAAACGCTTTCGGCAGAATAATGACCCCGAAATCGAGAGTCGGATGCATGCGAAAACGGGACGACGGCGCGATAATGCTTGGCGGATCGGCGGGGCGTTGTTGCGCGGCAGCCGAGAGGTCGGCGCCGGGCGAGACCCGGATGTCTTTGATGACAGTGCCGTTCTTAAGGTTGGTGAGGCAGTGTCTGGCGGTCAGCACGACCTGCGGCGCGATCAGTGTCCCGGACACGCGGCTCACCACTTTGCCGGCGGTGTTCCGCCGCTCGAGGAGGCAAATGGTGTTGAAGGGGAACATCAGCGTGGAAGGCCGTTTGTTGCGTGCCGTGACGCGGAAGCGATCGTCGCCGGGTGAGGTGGGGCTGTTGATGATGCTGTATTGCAACTCCTCCTCGGTCCATTCCGATTGGCCTTCGGGCGCCGCGAGCTCCGAATCGGACGCTTCCTCCTCCCACTCGAAGTCCTCGCCCGTTTCCAACTCGGGCGTGGTGCCGCCTGCGCGACCCCAGTTGCGCCAGGAGTCCAGGATGGGATTCCCAGTGCCGACCTTAAACCCCGGCCCGCCGTCTTTCAGACCGCGATTTTCCACCGCCCATTGCCCGACGCCGTACCAAATATCCGGGCCGGGATCGTTCTCGCGCGTGCCACTTGACTGGCGATGGGCCAGGATGTGAGTCAGCCGCATCTCCCGAATCAAATGATCGACCAGGTAGCGCCCTGCTTCGATCTGCTCGGGTGTCACGCGATGACGTTTCGAGGAAAGGTACTCGCAGCCCTTTTGATCTTTGCGACCCTGGGCCGTCCGAAGATAGGCGCAGCATTTCGCGTTCGCCTTTTCCTGAAGCTGACCGGTCTTCTTGTCTTTTTGGCAGTTGTACCACCACCGGCCTTTGACGTCGGGGAAATTGCCCGCAAACTCCACTCCCACGCTGCCGGCATTGAAGCCATTGGAGGTCCACAACAATGACTTTAATGGATGGAGCTGCAGGATCTGGCCATCGGGCAGGATGGCAAAGTGCGCGTTGACGGCGTCATAGCGCGTGTTGTCGCTGCCCCGGCTGAAGGCCATCTGGTGCAGCACGAGGGCATACACCTTCCGCATGTCCCGGTCGCCTTTGCGATTGGCGCGCGGAGTTAAGCCGGTGCGATCCTGGATGCGGTTTCCCTGCGTTGGCGTTCGCGAAAGGAGCGTTTGGTCCCCGGTCTCAAACTCGTCTTCTAGTTCGAGCGTTTCCAAGCTGGTGAACGGATCAGATTCTACGGTGAGTGAATTTCTCATGCTGGGTTTCCTTTCTTGTTGGAAGGCAAAGCGGAGCCGGCCTGCGCGCTTCGCCTGGCAATCGATGACATAAACAGCGGCCTCAGGTGCATGTGGCGAAGGCCCCCTTGGTGCCTCCCGGATATGCCGCTCGTTTCATCGCCGCGAGATCGTACCCGGACGGAAGGCAGAAGCGCACATGGACGTGATTGTTGTGGATGTTGTCGTGATTGACGTTCGTAACGGCCCGGTCGGAGAACCAAAGCCGGTGGACTTTCAGGAGGCCGTTGGTGCGGATGGTATCGACCATCTCCTGCGTGAGCCGGCGCGAATACTTGGTGGGTTGCGTCTTGAAATTGACCGCCGCGCTGAGGCCGTCATTGCGCATCAGGCCGATGTCGACGTCGATCCCCATCCGGTGACTGTCATGCGGCGGGAACTTGCCACCGCCACAGCGACTGATGTCCCGAATGCGGACCGGCGGGTCCGAAGGATGCGTGGCTTGCCAGCGCCGCCCTATCTCCTTGAGGGCTGCGATCGTCTCCGGTAGTCCGTAACGGTGCGATGCCGGTTTCTTTGCCTCCAAGCCTGGGGCGGATTCCGGCATGAGTACGTTGACCTGCGGAATCGTTTTGCCGCAGGAGGCAGCGGGCGCGGACGGCGGCGCCGGCAACATGTTCTTGGCCGAGTCGCGAAAGAACTTCCAGGCTGCGATCAGCTCGGTGGCGCCAGGTTCGGCGGCCGAAATCGGGCGTCCGTTCCGCGCCGGGAACTGCATGTAGAATGCGATGTTGGCGAGTGCATTCGGATCGCGAATGCCGCTCTGGATGGCGCGTTGGAGAGCGAGCGGCCACATCGCTCCGCCCAAGTCGATCGCCTGCCGCACATCAGGCGCGTACTGGCTGGCCCAGCCCCCCTCATCCTCCCACTCGAAGTCGGCTTCCAGTTCCTGGATCGCCCTCGCGATGTCGTTGCGGGAATCTTCGTGTTCCGCCACCTCGCGGCACTTGCGGCATCCGCAGGCCTCCTTGGGGCGATCCCCATCGGCAGCTTCCCCTTCAAAGTCTTCGCTCGTTTCCCACTCAGGGGTGGTGAAATTTTCAAAGCCGGTAAACGAGTCGAATCCAGGGCGAAACGGACTCTTCATGTTGTTCTCCTTTGTTTCTGAATGAGGTCAGCTGAAAAAGCTCGGCACAAATTTGGGCCGTAACCGTATTGCTCATACGGGAGTTGCTTGGGCGTTGCTGTCGGTCTGGCGTCCTCCGCGGCCTCTGCGAGTACATCCACGGCCTGGTCGATCTCCTTGAAACTGTGGTGCCCGTTGATGAGAAAACCGATGCGCGCCCCAGGTCCCTGATGGCGCTGGTGAAGCAGGGCCGAAACTCCCGCGCGGATTAGCCGATCGTAGAGCGCCGGCGCATCCCACCCGCGCACAGGGGCCAGTGTCTGGACCGGGAACAGCCCACCGGTCGCGGCCAAGCCCGTTTCGCGCAGCCGCGCGCGAAAATGGCGGACCCGCTTCGCGAGATTGGAACGCAAGACGTCTCCCCAGGCTCGATTCACGGCCAGCGCGCGCTCCATTGCGCGAATCGCCGCCAGCGATGGCGGACTGCAATGCACGCGCGTCGCGCTTCGCTCCTCAAAGCGCTTTACGAACTCCTCGCTGCCGGAGAGGGCGGCCAGCGGCGCGCCAAAGGCCTTCGCCAACGAAGCCACCACCACGAGGCGCGGATCGGAAAGGCTGCTCCAGCGCAACATGCCACCTCCTCCTTCACCGTACGGCCGGAGTCCTCCCGCCGAATGCCCGAGAATTCCCAATGCCTGGGTATCGTCCACCACCAGCCAGCCCCCGAAGCGCGCCGCCATCTCCAGATACGCGGATAGCGGCGCCGGGCGCCCGCAACCCGGACAGAAGCCATCGCACACTACGATGGGGCGCAGCTTCCCGTGTTCTGCGCGCAACTGATCCCACAGCGCATTCGCATCGTGGTGCGCAAAGCGTCGCACGAGCGTCCCGCGCGCTGCCGCGCGCTCGATTCCCCACGTGGCGATCGGGTAAGCACCCGCATCCACGTAGATCGCCGAGCCCGTCTTCATGAAGGTTTCGCCGAGGTCCCAAAACAGATGAAACGTCGATGGCCCCAGCGTCGCGCACTCGGTCCCCTGGAGAGCGGCCAGCGTCTGCGCCGCGGCCCGGGCCGCCTGCGGTACCGTCAGAGCGGCCGGAGTGCCGGTGGTGAGCTGCATCCAGGGCCGCAACGAGGCGCTCGAATGCTGCAGGCCCAGATACAGCGCCGAGGTAAACCGAAGCACGACGCGCGGCTTTCATCTCTTCGCAAGTTGTTGATCGAGCCGCCGGCGCAGATGCACGGACGGCTGAACAAAGCGGTCCGCCGACTGCCGCGCCTCAGCGGTCAGATCGACTCCGGTTACCGCCCGGTAGGAGTGGATGTAGCTCTGGATCTCCGATCTCCAGTAACGCGCCCAGTTCGCGGCGTTCGCTGGGTCGTGAACCTTGGTCCAGTGGCCCCAGCGGATCGACAGGAGGAGCTGCTCGCCGAAGACGGCCAGATCGTGAAAGTCGGTGATCGTCGTGTCGGTCCAGCCTTGAATCCTCTTGACCGTGTCCACCCGGTCCATCCAGACCTCGGAGTACGGCACCATGATCCGGCCGCCGAGGAACTCGCGCATCTCGGGGCGGGCCAGCAGCCATTGCTCGATGAGCATCTCCTGGCGCGCGGTCGAGGGCAGATCTCCGAACTGGTTGTGCGCCCCCTCGGCCAGGAGGAGATGCACCTCGCGAATGGCGTTTATGATCGGGAAGCCGTCGGCGATGACCGTGGTGTCGTCATCTGACTTAAAGAAGATCGAGCAGAGCTGAAGGAGGTTGTGAAAGGCCTCGAGAAACTTCGAGCGGCTGTCCGCTGCGCGAAGTCGGGGCGCGGCCCGGCCCACAAGGTTGAGGCCGTACTCCTGGTCGTAGGTGTAGGCCCGTCGGGTGATTGTCAGCCGATGCTGTTCATCCTGGATGTAACCCCAGAGCAAATTGCCGAGCGGCCGGAGTGGATCGATGTCGAACCGCATCATTGGATCTCGCTCCGAGCTGCGCCTGTTTTGAAAGCGCATGCCGATGGCTTTCATCGTTTGGACGAGCATCCCCTCCTCGTGCCAATAGGACCAGATCAGCTCGAGCAAACAGGGGCTTTCCAGCTTCGACCGCAGGAGACCGAAACAGTTGGCGACCTCCGCCCGGTTAAAGCCGTTGCCAGTGTCATCCTTGAGTGGGACTTCGCCCAGCCGGCTGCGGATCAACGCCAGGTACGGCAGAGTCTTGATCCCGCCGTTTACCTCCACGAGATAACCGTCGTTCCAGAGAGCGCGGAGGTCGTCCCTGTTGATTTTGCGTCCGTAGCGAAGTTGCTCCTCACGCAGGGTCTCGGTATCGAGATCAAAGTCGGCCACTCCGCAATGGGTCATCAGGAAGATTTCGGTCGCACACTTCACGAGGCTGTAGGTTTCCACCCCAGGAAAAGGAAGGGCCATGGAGCAGTGCTTCGAGTCTGGCCCCTCGAATTCTCTTCTCGCGTCTCTGTTGCACAGGACGTCGTCCATGAACTTCTTGTAGTTATCGAACGAGATCGCTGAGGTTGCGGCCCGGATGACCGTCCAGAGGGGCATGTCGGCCGTCTCGGTCATCGCGCTCCGGCGCAGGGTCACGGACACGTCACCGCTGATAGGTTGCGTCGGCTTCGGCGCGACCCGCACGCTTCTCGAAGCCTCCATGCTCGGCCCGTCCTCTTCGCGGTACCTGGCGCTGACATTGAGCGAGCCTTCCAAACCCCCCGTCTCCAGGATCGCTTCGCCTTCGGCGGTCCGCGTGACCAGGCCCCGGTCGGTGCGGATATCAATTACTCGCTTGGGAAAACCGGACCCCCCCTGAAGCTCGCCGGTCGTTGCGAGCGCCTGGGCGAATTCCTGCGACGTGGGTTTCGCAACAATTTTGATGGGCGTGCCCGCTTCGATCAATCCGGGACAACCGGCCAATGCAGTATCATCCCGGCAGTGGACGAACTCGATCCCAAACCCGATTGGGACGCAGAGGTCGTGCTCAGAACAACCGCATTCGGTTACGCCGATATCCGTGAAGTGCTGGGTCATCCCCAATGCTTCGACGGAGACATTGTACTCTCCCGCATCCAGCTCGAAGGTAACGTAACCGTTCTTGTCAGTTTTGGCTGAAGTCACAATTCTTGACGTGGGCTCCTCGGTTATGGGCGCTTGCGACTTCCCCTTGGCGGGTGTGGCGCCGCGGTATACCTGCATCACCTGCACCAGAGCGTTCGCTATGGGAGCGCAGCTTCCCTTGCAATCCTGGACCCTGATTTTGAGTGTTCCTTTATCTGTGTCTTTATCTTTCATATGGGTTCTCCTGCGTTACGATTTCAGAGCTAGTTGTTGGCGAAGATCGATGTTTGCCGGTCAGGCTTTCGGCCGGCGTCCCAGCGATCGTTAGTTGATGGTTTTTGCGTAGTGAGTCTTGAACGCCCCCCGGACAGACCGGCACGCTGGCGTCTCGGCGGCGCCACCACGCGCATGCTCTGGCTGCATAGAACCGAGATATCGAGCGTGCCTTTCAGGGCCCAATAGGTGAGCAGGCTGGTGAGCAGCCGGCTCTCTTCCTCAGGGCTGATCTTCCTGTCGGCATTGGCCTGGCCGATCACGGCGAAGACCAGCGAAGGCGACGCACGACGCATCTCGTCGGGCGAGCCGTTCCACATTTGGAAAAGATGCTGGAGCCGCGAGGGCTGGCGCTGGTCTACTTCCAACGCCTCGGCCAGCGTCCGTCCACCCAGGGCCCGCGGGCGATGGCCGGCGATCAACTCCACGAATGCCGGCATCGTCTCGAGCAGAGTATCGATGATGCCCCGGCGCTGGGCGTCGAGTCCGGCGAGCGGATAAAATGAATCCCACAGTTGCTCGATTTTCGCCCACTGCGGATGCGGATAGAGCGCGCGGCCGATCGCCGCACTGAGCCGCACACGCGCCCAGGGAAAGGGATGCGGATCGTCCGGATTGATTCGAAAAACAAACGCGCGCGGGAGGCTCACCACTGCGATGAGCCCGGTCGTCGCGGAGACACCCACCTTGGCGACGGCCCAGAAGTCCGCGATGATTTCGGAAATGCAGCGCTCCCAAATGGTCCATGCCGTCTGCTCGGCCCCACCCTTGCGCTGAAGTGCTTGCAGGAGGGGCCGGAGCGATTCCACCAAATTGAGCAAGGCCGCGGCCTGATGCCCGACTTCGTGCACGAGCGACGACGCGATCCCGTTGCCGATCATTCGTTCCCGAGGGACGCGAATAAGGGCGACCGGATTTTCCCCGCCGCCAGGCAGCCGCGTGCGGGCGCGGCGGATCGCGGCGCCGTGCCCGCGATCGAGATAACAAATCACCGGCGGCGGCTCGAAGGTCCCGCCCGCCACACGCAGCGCGTCCGCCGCCACCATGTCGAGGCCCGAGAGTCGAACGCCATTTTCGTGCTCGGTCCGCTGGACCAGCGCGTCGGCAAAGATGTCGAATTGCGAGAGCATCGCATTGAAACGCAGGCGCAGAAAAGTGAAGCGCGCCTGCACCGCAGCCGGCGTGGCCAGCTGCGCCTGGGGTCCGCGCAGCCAGCGCAAATAATCGAGCACCATCTTCCGCAAGCGACGCCGGCCCTGCCCCATGTGCGTCTCGATTGCCGTCTGCGCCGCCGGCGAAACAGCCGCCGCGAGGACGGAAGGAATTTCGAGCGAAAAGGGCCGGACACGCGACAACCGTTGGAGAAGCGCGCGCGCTTCCCGGGCGAGGAAGATCGAAGCTGTTGCGGTCGCGGCCATTTTCAGGCTCCCAGCACGATGATTTTGTCGCCGCGGCGCAGCCAGCGTCCGCTCCGCTTCCGTTGCCTTTGCCGGGCGTGCGAGCTGCCTAATTGGCTCGCCGCATTCCGCACCGCCGCCGCCGCCGTGGCGGCCGGGTTGATCCCAGCCGGCGCGTTCGCAGCCTCCGTCACGGCAGTGTTGGCCAGGCGCACAAAGCGGCGGGCCAATTCAAACTCCTGATCTTCCGGGCTCATCCCTTCTGACTCGAACTCGAGGAGGTTGCTCGCGGCGGTGCCCACAGCACGGCCGATCATGGTGCCGACACCTGGAATCGGGATGAAAGAGCCCAGCGCACTGCCCACAAAAGGGAGCGCCTTTTTCGCCAGGCCCTTGAGCATTCCACCCAATGGACTGGCTGCTACTTTCTTGATCCCGGCACCGACCTTCTTGAAAAATTTGCCGAGAAACTGATCCAGCTCTTGTTCGCTCGAAACGCCCAGCAGCTCCGCCGCCAGTTCCAGCTCCTCCACTTCGCTAAGCGGGTTTTCCATCTCGAAGCCGGTCTCGCCGTAGAATTCGTGATCGGACTCAAACTCGAACGAGCCGCCTTCGAATTCGCCGGCATCGGCCTCGAACTCTTCCTGTGCAATTTCAAATTCATTCATGGGATTTCTCCTGTGTCGTGGGGTTTGATTGAGCAGCGCTCACACGCCGGTGAGGACGATCTTTCCGCCGCGCCGGTACCAACGCCCGCTCTGCGCGCGACGGCCCGAGCCGTTCATGCCACCCGGCGGCTGAAGCAAACCGGGCACATGTGCCTGCGCCGCGGAAACGATCGCGGACTTCGCCGCGGCTTGCGGATTGACCGCGCCAGGGGATTGCGCCGCATTTTGCACGGCCGTCCCCGCCATGCGCACGAGATGCTTGGCGACTTCAAACTCCTGGTCCTCCGGCGCGGCGTTCTCCAGTTCCAGCCCGAGGAGACTGCCGGCGCCCGAGGCGAGCTTCGAACCAATCTGCCCGCCAAGGCCAGGCACGATCATGTTGCCGAGTGCGCCACCGGCCATCGGAAGAGCTTTCTTGATCGCGCCCTTGATGAAACCGCCGAGCGGTTTCAGCAGCGGCGATTTCAACGCGCCGCCGACTAAGCTCCGCGCTTTCTTGAGCAGGCCGCCAATGAATTGGTCGAGTTCTGCTTCATCGTTGATTTCAAGCAGTTCCGCGGCGAGTTCGGATTCTTCTTCTTCGCTGAAGGGGCTTTCGCTGCGGTATTCGTCTTGCGCCTCCCATTCGAAGTTGGCCGCCTCGTCGGAGACTTCCATAGTGGTGCGATCTAGATCGTGCATGTCGTTTCCTTTCGATGTTTGTGGTTCTGAGTCTGTGATGTCTGCCGGCGCGTTGTCCGGCAAAAGAGTGTTATCGGTGTCGTCTGGAGAGGGAGTCGCCGGATCGGGCTGCGCCGCGCCACAACAACGGCAGGTGGCGGCGAACGCGGTTGGCGCGGGCTCGTAACCGGACCAGGCCGGCGTCGCGCGCCTGCCTCCATACGGACGTGGCCGGGGGTGCCGACGAAGAAAACCTGGAGCGTGCCGGCGCGCGGCCGCGCCCAGCGCGCGCCGGGCCATGTGTCTCCGCGAGGCGCCTCCGCGAAAGCGCGCGGCGTTGCGCGCACCCGCGCCCGCGAACCGCACGAAGCGGCGCGCTACTTCAAATTCCTGGTCTTCGGGGCTTAGCCCCTCGAGCTCGAGTCCGAAGAGATTGCCCGCCGCCGCCGCGAGCTTGCCGCCGATCGCCCCGCCGGCTCCTGGCGCGATCGCGTTGCCCGCCGCGCTGCCAATTATCGGCAGCGCGCGTTTGGCCGCCTGCTTCAGCAGTCCGCGCAATTCCGGCGACGACGCCAGCCGGCGTGCTCCGCCGGTGGCGCGTGCGATCAAGGAACCGATGAATCCCTCCAGCTCATCCTCGCCGGCGACTTCGAGGAGTTCCGCTGCCAGCTCCATTTCTTCGGTCTCACCGAAAGGCGTCTCCTCGGCCCCGGCTTCGAAAGATTCCAGCCCCATTTCATCGAGGCTCTCCGCTGCAAATTTGTTGGCGTGCATCAATTTTTTCTCCTGCTGTCGCTCCCTTTGCACGACGCGTGCCACGTGCATTTACCTATGAGAGCCACGCCCGAGATGCGAAGCGCGCTTCGGAAACAGCGTTCGTGCGTGAAGAAAACGCGCAGCCTGCTTCGCCTCAGCCAGCCCCAAACTCCAACATCCGCTTTGCGACGATGTTGAACGCGGAAATGTCGGGGGTTCACCAGCGAACCCGCGTGACGAATTTCCGCCTTGCAGCCGACACGAGTGAAAAAGACCCTTTGCCCGCCCTCCTAAGCGGTCTTCGCCCTGGCGGCGCCCGACTAAGGGCGTAGGCGACTCTTTTGAACCTGTTAAGAAAGGGGAGCTAGGGCAGAACTAGATTCAGATGAGGCCTAGTAATGGCACAACAAAGGTGAGCAAGATGCCGCTGAAGGCCTCGGCGAAATGGCCGGTTCCGAGAGGGGCATTCTCGCACACCCTACCTTCCAGCTATCTAAGTCGTTTTCCAGGGATCGAAGTATCTAGAAACTTCGCCGATCCGTTGCCGTAATCACTAATACGACGATGGCGTCAAACAAAACCTAACCCCGAGAATAAAGTCTCCAAACCCCCAACCAGGACTGTATCCATGAACCGATTTCTAATAACCCTATTTATTGCTTCCTTTGTCATCACCATTCAAACCTTCGCCCAGGACAACCTCGAGTTTCAATACGCGGCCAAATTTGTCTGCGGAAGAACTGACGCTGCCAGTGGCCTTGCGGCTCCCGGTCAATACTACACCATCGTCAACGTGCACAACCCTTCGCCCAACACCACAGTTGAGTTTAGAAAGAAGTTTGCGCGCGCCCTTCCAGGCGAGAAGGCTGGAAAGATCACGCAATTCTTTCCTGCCGCGCTTCGAGCTGATGAGGCGATGGCAATGGAATGTGCTAACATCTACGAACACACCGGTATCGCTCCGGGAACATTCATCGACGGCTACGCTGTGATTCACTCGCCCAAGGAATTGGACGTAGTGGCGGTCTACACAGCCGGCGCTCCGAATGTGGCCACCCTACATACCGAGCGTGTGCTGCCACGTCGAGTTCCTGTCGTTCCGGTTCCCTGCGCTACCCTGGACCTGGGTCTAAACACTGGAACAGCCAAGTGGCAGATCATAGCAGACCCGGATTCCGCCACGGCTGAGCCTCGGGCGGCGAGTGTGATTGCGTCTCCCCATCCACTATGGGGCACCCTGGCGGGCGCAAAATGGATCGGGCCGGCAACCACTGCCGGCGGCTTCAACCCAGTCCCTCTTGCGGGGGATTACGTCTATCAATTCTGTTTCTGTCTGTGCAGCGGCTTCACCAATGCAAAGCTAACGTTCACGGGCTTGGCAGACGATCGCGCGAACGTTACTCTGAACGGTAACCCCATCAACACAAATAACCCGACAATCCCTGGGTTCTCCGGCACAGGGACTCAGGTGCAAACCAGTAATCAGCAACTATTCAAGGCAGGGACGAACTGCGTGAAGATTACAGTAAAAAATGACGGTGGACCAACAGGCCTCATTCTCGCCGGCTCGGTAACAGCCACGGCAGGACTGTGTCCGCAAGGACCTACTGACGCAAGCGAGACAGCGGACCCAGTCAATCCTCAGTAACGCCAGGCGTTCTAATAGGGGTTGTCGAGAAAAGGCTCGATGGATGGATTTAGAACCTTGAGCTTATGACCATATTTGGTAGCTCACTTGTTAAACTAGAAGCGTTTCCAGCAGGCGGCGATCGCGCTCGGAGGATACTGCAATTGCAGTGCCTTTTTGCTGGCACTGACATCACGGTTTGCGGCGAAGTTCGAACTTTTCCCCGGAAAAGACACTGCGAAAAATTGGAGGCGAGGGGAGTTGAACCCCTGTCCTCGAAGCTGTCTACGCAAGCTTCTACATGTTTATCCGGTGGTAAGTTTTAGGGGGCCGAACGTTGCACCGGCACACTGCCGGCCCCCGAGCGTCCACGAAATTCCTTCACCAGCCGGCGCGGTCACTCCGCCGGCCAATTAGCCTGCTGTCCATGTTTCCGGCCGTAGCAGGCGTCCAACCGGAAACATCGCGGTCAATTAAGCCGCGAGAGCGAGATCTTGGTGATCTGCGTTTATTTTTTTTGGTCCGGATTTTAACGAGGCCAACGAACCATCCT
>DASZDO010000037.1:0-43034 GCA_035941955.1 Chthoniobacterales bacterium
CAACTTCGGTGGCGATGAGGAACGCGCGCCGCCGGCTGCCGCCGCCGGTGCTTCCACGCTCGCCTTGTTTCAACGACTCCGCCGGATTTCCGGATGAGGAAGAAAGGGCCGGGACGAGTCCGAACAAAATACCCGTGACAACCGACAGGCCGAGACTGAAGGCGAGGACCTCGCCATTGAGACCGACCTCGTTGAAGCTCCGCAGGCCAGGAGGCGCCATCGACATCAAGAGCGGGATCGCCCACGCGGCGACCAACGCACCCAGCCCCCCGCCGATGATCGAGAGCAGCACGCTTTCGGTCAGCAATTGCCGGATCAACCGGAAACGGCTCGCGCCCATCGCGGCACGGATGGAAATTTCCCGCGAGCGAGTCGCGGCGCGCGCAAGCAGCAGGTTCGCCACATTCGCGCAGCCGATGAAAAGGAGGAATCCGACAGCAGCGAAGAGCAGCAACAAGACCGGCCGAAGTCTGCCGACTGCGTCTTCGTGCAGCGGCGTGACGCGAATGCCGGTATCCCTGTTGTCGTTCGCAAACTGGGCCTCGAGACGACGGCTGATTGTGTCCATTTCGGCGCGCGCCTTCTCGAGCGTGACCCCCGGTTTCAACCGGCCAAAGACATCGAGGTAATTGCTGCCGCGGACCGGTCGCGGATCGACATTCGGCCGAATGGAATTCGTCGGCACGCCGAAGGCGGATGGAATCCAAAGCTCACCGTAACCGTCCGGCATATAATTCGGCGGCATCACGCCAACCACGGTGTGCGGCTCATCGTTGAGCAAAATCTCGCGGCCGATGATCTCGCGATCGGAGGAATAACGGCGGGCCCACAATTCCGAGCTGAGAACGACCACGTGATTGTGGCCCGGCTGTTCGTCGGACGGCAGCAACGTCCGGCCCAGAATCGGCGAGATTCCGAAAAGCGGGAAGAAGCTGGACGTGGCCATCGTCCCGCGGACCCGCTCCGGCCGGTCGCCATCGGAGAGGTTCGCCTGTTCTCCGCGCGAGGCGGCCATGACGGTAAAGGCGCTGTTTTGCGCCGCGTAGTCGAGGTAGTTGGCGGGCCCGTTGGCGCCGCCCGGCTCGCCCGTGCTGCGTGTCGTCGGTTGCAGCACCATGATTTTCTCCGAATCGGGATAGGGCAATGGACGAAGCAGCACGCCGTCGATCACGCTGAAGATGGCGGTGGAGCTGGCGATGCCGAGCGCGAGGGTGATGAGAGCGGCGAAGGTGAAGCCCGGATTCTTGAGCAGCATCCGAATCCCGTAGCGAAGATCGTAGATGAGCGTGTTCATATTATTCGGCGCGCAACGCGACGATCGGATTGACGCGGCAGGCGCGGCGCGCCGGAATCCACGCGGCCAGAACGGTCACGACGGAAAGGATCAGGCCGACGATCAGATAGGTTTGGGCATCCAGCGGGCTAACGCCAAAAAGGAAGCTCCGGATCACTCCCGCGGATGCCGCGACAGCAAGTGCGCCAAGGCCGATCCCCACGCCGAAGAGCCGGAGACCGTGGCCCATGACGAGACCGCGGATGTGCGACGGACGCGCACCGAGCGCGAGGCGGACCGCGATTTCTCGCAACCGGCGGAACGCGCTGTAAGCGAGCACGCCGTAAAGTCCCACTGCCGCGAGCACCAAGGCGAGCCCGGCGAAAATCGTCAGCAGGAACGTGAGCAATCGATGCGTCGCCCACGTCGCCGCAACGCGTTCTTCCATCATCCGGAATTCGTGCAGCGGTTGAGCCGGATCGAGCCGGCTGACTATTTCACGGATCGGCTTTTCGAGGCGCATCAAGTTGCCCGAGCCGCGGAGGTGCAGAACCAAACTGCTGCGTCCGACCTGGGTCTGCGGGAAGAAGAACGATGGCGTCGGGACTGCGTCGTCGTAGCCGCGCATTTTGAGATGCGGGACGATGCCAATGATCTCGTGGAGCACCGGACCCTCCGAGGAATCGGATTCCGTATCAACCATGATCCGTTTGCCGATCGGATCCTGTCCCTTGAAGGTCAAGTCGGCCAGTGTTTGATCGATGATCACCACTTTCGGCGAAGTGGCGGTGTCGTGTTCGTTGAAGGCCCGGCCCCGGATGAGATTGATCCCAAGAGCGGCGAAATAATCGCCCTGGACCACTTCGTTGTCGGCGGCGGGTTGCTGGCTTGGATCGGTGGGGGGCGCGCCTTCCGGCAGATAATTGAGCTGCCACCCGCTGAGCATGGGCGGGTTCGTTGAGAGCGCGGCACTTTGCACGCCCGGCAGTTTGCGGACTTCCTCGAGCAGAGGCGTGCTGAAATTCAGAATTTTGTTCAGCTCATCATATTTTGTAAATGGCAGCTCGACCCGGACGGTGAGCAACTGCTGAGGATTGAACCCCAGCTGGGTCGATTGCATTTTGGCGAAGCTCTTCAAAACCAGGCCCGCGGCGCTCAAGAGCAAAAGCGTGAGTGCTACTTCGATGATCACGAGCCAGTCGCGGCTCCGGCGCGCGGTTTTCGTTTCCGAACTTCCAAAGGAACCGGCCTGAAGCGCGGCGTTGATGTCCGTCCGCGCGGCCTGCCACGCGGGCCAGAGCCCAAACAATAGCGTGGTGAGCGTAGTCAGGAGAAAAGTGAACGCCAGGACCCGCCAGTCGAACACCATGCCTTCGAAGCGCGGCGCGCCCGCGGGAGCGACAGCAACGAGGGCATCGCGTCCCCAGATGGCGAAGATCAACCCGAGAGCGCCGCCGATTATCGAAATGACAAAGCTCTCGAGCAACAGCTGGCGAATGATCTGACCGCGCCCGGCACCCATCGCCGCGCGAATCGCAAACTCCCGGGCTCGCGCGGCCCCACGCACAGCCAGAAGGTTCGCCAGGTTCGCGCAGGCGATGAGCAACACGAGCGCAACCGCGCCGAGCAGCAACGCCAGGCTGGTGCGATAATTGCCGAGAAGGCTGTCGAGAAGGGGCCGGACGTTGGCACCGACCCCGGCATTGGTTGCCGGATAAAGTTTTTCGAGGCGCGCGGAGATTGCCTTTATCTCGCCGCGCGCTTGCTCAGCCGTGACGCCCTCCTTCAGCCGGCCCCAGCCGAAGAACATCGGGTGATTCGCCCGATTCTGCCATCCGGGGAGGTTTGCCCGGCGCATGACAGCGAACCAGGCATCGACCCCGTGCGGTGAGTCCATCTCCCGCGGCATCACCCCGATGACGGTGATCGGGGTGCCGTGAAATTGCATCGGACGCCCGACCACTTGCGGGTCGCGATGAAAAGCGCGTTCCCAGAGTCGGTCGCTGATGACGGCCAGCGACGGGGCGCCCGGCCTGTCTTCGTCTTCGGTAAAGGTCCGGCCGATCTGCGGTGGCAGACCGATCACGTTGAAGAAATTCGCAGTCACGTAGGCCACGGAGATGCGTTCCGGTTCGCGGCCGGGAATGCCGCTCAGGTTGCGCGATTCCAGCCGGCTCATCGCAAGATGCTCGAACGATTTGCTGTCCTTTCGCCAATCGACGTAATCCGGCAGCGCGATCGCAGTATCCGTTCCGTTGATGACTTCGTTCAGATACACCAGCCGCTCCGGGTGCGGATAAGGAAGCGGCCGGAGAAGAACGTGATTGACGACGCTGAAGATGGCGCTGTTCGCGCCGATGCCGAGCGCGAGCGTGAGCACGGCGATGACGGTGAATCCCGGCGATTTGCGGAGCTGGCGAAGAGCGTAACGAAGATCGTTCATATTTTAGAATCCGATTTCAGGTGGTTGACTACGCGGTCCAAATTTCTCCGAAGACGCGCTTGAAATTGTTTCCCAAAACTTTTTCGACGCCGCCGCTCTTGTGGCCGCGCTTCAAAAGCGCATCGGCGATGAGCTCCATCTTCCGCGGTGTGTTCATATCCGGGACGTAGGTCGGGCGGTCTTCTCCGGGCGCGGCGATCCCGTCCGCTTTCCGTTTCTCGGTGGCCTTTTTCATTTCCTCGAGGTCGGTGTCGTCGACGGGGAAAAACGGGACGTCGCTCCCGACTCCGACGTGGTCCTCGCCGCAAACCTTGAGGGCGTGCTCGAGGTGTTTCATGTAATCGTCGAGCATCGGCTGCTTCGGCGAGGCCGTGAGGTACGGCAGCATGTAGATGCCGACGACCCCGCCTTTGTCCGCGAGCGCTTTCAGCTCGCGATCCTCCTTGTTGCGGGGATGCCTATAGACTGCCCGGCAACCGGCATGCGTAATGAGCGGCGGTTTGGTCGAAGCCGCGATGCCGTCGGCCGTGGTTTTCGTGTTGGAATGGCTGAGATCGAGCGCCACACCGATCTCGTTCATCTTCGCAACGGCCTTGCGGCCCAACTCGGTCAGCCCGTCGGTTTCGCCGTCAAGGCAACCGACACCGAACGGCGTGCGCCGGTTGTAATTCAGTTGCATGACGCGCACCCCGAGTTCACGGAACAATTCGATCCGCTCGATTTTGTCTTCGAGCATGGCGGCGGACTCGAACGAATAGATGACGCCGAGTTTTTGCTCTCTCCGCGCGCGTTCGAGATCGGACGCTGTGCGCACCTTGATGAAGAGATCGGCCCTTTTCTCCATCAACTGCTCGGCTGCGGCAATGTCGGTCACCGCCGTTTCGAAATCTCCCGTCGCGCCCGCCAGCGTGGATTTCACTGCGGTCACGCCGGATTCACGAATCAATCGGGTGATGTCGTCCTGATTCGACCTCCCCAGCAGACCACCGATCGAGGCAAGCGCGTTGCCATCGAGAATGAAGGAATCGCGGTAAATTTTCGCCGCGTCGGCCGACAGTTTCGGCTCATTGATCGCCCAGCCCAGGACCGGACTCAGCGAGACCAGCGCGGCCGCGCCGCCCAGAGATCTTGTGAATTCGCGCCGTGTAATCATGGCTGTGATTCGGCGAGGAGAGCGGTCATCGGATCGACCTGGGTAGCGCGGCGGACGAGAAGCGGCGGCGTTGTGCATCCGTCCAGGCATGGCGTCGCTGCAGAAAGACCTTGGGCGAAGGAATAGTTGTCATGTTCCTACTTCGAAATCATCCCGATCGTGGCCAGCCACCGCTCCGCCAATTTAGGCCATTCCGTAATTGGAAACGTTGTGCGGCGCAGCGCGAACGCATGCCCTCCTTCCGCATACAAGTGCATCTCCGTGGGAACACCGGCTCTCTTCAACGCAATATAGTAAGCGAGCGATTCCTCTACGGCGTCCACGTCGTCATTCTGCGCCTGCACCAAAAACGTAGGCGGCGTTCGGCCGGTGACCTGAATGTCCGGTCTCAACTCGAACTTTTCATCTTTGATCGTGGAGGGATCCAGATCCTCGTTGGCCCACAGATGCCCGGGAAAAAGAATCATCGCAAAATCCGGGCGACAGCTTTCCTTGTCCGCTTCATCGACCGCCGGATACACACGGTGCTCAAAAACCGTGCTGATCCCTGCCGCCACATGCCCGCCGGCCGAAAACCCGAGCACTCCAATCTTATTCGGATCGATCTTCCACTTAGCGGCGTGATGGCGCACCAATCCCAGCGTCCTCTGCGCATCTTGCAACGCCGTAGGTGCTGGATACACGCGGCCACGTCGCTCGTCCCAGTATGGCCCCGAAAACGGCACGCGATATTTCAACAGCACGCAGGTGATCCCCTTTGAGGTTAACCAATCAGCCGCTTCCGTCCCTTCCAGATCGATGGCCAAAACTTTGTAGCCACCGCCAGGAAACACCACGACCGCAGCACCGGTATTCTTTCCCTTGGGCGAATAGACCGTCATGGTCGGTTGAGAGACGTTGCTCACCTCGAGCCATGGTCTGCCGGCAATCGGCTTCTCTTTCACCGTTCTCGCACTCTCCGGCCCCGCGACAGGCTGAGCATCGGGCGGTTCTTTGGGCCAGATTGGCACCTGAGTGTGGCCCGGCGACGGCTGCCATGCAGGCGTCTGCGCGCTCAGACCGCCGCACGCAAACAGAACTGCGAGCAATGTTCGGATCAGGTTACACATGTATCTGAACTGCGGAGGATGCCCAATCATCTGGGTTCGGTTGCGATTTCATGATCATTCGGCGCGGAGCGCGATCATCGGGTCGACTTTGGTAGCGCGACGGGCGGGGATCAGGCAGGCGATCAGAGAGACGGCCGTCATGACGAACGCCGTTCCGAAAAGTGTGGCGAGATGAATCGTGGGCACGCCAAAGAGCACGCTCTGCATCGCTCTTCCGGCCAGCCACGCCCC
This sequence comes from Chthoniobacterales bacterium, assembly GCA_035941955.1. Taxonomy (GTDB): domain Bacteria; phylum Verrucomicrobiota; class Verrucomicrobiia; order Chthoniobacterales; family UBA10450; genus AV80. Next base: position 6,210 of record DASZDO010000037.1, read on the forward strand.
GATCAAACCGAGAATCGTTCCAACGGCGAGCAGGCGCAGGCCTAACGAGAGGAATTGGGCGCGGATCTGCTCGCGTTGCGCGCCGAGCGCCATGCGAATACCGATTTCGCGTGTCCGTTGCGCGACCGCGTAGCTCAGCACGCCGTAAGTTCCAATCGCTGCCAGCAACAAGGCGACACCGGCGAAAATTCCTGCGAGTAAGGCGGGCGAGCGGCGCGTGATCAAGCTGTCCGCGATGCGCGTGTCCATCGAGCGGATGTCATCGACTGCGAGTTCGGGATGCGCTGCGCGCACCAGCTTGCGCAGCATCTCGGCGAACGCTTCCGGGCGCTGGCTCGTGCGCGTGACGACAAAAATACTGGCGCTGTCGCGATAAGCGTAAGGCAGGTAGACCGCGCCTTGCCCCTGCGCTTCGGTGAGCGCGGCTTGCTTCACTGCGCCGACGACGCCGACAACTGTAAACAGCTGCGAGTCGTCCTTTTCGTCGCCGAGCGCGATCCTTTGGCCGAGCGCGCCGCCCCCGCCGCCGCGGGGCCAGTAACGCCGGGCCAAATCTTCGTCCACCACACAGACCCGTTCCGCGCGGTGGGAATCTGCCGAGGTTAGGAAGCGTCCTTCGCGCAGGTGAATGCCGAGGGCCGAGAAGTAGTCGCCGTGAACCGCATAGGAATAATGGCCATGGACTGATTGACCCGGCGGTGGCACGTAGCCCCTGGGTGTGACTGCGGTTTTGCCGCTGTCGCCGCTCAGCGGAATATTCGTGATCGTTCCGGTGGCGGCGATTCCCGGTTGCTGGCGGATGGATTCGAGCAAGCGATCGACGATGCCGACTCGCTCCCGCTGCAGATCCCATGAGACGGTGCACTCGCCGGTGAGAACGTGATCTGGGCGAAACCCGGGCGAAACCGCCATCACTTTTTTCAAGCTCAGACCGAGCAGCGCGGCCCCTGCCAGCAAGACAAAGGCGAGGGCAATCTGCGCGACGATGAAGCCATGACGAAGACGTTGGGTGGCGCGGTTGATCGTCCCCGTGCGCGAGTCCGATTGCAGCGCGTTCGCGAGATGACTGCGGAGGTTGAACCAGGCGATCGGCATCGCGATTACCACCCCAAGAAACACCGAGCCGACGAGGCCGATCGACGCGAGCCATCCATCGAACGTGATATGTGCGCCGAGCGGCAAACGATTCGCGCCCAGGGCCTGGAGCAATTGCGTTCCCCACGCACCCGCTAACACACCGAGCAATCCGCCGGTCGCGGTGAGGACAACGGTTTCGGTCACGACTTGCCTGACGACATGTCCCCGGCTCGCGCCCATCGATTGACGGATGGCCATTTCTTTCGATCGATCGCTCGCACGGATCAGAAAAAGATTAGTCAGATTCACCGCACCGATGAGCAGGAGAAAAAACACGCCGCCCTGCATGAGCAAAAGCGTCGGGCGAATGGAGCGGACGTGATCCGCGTGCAGCGGAACCACCGGCGAGCGGAAGCCGGCTTCGGCCATCATTTTCGCCTCCGGATTGTCCTTCTCGACCGCGTCGTTGTGCGCATCGATCTGGGCTTGCGCTTCCGCGATCGTCGCGCCCGGCTTCAAACGCGCGATGAGGTGGGTGCCGCCGCCGCCGGAATGGCGCGCTTTCGGTCCACGCTGTTCCATATCGGATTTTATCGGGAGAAAAACGCGCGACTCGGACGAGAGAAAACGAAAAGCAGGAGGCAGGACGCCAACGATCTCTCTTGGGATACCATTTATGCGGGTTTTACGACCCAGAACGCCTGGATCAGAATCGAAACGCTGCCGCCAGAAAGCGTCCGTCAGGATAATAACGTTCTTGTGCGCGGCGGCTTCTTCCTCGGTAAAATTGCGGCCGATCGCGGGGCTCACCCCAAGGGTTTTGAAAAACTCCGGCGAGATGCGCACGATTTCCTCCTGCTGCATGGAGCCCGGATCACCGACGGTTTCGACTCTCTCCATATAAAGGGAAAGGCTCTCGAAGGCCGGGATGTTGCCGCGCCGTTCGTAGTAGTTGGTGATCGACGAGCCGTCGTTTTCGACGCCGGCTTTCGGATAGGTGTTGTAAATAGCGACGAGCCGGTCTGCGTTCGGAAACGGAAGCGGACGCAACAGGATGGAATTGATCACCGCGAAAATCGCGAGGTTCGCCCCGAGGCAGATCGCGACCGTGGCCAGCGCCGTCAGCGTAAACGCCGGAGACTTGCGCAGTTGGCGAAAAGCGTAGCGGAGGTAGTTCATACCTTAAAATGGAGGGACGACCGCTGTGTCGTCCCTAAAATAATGGGACGGGACAGCGCCCGTCCCTCCAGCAAGTGGAAGTTCATCGCTTCGGAATTCATTCGGCCCGTAAGGCTGCGACTGGATCTGCCTTGGCGGCGCGAAGCGCCGGTAACAGCGCGGCCAATAGGGCGATCACGGCGAGGACGAAAACAACCCCGCCAAAGACCAGCGGATCGTAGGCGGTCGTGCGGAAGAGCAACGTTTCCATCAGCCGTGCGACACCAGCCGCGGCGAGCAGTCCGAGGACAAGACCGAACGCGGTCAGTCGGGCGCCCTGGCCCAGGACGAGGCGAAGGACATCCCGAACCTGCGCGCCGAGCGCAAAACGAATGCCGAATTCACGCGTGCGTTGCGCGACACTATAAGCGATGAGGCCGTAGAGGCCGATGCTCGCGAGCAGCAAAGCCAGCAGCGCGAACATGCTGAAGAGCGTGAGATAAAGTTGCGGCTGGGTCAGCGTCTGTTTCACCAGGGTTCGGACCGGCGTGACATTCGAGATCGTCTGCTCGGGATTGAATTCCCAGATCGCGCGCTGGATCGTTTGCGACAACGTCTCGACCGGCAGCGGCGAGCGAACCAGCAGCGTCGAGAAAGCCCAGGCTCGCTGATTCAGCGAAGCATAAACCTGACAGGGCGTCGCGGCGTTGAGGCCGTTGCGCGGAACGTCGCCGACGAGTCCGATCACTTCGAGCGGAACTGGATTTGGCTGTTGCCGGCTCGGCGGAAGCAACAGCCGTTTCCCGATCGGATCTTCACCGGGGAAGAATTTCCGCGCGGCCGATTGACTCAAAATAATTACGGACGGCGCCTTGCTGTCGTCGGTCTCGGCAAAGGTCCGGCCCGCCACCAGCGGAATGTGCAGCGCCGAGAAATAGGACGGGCTCACCGAATCATAGAACGCCGGCGGCAATTTCGCGGCGTCATCGGACGAGCCGTAGACCGAAAAGGTGGCCGGTATCCCCCACGTGAACGGCATCGTCTGGGTGAAAGCTGCCGCGTCCACACCCGGCAGCGTGCTCACGCGCTCGAAAACCTGCCGGTAATAATCGGTCCGCTTTTGCGAAGTGTCGTAGCGTGTCGGCGCGAGCGTGAGCACCATGCTCAACGTGTTCTCGATCTGAATGCCGGGATTGACGCCCGTAATTTTAGCAAAGCTTTTCCAAACCAGACCCGCGCAAACCAGCAACACCAGCGTAAGCGCGATCTGGGCGATGACGAGCGCGCCGCGAAGCCGGACAGACTGGAGCCCGGAAGAGCCTTTGCTTCCGTCGCGCAACGAATCGATCGCGTCGATCTTGGTCGCGCGCCAGGCGGGATAAAGGCCGAAGACGAGCCCGGTAAACAACGCCATTACGCCCGTGGCGAAAAGCACCGGAAGATTGAGCGCGATTTCATCGGCGCGCGGAATCCAATCGCGCGCCAGGCCCGCGAGGAGCAGGTCCAGGCCCCAGCTTCCAATCAAGACCCCGCCGATTCCGCCAAGCGCGACGAGCAGGAAAGACTCGATCAACTGTTCGCGCGCAATGGCGGTTCGGCTGGCGCCCAGGGCGAGACGGATAGCGACTTCGCGTTGCCTCGTGGACGCACGGACGAATTGCAGGCCGGCGACGTTCGCGCAGGTAATCAGCAGGACGACGAGCGCGGCGCCCACCACCAGAAGCAGGCCTTCGCGGAAGTCTCCCACCACCTCGTTATGCAGCGGACTCAAGCCGAAGTCCCAGCCTTTGTAGAATTTCGGGTCGCTCTGCGCGAAACGGCCGGCGATCGTGCTCAACTCCGCTTGCACGCTGGAGACCGGCACGCCCGGTCTCACCCGCCCGATCACGCCCCAAAAACGCGAAGTGGCGACCGCGTTTTCGCCCCCTTCGTTCGGAAAAAGCCGCCAGAGCACCGAAATGCCAAACGGGTCTTTGAACGTCCGCGGCATGACCCCGACGACTTCATGCGGAAGATCGGCGATGGTGATCGGCTCGCCGATGATGTCGGCCCGGCCGCCGTATTGTTTCTGCCAAATATCGTAGCTGAGAACGACGACCGGTTTGGCGTTGGCCGCGGCGTCCTCACGCGTAAAGGTGCGGCCGATCAGCGCGCTTTCGCCGAGGACGCGGAAGTAATCCTGAGTGACAAGACTGGCGGTGACCGTGGTCGGTTTGTCGATCCGCGTCAGGTTATCGTAGTTGTAACGGCCGGCGGCGATGGCCTCGAACGAGGTCGCCTGTTTCTCGAGCTCGCGGAAACCGGCGGGCGAAAGCAATTCACGGGTGAGGTTTTCCTGAAGATTGCGCGATTGCACAGCCACGATGCGATCGGAATCCGCATAAGGCAGCGGCGCGACCAGGACCGCATGGACGACGGTGAAGATGGCGGTGTTCGCTCCGATGCCCAGCGCGAGAATGAGCACCGCGACCAGAGTGAATCCCGGCGACTTGCGCAGCTGGCGAATGGCGTAACGGAGATTGTTCATGCCGTTAATTGGAGGGACGACCGCCGTGTCGTCCCAAAATAATGGGACGGGACAGCGCCCGTCCCTCCAAGGAATTTCGCGTTCATTCGGCGCGGAGCGTGATCATCGGGTTTACCCGCGAGGCGCGGCGCGCGGGAATCCAACAGGCCAAAAGCGCCGCGCACACCAGCACCAGCGTGACGGCGCCGTAGATCAAAGGATCGTTCGCGCTCACGCCGAAAAGCACGCTGCGAATGACACGAGAAAGAGCGAACGCTCCCGCGAACCCGAGGAGCAACCCACCCCCGAGCAGCCGCATTCCCTGGCGCAGCATCATCATGCGGATTTGGGCGGGCATCGCGCCCAGGGCGAGGCGTACTCCGATTTCGCGCATGCGACGCAGGCCGTTGAAAGCCATCACTCCGTAAAGCCCGACCACCGCCAGCGTCAGCGCGAGCACCGCAAAACAGACCAGGAGGAAACTCATCAACCGCGGCGTCGCCCAGGTTTCCTCGACGCGTTCCTGCATGGTCTTGAACTCGAAGGCCGGTTGCGCCGGATCGAGCGAGGCCACGATGTCGCGGACCGGTTTCTCGAGCGACTTTGGCGAGAGCGTCGTCCGGAGCAAAGCGACCAGCCCGGTCGAGGGTTGTTGCGCCATCGGCAGATACGCCTGCGGAAGCACGCTGATTTCCTCGAACCCATACACTTTCAGGTGCGGAACCACGCCGACGATGGTCCGGTATTCGCGCTCGCCTTTTTCGCCGGTGTGCATCCGAATCCGTTTTCCAACGGCCTCCTGCCCGGGAAAATAATGCTCCGCCAGCATCTGATCGACGATTATGACCGGCGGCACGTCTTTTGTGTCCCGGGCCTCGAACGGCCGGCCGCGAAGCAGCGGCGTTTTCATGGTTTGAAAATAACCCGGCGTGACGACGGCCATTTCCGCCGAAGGCGACTTGCCCGGCTCCGGTTCTGGAGCGCCTTCAGGCACAAACGAAGTCTGCCACCCAGTCATGAGCGGCGGATTCGAGGCCAGCGCCACGTTCTGCACGCCCGGCAAAGCGGACAGCTTCGCCATCAGCGCGTCAGAAAAATTCAGGAGTTTCTTCTCATCGGAGTAACTTGGCTCCGGAAGGTCCACGCGCGCCGAAAGCAAAAGATGTGGGTCGAAACCGAGCCCAAGATTTCTGGCGTTGGCAAAGCTTTTCAGGACCAAACCGGCCGCGCTCAAGAGCACCAGCGTGAGTGCTACTTCCGCGACCACGAGCAGATCGCGCGAGCGGCGCGCGCCGGGAGCATCGGAACTTCCATGTCCGCCTGATTTCAAAGCGAGTTGAATGTCGGCACGCGAGGTATGCCACGCCGGCCAGAGGCCAAAGAGCAGACTCGTGACGAAAGAGAGTCCCAGGCTGAAGACGAGCACCCAACCGTTCAAAGGCAAATCCTGGAAGCGCGGAACGCCTGGGGGCGAAAGGGCCACGAGAAGGTCACGGCCCCAGGCCGCGAGACCGAGCCCAAGCCCGCCGCCAATCAAAGCGAGGACGATGCTCTCCATCAGGAGCTGGCGAATGATTTGCCAGCGCGACGCCCCGACCGCGGCGCGGACGGCGAATTCGCGGGCGCGCGCGGCCCCACGCGCCGCCAACAGATTGGCGAGATTGGCGCAGGCGATGAGCAGGACCAGAACAACCGCGCCCAGCAACAAAGAAAGGCTCGCGCGATAATCGCCCACCTGATTTTCCAGCAGCGGAGTGACGGTGACACCTACGCTCGCGTTCGAATCCGGATATTGGTTCGAAAGCCGCGCCGCGATCTGCTTCATCTCGGCCAGTGCCTTCTCGGCCGTTACGCCCTCTTTCAACCGGCCCCAGCCATACAATCCTGGGTGATTATCGCGCGTTTGCCAGGCCGGATGGTCCGTCCGGCGCATGATCGGAAACCAGACTTCCACCGTCCGCGGCGAAAACATCTGCGGCGGCATGACGCCGATCACGGTGTAGGGCTGATTGCCGAAGTTCACCGCGCGGCCGAGCACGTTTGGATCGCGCGAAAAAAGCCGCTGCCACAGCCGGTCGCTGATCACGGCCAAGAGCGGGCCGCCTACTCGATCTTCCTCTTCGGTAAAGACGCGGCCAAGTTGAGGCGTCAGGCCGATCACTTTGAAAAAATTTGAGCTGACGATTGCCCCGGAAATCTGTTCCGGGGCGCGTCCATCGAGGCCGCTCAGGTTGAATGATTCGCGGCGCGAAATGGCAATCTCGTCGAAGACCGTGTTGTCGCGCTTCCAGTCGACGTAGTCCGGAAACGAAACCGAAATTTGCGGCTGATTCGAATCGCTCTCGGTCAGGACCATGACCCGCTCCGCTTCCGGGTAAGGCAACGGCCGGAGCAGGACTGCGTAGATGACGCTAAAGATCGCGGTGTTCGCGCCAATCCCGAGCGCGAGCGTGAGCACCGCGATGAGTGTGAATCCCGGCGATTTCCGGAGCTGGCGAAGCGCGAAACGAAGGTCAGTCATGCAGAAGCTCCAAGTTCCAAGCTCCAAATCCCAAAGAAGCTCCAAACTCCAAATTCCAAACAGACATTGCAGCCACGGCTTTTGGTTTTGGGACTTGGGATTTCTTTGGAGCTTGGGTTTTGGGATTTGCCATTTTTATTTCGCCGCCACTTCCGCCCCGGCGGGCTTGATCGAGATGCTCCCCGCGCCGGAACGCAACAGAAGCGATTTCCCTCCGCCGTTGATCTGGCCCTTCATGGAATCACGGTCCGTCCGGGTGCCGACAAACGGCAGATCGCTCGTCACTCGTCCCGAACTCGTCTCCGCTTCGATGTTCAGTCCCGCGTCGGGAGGAACCGTCACCTCGATGCTGCCGGCGGAAGTTTCCAGGTCTACATCGCCCGGCACGGGCGAGCGCAGCCGCGCGGTGATCGATCCGCCCGAGGTGCGCCCCGTTATTTTTCCATTGATGTTCTCGAAGGCGAGCCGGCCGCCACTGGTCTCCACTTTCGTGTCGCCCCCGAAATTCCGGACCACGATCGCTCCGCCCGACGTGCGCGCCTCGAGCGTGCCACTGCCGTCGATCGCCTCAATCCGGCCGCCGCTCGTATCGACCTTCACCGCGCCTTCGCAGCCGTTCAGCTCGATGCTCCCGCCGCTGGTCGTCGCGCCGGTCGGTCCGCGCAGACGCGTGAATCGTAATTTACCGCCGCTCGTGTCCGCGCTCATCGTGCCGGTCAACTCCGAGCCGATGATCGTGCCGCCGCCGGTCCGCAGCTCGGAATTGAAATTCCGCGGGACCTGCACGGTGTAACGCCCATCCATGTTGCAGTGTCCCGACCAGTTCCAATTGCGATCTTTGTTCTGGCGTCGTGCGCGGATCGTCACCGTATTTCCGTCTTTGGTCACCGTCACCGGCGCCGCGGCCAGATATTCCTTTTCTCGCGCTTCGTCGTCCGAATCGATTTTGCGGTGCGCCGCGACGACCACCTTGTCATCCGAGCCGGCCGAGACATCGATCGTTCCAAAATCGACATCGACGATGATCCTGCCGCCAGGTGCCGCATCGAGTTGCTGATTAATATTTTCCTCCGACAACGCGAAAGCGCTAGTTGTCGCAAGGACGAGCAGAAGGATTGTGCGAATGATCATGGTTCGGGATCTGGTTGGGTGAAAACTGGAGCGAATTTGCATTTCATTTTCACGGGATGTTGGAGCGGAAGACGCTCAAATAGAGAGACTTCACGGCAACCCTTTGCATGGGCTATGCCACGATCGAAAGCGTTTTATATCATATTTATGTTGAGGTGGTTATACGTGCGAACAGGAGTATGCCCCATAAGGCAATTGTCCCGTCGACGGGATTTTGCCGTCCCATTTTCGAAACCCGTCCCTCAACGCCTCATCCCATCCAGACCAGCATCATTTTCAGGGCGCCCGTCTGCGCGAACTTCCAGGGTCCTCGCGATTCGCTCCGCTTTCCGGTTCCGATTCGACGCCACTCCAGTATGACGAGGAAAATGCTCGTAATACCGTGTGATATATATGATATACAGTCAATCAATGCGCGATCATGGTTCATATATATGTTGTTTTTTAAGATACAATAGTTATTGACAGTGACTCGCTATACAGGTACTTTGATTATTGTTCTGATCAACGTCGCACTGGAGTGGCGTCGAATCGGAACCGGAAAGGACAAATATGACCGAAAAAATTCTACGAGTTCGCGCCAGCCGAAGCGCTGGAGAGTTAGAGATTGAAGGCTCACCCGATCTAGTGCGCGAGTGGTGGGACGAGCTGTGGCCAGACGTGGGTGCAGAATCAAATGTCCCAAACAGCGCAGCCCGTCGATCAGTTCGAAGCCGGCCGAGTGTCGACGGGGAAAGCGATTTACCTGAGATTTTCGGGGAGTTCTTTCACGAGTTCCGCAGCGATTCCACTGACGTAGACAAAGTACTAATCGCCGGTGCGTTCGTTCAAGGGAAGGATGACGATCGAACGTTCACCACGAAGAACGCGAACCAATTGTTGATCGACCAGAACATCAAAGTCGCGAACGCATCAGAATGTGTTCGGCGGCTTCTCGCGACAAAGCGTGCGTTCGTTGTGTCAGACGGACGGTTTCGCGTTTCCAGCACCGGCCTTGAGCACCTGAAAGCGCTGCGAACAACCGCGAATTAAAAGGAGGATTTCACATGCAAGACACGACGCAAAACGCAAACACTCCATTTACCGTAGCGATCAAGGCTCCGGGAATTGACATCTATCGCGAGGTTGATGAAACACGCGGTCGCCGGTTGATTGCCATCCTGCTTGGGAGTGGTGATACTAAAGAAGAGAACGAGGAGGGTAGCAGTTCGTCGGGCTCCGGAACCGGCAAAAAGGAATCTCAACCTTCTACAAAAAGGGAAGAGTTCTTTGCGCCGCTCCAGAACAACAAACCTTCGGACAATGCGCTAGCGGCAGCAGCCTACCACTATGCGCAGTACGGTTCGGCTGAATTCACCGTGGACGAGATGCGAGTCCTTGCCGAAGAGGTCGGAATCACGATCCCGGAGCGGCTCGACATGACGTATGGTCAGGCGAAGCGCAAAGGGAACAGCTTGTTCCGCCGTTCGAGTCGTGGAGCATATCGGCCGACCGTCCACGGCGAGTCCTTCTTTAAGCAAACCTACAAGGTGGCGAAAGGAACCACGCGGAAGCCAAACGACCCAAGCGAGAGTAACTAGCCTGCAGCCCTCTGCACGATGACTATTGCGTTGTCGGATTTTCAGCCAGTCGGCGTCCGTCTGCAGAAGATGGACGCCGCGGAACAGACCATCATTCTGGCTCGACTCGCCGAGACACGTAACGACGACGGCGAGTTTGCTCCAAAGCAACTCGAAGATTTGTTTGTCTCCAGCGCGCTGCCGAAACCCAGCAAGGTCTCGAATGCAATCGCGAAATTGCAAAAGCAAGGCTATCTAACAAACGGCAGGAGGAAGGGGGCATGGCGAATCACCCCTTTCGGGCGCCAGGCCTCGTTAGCGCTTTTCTCGAATCTGGATCTAACCGCTTTTTCGGCGGAGTCGAAGATCGGTTTATCGTTCCTGGGGCACGTTGCCCATACTGTTGTACCGCCGGTGCTAGGCCCTCCGTCACTGATTTCAGGGCTGCAGAAATTCTTGGTAGCTCATCCGTTCGAAAAGAACGTGTTCGGCATGACTCGATTCCCCGAAATTGGAGATAAGGCCGCGGCTCCAGATCCGATCGGTCCGGCTCTGGAAATCGCTCGCGAAGTTTGTTCAGCCCATGGTCTTGAATTTCATCTGGCATCGGATCGTGCAATCGACGACGACCTGTGGAAAAACGTAGCTGCGCACATGTGGGCCAGTCAGTACGGCATTGCCTTCTTTGAGAATCGTTCGGGTAAAGGTCTTAATTACAATCTAACTATTGAAGTAGGTGGCATGCTAATTACCGGACGCCGCTGTGCACTTCTGAAGGATAGCTCAATAGATCGCATGCCGAGCGATCTCGTAGGCCAAATTTACAAGAGCATCGACTTCGACAAATCGGCGACGGTGCGGAAATCGTTGCATCAATGGATACGCGACGATCTCAGTCTGGGAACTTGTGCAACATGCCGGCAGTAACCCGGAACCGTAGCGATTCAGACGAAAATCACGCTCTGATCGCGGGAAGCCTTTTGCAGTAAGAACGCGACAGGCGGCGCCTAGCAGGTTCGACCTTAGCCCCGCCACCGATAAACGGAGGCGATCGGCGTGATTTGCTCTGCCGTTGTCATCGATGAGTCTTTCGATGCCCGCCACTACGGCCGCCGGTCAAACCTCGAGCCGATACCCGAGCGTGTGCACGGTGACGAGATGTCGCGGCTCGCCGGGGATGTCTTCGATCTTTTGGCGGAGCTTCACGATCAATTGATCGAGGGTGCGCGTGGTGCCGTAGTAGTCGACGCCCCAGACTTCGTTCAGGAGCGCTTCTCGCGAAACCGCGTTGCCGCGTTCGCGAAATAGCACGGCCAGCACTTTCAGCTCGCGGGGGGTGAGCTCAATCGCTTTGCTGCCCCGCTTTCCGCGCAACGATTTGCAATCAACCCGCATCTTGCCGAACGCGATCTCCATCGGCAGATCGCTGGCGGCGCCGCCGGCTTGGGCCCGACGGATGAGCGCCTGCACCCGCGCGAGCAGCTCGCGCAGGCTGAACGGCTTGGTCACGTAATCGTCCGCGCCCAGCTCCAGGCCGACCACCTTGTCGATCTCCTGGCCTTTCGCGGAGAGCATCAGGATCGGGACGCGATTTTTCGCGGCGCGGAGTTCGCGGCACAAATCGAACCCGCTTTTCCCGGGCAACATGATGTCGAGGATGACGAGATCGGGTTTGTGCTGCTTGACGAGCGGCCCGGCTTGCGCGCCGTCGCGGCAGTCCGTGACGTCGTAGCCTTCCGCCCGCAACGCGTCGCATAGCCCGAGCCGAATGTGCGCATCATCTTCGACTACCAGCAACCGCTTCTTCATCTTGTGCTCGTCCTCATGCTCGCCTGTCCGCCGTAGCTTTGCGAAGGCGGATGCTCATGATCGTGCTCGATCGGTCGCGGTCAGCGGCAGACGCAGGGTGACGTTGCTCCCGCCGCCTTCGCGCGCTTGATAGGTAATCTCGCCACCGTGCTCCTTCGCCAGGCGTTGCGCGAGCGTGAGCCCGAGCCCGGAGCCTTGAATCCCGCTCGCGAGCGAATCGTGCGCGCGGTAAAACGCCTCGAAGATTTTCGCCTCTTCGCCCGGGGGCACGCCGGAGCCGCGGTCGAGTACACTCACGTGGATTGAATCTTCCGTGAGGTAACTGTGGATCTCGACCTCTTTTCGGTCGGCGCTGTACTTCTCGGCGTTCGACAGGAGATTCACCAGAATCTGCGCGAGCGCATCGTCGTCGCCGCGCACCGGATAGGGGGGCGGCGCGTCCTGCCAGCGGGTGGTGAATCCCTGTTCGCGCAAATGGAGCTCGTGCCCTTCCCAGGTTCGGGCTATCACCTGGTGCAAATCGAGCGGATGGAAATCGTAACGTTTCTGCTTCCGTTCGAGCCGGGCGAAATCGAGCACGTTATTGATCAGGCGGGTGAGCCGTTCCGCTTCCGCCACGATAATCCGCAAATATTGGGGACGTTTCTCCTCGACCGCGCTCCCACTTTGCATCATCTCGGCGAACATCCGGATGGAAGTGAGCGGGGTCTTGAGTTCGTGCGAAACGTTGGAAACGAAATCCGTTTTCTTTTGCGCGAGCGCCATCTGGCGGCGCGCATCCGCGAAGACCGCCCAGCCGCCAAAGGCGATCGCCGCCAGCGCGGCCGCGATCAAAAGCAGGAGGGTGCGGCGGACGCCGCGCGCATTTTCCTGCAATTGCTGCGGGCGCATGAGATAGAGCGCCGCTTCCCAATGCGGCAACGCCTCCCCGATTTCCGAGGCGACAAAGGGCCTTCCCCAATCGCGCCCTTTTTCGCTCGGCGGCTGGGTGACGACCGGCCGCGCTTTGTCGTTCAAAAGGGCGAGCACGTAGTCCGGCGCGGCATTGTCCGGGAGCGCGTCGCGCCAGAGATCGGTCAGCGCATCCACACTCAAGAGGCAACCGAAGATCATGCCTTTCGCCTCCGGTGGCCGCAGCCAGAAGACAATCTCGAGGCGATCCTGCATGAAACGCGTGACCACTCCTTCCGGGTGATCGGAAGTAAGCGCCCTGAAGTCCGCCGTCGCGGGCACCAGCTGCGAAATCGCCGGCGCGTTTTCCTTCAGCACGCGCTGCGGAGCAACGTTGCGCAGCATCTGGGATGACTGCCTGCCATCGTCCTTCTCTTTCGGGGCCGGCGCGGGCGCTGCCGGAGGAGCGCCGACGGCCGCAGGTTGCTGACGTTTGGCCACCGATTTTTCCGAATACGAATCCGCCGCGGCCTTGTCTTCGACTTCGGTCTTCGCTTTGCGGCGTTGCTGTTCCGGGCGATTCAACTCCTCGGCAGGAACAGAGTAAACCGTAGCGGGCGTATTCCCGGAGAGAAACGCCGTGTTGTCCTGCAAGAATTTCTGCCGTCCGGCATCGGAGCGCGCCTCCTCGGCGGAAGGGGAAATGAGATCGCCCTCCGCGTTCAAGGCGAATCCGATCGCCGGGCGTGTCCAGGCGCGCGAAAGTTTCGCGGCGAAGTCGCGCGCTAGTTCCGAACCCGATTCGCTCGCGAGCAATTGGCGCACCCGCTCGGCGAACCCGCGCCGCTCTTCCTCGATCAGGCTCCGGGCCGCGCTCGCGACCGCGTCCGTCTCCTTTTGGTAAAGCTCGGCGGTGCGGCGTTCGAGAATGATCTGCTGTTCGTTCGCGCTCCGCAGAGCCAGCCAGCCTAAACCGATGCTGGGCAGGACGATGGCGAGAAGAAATATCCAGATGCTTCGTTTCACGAGACGAGGCGCAAGTTATCAACGTTCTTGTCCGCTGAACAGCAGTCTGCACACCGCGGCCTGCGGGCTGCACGCGAGGGGAGAGCCGTTGATATCCCTGACGTGGCCCGCAAGACCGCGGCGACAGAAATCAGCGGCTCTTCTGGTACTTGTCCGCGTAATTTTCGAACTGCATCGACTTCCGGCTCGATTTCTCAAGCCGCCCCCGTGCGTCAATCTCAGACGCGGCCTGCTCGAGTTTGCGATTCTCCTCCTTCACTCCCGGCACTTGCATCGGCGCGGGCGCGGCGGCGTTCTTAAGGGCTTGCTGACGAAGCACGGCGACGGCGTCCTTCGACTTGCCTTCATCCGCCAGCTTCACCGCCAACTCCTTGGCGAGCCGGTTCTGGACGACGCTGTTTTCGCGCGCCACCTCCGCCTGGATGCTCGCGTCCGATTTTTTCTGATCGTCGGTGAAGGCAATTTTCGCCGCCTGCCGTTGCGCGGGCGCGGCACCGCCGGACAGAGTGGCATAGTTCAATTCCACTGCGGCCGCCTCAATCGCATCCGCCGTCTTCCCATCCGCCAGGCAGCGCACCAGGAAACGCCGTTTCTCCGAACCGAACAATTCCGGCATCTTGATCTCCGCCACCCGGTCGTGGCACTCGATGTCGGGCCGTCCGACGATTTCCTTCAGGCGCACGCCATCCGGGGCTTGAATGCGAATGACGATGTTGCGGGCGAGGAGCGAGCGCGCTGCACCGAGTTCCTCCGCGAAAATGCCGGGCAATTTCTCGGCGTCTTTCACATAGTAATAGTTGGCGTTGCTCGCTTCAGCCAGCGCGGTCATGAGGTCTTCATTGTAGTCGTCGCCCAGCCCGATGGTGCTGACGGCGATGCCATCACCACGCAATTCGCGGCCGAGCCCCGCCAGGGCCGAGGTGCTGCTCGGTCCGACGTTGGCAATGCCATCCGAAAGCAGGATGACGCGGTTGACGCGCTCCTTTTCGAAAAAGCGGCGCACCTGCTTCGCACCCAGCACCACTCCGGCGTGCAGCGCGGTGCTGCCGCCCGATTGAATGCGATGGATCCGCGCTTTCAGTTCTTCGCGATGGTCCCGGCCGCCGACGCGCTCGGGCGCGATGAGCAGATCGGTGTCGTCATCGTAGGTGACGAGCGAAAAGATATCGTCGTCGCCCAGTTTATCGACTGCCATGGCCGCGGCCTGGCGCGCCTTCTCGAGCTTCGCGCCTTCCATGGAACCGCTGCGGTCCAGGACGATGGCGAGATTCATCGGCGCGCGCCGCGAGTCGTCGTTTTTGCGCGCTTCGACTTCGACCTGCACGATCACTTCGCGCGGGCCGGCCCGGTAAACATATTCGCGATCCGGCGTGACCCGCAGGGTCAGATCGGACACGGGTGAAGCGGAGGCTGCTTGCGCGAGCACTGCCGCGAGACTGAGTAACTGTAGTTTTTTCATGTCTTAGTTAGACACGACTCGCGAAATGCTGTGTCAGAGCCCTGTGCGAAGGTTGTAAAAGAAATGTCAGCGACTGGAGGGACGGGCGCTGTCCCGTCCCACTAATTTTTGGGACGACACGGCGGTCATCCCTCCAGTAGCTTGCGACAATGATCCGCCGATTGACCGCGCGCGACGCGCGCCTGAGCAGCTTCCGTTTTTACGATCTCCTCGTCCATGTCTTCGTCGTCGTCCTGCTGATCTCGAATCTGGTCGGGCAAAAGATCTGCGCGATTCCGCTCTTTAATTTCCAGGGCGAGCCCGTCATCGCGAAAATTTCCGGCGCCCAATTGCTCTTCCCGATCACCTACATTTTCGGCGACATCTTCACGGAAGTTTACGGCTACGGCGCGTCGCGCCGGGCGATCTGGCTGGGATTTTTTGCGTGTGCGGTCCTGTCGCTCTTCGGCCTGGTTATCGTGGCGATTCCGGCGGCGCCGGACTGGCCGAACCAGGCGGCTTTCGAAGCGGTCTTTTACACGGTGCCTCGTTTCATCCTCGCCAGTCTCGTCGCCTTCTGGCTCGGCGAATTCACGAACTCCTACACGCTCGCGAAGATGAAACTCTGGACCGAAGGTAAATGGCTTTGGACGCGGACAGTCGGCTCGACCGTGACCGGCCAACTGGTCGACACGACCGTCCTGATCCTGATCGCGTTCGGCGGGCGCGAATCGTGGATGACGATGTTGAACCTGATCCTATCCGGTTACCTCGGCAAAGTGCTCTATGAAGCGCTCGCCACGCCGGTGACGTATCTCGTGGTGAACAAATTGAAGCGGGCGGAAGGCGTGGATGTTTACGATCGGAACACGAATTTCAATCCATTCGCACGGAACCGAGAGAACCGAGCCGAAGCGTGATATGCGTTCCTGGAGGGACGCCCGCTGTGGCGTCCCAAAATGTGGGACGTGACAGCGCACGTCCCTCCAACAATATGCAAATTGTCCGCGCGAAACCGGAAGATGCCGATGCCTTAACAGCGATCGCCCACGCGGCCAAGCGGCATTGGGGCTATCCCGAACACTGGATCGAAAGCTGGCGCGACACGCTCACGATCCGCGCGGAATGCATCGCCGCCAATGTGGCCTATGTCGCCATGGTAGATGCTCGTCCCGCCGGTTTCTATCTCCTGACCAACGAGACCGACGGCTTGCATCTCGACCATCTTTGGATCGTGCCGAGCGCCATGGGTCGCGGGATCGGCCGCGCCTTGTTCGAGCACGCCGTCGCGCAAGCAAAAGGCCTCGAGCACCGAAGCCTCAAAATTGAAGCCGACCCGAATGCGGAAGGTTTTTATACGCAGATGCGCGCGCGCCGCGTGTGCGTAAACGTAACGGAGATTGACGGCCAACCACGCGAGCTGCCGCTGTTGCTCTACGACTTCGACGAGGCCCCGAGGTAACGCCAAAAAAAGCCAGGGGCGGCCGCCTCAAATGTTAAACTTGCATGAATTTTTTTCCGCAGGGAAAGTCTAAATCACACGGAACCCGACACTCGTTGTGACCGCACGATTCGATCTAATTGTGCGGGTTAGTTTGGGTTCCGCCTCGACCTATGGATAACAAGATCTTTTTGGGCAAATACCGCATCTCCGCTGGTGAAATCGCCTCGGTGGGAGAACTCGCCGACACCCCCCTCGCTTATGAGGGGGAAGAGATCGAGACCGGAAAGAAAGTGGCGGTGGAAGTGGTTCCGGCCGCAGCTCTAAAACCGGCGGTGCGGGAGAAACTCGAGGCCGAGGCGGCAGCGGCGCAGAAGCTGAATCATGTCAACATTCCCGCTCTGTATGATTTCGGGACTGAGGACGATCGCCTGGTTTACGTCACGGAGGATTTTGAAGGGACCTTGGCGGAAGAATGGGTCAACGCGCACGGGCCGATGCCAGTCGGTCCGGTCTTGCGCATTGCGGCGCAGGTGGTGAGCGCGCTGGGCGCAGCCGCGGTCCAGCGGATCTCGCATCACGCCATTAATCCGAGCAACCTGGTGCTGGTTCCAGGCCAAACGACCGAGGGCGAATGGCCCCTCATCAAAGTGCTGCATTTCGTCGGCGTCGCCCCGAAGTTTTTAGGGGGCGACGTTTCCGTGGCCGCTTTCGACAAGTCCTTGCATTACGCGAGCCCGGAACAACTCCGGCACGGCGCGGTCGATTTCCGGTCGGAGATCTACTCGCTCGGGTGCACGATGTGGTTTCTTTTGACCGGCGCGCCGCCGCTGACGACGCCCACGGGGCCGATGGCCGAACCGCTGACGCCAACGGGGCTGGCTCAAACGGGAACGGCCCTCGACAAGATAAGCGGCCTCCCGAAAAAGATCAGGCGTTTACTGGCCCAAATGTTGTCGGTAAATCCAGAGGCGCGCCCACGCGATCCGCTCGCATTTTATCGGGCGCTCCAGGATTGCCTGGCCCAAGTGGAACGGCGAGAGACAATGTCCCGCAAGTTCGGAGTCCCGGTGATTTCGACGGGCCGCGATCTCGGCCGGCCGGTGCGCCGGCGCACCGCGATGAAAACACTCGCGATTGCCGCGCTGCTCCTGGCGATTGCGGCCGTCACGGCAATGGTTTTGCCGGGATATCTTCGGCACCGGCGAGTTGTTCAGGGAGAACAACCAATCGGGGTGCCCATTGGTGTCCCTGACGCTTTCGCCTCCGCGACGCCAGTCACCGCAAATGCGCCCACGTCGATCGTCTCGAACACCACGCAACCCGCCCCGGCGGTGGCCGATTCGATCAGCACGCAGTCTCTGCCGGCAAAGAACGCCGAGCCGGAAAAACCGATCGCAACCGAATCCGTGGATACGACTGCGGCGAGCCAGGCCGCGGCGGCGCCGTTGCCCTCGGCCCCGCCAGACTCTTCGGTCGTTCCGCAGGCTCAGGAGCCGGCGCCTGTTGTGGCAAACAACGACGCCACTACTCTTCCGGCGGCAACTGATTCGTCCAAGAGCACAGACAATGAAACCACTTCGCCGGCCCCGGCCCCGTCCTCGCAGCTCGCTGCCGTAAGCCGGGTGGAGGCCAGCCCGGCGGAAGCGCCCGGTGATACGGCAGTGACCGAGGAATCCAAGAAAGAAAAAGTCGTCATGCGCGAGGTGCGGCGCGCAGAACTGGTAGAGGAGCCGGAGGTACGGCGCGCTGAGCCCGCTCCTCCAGAAGAAGGTCCCGCTGAAGTCGCACCTGACACAACGGCGTCCTCCGACCAGCAATCGAATTCTGTTACGCAACCGGAAGAGCGCGGCAACATCGCTGAAACGGCAGAGAAACCATCTCGCAAAGTAAAACGCACGGAGCCGGAACCCAAGGCGGCCAGGCCACGCGCAAAAAAGACGGCACGGACTGCGACATCCAGGCGGGCCGAGGCGAGAACCTATCCGCCGCAGCCCATGCCCGAATTAGACGCGCCTCCGATGCCGCGGGTCCGCGCACGGTTCGTGGGGGTCACGGCCGACGGAAACTGGATGCTCGAGTTGCCTTCGAACAAAATCATCGTGGTGCCGCCGCCGCCGCCGTATCGGTAAGACCTCAAGCGAATCGGCCGCAGCAGCACGCGGCGTCCTTACCAAAGACGGAAATTAGCTGGAAGCAGCGCCCCGCCGGAACCGGTCGGCTGATCATTCAGGGCAATCTTTTCTGGCGGCGCGGCAATAACCGGCTGGCCTTTGGCTTTGAGGGCGTCGTTTAGTTTCGGAAGGTCGTTGGCGACCAGTTGCTGGAACTCTTTCGTCACGTCGTCCAGCTCTCTCCGAAGCACGTCGATGCGGGCGATCTGGTAATCAGCCGGCTTGCCTTCATAGCTCAGGATTGCGCCATAAAGCTGGTCGGTATGCTCGCGAAGGCGTTCCTCGCCCGTGATCGCGCCACCCTCGGTGGTGGCGACGATTTGCTTCCGCACCGCATCCACCTTTTTGTCGAAGTCCGCGATTGTCTGGCGGAGCGCATCGCCCTCCGGCACCGCGCCTCCGCTCTTCGCCAGGCTGGCGCGGAGAGCGAGAATGCGGTCCATGAGCGCGCTCTCGCCGCCAAACAGGGCGTGCACTTTCATCGCGGCGTCGAACTGCGCTTTGCGGTCGGCTTCGCTAAATTTGACGCGCCGATCGAGACCGACGGTGAGGGTCGTCTCAGTGGACTTTCCCGCCTTCGTCATGCGCACTTTGTAATTGCCGGGCAGCAAACGCGGGCCGCGGGTGCCGGCAAAGGCAATCTGGGCCGCGGGCGGAACGCGCGGCGGCTTTTCGTGCATACTCCAGATGACGCGGTTCAATCCGGGGCGCTTGCTCGCGGGAATCTCATCTACCACCCGGCCCGAGGCATCCAGCACTTCGATCTTCAGCTTGCCGAAGAGATGGCGGGAACGCTGGTAGTAAGTGATCACAGCCGCCTGCGGCGGATTATCGCCAACGAAGACCGCGGCGCCATTCGCCCACCCGCCATTCGCTTCGATGCGCTGCTGCACCGGCCGCGCGGAAACAAAGTTCGCCTCCTGTTTCAGCAAGTCGGAAGTCAAGGCGCGCAAGGGCGTGATGTCGTCGACGATCCAGATCCCGCGGCCGTGCGTCGCGAGAACAAGATCATTATCGCGCGGATGGATCGCCAGATCGCGCACGGCGACGGCCGGAAAACGGCTGCCCTTGAATTGCGCCCAGGCTTTGCCGCCATCGATGGAAATAAACAGACCGAACTCGGTCCCGAGGAACAACAGGTTCGGCTGAACCAGATCCTCCTTGATGACGTGCGCATATCCCCGCACACCTTTGACTTCCTGCGGTGTGACGAGCGGAGTCCAGGTCTTGCCGAAGTCAGCCGTGCGGAAGACGTAAGGGGCGTGGTCGCCGAAGGTGTGGCGATCGAAGGCGGCGTAAGCGGTGCCCGCCTCGAAATTGCTGGCCTGCACCCAACTGACCCACGAATTTTTGGGTACGCCCGGGACGTTGTCGACGACGTTGACCCATGTTTTCGCCCCGTCGCGGGTGACCTGGACATTGCCGTCATCGGTTCCGACCCAGATGACCGCCTTATCTTTGGGCGATTCGCTGATCGAGTAGATCGTGGTGTGCATTTCCGCCGCCGAGTTGTCGACGGTGACGCCACCCGATTGCTCCTGCTTCTGCTTCTCGGGATCTTTCGTGCTCAGATCCGGAGAGATGCGGTCCCATGTCTGCCCTTGATTCCGCGAGCGGAAAAGAAATTGCGCGCCGATATAAATGGTCCCTTTCTCGTTCGGAGACAGGGCGATCGGCGTGTTCCAGTTCCACCGGAGCTTTTCCTTGTAATCTGGCTTCGGCTGAATGTCGCGCGCCACATGAGTGTGGCGATTCACCCGCGCGATGTAGCCGCCTTGGAATTCGGCATAAAGGTAATCCGGGTCCGCCGGATCGGAGAACATCCAGAAGCCGTCGCCGCCGAACATGTTTTCCCACTGCGCGTTGGTGATGCCGCCGGGATATTGCGACTGGCCGACCCACGAGCTGTTGTCCTGCAAACCGCCGTAAACCTGGAACGGGTCCCGGTCGTCGACGCTGACGTGATAGAACTGGGACACGGGCAGGTTCTCGCCCTTCCACCACTTGCTGCCGCCGTTGTAGGAATACCACATCCCGCCATCGTCCCCGGCCAGGACGGTCTGCGTGTTGGTCGGGTCGATCCACATATCGTGCATATCGCCGTGCGCACCCTGGAACCCGCCCACCGTGGTAAAGCTCTTGCCCCCGTCTTCGCTTAGGATCAGGGCACCGTCCATTTTGAAGAGGCGGTCCGGATTTTTCGGATCGATAACCAGTTTGGCGAAGTAGAACGGACGCCAGACCATCCAGGTGCTCTTGTCGCGCTTGTCCCAGGTCGCTCCGCCGTCATCGGAAACGAAGAGCGCGCTATCGGTGGATTCGACAAAAGCGTAAACCCGTTTTGCATTCGACGGCGCGATCGCGACCGCGATCCGGCCGTACGGTTTCTTTGGAAAACCTTTGGAGTTCTCGGGAGTGATTTCGGTCCAGGTCGCACCGGCATCGGCCGTGCGGAACAGGCCGCTGCCGGAAGATTTGTCGGGGCCGTCGCCGCCGGAGCGGAAAGTCCAGCCTTTGCGGCGGAAATCCCACATGGCCGCAAACATCTTATTCGGGTCGGCGGGATCGAGGGCGATGTCGGAACAACCGGTGGAGAGGTTGGCGCCCTTCAGCGCGAGGTTCCAGGTCTTGCCGCCGTCCGTCGTCTTATAGAGTCCGCGGTCCGGCGAATCGCTCCAGAGCGCGCCCGGCACGGCGGCGAAAACCGTATCGCTGCTCACCGGGCTAACGTCGACCTTGGCGATGCGCTCCGAATTCGGCAGCCCGGTTTGGGTCCAGGTCTCGCCGCTATCGGTCGATTTATAGATTCCGTTGCCGATCGAGACGCTGTTGCGCGTCCACGATTCGCCCGTGCCGACCCAGACGTTCTTCGAATTCTTGGGATCGAGCGCGACGGCGCCGATCGATTGCACCGGCTGGTCGTCGAAGACCGGCTTGTAGCGCGTCCCGCCATCCTCGGATTTCCAAACACCGCCGCTGGCCGCGCCGACGTAAAGGGTGAGTTTCCCGGAAGGCTCCCGGAGGGCGGCAAAGGCGGAGATGCGGCCGCTCATGGTCGCGGACCCGATGTTGCGCGCGCCAAGACCGGAGATGGTCGAAGAATTGTAGGGCGCTTGCTCGGCCCCGATGGCTGCGCCGGCAAGACAGAGCGCGGTGAAAAGGATGAAATTCGGAAAACGCATAAAAGTTATTTGGAAGCGGGCGTGGGAAATTTGAATTCAGCGTCGTCGACCGGCACATTCGCGTCGGCCTTTTCGAAAACGATTTTTTGTTTGTCGGCGGATCCCTTGGGACCGGCGTCGATCGAGAAAGGGAAGAAAACCCCGGCGACTTTTTCATAATCCCCGAGATCGGTTTCGACTTCCACCTGCGCGCCTTGCTCGATCCGCTGGGTCAAAATTCGAATCTCGAGGAAGTGATCGGGATCGAGATAGACGTAGCTCACGTCGCCGTTCTTGCGGACGACCTTGAGCTTGTGCGCGAGAGTGCCGTCGACATCTTCAGGGCCGAGATACGTCACCGTGCTCCCTTTGGCTTTCCAATCGACGAGCGGCCCATCGACCTCGGCGTCCTCGATAAGAGACTTCGCTTCGTCCGCGGACATTTTTTCGGGATCCTTACGGCCTTGGAACGGTGAGATCTTCCAGCCTTCAGCGCCATCGTACGCCTGCACCAGCGTCATGCCCTGAAGAGTCGCTTCCACGCGCGCCTGCCCCGGCCGTTTTTTCGTTAGCGTGTAAACAAACTCAAGCTGGCCCGAGTTCACGAGCATCTTGCCCTTGAGCCGCAACGACTGCACGGCGCGCAACGCATCCGCGCCGCCTTTGGCTTCGATGTTCTTGGCCACCAAAGCGTCCACGGTCGGTTCCTTGAGTTCCTGGGCATTTAGCGCGGGCGCAAGCAGCGACGCCGACACGAGAAGGAGTGCAAAACGTAGTTCCATAGGACTCGATCCAAAAAACCGACGGCAATTGATTTGCCGTCGAACGCGACACCATGGCAGATGCGAAGCCCGCGGGCAATCGACGTTGTTGCGCGAGCGAAAGCTTGAATCCCGAGACTCGATCGGATAGTCCTCGCGTCGTGAACGGCCAGCCACCACCCATGCCCACCCCGCCGCCGCCGGCGCCGCGTCCGCCACCGCAAGTAGTAATAATACCCCGGCAAGGCATGGGTTGTTTCGCCAAGGGATGTCTCACGGTCTTGATCGTGGGGTTTCTCTTCTTCGCCGCGCTCCTCGGTGGCGCGTGGTATTTTTACAACAGCACGGTCGCCAATCTGACTTCGAGCGCGCCCCTGGACGTCCGGATCGAACAGCCGAGCGAGGCCCAGTTTCAAGCCGCCGAAAGCACCCGGGCGCGGTTGAATGACGCCATTGCGCGCAACGCCGAAACCACCGTCGAATTTTCCAGCGCCGACCTGAACGCGTTGCTGGCCCGGGATGAGGATTTCAGGGAATTTCGCGGCCGGGCCCGGGTCGATATCGCCGACTCGATGATGACGATCGCCTTGAGCGTGCCGCTCGATTCCATTCCGTTGCGCAAACTAAGAAAGCGCTGGTTCAACGGGACCGCGCGTTTCGGTTTCGCCTATTCTTCCGGGGAATTCGAGATCGATCTCCAATCGCTTGAAGCCGGTCAACATCGCCTCCCTCGCCAATTTCTTTCGAGTTACTTCATGGACGCCTTCAACGACGGCTTGAACGAGGCCTTTGACGATGACCTGCGAAAGGGAAACCGCGAGACGGAATTCTGGAGCCATGTGAAGACCATGTCGCTCCAGGGCGACAAGCTGGTGGTGACGACGAAGGCGGATTGACTCTCGGAGGGACGTGCTTCTGCACGTCCCAAAATCGATCCGTTGGGAAAATGGGACATGCGGAAGCACGTCCCTCCGAGCGAGAACGCTACCTCGCACGCATTACCGCGCTTTGATTGATCTCGCGAAACACTTCCGCCGCGAGCTCGAACGACCGCAACCGCGCGGCGTGATCGAAAATCTGAGCAGTAAGGATGACTTCATCGGCTTCCGTTTCGTCGAGCAACGCTTCCAACCGGCGCCTGACTGTCTCGGGTGAACCGACGGCGGAGAAGCGGGTCCGATGCTCGATCGCGGCCCGTTCGGCCGGACTCCATCGGCCCTCCATCTTCTCGACCGGAGGTGGAAGTTTTCCCGGGTGACCGCGAATCAAATTCAGGAACATCAGTTGCGCCGAGGTGAAAAGGCGGCGCGCCTCGGCGTCCGTTTCCGCCGCGAAGATGCCGACGCCAATCATGACGTGCGGCCTAACGAGTGCATCGGACGGCTTAAACTCGCGCCGGTAAAGCTCCAGCGCGACTTGCAGATAATCGGGCGCGAAATGCGAAGCGAACGCGAAAGGCAACCCGATCTCCGCGGCGAGGCGGGCGCTGAAATCGCTCGAGCCGAGCAGGTAAAGCGGGACGTTCAAGCCGGCGCCGGGCACGGCCAGCACCGCCTGGCCGGGCGCCGGCGGACGGAAGTACGATTGCAGCTCGAGCACGTCCTGCGGAAAAGTGTCGCCGCTGCTGCCGAGGAAACGGCGGAGGGCGCGGGCCGTAAGTTGATCGCTGCCCGGCGCGCGGCCCAGGCCGAGATCGATCCGGCCCGGATAGAGCGACTCGAGCGTGCCGAACTGTTCGGCGATGACGAGCGGGGCATGGTTTGGAAGCATGATCCCGCCGGCGCCGACGCGGATTCTTTTTGTCGCGCCGGCCACATGTCCGATCACGACCGACGTGGCCGCGCTGGCGATGCCGGGAAGGTTGTGGTGTTCCGCCAGCCAAAAACGGTGATAGCCCCACTCTTCCGCGTGCTGCGCGAGATCGACCGTATTTCGGAACGCGAGCGCGGCATCGCCGCCCTCGATGATGGGCGAAAGGTCGAGAACGGAAATGCGCGGCATGACAGATTCTAATTCGCCCGGCCCTCCAGCGAAAGCACGCCGAGCAATCAAGGAGCGGCGGTTCGCCACCGCCGTTTAGTTTGGTCGGCGGTAATAAACCGCCGCTCCCTGGGACAGATTCGAATCAGTATTATGCCCTCGACCAAAGCTTACGCCGCGCACGCGGCCAATTCACCACTCGCGCCATTTTCCTTCGACCGGCGCGAGCCGGCGCCCAACGACGTTCAGATCGAGATTCTTTTCTGCGGTGTCTGCCATTCCGATCTCCACATCGCGCGCAACGAATGGGGCGGGACGATCTATCCATGCGTCCCCGGTCATGAAATCGCCGGGCGCGTCGTCAAAGTCGGCCGCGAGGTCCGAAAATTTAAGGAAGGCGACCTGGCCGCGGTTGGGTGCCTGGTCGACTCCGATCGCGTCTGCGCTAATTGCAAGGACGGGCTCGAGCAATTTTGCGACAGCGGCGCCACCTTCACTTACAACAGTCCCGATCCGCACACCGGCGGCGTAACCTACGGCGGTTACTCCAAAGCCATCGTGGTGGATCAGAATTTCGTGCTCCGTCTTTCCGATAAACTGGACCTCGCCTCCTCGGCCCCGCTCCTCTGCGCCGGGATCACGACTTGGTCGCCCTTGCGGAAATGGAAAGTGAGTAAAGGCCAAAAGGTCGGTGTGATCGGGCTGGGCGGTCTCGGACACATGGCCCTCAAATTTGCCAATGCCTTCGGCGCTGAAGTGACCCTTTTCACTACCTCGCCGGGGAAGACGGACGACGCGAAAAGGTTAGGTGCGCACGAAGTGATCGTAACGAAAGACCAGGAGGCGCTCGAAAATCAGGCGAACCGTTTCGATTTCATTATCGATACCGTGTCGGCCCAGCACAACATCAACGCTTATCTCGGCGTCCTAAAACGCGACGGCGTTTTGTGCCTGGTCGGTGTCCCGCCTGAGCCGATTCCCGTCGGCGCGTTTAATTTGATCATGCCGCGGCGGCAACTGGCCGGTTCCTTGATTGGCGGGATCGCCGAAACGCAGGAGATGCTCGATTTCTGCGCCGAACGCGGAATCGCGTGCGACATCGAACTCATCAAGATCGACCAGATCAACGAAGCGTACGAACGAATGCTAAAGAGCGATGTGAAGTATCGCTTCGTGATCGACTTGGCTTCGCTCTAATTCGTGCTCCTGCTCGTGCTCGTGCTCCTAATCGGGCATTTTTCACCGCAAACCGATCGATCACGAGCAGGAGCACGATCACGATCTTAAGATCGCCGCAATCGCGCGTTGCAACACGCTTTCACTTTTTGCCGATTGCGGCAGCTTGCCCCATGACGATTCGATACTTCGAAGTGGTGGCGTTTACGAACCGGCAATTCGCTGGGAATCCCGCGGGCGTCTGTGTGCTCGCCGAATCGTTGCCGGATACGGCAATGCAAGCCATCGCCGCGGAAAATAACCTGCCCGCAACGGCATTCCTTATCGACCGTGGAACCCATCTCGATCTCCGGTGGATGACGACGACGGTGGAATTGGAACTTTGCGGGCATGCCACGCTGGCTTCGGCCCATGTGCTCTTTCAACACCTCGGACGCTCCGACGCGATGATTCGTTTTCAATCGCGCAGCAGCGGCGAACTGACGGTGGAGCGGGACGGTGATCGGCTGGTGCTCGATTTTCCGTCGCAATCGCTCAGCGAATGTCAGCCGCCGGAAAAGCTGGCCGAGGGACTGGGCGCCCAGCCGAGTGCAGTCTTGAAGGGGCGTAACTACTGCGCCGTCTTCGAGCACGAGCTGGATGTCGCCGCGCTCTTGCCGGATTTCAGGATCATCGCGGAACTGGATGCGCATGGCGTGATCGCGACCGCGCCAGGAGACCGGTGCGATTTCGTTTCGCGTTACTTCGCTCCGCGAGTGGGGGTCCCCGAAGATTCGGCCACCGGCTCCGCCCATTGCGCGCTGGTTCCTTATTGGTCGAAGCGGTTGGGCAAACGCACCCTGCACGCCCGGCAGATTTCCATGCGAGGCGGCGAATTATTCTGCGAGGATCGCGGGGAACGGGTCGGCCTCGGCGGCAATGCCGTCACCTATCTCGAGGGCCAGTTGCATTTCGCCGAGCGGTAGCGCGCCTTTCCTCGTGCTCATGCTCGTGCTCGTAATCGTAATCGAGCATTCTCCCGCGCACACAGATCGATCACGAGCAGGAGCACGAGCACGATTTTGAAATCACCGCGAAAGCGCGTTGCAAAATCAACAGACTGATGCGCTGATACGCGATGCCGGAGCAGCGAAAATTTGCGGTCGCCGCGGCGTATCTCACGCTCTGCGTGATCTGGAGTTCGACCTGGCTCGCGATCAAGATCGGCCTGCGCGATCTCCCGCCGATTTCATTCGTGGCCCTCCGGTTTGCCATCGCCGTCGTGGTCCTTTTGGCCATCTCGGTGGGCCGGGTGCGCTTGCTGCCGTTGCGGCGCAGCGATCTAAAACTGCTGGCCTACACCGGCGTGCTCATGTTCGCGGTGAATTATGCGCTGCTTTTCTGGGCGGAGCTGCATGTGTCGTCCGGTTTGTCCGCTGTCTTGCAGGCGACCATTCCAATCTTCGGGATGGTCTTCGCGCATTACCTCCTGCCGGGCGAGCCGCTGCGCTGGCAACGGGTCGCGGGAGCATTGCTCGCGATCGGCGGCGTCGCGCTAATCTGCTCGCGCTTGCTCGATTTCGGAGGGCTCCTCGCTTTCTGGGGCGGAGTCGCGGTCGTGTTCGGCGCGGCGGGCGCGGCGTTCGCCAACGTGCTGGTGAAGAAGCGCGAACTCCAGCTTGCGCCGGCCATGATCGCCGCCTGGCAAATGATTTTCGGAGCCGTGCCGCTGCTCGTCCTCGGACTTATCGTCGACGGAAATCCGCTGCACTTTCACTGGACGAAAACGGCGGTGTTCTGCCTCTTTTATCTCGCGATACCCGGGTCGGCGGTCACGTTTTTGCTCCTCTATTGGCTGCTGCCGCGCATGTCGGTCACAAACCTGCAAACGATCTCGCTCATCACGCCGCCGGGGGCGGTGGCGTTCGGATGGCTGCTCGGCGGCGAGACATTTTCGCCCTGGTCGCTCGCCGGCGGCGCGCTGGTGCTCGCGGGCGTGTGGATGATCTTCCGCAAACTTCGACCTGCAAAAGTCCGCGGCGAATGCGAGACCGCCTTGCCGCAAGGTTGAGATTTTCTCCTGATCCTTGCTCCTGATCTCTTGATCACGGCGATCCTGGGAGGATTAGGATCATGAGCAGGAATGAGGTGACGACGCTTTGCTCGAAATGAGAAATTGAATCCGCCTCGTTGTGGCGTTTATCTGAAAGGCACATGCGCCAATATCACGATCTGCTCCGGCTTGTCCTCGAAGAGGGAAAACCGCGCATGGATCGCACCGGAACGGGGACGCTCTCGGTTTTCGGCGCGCAAGCCCGGTTCGATTTGCGGGAGCGATTTCCACTGCTCACCACCAAGAAGCTCCATCTCAAATCGATCGTCCATGAGCTGCTCTGGTTTCTCCGCGGCGAAACGAACGTCCATTACCTGAACGAGCACGGCGTTACGATCTGGGATGAGTGGGCGGATGAAAAGGGCGACCTCGGTCCCATCTACGGCGCGCAATGGACCCACTGGCGCGGCGCCGATGGCGCGGTCATCAATCAGATTGACGGAGTCATCGACCAGATCAAAAAAAATCCTGCGAGCCGGCGTCTCATCGTGAGCGCCTGGAACGTCGCCGAGCTCGATCAGATGGCGCTATTGCCCTGTCACGTGCTCTTCCAATTCTATGCGCGCGACGGCGAGCTAAGCTGCCAGCTCTACCAGCGGAGCGCCGATCTTTTCCTCGGCGTGCCGTTCAACATCGCCTCCTACGCCTTGCTCACGATGCTGGTCGCGCAGGTCTGCGATCTACGCCCGGGGGAATTCATCCACACCTTCGGCGATCTGCACCTTTACCAAAACCATCTCGAACAAGCACGCGAACAGCTCACCCGCGATTTCCGTCCGCTGCCGCGGATACAATTGAACCCCGGCGTAAAAAACATCCACGGCTTCCGCTTCGAGGATTTCACTCTCACCGAATACGACCCGCATCCCGCGATCAAAGCGCCGATTGCGGTATGAGACTCCATTTCCCTCGATCCTCGAGCTGAATTATTCCTGAGCGGAATAATTCTGGCGCGCGCCAATGATTTCTGCGCATATGGAGGGATCGCCCCCTACGCTGACCGGCAAATCGAATGTTCCCCTTTCCCGACGCTCTTCTTACGTGACCTTCAAACAGCAAGGAAACACAAACCAACAAGGGGAATCATATGACTGGAAAATCCCTAATCAAAGCAGGCAATCGAATTACTTCATTCAAACTACTCGCGCTCGGCGTGGCGTTGTGCCTCTGCTCTGGCGTGAATGCCCAGCTGAAACTTCCTAACCCGCCGGAACCAATTAAGGTGCCGGACCTGGTCATTTCCTCCTTGAGCGCAAGGCTGTCCCCCCGACCAAGATCAAATATTCGTGGACCATCACCAACGTGGGCAGCGCTCCCGCCAAGCTTGAAGGGCCCACCGTTGGCAGCTCGGACAACGTGAGCGTGCAGGCTATGCTCTCCACGGACACCATCTTCGGCAATGCCGGCGACCTTCCCGCCGGCGGAACAGTTGTCGGCACATCGCCTTTGGCGGACCTCGCTCCCCTGGCGTCCAAGAGCGGGACTTTCACTGCCACCATTCAAGGAAGCATAACGCAGTTACCGCATTTGGTTCTGAAGGTTGATTTTGGCAAGGGGGTGGTCGAACTCAACGAAACAACAACACCGCAGGCGTTGCGCGCTGAAGCGCGTGGCCCCCACTTTTCGTTAGACCTAAAACACGGTCGATAAATCACCATATGGGCGATTCCGAACCAAACTACTGGCGATACCGCATATTTCGCCAGGCATTAAGTGGTGAGTTCGTCCTTACAGCCGTCTATTTGGCCGAGACACACCGGATGTCAATTGATGAGGACTTAAGCTCTCAGCACAGCCATCTTCGTGGCTTCTTGGAGCGATACTTTCGCATCGATCCGAAGCAGTTCACACAAGAGCATCAGTTGCGCGCTCAGGCGTTGCTCGGCGGTCTTATCGCGAGCGAGCATTGTTGTCTGCATTTCGGCGTTTGGCTGCCTGTCGAGCCGCCGCCCGCACAAGCTATACGGCCTCCTGATTCACTGAATCGTCCTTCCATGGTTGAAAATGGTGTGCGGGTCTGGCTAGAGGAACAGGGAAATACCAGCTTGGAGGTCTAACCAGGCGATGCAGCCAAGCATTCGGCGCCCCGATAGTGCACTTCACCCACTAAAGAGGCACCCATTGCAACCGACGCTCGTTGTCACCCGCAGTGGCCGATCTTGTTCTCGTTAGGCGGCCTGTATGTCACACTCCTCTTTCGTCAATCCGAACCCTACCGAGCTACCCGATTCCGAATTGGTAGCGATGATGCAGTCAGCGGATCCAAAAAAAGTGGAACGGGGCTACAAATACATCATGGATACCTATGTCCCGCTTCTATTGCGCTACGCGTATTCGCGTGGGATAACCGGCGCCGATGCCGAGGACGCAATCGCTGAAATGTTAGTTTCTCTCCCGCGTTATATCCGAAGCTTTAAGTCATCGAGTTCATTGCGAAGTTACCTTTTCGCCGTCTTCCGACACCGACTTGTCGATTATTGGCGGAGAACCTCTCAAATTCGAGAGAATATCACTAATTCAGATCTCGATGCAACCAATGAGCTCGGGGGACTAGCTAGACGGATAGACTTGGCGTCGCCTGACACTCTCCTATCTGAGAGTGAGGATACCCGTGAATTGCAACGCCTCTTACTCAAAGCATTCGAGCGTCTTACCCCACAAGATACGTTGTTGCTTCGTATGCGTGTTATCGAGGGCGCATCTTTCGACACTGTAGCGGAGGCGTTAGGTATTTCTCGAGGAACTGTGGCTTCGAGACTCCAACGCACGATGCAAACGTTGCGAAGGGAGATAACGGCTCTTGGAGGCGCAGAACTAGGCGAGCGGGCAGCGAGCATCAATCTGGGGCCCCTCAACGTAAAGGAACATGAATAAACCTCTCCCCGTTGCTGATGTTCTCCGCAAGTATGTGGATGCTGAAGACCAGGTCCTCGAGAAGATTGCTCTGGAGCTGGCCTTGCGTCCAGCGGATGAATCAATTGCGGCGGCAAAGCGCTCGATTCTAAAGCAATTGGAATTGCACGCAGCCGCAGAGGATGCGGTTGAAGAGGAGGTTATGCGTTTCCGCGAGCAACTGTATGTCATTGCCCGAAGCATTGCTGAACGCGACATGGAGAACAAGATTATCACGGCGTCTCACGTTCTGCGTGCACGTCATGAAATTTGGCCGCGTCGGGCTAAGTATAACTTCTACGACGGGTACCTCGCGGTCGGCGGCATTTTGGCGGGTGCGGGTGCGGGACACCTGATCGATATTGCGAACGGTCGGCCCGGAAATGTTTGGCTTGTCGCACTCAGTCTTGTTGGAGCTCTTTTGCTCGGGATGGGAATTGTCGGCAAGGCTAAAGGCGGTTAACTCGAAGGAAAGCCCACAACGGGAAACTGTTTTGCGGCCTTTGGTACTATCGTGATAAAGAGTATGCCGTCGCGGGAATTGATCGGCCCGCCTGACAGCTCTGTTGTCTTGTTGCACCCGCCTCATTAAGGTTGAAAATGGGTAAACCGACAGGAACGAGCGGGTTCTTTCGCGTACAGGTAAGGTCCAACGGGGATGTACTCGGTTCTTTCGAGAAAACTGCTTTTCCGGCAGAAAAGTCGGCGGTGGAGCTGCAGATTGTGAATCGGTTCATCGCGTCTATGAACATGGGGCGCGGAAAGAGCGAAGACCGGTTCTTTCTAAGGAACCCGTCAAGTAACAAAGAGAGTGACTTTGACGTGACGGTATCTACTCCGCGCGGCCCTGCTTACCTTGAGTTGATGGAGATTGCACCATTAGCTGGGCCGTATGGCCAGGCGCCGTCGAATTACAAACCTTACGATCTTGCAAAAACCATTCTTTTTGGAGTCTTGGAGAAGTCTAATCGCTACGCGAAAGACGCCGGACAACCGATTTTCCTATTGCTGTACATTACGCATTGGGCTTTCACGCTGTCAGGCACTACGATTGCATGCCTGCGTTACTGGCTGAAGGCCCAGCCGACCCTTTTCCGTGCAATTCTTACCTACGAGCCTATTGATGAAAACGAAGGTGAACCGCATTGGCTGTTCCCAGTCCCGCCAGATTTGATTGGCTCTTTTGACCCCGAACAGTACAAAGAAAACGTGTGCCAAAACCTGAATCCTCAAGGGTGGCAGGCCGTGCATGAACGCAAACCCTAGCCGGTTGCCGCAGCCGATGCCCGGAAGCGGGCGTGTCTGATTGCACTAGATGGAACGCGCATCACTCATCACCGGCGGTTGTTATTGCGGCAAAGTGCGTTTCCGGGCAAGCGGTCCGCCGCTGTATCAGGCGAACTGCCATTGCGCGAACTGCCGTCGGGCCGCCGGCGCGCAGGCAGTGGCGTGGATCACCGTGAAGTTGTCGGAGGTTGCCTTCGAAAAGGGAGAGCCGAAGCGCTACCAGACGGATACCGGCGCGTATCGCACCTTTTGCGACTCGTGCGGCACCTCGCTGACCTACGAGAATGACGAGCGTCCGAATGAAATCGATATCACGACCGGAAGCCTGGACGATCCGGAACATTTCCCGCCGAACCGGGACGTCTTCCCGGAGGAGAAGCTCTCCTGGGTGGCTCTAGCCGACGGCGGCAAGGGCTGAGCAATTGCCAATGTTCGCGCGACGATGAATCTAACTCCGCGATTCTTCCGGTTCGGCGCGGTCTGCGCGATGCTGACTGCGCTCACCACGCTGGTCGTGCACATCGTGCCGAATCTCTGGGCCGATGCGACCACGTTCGACCAACAGGTCGAGCTGCGGCTCGATCCGATCTATATGGCGCAACGCTGGACGGTTCTCGTCCACTGCACGCTCGTCATACTCTCGATGTTCGCCCTGGGTGCGGCGAAATTGCGTAGCGCGCCGGTGCTGGTGAGCTTCGGTTTTCTCGGATATCTCTGCTTCGGGTTCACGGAAATCGTGCGGACCTCGATCTCCATTTTCGCCGTGAATCGCACCTGGCGCGCCGGTTACGCCGCGGCGGCCGATGACGCGACGCGCGAGCAATTTCGCTCGTTGATCACCGCCTACGGAGGAATTAACGACGCGCTCTTCTTTATCTTCTACACGGGGTTCATGCTCGGTCTGGTTTGCTACGGTCTGGCCTTTCTCCGAACCGAGGGCGGCAAATCCCAGCTGGGACTTCTCTTCCTGGTGTGGGCCGCGCTCGACGTTCCGGGGTTTATTGCAACCGTCACCGGAACTGAATCGATGGGACGCTATTTTGAATGGGTGGGGCCGTATTTCCTGCCGCTCGCCCGTTTGTATGTCGGCGTCTGGCTCTGGAAAAATGCCGATCGGCCAGGCTGAAGCTGGCCGGAGCAAGTGTAACGTCAAAGCTCCCGCCTCTCACCCGGGGAGCAGCGAGCTATTTTTCTTCTCGGGAACGATCATATCGTGAGAACCTCCTGGAAGCTGCCATGAGCAACGGATTCAGCCATGTCTACGACCACCTCCTGACCCGAGCCATGGAGCACGAGTTCGCGACGGTCCCCGGGACCGCGGCCGCTAAGGAGGATTGGGAGACCATGCTCGGACTCGCCAGCCAGCTCGCCGCGAAATCGCATGGCGCGGCGGCGTTGATCATGCACGATTACAATGAGACCAAGCGCCCGTTCGTTCTCTTCCTGCGCAGCTTCGAGGTAGAAGCCTACGATTATGTTTCGCCGGAAGGTTCCTCACCCGGCGAACGGAAGTTCGCCACGACGCTGGCCGGACCCAACAGCGTGGAAGAGAAGGTCGCCGCCGCTCTCCGAGGGCGCCTGGCCGTGCTCGGCCTCGCCAACCCTTCCCAGTTGAACACCACTCGCGGCCTCATTCCGAGATTACAGCTCCCGACCGAAGGGTGGCAGGAGGTGGTTCGGAACCTCGTCGAGTACGCGCATTTCATCGTCATAGACTGCGACTCTCTCGCGCCCGGAGTAATGTGGGAGCTGGAGACCATCCGGGCCGCCAACAGGCAGGGCGCAACCGTGATTGTGCTTCCGTCGTCCGGGGACTCTGACCCCGGTGAGGGGACGCTTCAGCAAGTGGCGCAGATACTCGGCGGCGTCACGGTCGTGAAGCGCGAGCGACCGTCCAAAGAGATGCCGGAGTTTTCTGCCTTTGAGCGCGTGGCCACCGAGGATGAGATCCCGTTCGACAATCTCGATGGATCTCCCTTGTTCGCCGATCTGCTCGCCTCCGCGGCCGCGCAAGTTGCGGCGGCGCCTCCCTTTAATCCGGAGAATCGCGCCACGCTGCTCAGTAATGCCGGGGTCGGGCTCTTTAAGGAGAAGCGGTACGCCGAGGCGCTGGATCTCTACCAGCAGGCCCTCGTGCTCCGCCGCCATATCAACGATCAATCCGGCTTGTTAACGTCGTTCCTCAATATCGGCTCCCTCTACCTGGACGCGGGTCAGCCGGCCGACGCTCTTCCCTTTTTCACCGAAGGCGTCAGCCTGGCCCGAGAGCTGAACCAGCCCGCCGACGTGGGACTGCTGGAGAGCTACATCGGCCTGACCCACAAACAACTGGGGAACATAAAGGAGGCGGGCCAGTGGCTGGTGGACGCCTACCGGGTGCAGCGCGATCATGGCGCACCGGCGGACGTCACAAACACCCTCACGAAGTTATCGGAGCTATTTCAAGCCAGCGGTGATGGCGACGGGGTAGTCGCATGCTTCAAGGAGTTGCTGGCCTTTCACCAACGGCGCGGCAACCGGGCCGGCGAGTTGCGCGCCACCTTGCAGCTTGGTTCGAATTACTATTTGGCCGGACTCCTCCCTTTGGCCACCGAACTCTTTGAGGAGGGCGTTCGCCTGAGCCGGGAAGTGGGCGACCAGGAGCGGGAAGCAGTGACCTTGGCGATGCTTGAGCGCATCAAGACAATTCAGGCCGAAGGCGGCTGAGCTTTCCGAAATACTAATGGATCGCAGAAGTTTCCTCAAGGCCTCTGGCGCCCTGGCCTGCGGACTAACCGGGGCGGCCGCCTTCCTGCCTGCTGTCGCGACAGGCGCTGAAGCCGCGCCAACCGGGCAAGGCCCGATATTCTCGGGCCGCGCGAGCCGTTTTCGCCGCACATCGGCACTTTGGTTTCGATGTTGAACTGGATGCGAGGCGCGATTTTGGAGCCGGTGCGGGGACTCACCGTGGCGCAGCTCGATTACCTCCACGATGCGAAAGCCAATACCATTGGTGCGCTGCTCCTCCATCTCGCTGCGGTAGAACGGCTGTACCAAGTTCACACCTTCGAGGGCAAGAAATGGGGCGACCTCGACGACAAAACGAGAAAGCAATGGGACACGCCGGCCCTCTTGGGCGCAAGTGCTCGCAAGAGCATCAAGGGAAACAACCTCGCCTATTACCTCGATCAGCTGAAGCAAGTAAGGGAGCACACCCTGGCGGAGCTACAAAAGCGCGATGACGCCTGGCTGATGCAAGTCGATCCCGATTGGTCGTGGGGGCCGACGAACAATTACTGCAAGTGGTTTCACGTGTGCGAACACGAATCGAACCACAACGGCCAGATCAAGTGGATCAAAGGCCGGCTGCCGGCCTGAGCGAATTTTGGCGTCGCACCAGCCGCGGCGGGCAGGCCGCGGAGCGCACGATTTACCTTTAGGGCGCGGGTTTGGTCGCCGCGCTGGCGGTCGTAGGGCCGCGATTCAGGTCCACCAGATCAGCCAGGATGTTCAAGCTCTCGTCGCGGCCCGGATCGATCGCGGGTTCCTTGGTGCCATCATCGGAGGTGACCGAGTCCGAATCCGCATCGGAAGCAGCTTCCGGAGCGACCTTCTTCTTGCTGGCCGTTTTTCCCGGGAACATGATGAGCTGCAAGTTTGGCTTATCGACCGTGTCGAGCGTGAGGCGATAGATCCGCACATCGCTTTCCTGCCGCGCGAGGCGTTCTTTCGAGCGCGTTTCCTTGCGCAGTTTGTCCTCGGTCAATTCCTTGCGGCGAACATCCTCATTCAACGAAATGTGGTTCTCATCCAGGCGCCGCCGGAGCCGCTCCATGTCTTCCATCACGTAACGAAATTCCGGGTCTGCCTGGACGCGGGCCTCGGACCGGCGCTTCAACTCATCGGTAAAGAGCTGATGGTTCCCATCGGTCCACTTGGTGAATCGGGCCCTCGGCACTTCGTCATAAGGCAGGCAGTTTTTCAACGCGCCCTCTCCGAATTCAGGCAGATCGCTCAAGGAGGGCAGCACGATATCCGACGCCACGCCATGAAGCTGGGTGGAGCCGCCCGCCACGCGATAAAATTTCTGAATGGTCAATTTCAGGGCGCCATCTTCTTGCGAACGGCTGCCGAGCAGGGAAGTGAACCGGCCGATCTCCAGGATCGTTTGCACGGTGCCCTTGCCGAAAGTGTTCTGGTCCCCCACGATCAGGGCCCTCCCATAATCCTGGAGCGCCGCGGCAAAAATCTCGCTGGCGGACGCGCTTTGGCGGCTCGTCAGAACAATGAGCGGTCCCGTGTAGGCGATGCCCGGATCGGGATCGGCCGAGACCACGATGCTTCCGTTCGCGTTTTTCGTTTGCACGATGGGTCCCGATTTCAAAAAGAGTCCGGTGAGCGCGATCGCTTCCTCGAGCGAGCCGCCGCCATTCCGGCGAAGATCGACGATGAGCCCGGCAATGTTTTCCTTCTTCAACCGCTTGAGCAACGCGAGCACATCCTTGGTCGTGCTCTTCTGGTGCTTGTCCATGTCGGCGTAAAAGGACGGGAGGGTAACCCAGCCCAGTTTTACTGGCTCGCCGTTTTCGTCCTTCTTAATAATGATGTCGGCCCGCGCTTCCTGGTCTTTCAGCTTAATTTCGTCGCGCACCAGCTCGATTGTCTTGCGCTTCGATGGATCGGGCGCGTCCGCTGGAATCACGAGAAGCCGCACTTTGGTGCCCTTCTTGCCGCGGATTTGGTCGACCACTTTGTCGAGACGCATG
>DASZDO010000038.1:0-121216 GCA_035941955.1 Chthoniobacterales bacterium
ACGATTAATAGTTTGATCGAAACCCTTAAGGACGGTCAGGAAGGCTTTCGTCAGGCGGCTGAGGCAGTAAAGGATTCTCAGCTGAAAATGCTTTTCAGTGAGTACTCGCTCCAGCGGGCGAAGTTTGCGGGTGAGCTGCAAAACGAAGCGATTACCTTGGGCGAACACAATCCGGAAAACACCAGCAGCACCGCGGGCGCGATGCATCGGGCCTGGATTAATTTGAAATCGGCCGTCACGAGCGGGGACGATCACGCCATCCTCGCGGAGTGCGAGCGCGGCGAAGATTCCGCGGTGAGCGAATACAAAAAGGCGATGGAGGAGGAAGAACTTTCCTCGCCGATTCGCGACACCATTTCCCGGCAATACACCGACGTGAAGAGCGCGCACGATCGCATTCGCGAGTTGCGGGACGCGGCGAAGAACAATTAAACGAACTTGCAACCGGGGCAGGCGGAATGCGCGAGAGCGGATTCCGCCTGTTGGTTGTACCGAAGGACTGCCTTTCTCGTAATCGTGCTCGTGCTCCTGCTCGTGATCGATGCAGGGGGGAATTCGATTACGATCACGAGCACGAGTACGAACCAAAATTGCCTCGGTGGGTTTAGTTGCCATATTGCGAAGATGGTCAACGTTTGCATCGAATATACCGGCGACCTCCATTGCGACGCGGTCCACGGCCCTTCTCACGCCAAGATCGCGACTGACGCTCCGACCGACAACAAGGGCAAGGGGGAATCGTTTTCACCCACCGATCTTGTCGCCACCGCGCTCGGGACCTGCATGAGCACCATCCTGGCGATGGCCGCTCAGGAACATGGCCTCGATGTAAAGGGCCTGACCGTGAACGTGAGCAAAGAGATGTCGAAGGACGCGCCGCGACGGATCGTGGCGCTACCGTCGGAAGTTCACATTCCGCTGCCGGCCACCACGCCGCAGCGCGCGTTACTGGAGAGCGCCGCGCTCAACTGCCCCGTGCACAAGAGTCTGCCGGCCGAGATCGAGCGTCCGACCAAATTTTTCTGGGAAGGGGAGGGAAAATGACGAATGAAGAATAACGAAGGAACCTGCTTGCTTCAGCTTTTCGCCACTCGTCATTCGTCATTCGTATTACTGCCCGAGCACCCAGGCGAAGATCAAAGGCGCGCAAATCGTGGCATCGCTTTCGACCACGAACTTCGGAGTTGAGCCCGCGAGCTTGCCCCAGGTGATTTTCTCGTTCGGCACGGCGCCGGAGTAGCTGCCGTAGCTCGTCGTCGAATCGCTGATTTGACAGAAGTAACCCCACAGCGGCACACCGGTACGCTCGAGGTCCTGGTGCAGCATCGGGACCACGCAGATCGGGAAATCGCCGGCAATGCCGCCGCCGATCTGAAAAAAACCGATTGAGCCCTCCCGGTTGCGCAGCTTCTTCGCGTTTTTCGTGTAGTAGTCCGCGAGCCAGGTCATGTATTCGATGCCCGTGCGCACGGTGTGCACGTTCCTGACGTCGCCCCGCATGACAGCCGCCGCAAACATGTTGCCGAGCGTCGCATCCTCCCAGCCCGGCACGATGATCGGCAGATTCTTTTCACAGGCCGCCAGCATCCAGGAATGCTTCGGGTCGATCTGATAGCTCTTCTTCAGCTTACCGCCGCGAAGAATCTTATACATGAACTCATGCGGGAAATAACGCTCTCCGGCGCGGTCGGCCGCCGTCCACTCTTCGAGCACCACCTTCTCGATCCGCCTCATCGCCTCCATCTCCGGGATGCACGTGTCGGTCACGCGATTCATGTGCCGGACGAGGAGTTGCTGCTCGTCCCGCGGCGTGAGCTCCCGGTAGTGCGGCACCCTCTCGTAGTGGTCATGCGCGACGAGGTTGAAGATGTCCTCCTCGAGGTTCGCGCCGGTACAGACGATCAGGTGCACCTTTTCGCGACGGATCATCTCCGCCAACGAGATGCCGAGCTCGGCGGTCGACATGGCGCCCGCGATCGTCATGAGCATCTTGCCGCCGGCGGCGAGGTGGGCCTCGTACCCTTTCGCCGCATCGAGCAGGGCGGCCGCGTTAAAGTGATGATAATTCTTCGCGATGAATTTCGAGACTGGACCTTTTTTTGCCGCGAGCGCGGCGTTGATCTCTTCTGGCCTTTTTGACCGCCGTTTGGCTTTCATCGCTTGGGCAAATTGGGTCAGGCGGGATACAGCCAGCGCATGTAATCGGCTACACCGGTTTCAAGGGAGAATTGCGGTTGGTAGCCCAATGCGCCGCGGACGCTGGTCAGATCGGCCTGGGTAAAATTTTGGTAATGGGCGTGCGGGTTTTCGATGTAATCCGGTTTGAAATCGGTGCCGAGCGAGCGGTTCAGAACATCGATGAGCTCGTTAAACGAGCGCGCGTGACCCGAGCCAAGATTGTAAATTCCGCTCTGTTTCGCCTCGAGCGCGCGGATGCTGCCCTCGACGATGTCCTTCACATAAACGAAATCGCGCTGCTGCTCGCCGTGCTTGAAAATGCGCGGACGCTGCCCGGCCTTCATCTGGCGCGAGAGATGAAAGACCATGCTGGCCGGCACGCCTTTATGCGCTTCGCGCGGGCCGTAGACGTTGAAGTAACGCAGGCCGATGATGATCCAATCCTTCGATTCGAGCGCGGCCCGGTTCGCGATGTTATCCATCATCGCTTTCGAGAACGCGTAGACGTTGGCGGGCGCCGCCCCGTTCGTCTCCGCGCTCGCGGTGCGGGCTGCTCCATAAGTGGATGCGGATGAGGCATATACAATGCGCGTCCGATTCGGCTTCGCGAAATTCAGAAGCCGGCGAAAGCTTTCCACGTTGTCGTGCACCTGCACGAACTGGTCGTGCAAGGTCGTGTCGGTGATCGAGGCGAGATGAAAGATCGCGTCGAATTTTTCGTCGCCGAATTGTTGCCGCCAATCGAGCGTGGCCAGATTCTGCGCGACAAAATCGCCGCGGTAGCCGGCCAGGTTCTTGAAATCACCGGAACGAAAATCATCGATCACGGTCAGCCGGGCCTCCGGCATGCGGTCTTGCAGGGCAAGCACGAGGTTGGAGCCGATAAATCCGGCACCGCCCGTAACGAGAATGGAATTTGCAGAGGAAGACACAGTGAACGGACGCTATGCCCGTCCCTGACAAATAATTCCTGAGCGGCCAAGCGCAAGCGGCTTGTACATCAAGGAGCGGCGGTTTACAAACCGCCGTTTTTTTGGCAGGCGATTTGGAAATCGCCTCTCCTTGAGCAAGCAATGAGCGGTGAAATAAGTCTTGAGGGAGCCTGCGCAAGCCGCTACTTCTCATCGCAGTTCTTTGTGAGTTAGATCAGTGGACCGGTGCGAGGAATTCCCGTGAGATTCGGGAGCAGTTGCGCTGCTGTAACTGGATACGACTTCCCATGAGCCAATCGCTCTGTGGGAACACAGACCTCCGGGTCTGTGCGGCAAGCAGACTTGTAGTCTGCTGAAGTAGGCGCGGACAGAATGTCCGCGAGCCGCACAGGCAGAATGCCTGTGTTCCGCTGCTGACGGTGAAGGCGGGGAGAAGGTGGGGCCAGTTGAGAATTGAGAGTTTGAGAGTTGAGAGCCGGAAGCGGTTCTTTCTCTGAACTCTCAACTAAAGACTCTCAACTTCCCCAAAAGCCAGGAGCCAGAATATTTGCCCGGTTCCACCTCATTCGAGCCGCCGCGTGTGCGGACGGCCCGAAAAAACTTCTTCGCGAAAAAGAAGAATGAGAGTTGTGGACGACTCCGGCGGCAGCCGGCCGAGTCTGCCTCTCGAAAAATTGGAGGTAACTTGTGATGCAGAATCGTTCATGGCTCCTGGCCGCCGCCTTTCTCCTGGCGGCCCCTTTAATCGGCCGCGCTCAAGGCGCGGCCTCGCCGGCGCTTCCGACACCGGAAGCGGAATCGGAAGAAATCGTCGTCAGCGCGACCCGTCTTCCGACGCCTGAAGATGAATCTCCGGCGAGTGTGACTGTGATCACCGCGCAGGAGATGGAGCTCAAACAAATCCGGCGCGTGGCGGATGCGTTGCGCCAGGTGCCGGGGTTGTCGATCGTGCAAACGGGAACGGCGGGCCAGCTTACGTCGTTGTTCACCCGCGGGCTGGGAAGCGACCAGACCCAGGTGTTGCTCGATGGCATTCCGATCAATCAGGGTCTCGCCGGCTTATTCAACTTCGCCGATCTGACCACGGACAATATCGACCGGATCGAGATCGTGCGTGGTCCGCAAAGCACCTTGTATGGGCCTCGCGCCCTCGCGGGAGTGGTGCAGATTTTCACGAAACATGGGAGCGGCCCGCCGGCCGCTCAATTCAGCGCCGAGGCCGGTTCCTTCTCCACCTTCCGTGAGACCTTCACCAGCTCGGGTGCCATCGAGAAGTTCGACTACTCGATCGGCCTGAGCCGGCTCGATACTGAGAACGACCGCCCGAATAATGAATATCGCCTGAGCACCGGAATCGCGAACCTTGGCTGGTCGCCTAACGAGCAATTGCGGATCAGCAGCCTCTTCACCTACCAGCTCGCCGACGCCGGGAGCCCAAACTCCATCCTCACGCCGCACCCGTTTGATAATCTCGAGACGGAGCGCTGGCTGGTCGCGCCTCATCTCGATTACAAACCGGTCGAGTGGTGGGAACACAAGCTCATCGTCAGCTACGACGAGGAGCGGCAGGTAAACGACCCAAATTTCGACGGGTTCCTCCCGGGAACAATATTCGTCGGGACGACCCGCGCTTTGTTCGAGCGCTTCACGGTCGATTACCAGAACGACCTCAAGCCGGCCTCGTGGCTCACCCTGACCTCCGGGGTTTTTTACAGCCAGGTGGATGCCGGACAGGAACGGCCTTTCGTCTTGTTTGGGCCAACTTTCATCAGCGATTACACCGAGGAGACGGCGCTTTTCGTGCAAGCCAGTGTGACGCCGTTCGAAGGATTGAATCTGGTGGCCGGTGGCCGGTACGATCATTTCAATCAGTTTGGCGGCATCTGGACCTACCGGTTCGCCGGCAGCTATTTGATCCCGGCGAGCCATACGCGCCTGCACGCCAGCGTCGCGACCGGATTCAGCCCGCCGAGCAGTCAGGACAAGATCTTCGGGAATAATTTTGGGCTGGAGCCGATCGAAAACCTGGGTTGGGACGCCGGGATCGAGCAACGCTTCTGGGAAGGACGAGTGCTGATCGGCGCGACCTATTTTCATAACGACCTGTCGAACGTGATTGGGTTTAACGGGCTTTTTGAGACGCTTAATCTCGGCTCCGCCATCACGCAGGGCGTCGAAACGGAAATCAGGGTGACGCCGCTGCCCGATCTCACGTTTGCGGCCGTCTACACCTACCTGGATACGGAGAAGACTTCGTCGCTCGATATCGCGCAACCGGAAGGGGCGCGTTTGCCCCGGCGGCCGCGCCACGAAGTTTACGTCTCCGCGTCCTATCTCTGGTGCAAGAAATTGCGGACCACGATCGAGGCAAAATTCGTAAACGCGCGGGAGGAACTGAATTTCGGGGGGCCGAATTTCGATATCGAGGATTACGCGGTGGTGAATCTTGCGGCTGAGTACGAAGTGAATTCGCAATGGAGCATTTTCGGGCGGATCGAGAATCTGGGCGACGAACAGTATGCCGAAGTGTTTGGATTTCCCGCTCTGGGGCGGGCGGCGTATGGGGGATTCAAGTTGCGGTTCTGACCGCCGGATCAATCAAGCGAAACGAAGTCACAGGGGCGATTCCAGAATCGCCACCTCCGGCAGTTGGGAAAGCGCCGCCCTTTGGGGCACGTCAGCAGCGCCTTTTTCTTACTGTAGCCGCCTCGCTCAGTCGAGGCGAAGGGGGAACGGCGACAGAGCGCCGTTGCTACAGCGTAGCGTTGGCCGGACGGAGAAGCATGTGTTAGAATCCGGCGATTGGTAAGCGAAAAAAAATATCGGAGCGCGCTGCGCAAGCTGCGCCGGCGCATGCCGGAGTTAAGCGAACACGAAGCAATCCTGTTCGCGCGCAGCCTGGCGGCCACGCCGGACCAACGGTGGGAAATGAACGCGAGCTTTCTTCGCTCGCTCGGCTTCTCCACGCTCTCCGCCAAGCGAAAGTTGATTTCCAGGTAGCTGGAATGAGCGCCGCCCTCTTGCAGGGCGTGCCAGCCACCACTCTGGACGCGGATCTGTGGATTAACCTGCCGGAACGCCGTTATGTTCGCGTGCTCGACATCTGCCAAAAACTTGGCGCCACCATTCTGGCCAGGACTGTTGTCGCGCTGCCGGACGATACGATGGTGAATTTTCTCTATCGAATTGACGGATTGGGAGACTTTGAATCGGAGTTGCCTTCCGCCGTCGAGCTCGACTGGCTTGGATTGAAAGTCGCCGTCGTTCCGCTCGCCTCAATCATCAAGAGCAAACGCGCCGTCGGCCGCCCTAAGGACATCGCGCATCTGCCTT
Organism: Chthoniobacterales bacterium; assembly: GCA_035941955.1. GTDB lineage: Bacteria > Verrucomicrobiota > Verrucomicrobiia > Chthoniobacterales > UBA10450 > AV80. Next base: position 6,444 of record DASZDO010000038.1, read on the forward strand.
TGCTTGAGCAAGCCTTACGGGCGCAGCAAAAAATCCAAGGCTGAGCTGAGAAGGCGGCGGATTCATGGCAAAGTTCTGAGCCGCCGTTCTTCTCGCGGCGAGAGATCCCTCGACTTCGCTTGGCCTGACAGGGAGCGAGGACCGCTCGCACCAGCCCCGCGCTTGAAGAGGCGCGGGCATTCTGGTAGTCGCAGAGGGTGAACCCGCTGCTTTATGCTCTTATCGGCTCGCTCGCCGGTGCGGGGATGGTGGCGCTCATCTTCATCCTGGCGCGGCGTCGGCAGACGGACGACTCGGAATTCCTCGCGCGGCTCGAGACATTCGATCGCGCGCAGGAGCGACAAGAGAAAATGTTCCGGGAAGAGTTTGCCCGAAATCGCGAGGAATCGGCGGGCTCGGCGAAGGCGCAACGCGAAGAACTCGCCGGCGCGCTGAAAAATGTGAGCGACACCACCTTGAAATCGCTCACCGAGATCAGCGGCATGCTGCGCGCCCAGCTCGACCAGGTGACCGGCCAGGCCCGGCGGCTCACGGACAATGTCGATTTACGGCTGAAGGAACTGCGCGAGGAAAATACACAGCAGATCGAGAAAATGCGCTCGACCGTTGACGAGAAACTCCAGGGCACGCTCGAGAAACGCCTGGGTGAATCCTTCAAACTGGTCAGCGATCGGCTGGAACAAGTGCATCAGGGTCTTGGCGCAATGCGACAGCTCGCGAGCGACGTGGGTGGACTGCAAAAAGTGCTCGCGAACGTAAAAATGCGCGGCGGCTGGGGCGAAGTACAGCTCGGCAATTTGCTGGAGCAAGTGCTTACGGCCGATCAGTTCGCTCGCAACGTCAGGACCCGTGAGGAGAGTGGCGAGAACGTTGATTTCGCGATCAGGTTGCCGGGGGATGAAAACGGCGCACCGGTCTGGCTGCCGATCGACGCCAAGTTTCCCACGGAGGATTATCAGCGCTTGCTCGCGGCGCAGGACAAGGGCGATGTCGAAATGATCGAGAGCGCGATGAGGGGATTGGAAACGGCGCTAAGAAAAAATGCCAAGGACATTTGCAGCAAATACATCAACCCGCCTCGCACCACTGATTTTGCGCTGATGTTCCTGCCCACGGAAGGCCTCTACGCGGAAGCGATCCGGCGCGCCGGCCTGGTGGAACAGGTGCAGCGCGACTGCCGCGTGGTTTTTGCCGGGCCCACGACGCTCGCTGCATTGCTCAACAGTTTGCAAATGGGATTCCGCACCCTCGCGATCCAGAAACGATCGAGCGAAGTTTGGAATTTGCTCGCCGGGGTCAAGACCGAGTTCGGCAAGTTTGGTGAAGCCTTATCGAGCGTGAAGGAGAAGCTCGATCAGGCCGCGCGAAAGATGGAAGATGTGGATGTGCGCTCGCGCGCCATCACGAAGAAGCTGCGCGATGTCGAAGAGTTGCCCCAGAATCCGCAGCCGCTTTTCCCGGAGCTGTTGGCGGAGGCAGAGGAGCGGGCGGGGGAGGATGGAGTAGTGGAGTAATGGAGGAATGGAGTAATGGAGTAATGGAGTAACGGAGGAGTCATCACTCCAACACTCCAACACTCCATTGAATCGGTCACGGCAAATTGTAAACCTCGACGACTGCAACACCGCTCGTGTTGTTTTCGCCGCGCAACACCGCGGTGTAATTGCCATTGGGGACTGTCTCGATGATCGCCGCCTCCAGATCGTGGCTCGGCGGGATGGTGGTGTTTTGAATCTCCTCCTCCTGCGAATCCCGCCAATTATCGTTATCGCGAATAAGCGAGCCGTTACCGTTGCGCAATTCGAGCGTGGGGTCCGCCAGAGCGTTCGGAACGGATGAGGCCAGGGAAGGTCCAATCCCGCGAATGAGGACGCGGACCGGCGCGGAACCGCCGCCCACAATGAATCCACCGATCATGGCGTTGTCTCCCGTATCCACGAATCCGCGGCTGCCGATGTTCGCCAGCGTGGAATTGACGCCAACGTTCAGATCGTAGACCTCTACAATGCCGATACCAATGGCATTGTTTTGTCCACGCAAGACCGCCGTGTAAGCGCCGGGTGGCAACAAGACCACGATGGCGGACTCAAGATCGTGGGTCGGCGGAATCGTCGTCTCTTCCACCTCCTCACGATTTGTAATCCAGTCGTCATTGCTAAGGAGGAGTCTCCCATCCGAATGAAAGAGCTCCAGGACCGGATTGGCCAGCGCGCCTGGAATGTCCGTCAACGACGGCCCGATGCCGCGAATGATCACACGCTTCGGCTGCCCCACGATGATAAAACCGCCGATCAGCGCGGAGTCGCCGGTCGAAACGCGCATGCGAGTAGCGATATTGAGCAGCTCCGAAGAGCACGGGGTAAGTGGCGATGGCTTCGCCGTTTCGCTGACCTTGGTGATGAAGGCGTCCCCACCACCCAAGCCCAGCGCTGTGTCGAAAGCGCCGGTTGTGGTTGGAAAACAGGTTGAGGACGTGTCTCCGGTGACATAGGCATTGCCCATCGAATCTACCGCGATGTCGAACACATGATCGAGGTCATTACCACCGAGATAGCTGGAATAGGCCAGGGCCGATCCCGCCGCGTTAAGCTTTGTGACAAAGGCATCGAGGTCGGAGCCAATTGTGCTTTGGAAAGGATTGACGGTCGGAAAGTTGGTTGAACCGGTGTTTCCCGTAACGTAGGCGTTACCGGTCGAGTCTACCGCGATGCCGTGGCCGACCTCAAAGTCATTACCGCCGAGATAGGTGGAATAGACCAGGGCCGAGCCGGCCGCGGTAAGCTTTGTGACAAAGGTATCGACGGACCCCCCTATGGCATTTTGAAGAGCATTGGCAGTCGGGAAGTCGGCGGAAACGGTACCCCCCGTCACATAAGCACTGCCGGCCGAGTCAACGGCTATGCTGTGGCCGGAATCGCCGTTATCACCCCCGAGATAGGTAGAATAGACCAGCGCCGAGCCGGCCGCATTGAACTTTGTGACAAAGGCATCGCCGGACTCGCCGTCGCTGCCGCCACCGAACGTGCTTTGAAAGGCATTAACAGTCGGGAAGTCGGTGGAGAGGGTAGACCCCGTCACGTAAGCATTGCCAGCCGAGTCCACGGCTATGCTTTCGCCGTGATCGGAATCGCCACCGCCGAGATAGGTAGAATAGACCAGCGCCGATCCCGCCCCGTTGAACTTCGTGACAAAGGCATCGCCGTGCTCGAAGCCACCTTCGATGCGTTGGAAACCGTTGGCCGTCGGAAAGTTGGTTGAGCTGGTGAACCCCGTGACATAAGCATTGCCTGCGGAGTCCACCGCGATGTCTACGCCCGCATCGTTGTTACTACCGCCAAGATAGGTGGAATAGACCAGCGCCGAGCCCGTGGGGCTAAGCTTTGCGACAAAAGCGTCATCACCCAAGCCGCTGGCATTCTTACCTTGAAAGGCATTGGCCGTTGGAAAATCGGTGGAGGAAGTCTGTCCCGTCACATAGGCGCTGCCCGCCGAGTCCACCGCAATCCCCAGGCCAAAATCATAGCCACTGCCGCCGAGATAGGTGGAATAAACGAGGGCCGACCCTGCCGCGTTGAGCTTTGTGATAAAGACGTCCTGAATACCGTGAGACGTGTCTTGAAAGGCATTGACAGTCGGAAAGTCGGATGAGGGCACTCCGACGACATAAGCATTGCCAGCCGAGTCGACCGCGATGTCCCTGCCTTGATCGCCAAAACTCCCGCCGAGAAAGGTGGAATACTCCAGCACCGGATCGATCACCAGTGGCGCGCTCGCGTCATACTCTCCAACCTCAAACCCGACCTGCCCGCCCTCTCTCAACACATAGCGGCTCTCGATTTTTCTGCGCCCTCCACCCGGCACTTCCTGATACGCCACCGGAGCGTGTTGCCGGATCGTCTCCCCGCCCACCTGCACCAGCAGATCGCTCGTGGCCCCGTCCACTTCCACTTTCTGCGCGCCCGCAAACTCCAGGGCGATCGCGCGCACGTCCCGGCCGGGACCAACCACGAAGTCATACTCCAGCCGGCGCTGGTTGCCGTAGTAGATCACGTCAATGCCCGGATAGACTTCCGCGTAGCGGACCCGCCCGAAGGTGGGAACATCCGTCCGCCACTTTGCCGGGTCGCTGCCGATAAGGTAATTCACCCGGCCCTCCAATTCGTTCTGGCCTGCGACCGTCGCCGCGCGGTTCGCGCCGGCGAGTTTCATCCGCAGCACGGTGGATGGCGCAGGGTGGAGGGCGGAGGAGGGATTCGGTTCGGAAGTTGAGTTGCTAATTTTCCTGACGCGGGAGTCGTTGTCGTTTCGCCCTGTATTATCCGCCTTCCGCAAGACAAAGGTCGCTTCCGTGGGAGAAAGAGCGACCGCATAGCCTGGACCGCGCGCCACAAAGTCGACCGACTCAGCCGCCTGGCCGTGATTCGCCTCGAAGCTCAACGGCAGCTGTCCGTAGGCTTTGCGCACTTGTGCCGTTGTCCGCGCTGCCATTGGCGCCGCCGCTATTTCGCCAGGCGAGGCCTGAGGCGCGCGCTCTTTGCCGCTTCGAGCAAAAAGCAGGAGCGCCGCGAGCGTCGAGACCGCCAGCAACGAGAGAGCGAGAAACTTTATCAGTGAGATGTGTTTTTTCATTTTTAGGGAGACGATTTGTTTTCACGGCCAATATGTAGAAAAGCCGGGCTAATGTAGACTTTTTCCTGAAATAGCTACCTTTCTTTTGCGATCGGGTAGCAGGGGAGGGTGGAGTGATGGAGTATTGGAGTGATGGAGTGCTGGAGTGCTGGAGTGCTGGAGTAATGGAGTAATGGAGTGTCTGAATCCGCCCATTACTCCATCACTCCACTCCATTTCCCCACCCGCTACAGTATCTCTCCCCACTTCGCTGGGTCTTTGAGCATGACCTCGCGCAGCAGGCGAATCGGGAGCATCCCGTGGTTGAGCAGATCGTCGTGGAATTTCTTCAGGGAAAAATTCTCGCCCTCCTGCACTTCGTAGTCTTTTCGCAGTTTGAGAATCTGGAGCTTGCCTAGCGTGTAATTCAAGTGGCCGAGGTCGAACGTGCCGCGCATCGCCTCGGTGCGCGCGGGCTTCTCGCCGGAGTAGCAATTCTCCTCGAAAAACTTCGTAGCGTCGTCCACCGACATTCCCTCCGTATGCATCTTGATCGAAACGCAGAGCCGGCCCAGACCCATCATCGCCAACTGGGCTTGCGCCATCCGGTATTTCGCCGCGTGCCTAATCTCCTCGTCGGTCGGATTCGGTCCGTAGGCGCTTCCGAACCCCGCATCGATCATCATTTTTTCGCAGTAATGCGCCCACCCCTCGATGTAGGACATGCTGCCAAAGATCTTTTGCGGTCTCGTGGCCTTGGAAGCATTCAGGCGAAGTAACTGGACGTAGTGTCCCGGATAAGTTTCGTGCATCGAAGTGAGGTCGGCGCTGTAGGGATTGAACGCGGCCAGCCATTCATTTTTTTGATGCTCGGGCCATTCGTTCTCCGGCGGGGTAATGTAAAAATAGGCTTCCGCCGCCCGCTTCTCATAAGGCCCGGGCGCGTCTATCGAAGCGACACTGATCGTGCGCAGATGCTGGGGGGTTTCTTTCACCTGCGCGCGCACTTCCGTCGGGATGGTGACTAGCTTGTGCTCAACGACAAACTTGCGAATCGGATCCAGTTTCTTCGTGATTTCGGGGATCAGGTCCTCGGCCGCCGGATATTCATTCTGGATTTGTCTGAATACCTCCGCGGCCGGTTTCTCCGGATCGATCTTCTTCGCGGCCTCGGCGAAGACTTCCCGTTCGCGTTGCAATTCCGCTAGTCCGAGTTCGAGAATTTTTGCCGGCGGCAAATCGACCAGCTCGGTCTGAGCGAGGAACCGCTGATATTTTTCCTCACCGATCGCAAACTTTGGCGTCGCCTTGGGCAATTTTTCCTTTTCCAGCCACGCCGCATAATCGGTCAGCGCCGTGGCCGCCCGGCGATTCGATTGAATGAAGGCGGCGCGCAAATTCTCGTCTTTGAGGTCGGCTAGCGCGTCGGCGAGGTTTTTCTTGAGGAAATCCGAGGAGCCGCGCGCGATCTGGATCGCCAGCTCGACGTACGGCTTTGGCAGCACCTCGGCCAGGTTGGTTTTCGCGGCGATTATGACGTTTGGCGCCTGGTTCTCGACCACGATAATGCTCCGCACACGGTCCTCGATCGGCGCGTATTTGCGTTTGGCGTAGACATTGACGTCGATGGCGCGGGCGTAACTCATCGGGTTCTGCTCGTAGATGGCCAGATCGTGCGTGAAGAAAAGCTCCCTTTTGATTGCAGCCTGCAAGAGCCGGAGATCGATTGCGGCGCGCGGACCAAGCTTTGTCAGGTCGAATTTGTTCAGCCGCTCATCGAACCGTTTTAGCCGGGCCAGCTCGGCATCGATCGCGAGCCGGGTGTATTCGTTGATCCGCCCGTCGTATTCATGAAAACCGAGCGCGCTGGCCTGAAGCGGCCGGGCTGCCAGATAACCGCGGACGAATTCATCCGCGACGTTGTCCAGCTCTGCGTCGGGCTTCACCGGGGGCGATGGCTTCGGCTTGGGAGATGGCGAGGGCGGTGATGACGGCGCCGGCTTCGGCGACACCGACGGCGCTGGTTTCGGAGACACCGACGGTGCTGGCTTCGGCGACACCGAGGCTGCTGGCTTCGGCAACACGGTTACCGGCTTCGGCGGCGTGGGGGACCCCTTCGGCGGCACCGACGGCGAGGGCGCGGCCAGCACGCTCGAAAGCGGCAGGCAAAGCGCGAGGCCGAAAATGAAGGAGCGTGATCTCATGAAAAATGCCAGGTGGATCGGCCGCTCCGCCGGGCGTTGCCAACGAAATGCGGCTTCGGCCGCCTAATTTGACATCCAGCAAGGGACTGCTCGATCCACCTCGGGTAACCTAGCTGACGCTTTGCGCGTTGCCAAAATTTTCCGCATGAGCGATCATCTTCGGCCCCGAATGACGAATCTCACATGAAACGCCGTTTCTTGTTCAGCACCCTGGCCTGCCTGGTTTTCTCCACCGTTTTCCTCGGCGTTCGCTTCTACACGGCCCAGGCCGAAACTGGTGATGACGATAGCGGCTACGCGCAAATTTCGGTTTTCGCGAAAGCGGTGCAGCTCCTCCGCCAGGATTACGTGGACGGCAACAAAACGAGTTACCACGATCTGATTTACGCCGCGATGAAAGGCATGCTGGCCTCGCTCGATCCCCACAGCCAGTTCATGGAGCCGAGCGACTTCAAGGACATGCAGGACGACACGCGCAGCCGTTTCAACGGCCTCGGCATCGAGGTGGCGATCAAGGGCGGCCTGCTCACGGTCATCACCCCGATGGAAGACACGCCGGCGGCGAAAGCGGGCATCCTTTCCGGCGATCAAATTCTGAGGATCAACGGGAACTCGACCGAGAGAATGGAGCTCCAGGACGCGGTCACCTTCCTGCGCGGCACCCCCGGGCAAAAAGTGACGCTGACCATTGTGCGTCCCTCCACGAAGGAGATCAAAGATTTCGTGCTCGAACGGATGGAGATAAAGGTCCAAAGCGTCAAGGGGACCAAGTTGCTCGACGCGGATCTGAGCGGTCCGTTCAAGATCGGGTACATCCGCTTGATTCAATTCAACGAACCGACCGCGGAAGAATTGGGGAAGGCGCTGGACGACCTGCAAAAGCGCGGCATGCAGGCCCTGGTGCTCGATCTCCGAAACAACCCGGGTGGCCTTCTGAACGTGGCGGTGGACGTTTGCGCCCAGTTCTTGCCGCCCAACACCAAGGTCGTTTCCACGCAGGGGCGCGTCCCGTCGCAGCGGCATGATTATTCGACCTCGGGCGCCACGAAAGAGCGTCCGCGCTTTCCGCTCGCGGTCCTGATCAATCAGGGGAGCGCGAGCGGCTCGGAGATCGTCGCCGGGGCGCTGAAGGATTTGCGCCGAGCGGTTCTCGTGGGGGAAACCACCTTCGGAAAAGGCTCGGTCCAGAATGTGGTGCAGCTTCCGGACGGCTCGGCTCTGCGCTTCACCACCGCGAAATATTACACGCCGAGCAAGCAGGTCATCCACGCGAACGGCGTCGTTCCGAATATCCGCGTGCCGCTGAGCGTAGAACAGGAGCGCGCGTTTTTTGCCATGCGGAACACGGACAACCTGAAGCCGGAAGAAGAAAAGAGCCTGATCAAGGCCAAAGACCCGCAGCTCTTGCGCGCGATCGACGCTCTCAAGGGCGTGATGGTCTACGCGCAGGAGAATTCGCCGAAGGCGGAGCCGGTAAAGAAGTGAATGGTGATCGGTGAATAGTGAATGGTCTGTGCACGGTTCGCCATTCACTGGTCGCGATTCACTTTCCGTAGGAACTATCCTCGCGATTGAAACTTCGTGCGACGAGACGGCCGTCGCGATCTTGCGGGGCAACGACCTGCTCGCGAGCGAAGTTGCATCGCAAACGGAGCACGAGGCCTATGGGGGCGTAGTCCCGGAGATAGCTTCGCGCAATCATCTTCTGCGCGCGCCCCACCTTCTGGAGAGCGCCGTAAAAAAAGCCGGCATCGGCCTGGGTGAAGTGGACGCGTTCGCGGCCACTTCGGGGCCGGGGCTGGCGAGTTCGCTCATGATCGGTGCTTCGATCGCCAAAGGCCTCGCACTTGGCTTCGCGAAACCGTATCTCGCCATCAACCACCTCGAAGGCCACCTTCTTTCGCCATTTTTCACCGGCGATTTCAAGATCGAGCCGAACGTTTCGCTGATCGTCAGTGGCGGGCACACTTTGCTGGTCGAGGTACGCGGCGCAAACGACTACCGCATTCTGGGCCGGACGGTGGATGACGCCGCGGGCGAAGCATTCGACAAGGTCGCAAAGATGCTTGGCCTCGGTTATCCGGGCGGTCCGGAGGTTGAGCGTTGCGCCCTGTCAGGCGACGCCGCGCGCTTCGATTTTCCGCGAAGCATGCTGGATTCGGGCGACCACAATTTCAGCTTCAGCGGATTGAAGACCGCGGTTCGTTATCGGTTGGCGGATCTCGGAGCCATCTCCGACGAGACGCGCAACAATCTCTGCGCCTCTTTTCAGCGCGCTGTCGTAGAAGTGCTTGTCAAAAAAACGCTTCGCGCCGCGCGGGAAGCGGGCGCCCAGTTAGTCACAATCAGTGGGGGAGTGAGTTGCAATCAGGCATTGCGGACTGAAATGAAGGAGGCGTGCGAGCGCGGGGAAGTGCGCCTGCTCATCGCTCCGCCGCGACTTTGCACAGACAACGCGGCGATGATCGCGTTTGCGACGTCGTTGCGTTTAGCCGCAGGCCATCGCTCGGAAGTCACGCAAGAGATCGATCCGAATCTTCCGCTGGCGGAATCCCCAACTCTTATGGCTTAGGGTTGGGGGTTAGATGCTTTGTCTGCTCCTATCGTCACTAAGCCGCCACTCCCTCGCTCGCCAGGCGAGTCTTCGCGAGCGAGCGCCGGCGGAGAATTGCGTAGGTTGTCCCAAGCGCGACCAAGGGTAGCAACGTCCACGGCGTCGGCACGATGTTCTTGAACGCGGATAACAACAGTCCCGCGATGATTGCGGCCCGAGCCCCGGACATTTTTTCCGCGAGGGCGAACGCCAGCCCCCACCAAATCCCGTCGCCAATGCCGTTGCTGATCCCTTGTTGCAGCCGCAGCAGGAAACTGTCGCCCGTGGCCCCGGCAATCGCAAAATATTGACCGGCGGTAACCAGTCCCAAGGCCTGGCCGAGGACAAATCCTCGCGACCATCGTTTCCAGCGCAGGCCGATTATGACATTGATTAAGATGAATGATGCGCCGGCGATGATCCCGGCGACCTGAAGCGGGGGACGTCCGACCGCAAGCGCGACAAACCCGGTGGCGATTATTAGCACAACGAAGAAGGTGGCAGTCGCAGAAAGGATCTCGCGCAGAGCGGAGGGTGGCCGAGGCGCAGGAAAAACCGCGGACAAGGCAACGGCGGCCCAGATCATGACCATGGTTAGTGCGATCTGGTTTGCAGCGGACGCATAACCGAAGATCGCAATGATCGGCGCCTGCACCACGGCATCGAAAGCTAACACGCAAATGAAGACCAGACTCGCGCCCATGCCGAGCAGGACGCTTGTGACCAGGCCTGCCGCCCACAGCGTTCCGATCCACCACGCGGGGTTGAGCCCAAGTGGCGTGAGCACTGCCCAAATCAGCAAAGACAATAGGGCGGGACAAATTACGTAAACCTGGATCAGGAGTTGGCGGAGGTCGCGGTTGCGAAGAATCTGCGGCCCGGTCAGGTCGATCACGCTGAAATTCGGCGTAAGACGCGGGTCGATCTGACTGACGTGAGTGCGCCAGCGAAAGGGCTGGGTGAGAAGCCAGCCGAGAATCTGGAGCGAGGCGAAGAAGAAGTTGCGCCCGGAGGTGCCGAGACGAAGTGTTTTTGGGCGAAGCCAGTCATCATCCTGTCTGACCCTGACCGGAACATCGGGCGAGCCGACGGCCGGGCGGTGGAAATTAAAGAGATGAATACGCTTGCCGTGCTTCGCGGTGGCGACGCCAATGTCGTAGCACTCGTTCGCGGCTGGATCGCGCGCTGCCTGTAAACAGGTGGCGTGCTGCAATGACATCAGGATGTGTCCGCCGTCTCCGAAATCCATCACGCGCTGCGCGGTGTTGATCCCATCGCCGCTGACCGATGCGATGCCATTGATATCGACCAGGCGCGCGACTTCGCCGGTGTGAATTCCCATCCGCGCTTTGAAGGTGCCCTCCTTTTCGATCCGGTCCATCAGCTCGCACGCGCAGCGCAACGGACTGGAACAATGATCGAAAAAGACGAGTGCCATGCCATCGCCGGTAGGCGAACGGACGAGTTTGTCTTGTGCTGAGGCGTCGATCACGGCCGAGCAGTCGCCGACGAACTCCTGCAACTGGCGAAAAACGACGGTTTGCTGGTCGCTGTTCAGGGTCGAGTAGCCGACCGCATCCACGAAAAAAATGTGGGCGGTAACCATCGACGGAGTCGCTTCTTTCATTCGTTGACCGGCTCGCTAATATTCTCGCGCGAGAAGGTGTTTCGCGATTTCGCGCAGCCAATCGGCGCTCCTGCCAAGATTTGCGAGCGCGGCGTCGGCGCGACTCGTTAGGCGGTTTGCTTCCGCGCGAGATTTTTCCAGGCCGATCACAGCGGGATAGGTCGCTTTCTTCGCGGCGACGTCTTTGCCGGCGCTCTTCCCTAGCTTCTCCGATGTTTGGGTGACATCGAGGATGTCGTCGATCACCTGGAAAGCCAGCCCAAGCGCGCGACCGAACGCGGTGAGCGCGGTCAACTGTTTCGCGCTGGCGTTGGCCGCCATCGCTCCCAAGCGCACGGAAGCGGTCAGCAGCGCCGCGGTTTTGTTTTCATGAATGTAACGCAGCTGCGCGCGGTTGATGCGGCGGCCCTCGGCCTCGAGGTCGGCTACCTGGCCGGCGATCAGTTTTTGGCTTCCGGCGGCCGTCGCGATTTCACGCAAGATTTCGCGGAGATCATAGCGCTTCGTGCTCTTGGCGTGCGCGGCGATTTCAAAGGCGATCGTCAGGAGCGCGTCACCGGCCAGGATGGCGATGCCATCGCCGAAGACTTTGTGGCAGGTGGGGCGGCCTCGGCGGAGATCGTCGTTGTCCATGCTGGGGAGGTCGTCGTGGACGAGTGAATAGGTGTGGATGCATTCGATGGCGCAGGCGAGCGGGAGTGCCGCGCTGATCTTGCCGCCGCACGCTTCAGCCGCGGCCAGGCAAAGGATCGGGCGGAGGCGTTTCCCGCCGGCAAACAGGCTGTAACGCATCGCTTTATGGATTGTCGCCGGCGGGGTCGATGCCTTCGGCAGGAAGCGATCGAGGGCACGGTCGACTTCCTTGCGGCGGGCGACGAGATACGGCTTCAAGTCCATTGAACCGGCAGTCTGAAACTCTTGGACGGCTTGGCAATGGAAAAAGGTCGGGATTTCCACTCGGAGGGACGTGCTTCCGCACGTCCCACTTATCTCAAGTTTAGGACCAAACTGATCCCCGATGTGAGGACGTGCAGAAGCACGTCCCTCCGAATTATCTGCCAAGCATCAGACCGAAGCATATCAAAATATCCTGTAATTTTCCGCCCGCTCGCGCGTTAGACTGGTGAAAGCGATGCACAGCGTCCAAGTCAAGGCGGCAAAGATCGACGGCGAACAGCTGGACGCGCTCCTGAAGCGCTTCGAACGGCCGCTCTTGCAATATGCGACGCGCATCCTGGGCGATAGCGACCGGGCCCGGGATGTCGTGCAGGAAACCTTTGTGAAACTGCAATGCGAGAATCGGACCGAACTCGATGGCGCGCCGGCGAAATGGCTTTTCACCGTTTGCCGGAACGGCGCCCTCAATATCTGCCGGAAGGAGAAACGCATGACGTATCTCGACCAGGAGCTGCTCGAGGCGCGCGAGAGCGAGCAGCCCGCGCCTTACGAGAAACTCGAGGCGAAGGAAGCGAGCGGCTTTTTGCTTCGCATTCTGGCGAGCCTCCCGCCGCGCCAGCAGGAAGTGCTTCAGCTCAAATTTCAAAACGACCTCAGCTACCAGCAGATCAGCGAAATCACGGAATTGTCCGTCAGCAATGTCGGCGTGATGATCCACAACGCTCTGAAAACTCTGCGGCAGCGTTACGGGCAGGCTTCCAAGGATTTTCTGCCCTTCACCCCTCGAATAGTCTCATGAAAATAAACCTCGACGATCCCAACTTAACGGCGTTTGCCCTGGGCGAACTTTCCGGAGCCGACCACGCCGCGATGGAGCAGGCGGTCTCCTCGTCCGCCGAAGCCCAGGCCTTTGTCGCCGAAACCCAGCAATTGGCCGGCCTTTTGAAATCGGAGTACGCAGCCGAGCGGCAGATGCCGCCGGAACGTTCGCAAAACATCATCAGGATGGAGGAGCAACGGCGCCTCTGGTCCCCGGTCCAATGGGGCTCGCTCGCCGCCGTCCTGGCGATCTTCGCCGTGCTCGGGGTGTTGGCTGTTTCGTCCATTCAGCGTTACGGCGGAACGATCGCGGGGAAGAAAGTGAGGCTGGGGAACGAAGAACTCTCAATTATCGAAGCGGTTTCGGAAGAGCCGGTTGGACCCAAACCTGCGGCCACGGCTGGGCAACAGAATTTGCTCGCCTTGCAGGCGCCGCCGCCGCCCCCGAGCGAAATGCTGGAGCTCCGCCAAGAGCTGAAGCCTTTGGCCAAGCCAGCTCAGACGCCGGCGGTGATTTATGGCAAGGGTGCGATTGCGGGGATGGGCTATGGACACGCTACTCGTGCTTTAGGCGAGGGTGGCCCAAAATTCTCCGAATCCGAGCTGCCAGGCAGATATCGCCAAGATTTCGATACGGCCACGTACGACCAGGTCTCGGAGAATCCGTTTCTCCAAGCCGCGACCAATCCGCTCTCAACCTTCTCGATCGATGTGGATACGGCGTCGTATTCGAACGTTCGCCGATTCATCGAGTCCGGCTCGCTCCCGCCCAAGGACGCGGTGCGGGTGGAGGAGATGATCAATTATTTCACCTACGATTACCGCGAGCCGGAAGGCGACAAGCCGTTCTCGATCGATCTCGATGCGACCGCTTGCCCGTGGGATCAGAGCCATCGCCTGTTGCGGATCGGGTTGAAGGGCCGCGAGGTGGCGTCGGAGAACCGGCCCAATAGCAACCTCGTTTTCCTCCTCGACGTCTCGGGCTCGATGACGCCGGCCGAGCGGCTGCCGCTGGTGAAGCAGGCAATGCGGTTGCTCGTGGAAAAACTGACGGAGAAAGATCGGGTGGCGGTCGTGATTTACGCGGGCGGCTCTGGGTTGGCGCTGCCTTCCACGACCGGCGATCGCAAGGAAACAATCCTGCGCGCGCTGGAAGATTTGAAAGCGGGCGGCTCGACGAATGGCGCGGAAGGCATCGAGCTGGCCTATCGAGTCGCGGCGGATAATTTCATCAAAGGCGGAGTCAATCGCGTCATTCTCGCGACGGATGGCGATTTCAATATCGGCGTCACGAACCAGGGCGACCTGGTCCGGTTGATCGAGGCAAAAGCGAAGAGCGGCGTTTTCCTCAGCGTGCTGGGCGTCGGCACGGACAACTTGAAAGATTCGACGATGCAGAAGCTGGCCGACAAAGGGAACGGCAACTACGCCTATCTCGATTCGCTCGATGAAGCTCGCAAAGTGCTCGTGCAACAGGTGAACGGGACGCTGATGACGATTGCGAAGGACGTGAAAATCCAGGTCGAGTTTAATCCGGCCCGCGTCGCCTCATATCGGTTGATCGGATACGAAAAGCGGATGTTGCGGAAGGAAGATTTCAATAACGACAAAGTGGACGCGGGCGAGATCGGCGCGGGGCATACGGTGACGGCGCTCTATGAAATTGTGCCGGCGGGAACCAGCGCGGCTGATCCGGCGGTCAGCGTTCCGCCGGTCGATCCGCTGAAGTACCAGGCGCCCATTATTCCCGTCGGGCCGCTCCAGGCAAGTTCGACGTTGTCGCAGGAAATGGTGACGGTGAAGCTGCGCTACAAAAAGCCGGAGGGCGACACGAGCGAATTGACCGAGCGGTCCTTCGTCGATAACGGCTCCAAGTTCGAGAACGCTGCGCCCGATCTGAAATTCGCGGCGGCGGTGGCTGAGTTTGGGATGATCCTGCGCGACTCGCAATTCAAAGGCAAAGGGACGATCGGCGCGGTGATCGAATGGGCGATGGAGGGGAAGGGGCGGGACACGGCCGGTTATCGGGCCGGGTTCATCGAGCTGGCGCGCAAGACGCAGGGGCTAAAGGCGCGGGAGGGTTGACCCCGGAGGGACGTGCTTCTGCACGTCCCACTCTCTCTCGGAGGCAGATGAAGAATCGGACGTGCGGAAGCACGTCCCTCCGAGAATAAAAGCTTCTTGCGTTATCTTGTTACCATGGTAACAAGATAGCATGAAGAAAACCAAGGCGGCCCAAGCCAAACCGATCGCGCGAGTCCAGGTCGGCGCGCGGATGGAGAAGACTCTGGTCAAGGTGCTCAAAGGCCTGGCGGAATATCTGGACATGTCTCTCGGCGACCTGCTGGAAGGGATGGCGCTGCACGCTCTGGAAGGGAAGGCCCCGTTCTCGACTGAGACGCTGGCGCAGATCGAGCGCTTGAAAAGCGTCTACGGCCTCGAGTTGACCGCCAGGGATAGTCACCGGCTCGTGGAGGACAGGGATGGAGAGCGTTGAGGCATCCATCGAGGACGAATTGCGCGCGCTGGAAACCGGAGCGCTCGATCCAGCCAGGTTTCCCCATGCGGAACACGTCCGGCTCGGATACGAAATGCTGGGGCGTTATCCCTTCGGCGAAGCGTTGAAGCGATTCTCCCAGGGCCTGCGGCTGCTCGCGGCGAAAGGCGGACGGCCGGAAATTTATCACGAAACCATTACGGTCGCGTTCCTCGCCGTGATCGGTGAACGCAGGGCCCGAGGAGGGCACGGTTCCTGGGACGACTTTAGAACTAACAACGACGATTTGCTGCACAAACGTTGCCTGGAAAAATGGTATGACGCGGAGGACCTGCGCTCCGACGTCGCCCGCAAGACATTTTGCCTGCCGAGACCGCGGTAGTGAGATTTTCAAGGAGCGGCGGTTTGAAACCGCCGTGGGTTTTTGGTCGGCGGTTGCAAACCGCCGCTCCTTGGTAGCTACAGATTTTCCGCCGCGGCGGCGGGAGCGGCCTCGGTCTTTACCCGCATGGATAAGAATGCGCCGAAGAGCAGGAGGCCGGCGCTCCAAAGTTGAGCGGCGGTCAGGCGCTCCCCAAAAAACAGGGCTGAGAGCCCGAGAGCGCCGGCGGGACAAAGCAATTGCAGCGTCTGCGAGAGGGCGACCCCGACTTTCCGGATGGCGACGTAATAAAGGACGTGGGCCAGGCTGATGCAGGTCACGGCGGAAACGATCAGGATAAGGTTCACGTCCACGCCCACGTGGAGCGGCGTTCCGATTTTTCCAAACACCAGGGTGAGGGGCAGAAGAAGCGCCGAGGTGAGGAAGCTGATTATGCCGAAACTGCGAACCGGGCCGAGCCGCGCCGAAGGCCGCTTCACTAAAACGCCGTAGAGCGCCCAGGAAAAACTCGCGGCGAAAGCGATGCTAAAACCGGCGAGGGTGATGGAGCCGCCTTCTCTGCCAGGCTGAAACCAAAGAACGCCCACCGCACCGATCAGGCCGAGCAGGGTTCCAACCTGAAATTGCCATTGGCGAATGATCCAGCGCTCTTCCGGGAAAAAGATCAAGGCCAGGAGCGTGGTCATGATGACAGATGACCGGATGAAAATCGCGAAAACGCCCGGGCCCATGTGATAGAGCGCGACCGTTTGCGTGATCTGGTGAACGACGTTTGGGAGCGCCGGAACGAGGCAGGCCAGCAAAACGGCGCGATCGATCCGCGGGCCGCTGCCCCGGAAGCGATAAAGCACGAACGGCAGGACCGCGAGGCAGGCGACGGAATACCGGTAAAAATTCTGCGCCCAGGGATCGTAGAAGCTGTTGAGATAAAACTGGAAGAGCGACGGCGTCGACCAGATGAGCACGGTCGCGAAGACAGCGGCGTAACCCTTGGAGAATGTTCCCTCCTTCGTCATTTTTTTCAGGCCTTTGGCAAATGTCTTTTCGATTGGAAAGAAAACAGCGCTGGCTTGCAATCGAACAACCTCTTCATCTAGTAGGCGGACCAACATGAACAATTACAAAATCGGAACCGTTATCAGCCTGGCGATCGCGCTCGTCGCGGGCCCAACCGATCTTTTCGGCCAGAAAAAGCGTCCCCGGAGCGCATCGCAGTCGACCGCGACGAACCCGCAGGATCCGGGTGGGCATTCGGCCGCCGGCGTCGAGGCGGCCAAAAGCCGCGATTACGAAAAGGCGATCGCGGAGTTCACCAAGGCGATCGAGGGCGAGCCGGCAGATTCAAAAAATTATTTCAACCGCGCGACGGCCTATCGCGGCACCAACAAATTAGTCGAAGCGGTCGCGGATTTTACCAAGGCGATCGAGCTGGCCCCCACGAATGCGGGAGGTTACATCGGACGCGGCGAGGTGCTCCTCCAGCAAAAGCAACTGGACCAGGCGCTGGCGGATTTTGATAAAGCCCTGGAGCTTGCCCCCAATGACGCTTCCGCGCGGCGTTTCCGCGGTTTTGTCTACATTTCAAAAAGCGAATGGGAGAAGGCGGTCGAGGATTACTCGAAGGTGATCCAAAAGGTGCCGGACGACGACAGCGCCTACGAACGGCGCGCCTTCGCCTATCGAAACCTGAAAAAATACAAGGAAGCGATCGCGGATTACTCGAAGACGATCGCGAAAGACCCGAAGGATCCCGAAGGATATCGGCGCCGGGCCTCGACCCACACGCTGGCTGGGGACAGCAAGAGCGCCGCGGCGGATTTCCGCGCCCTCCTGAAAATAAAACCAGACGACGCTGATGCGCAGAGCCGGTTAAAAGCGCTGGAGACCCGCGCGAATTCTTCGCCGGCGGCGAATTCTCCGGCCCCCGCTGCATCGCCCGCGGTCCCACCTCCGGCGCAGGCGTCGCCGGCAGCGTCGCCGCGATCGAGTTAGCGTCGGAATCGTTCGGGACGAGGCGATTAAGCTTCCCGTGCGGTCGCGTATGGCCTAAAAAAACATCCCCGCAACCTGTCTAAGCCGAAGGATTAATATGAACAACGCGATGAAACTATTTAGGGGACTCGCCGCCGGGCTGCTAATTTTTGGGGCCGCGCCGGTCCTGAATGCCGCCAGTCCCGCCGCGGCCGCGCATGGAAACAAGGGGCATGAGCTCGCGCAGGCCCTCAAGTATGACGAAGCGATCGTCGAATATACCAAGGCGATCGAGATCGATAAGAAGGACGTGCGGCTCTTTATCGATCGAGGCATCGTCTATCGCGCGGCGACGAAGATCCCGGAGGCCATGGCGGATTTCACGAAAGCGATCGAGCTCGAACCCAAGAATGAGCTGGGGTATTTCGAGCGGGGCAGAACCCAGTTGGGCCAGAACCAGTACGAGGCCGCTCTGGTGGACCTGAACAAGGCGATCGAGCTGAACCCGAATAATCTGGTCGCGTATGAACGCCGCGGCCTCGCCTACCACAACCTCAGGAAATGGGACGAAGCGGTGGCCGACTATACCGTCGCGATCACGAGGGATCCGAACAACGTCATGGCCTTGCGAAAGCGCGCGGACACGTATGTCGCGCGGGGTCAATTCAAGGAGGCGCTGCCCGATTTGCAAGCCGCGTTGAAATTGAAGCCGGACGATCCGGACATCCTGCAAAACTTGCAATACGTGCAGGCCAAGGCGGCGCCGCCACCGCCGCGCCCGGCAGCCACGGCGCCCGTGGCCACGCCGCCGCCCCCGCCGGAAGGGATGAGCATGCCGATGAAAATCGGGATCGGGGTGGGCGCGCTGGTTGTGATCATCGTCATTGTCTTCGTCATGGTGCGCCGAAAAGTCAGGGAGTACTAGAAGCGGAATTTCGGGAAAAGAAGGCGAAGGCGCGGAAGAAATTTCTTTGACACGCTAGAGCGCGCTGCTAGCTTGCCGACGCTTTTTCGGAGAACGAGACGAGGTCCCATGGTCGTTCAAAACGGAAGTTTGACGCGACTCTGGGACTTTTACTTCTAAACGAAGGAGCAACCGGTTTTTCCCGCCACGGGAAGAGCAATTAATGACAGACAGCGGCCCATGTAGCTCAGTTGGTAGAGCACGTCCTTGGTAAGGACGAGGTCACCGGTTCAATCCCGGTCATGGGCTCCAGAGCTCGCGGCCGGCAGCAACAACAAAGAAAGAATAGTTTAACCCAAGGAAAATCGAGATGGCTAAGGAAGCATTCAAACGCGACAAGCCGCATATCAATGTCGGCACGATTGGTCATGTGGACCATGGCAAAACCACCCTCACCGCGGCGATCACCAGCGTGCTCGCCAAGAAAGGGTTCGCCGAAGTGCGTGCTTACGATTCGATCGATAACGCGCCCGAAGAAAAAGAGCGCGGCATTACCATTAACACCGCCCACGTCGAGTACCAGAGCGACAAGCGACATTACGCGCACGTCGATTGCCCCGGCCATGCCGATTATGTGAAAAACATGATCACGGGCGCCGCGCAGATGGACGGCGCCATCCTCGTCGTCTCGGCGGCTGATGGTCCGATGCCGCAAACGCGCGAGCACATTCTGCTGGCGCGCCAGGTCGGCGTTCCCGCGGTCGTCGTGTTCCTGAACAAGGTCGACATGGTCGACGATCCGGAACTGCTCGATCTCGTGGAGATGGAAGTGCGCGATCTGCTCACACAATATGAATTTCCCGGCGACAAGATTCCGATCGTCAAGGGCAGCGCGCTCAAGGCGCTCAACGGCGATGCCGAGCAGGAAGCGCAAATCATGGCGCTCGTGGCGGCGGTGGATGATTACATCCCCGTGCCGGATCGTCCGATCGATCAGCCTTTCCTCATGCCGGTGGAAGACGTGTTCAACATTGAAGGCCGCGGCACCGTCGCGACCGGCCGAGTCGAGCGCGGCATCCTCAAGAAGATGGAGGAAGTGGAAATCGTCGGGCTCAAGGACACGGCGAAAACGACCGCGACCGACATCGAAATGTTCCGCAAGCTTCTCGACGAGGCGCGCGCCGGCGACAACGTCGGAGTGCTGCTCCGCGGCGTGAAGAAGGAAGATGTCGAGCGCGGCCAGGTCATTGCCAAGCCGGGCAGCATCACCCCGCACCGGAAATTCAAGGCCGAGATTTACGTCTTGAACAAGGAGGAAGGCGGCCGTCACACGCCGTTTTTCACCAATTACCGTCCGCAATTCTATTTCCGCACGACCGACGTGACCGGAACAGTCAAGCTGCCGGATGGCGTCGAGATGGTGATGCCGGGCGACAACGTCTCGGTGGAAGTTGAGCTGATCACGCCAATCGCGATGGAAAAGACCATCCGGTTCGCGATTCGCGAAGGCGGCAAAACCGTCGGCGCCGGTCGCGTTGCGGAGATTCTGGACTAAGTTGATCGCGGATTTCGGAAACCGGATTGCGGAAAGAAAAATCCAAAATCGAAAATCGGAAATCCAAAATTAGAATAGGTCAGTAGCTCAATTGGTAGAGTAGCGGTCTCCAAAACCGTCGGTTGGGGGTTCGAGTCCCTCCTGACCTGGTTGTTTGAAGAACGTTAAAGGGTTAAAAAAGTTACATCGTTACATCGTGAAACTCTAAAATCCGCTTCAACCCTTCAACGCTCCAACACCCACCCATGCTCACGAAATCGAAAAACTTCTTCAACGAAGTCAGGGCCGAGCTGCAAAAGGCGTCGTGGCCGTGGGAATCGAAGGAAAAGGGGATCCGGCGTTACAAGGAGCTGACCGATTCGACGCTCGTGGTCATTATCGCGATGCTTCTCCTGGGCGGATACGTCGCGCTCTTCGATTTCGTCCTGATCAATTTCATCCACTACTTCACCCGCATCCACTGATATGGCCCAGGTTCTTGCCCCAAATGATCAGTGGTTCGTCGTGCACGTGCTTTCCGGCCAGGAAAACAAGGTCCGCGACAATATCGAGAAGCGCGTCAAGACCGAGGAGATGAGCGACGTGATTTTCAAAGTGCTCGTGCCGACCGAGCGCGTCTCGGAAATCAAGCGCGGCAAAAAAAGCGAGACGACGCGAAAATTTTTCCCCGGCTATCTCATCGTCAACATGCATTTGCTCGACGAGAACAATCAACTGGTGGGGCGCACCTGGTATTTCATTCGCGAGACGACAGGCGTGATCGGTTTCGCGGGGACGAAGGACAAGCCGATCCCGATGCGGAAATCGGAAGTCGACAACATGCTCGCGCAGATGCAGGAACGCGAAGAGAAGGTAAAGCCAAAGGTCAGCTTCGAGGTCGGCGAAACGGTGAAGGTGGCCGACGGGCCTTTCCAGAATCAAAACGGCATCGTCGAAGAGATCGATCCGGATCGCGGCAAATTGCGCGTCTCCGTCACCATTTTCGGCCGCGCCACGCCGGTCGAGCTCGAGTATTGGCAGGTCGAGCGCGGGTAAATCAGCTTTAAGCTTTAAGTGTTAAGCTTTAAGGAGCGGCACTTGAGGCGAAACCTTAAAGCTTAAAACTTAACCACTTAAAGCTTCTAAAAATGGCCAAAGAAATCATAGCTCACATCAAATTGCAGATCCCGGCCGGTCAGGCAAACCCGGCGCCTCCCGTCGGCACCGCTCTCGGACCGCGCGGCGTCAACATCATGGCGTTCTGCAAGGAATTTAATGCCGCCACCCAAAAGCAGGCGGGGGACATTTTGCCGGTGGTGATCACCGTTTTTAAGGACAAATCGTTTACCTTCATCACGAAGAGTCCGCCAGCCGCGATTCTGTTGAAGAAGGCTGCGAATATCGCGGCCGGCTCGAAAGAGCCGAACAAGACGAAGGTCGGTAAAGTGACGCGGAAACAGGTCATGGAAATCGTGAAGACGAAAGGCAAAGACCTCAATTCCCGGAATGACGAAGCCGGTTTTCGGATCATCGCCGGCACCGCCCGCCAGATGGGCCTCGAGATCGTCGATTAGGCGAACGCGTTTGTTGTTAGCCCCCGGCGCGCCCGGGTTGCACGTAATCAAGTCTGCGAGACGATAGGAGCAATGGCTCGCGGGCATTCAAAGAACAGGGAACCCGCCAGGGAGATGAGCGAGCAGAAGATGCACGCTCCTGGCGCAACGATGTCGCAACGTGGCGACGCGACCCGTTCGTCCGAGGCGGAGCTGCTCTGCGCCGGCCTGGTTTTCTTCGCCGCGCTCTTTCTTTATGCGTGGACGCTCGCTCCGACAGTCACTCTGGTCGACAGCGGCGAATTGATCGTGGTGGCTCGCTCGCTGGGGATTGCGCATCCGCCTGGATTTCCATTGTGGGTCATGCTTGCCCATCTCGCGTCGCTCGTGCCGTTCGGCAGCGTGGCGTTGCGCATCAACTTTTCTTCCGCGCTTTTTGGCGCGCTCGCTGCCGGCGCGATCACGCTGGTGGTGGCGGAGCTAATGGTCATCGCTTCCTCCGTGAGGACCTCGGACAGGCGGCAAGGGAAGAAGGGCGCCCGGCGGAGTAAAAACGTCGGGCCGGCCGCGAAGGACGCCGCTGTTGGTGAGGAGGGACGGAGCAGGTTTCTTCTGGTGCTCGCGCCTGCGCTCGCGGCGGGGTTGCTCATGGCCGTCTCCCGCACGCTCTGGGGCTATTCGACCGTCACCGAAGTTTATGCTCTGAACACGCTGATCATCCTCCTCATCTTCCTTCTGATGCTTCGATGGCGGCGCTGCATCATTTCAGATGGAAGGCGAATCGACGCGAATGCCGCCCGTCACGCGCCTCCGATCGCTGACTACGATTCGTTGCTTTATGCTGCTGCTTTTGCTTTCGGGCTTGCCCTGGGCGTCCATCACGTGACCGTGGCCCTGACGCTCCCGGCCCTGGCCGTGATCGTTTACGGGACTGAAGGGCTGCGGTTCTTCCGGAGCAAACGACTGGTCTACGCCGCAATCATTTCAATTGCCGGGCTGCTCGCCGTTTACGCCTTCCTGCCCGTGGCGGCGGCGCGCGCACCCGTCATCAACTGGGGCAATCCACGTTCGTTAGAAACCATCTGGTGGCACATCACCGGCCGGCAATACCAGTCCTATTTCTCGTTTGCGCCGAAGATGATGGCGGAGGAGTTCGCGACTTTCGCCAGAATGGCCCTGCGCGAATTCGGTCCGTGGTGGCTGCCCCTGGGGTTGGTGCTGGCTGTCGCGGGTTTCGGCAGCACCTTCAAACGGGATCGGACGACCTTCTGGTTTCTCTTCTGCGTCGTGGGAGCCAATCTGGCCTACGGGTTGGGGTATTCCATTGCCGAGGACAAAGATGCCTATTGTCTCCCGGCCTTCGCCGCGCTGGCGATCGCCGCCGGGCTCGGCGTGCGTTGGTTGATCCAATTCATTCTCTCGAGAGGCTTGCGGGTTGAACGGGCCTCTCTGGTTGCTGTGCTCCTCCTGGTGGCCGTGCCTCTGACAGCGCTCACCGGCAACTGGCCGTTCAATAACCGGCGTCATTACTTCATCGCGCAAGATTACGTAACCAATATCCTGAGCTCGATCGAACCGGACGGGCTGTTGCTGACTTTGGACTGGCAGGTCGCTTCGCCGATGTTGTATGCGCAGGAAGTGGAAAAACGCCGCCCCGACGTGAAGGTCGTGGACGTCCACCTGCTCCGCCGCTCGTGGTATTTCGATTACCTGAGACGCGCCTACCCCCAGCTGATCGAGCGATCGCGCGACCGGGTTGACCTCTTCGTGGCCGAGCTGAAACAGTGGGAAAAGGACCCGGACGCCTACACGAACGACAAGATATTAACCCAGAGGATCGTTTCCAGATTCGAGGAGATGATCCAGTCCTTCGTGCTCCACGAAAACGATGTCGCGCCGGTTTACCTCACCGGTGATTTCTTATTTCCCCAGGACCGTGACCGACAGGTGAGTGAGTGGCTGACCAAGAACTATCAACTCGTTCCCGAGGGGATCGTTTTCAAACTCGCGGGGGCGCGCAGCTCCCATCCGCGGGAGGTGCCTTTGGAGATGCGCGGTCTGAACGATGGGACGTTGAGGTTCGAAAAAGATGACGTGGTCCGGCTCAAGGTATTGCCGGCTTACACCGAGATGCTGGTAAATCAAGGCCGCTACCACGCGTCCTTAAATCGTCACGAGCGCGCGATCAGTGCCTACCAGCAGGCCCTGGAGCTCGACCCCAGCCTCGAGACGGCTCGGCAAGGGATCGCAAACAGCACGAGCAAGCTGCGAAACCCGTGACGGGTTGTGCATTCTGATTGCCTGGCCGGGCTCGCCTTTCTATAAGCGGACATGTCGCGCCTTCGCCTCAAAGTTGTCCTCGCAATCGTTTCTCTTTTTGCCGTAGCGCTGGAAGACTCGCGCGGCGCGGCGAACGACCCGTCGCCGATCATTGTTCTGAAGGCCGCCCGACTCTTCGACGGCAAAGCGAAGGCGTTGATCGCCAATGGTGTTGTCATTATCCAGGGGACGACCATCACCGATGCCGGGAGCAACCTGCCGATTCCCAAAGGCGCGCAGGTGATCGACCTCGGCGACGCGACGCTTTCGCCCGGCTTCATGGATGCGCACACCCACCTGACCTTCGATTTCTCGGGGAATTATCAGGCGACGGTGTTGCGCGATTTACAGGAGGAACCGGCGAAGAGGGCCTACTCCGCCATTCCCAACGCGCGGGTGACAATCGAGGCGGGATTTACCACCGTCCGTGACGTGGGCGGCGGGCATTTTGTCGATGTCGCACTGCGGGACGCCATCGCAAACGGCACGGTGGTAGGCCCGCGCATGCTGGTCGCGACCAAAGGTATCGGCGCGACCGGAGGGCACTTCGACGACGCGAACGGTTTTCGAGACAACCTTTTCGGACGGCAACCCGATTTCACGGACGGAATTGCCGACGGTCCTGCCGCGATTCGCCGCACCGTCCGGTATGTCGTGAAAAACGGGGCGGACGTGATCAAAGCGGCGGTCTCAGGGGGAGTTTTGTCGATGGCGGACGAGGTGGATACACCGCAATTGACCCCTGAGGAAGTCGCTGCCCTGGCCGATGAAACGCATCGATTGCGGAAGAAACTGGCCGTGCATTGCCATGGCGATCAGGCCGCGAAGGAAGCGATCGCCGCCGGCGTCGATTCCATTGAGCACGGCTCATTCATGAAACCCGACACGCTCACCTTGATGAAAACGAAAGGCACCTATCTCGTCGCGACCTTGATGGCGACGGAGTGGATCATGGGAAAACTCGACCAATACCCGCCGCCCTTGCAGGCCAAAGCCAAGGCCGCCGCGGAGGCACGGACCGAGATGTTCCGGAATGCCGTGCGCCTCGGGGTGAAAATCGCCTTTGGCACCGACGCCGCGGTCTTCCCCCACGGTCAAAACGCAAAAGAGTTCGCGCTCATGACCCGTCTGGGGATGGAGCCGATCGAAGCCCTGCGCTCCGCTACTTCCGTCACCGCGGACCTCTTCGGCATCTCACAAAAGGTCGGGACGCTCGAGAAAGGCAAGCTCGCCGACATCATCGCCATTCCCGGCGATCCGACAACCGACATCACCGCGACCGAACGCGTCTCCTTCGTGATGAAGGAAGGCAAGATCGTGAAGAATATAATGAAACCCTAGTCTTCTTGTCGGAGGGATGCGCTTCTGCGCGCCCGCATACACCGAGTTTCTACGTCTTGTTAAGTGCCGCCTCGACGGCAAAACAATGGCAGGTATGACCGTAGAATAAGCTTGCCTTCCTAACGGTGAAAACATTTCATGTCCGCTAAATCCCCTCGAACATGGAAATTCGCCCTCAAACTCCGAGCTCTCGCGCTCTTCGAAGCAACGCTCTCGTTACCGGTCGTGCGGTCTCGTCTATAGGGGGACGTAGCATGATCTCAAAATGGCTGTTAAGGCGAACAAAGAGGGACGGAAAGGGAGAATGACAATGGGCATCTCTCATCGGTTCTAGAAACGACGAGAAAGATAAAGAGTTACATTATGAATAAGGAGACCTTTGTAAGTGAGAAATCTAGGCGGAGGTGTTTATCGTTGAGAGCGACACGCGTGTTCGATCTACCCATGCGTCTCGTGCTATGCGTAGCGTTCGTGGCGGTCGCGTTTTCAGCAGGCTGCTCCCGCAAAAAAAAGAACGATATCTCTGAGGCTAAGTTGCGCGTCGGCTACATACCTATCACTGAGTGTGCGCATCTTTACGTGGGTATTTCGAAGGGATACTTTCAGAAAGAAGGTCTTCAGATTGAGCTGCAACCAATGAAGGGCGGGGCTGTGATCCTCCCCGCTCTGCAGACCGGCGATTTGGATATTGGCTTCGCGAATGTCGTGTCAATCTTAGCCATCGACAGCGTCACAAATCCCTCGTCGGGCAAATTCCTCAAGTCGTTGGCTGGAGGGACGTATGAGCGTGCCGATCATATTAACCACGCATTGCTGGTGAAGAAAGATTCACGGCTTGAAGCAAAAGATCTGGCCACGACATCGGTGCGTATCGCAGTCAATACAACAAAAAATATTGAAGAACTAATGTTGCGCAGATTTTTGGAAATGGAAGGTGTCCACAAACCAGTGCTTACGTTAGTTAGCATTGGTTTCCCAGACATGTTGCCTGCGCTCGACCGAGGCGATGTCGACGTCGTTTCGGTGGTCGAGCCTTTTATCCAGCCGGCGCTTAGAACAGGACGGTACAAGTTATTGGCTACGCAATATTTGAAAGTGTCCACGAATACCGCAGTAGCAACTTATGCGGTAACAAGTCAATGGTTGAAAGCGAACCGTGATATTGCTGCAAGATTTCGGCGGGCATTCGGACGCGCGAACGATTTCATTAACAGCAATGAACCGGAAACACGGGAAATTCTCGCGTCCTTTACAAGGATTCGACGAGAAGACTTGCCGCTAATCGGTATGCCAGCCTTTGAAGCCCAGTTGAAGCGGAGCGCGCTCGAAGAGCTTCAAGAACCAATGCAGCGCCTTAATTTCATTTCTTCGCCGCCTCCTCTCGATGCAATTCTCACCGATTCTGAATAGTTGAGTATGCTGTGTCTAGAACAGGTCTCGTTCTGGTATAACACAGAAGACCCGCCAACGGTCTACAATTGCTCTTTTACAGTGGGGCCTAGCGAATTCGTCGCAGTTGTCGGTGAATCTGGCGGCGGCAAAACCACAATCCTGCGACTCGCGTGCGGACTTATGCAACGATCGCTCGGCTACGGCGGCCTGCCAGATGCTTCCTACGTCGGTAACATTAGTTTTGGCGCTCGGCCAATAACTGGACCGGACGAAAACTTTGGATATGTACCCCAGAACTTCACTGCGGGATTATATCCAAAGCAAACTGCGCTCGGAAACGTTCTGCTGGGAGTTTCTGAGTCGGGAATATCCGCTGAGGAGGAAGAACTAGGGAAGAACCTCTTGGTCCTAGCGCAGATGAATGATGTCGCTGATGTAAATGTCAGAAGGTTGAGTGGTGGGCAACAGCAGCGAGTTGCTATTTGCCGAGCACTTGTTAAGGAGCCGCGAGTGTTGTTTATGGATGAGCCTTTTGCAAACATCGATACGACGCGTCGCCAAGGAATGGCGAATCTCCTGCGTAGCTTGCGAGAGGGACGGGATTCCAAAGCACACCCGTTATCGGCGTTGGTCGTGACGCATGATCTGGAGGGCGCCATTGACTTTGCTGACAAGATCCTTGCGGTACGGACGTGGTATCACGGGCCAGAGTATCGCGTTTTCAATCGTGCGGATTACTCGGACAAATCGTCGGGTCGACTCAAGATCGAGCAATGGCTAATAAAGAAAAAGGGCGACTAGGCTTCTCTGCAGTTGTTGTCCATCCCTATTGGATTTTGCTGCCGTTTTTTTGCGGCCTCTTATTGGTGTGGCAAGTAGCGAGCTCTAAAGGTGTCGTTGACGCGGGCCAATGGTCGTCTCCGACGCGAATCATATCTACAATCGTGCATGATTTGTTGTTTTCAGATGGCACGCCGGCAACACAAAATTCGCAACCGCTGTGGTATCACATTGGCTTCACTCTCGGTCGTTTTAGTCTTGGTTTTTTGATCGCGAGCATTGTGGGTGTACTCGCTGGTTTTACTCTCGGCATATCGCGCGCCGTTTACTCTGTTGGTCAACCAGTCGTGAATTTCTTACGCGCGCTACCCAGCGCGGCGGTTTGGCCGATCTGCGCTTTGATACTCGGCTTCAATACGAAGTCGCAACTGATCGTAATATGTTTCGGAGCTACCTGGCCAATTTTGGTTAACACGATGGACGCGGTCCGTGGCTTGCCCATCGAGGTGTTCGACTCGTTGGCTTTTATGCGAATCGGAGCTGTACGCCGCTGGCTCGCGCTATGTTGCTGGTCTGCGCCGGGAATTTTTACCGGTTTAGAAATTGGATGTGCGGTTGCGTTCTTGTTGACGGTGACAGTTGAAATGATTTGGGTGGCCGAAGGCGGACTAGGGTGGTATCTGATCGATCACACGCAGAATGTACCGGACCCGGAACGTCTGCTGGGTGGCGTCTTCGTGGTTGCATTGCTGGGCTGGACGATAAACACGTTGATGCGAAAGCTTAGAAATACGCTTCTGTTTTGGGAGATATCAGAGCGGAAGATCGGACGCACCTTTAGGGTCGAAAGTGCGCACAGTCTTCTGCGCAAAATCAAGGATCGCGACGTCTACCCGATCCTCACTACGGACACGGTTACTGAGACTATCCAACGACTATTCGCCTCCTCTGCCAAACCCAAAGTACTCTATCAAGATGAGGCGTATATGCTGCCGCGGGAGGCTTCGATTCACCTCAAGTTAGGAGACGATGGGGCAAAAGTAATGCAGAGAGACGTGATTATTCCGGTCGATATCAACGATCCGGAAAGCAGGGTATTACTTTTTGCCAGGTCATGGATACGTGTCGACGTAATGAGCCCGCAATCGAGAGCTAAATTGCAGGAAAAATCCGATACGATCGGCAAAATCGTCAGAGATTGCGAGTCAGCCAAGCGCTGTAGCTATCGCAATTTGTGGTATCGGGAGCAAATATCCGACAAACTTGGTGTTGCATTCCGTGCCGCGGGAGCAATTCAGGCAGTTCAACGAGCGCGTCTCATTCTGCTCGACGGTAAGCCTGCCATTCTTATTCACGAATTCGTTCGCCTATGATTGCGCGGAACGTTTTAGCCGCCACACTTTTCGCACTCGAAAACGCTGCAGGAAATTCAACGCCTACAATCCCGGCTGAAGCATTCCCGATTCCAGCGCAGTCTCTAATGACCTCAATAAGCGATGACAAAAGGCGTGAGATATTGGCCGCTCTTGCATCCCCAGATCGAGATGAACTCCTCAGGCATTTGGGAGTCACCAGCCAGATTATTGCTGATCAAACGTGGTTTGATTTGAGTGGTATCGAGGTTGGGCCAGGCGAGCTGCCGGCGAGGGCGAACGTCAAGTTCATTTGTTGGGACGGTGCGCATATCGTGGAGACGGATCTTTCCGGAGCTGACTTTGATCAAGCGCTCCTTCGCTACACAACGTTCGACAGGGTTAACCTTCGCGGGGCTCATTTCGACGGGTCAACGTTAGATCGCAGTGACTTCGTGAGGTGCGATCTTCGCGGCGCTACCTTCCGCGGAGCGAGTTTGGGCACGGAAACGAAATTCCGCGAATGTAATCTCAACAATTCTAGGTTCGATCAATGCAAGGCTATTTCATCGCCATGGTTCTACGATGGCACTGCGCGGCACATCAATTTCGACCGCGCTGTGTTGCCTAGAGTCAAATTTACAACCCTGGATGCAAGTGGTGCAACGTTTAGGGACGCACATATTCTTGACAGTCACTTCTACGGATCGGTCTTGGACGATATCGATTTTAGTAGAGCGCATGCCGACAAGCTGAACCTGCGCGGTGGAAAGCTGTCCGGAACGCTGCGGCTAGTCGACACGCATATCTCGAGGATTTTTTTCGGCGATCTTGATGTATCCCGCGTCGACGTGGCTTATGCCCGTTGGTCTGATTACCGCGTTGGGGAAGAGGATGAAGGGGATGAAAAGAGCATGTCCGGGGGGAGCGATGAGGCTTTGATAGCGTATGTCCAAGCGGAGAGAATTTATCGAACGCTCTCAGAGAAGCTCCGACAATCTGGATACATTTCCGAATATTTGGGGCTTCGTTTTCGAGCTTGCGAAACGCGTCGCAAGATTCTAGCGCTTGATCGCGAGCAGGGGCGGCATTTGGAAAGATGTTGGCTTTTTTGTTCGAAGTATATCGACGGTTACGGAACACGACCGTGGGTACTCGGGAAGAATGCTCTTATCTTAGTCTTTGGTTTTGCTCTCATATATACGTTCGGCATGTGTTTTGCGAACAATGTGTGGTTTCGCTGGTTTCGAGCGAAACCGCAGGGCGCGGGCTATCTTAAAACCGAACAAGCGGAGTACTCGGTGGACAGATCAAGGAGGGTTTTCCTGCGACCCGACGCTGGTTTTTGGCAGCGCTTAGGTGGGCTCCTTAAGGCCTTTGGTGTTGCGATAGGCCTCAGTGTCGAAGCCAGTTTTATCTTCGGCGAAAAACTAATTAACATACCGAACATACTGGAGCTTTTCCATGCAGGGGATGAGCACGCGGTGCCGTTCGGCATAGCCAGACGACTTTTCGCGACGCAAGCTGCTCTCGGTCTATTGTTTTTTTTACTGGCGGGTCGAATGATTTTACTTCTGGTAACCGGTTGAACGTGGTCGAAACGGACCACATTGACCATTTCGTCGCCGGATGGCAAACGCAAGATGCTTACGCTATTTTGCCATCGCGCCCTCCGCTGCGAGCAGGCTGTGGGAGCGTGCGATCACCCGCTGGGCGTGATGTAAGCGCGTTTCGTAATTAGCGCCGCGAAGTGTTGACAGCAAGCTTCACGGAGTTGCTTCAACTGGTGATGTAATAGAGCGAGACGCCGCGGACGCCGTAAATAGGGTAGAGCGTGTACGGCACGCCCTTGACCAGAACGGGTTTCGTTTGTCGATGCACATGGCACGGGAAACAGAGTGCGACACAGACGAACTGTAGTCGCCGATCCTGGACGCATCGTTTTTTCAAATCGACACCAAGCTGCGACATCAATCGGACAATTCAGGAAGCGGCCTGGATCAAAAGAAGCCGGACGGTAGACGAATCGAAGGTGTAGAAGAGCGATACTTGCCGATCCTTTAGTGGCTGCATCGGCAGCAGCCATACCGAAGAACCTTCCTTAATGGGAAATCCAATCGATGGATCGTAGGCGAGGACCCATTCGGCGGCGGCAAGGTATTCATCAGCCGCACTCGCGTCGGCAAACAGCGTGGATAAAGATTCCTCGAAGAGATGCTCGCGGACAATCTTACGCAAGGGCCTTGCCATGCTTTTCCACGAGCTGGCGAGCGATCGCTTCGAGCTCCAATCCGCGATGCTTTTCGGCTGCGGTTGGTTTGCGGAAGATCAGATCCAGCACAGACGCGGGCGCTTCCGTCTCAGCCTGTTCGATAATTTGCGCCAGACGGTTTGCCTTCGCCCGAAGCTCGGTGTCACCGAGTTTCGTGGCTCGGCTCCGAATTGTTTCGGCAAGCGCTTTATTATGCTGACTAGCCGCGCTGTTCTTCATTTGTCCGGACAGAGCATCGCCGTTTCTGGCGATGCCCGCAAGGAGAGACGAAAGCACGGATGCTTGCGCTCCATCGCACGGCCTACCGCGGCCAGGGCTCCAGTTCGCCTAGCGCCGCCAGGTGTTCACGGCCAGCCTCACGGAATTGCTCGAGCTGGTGATGTAATAGAGCGACACGCCGCGGACGCCGTAAATGGGGTAGAGCGTGTAGGGCAGGCCCTTGATCACGACGGGGTTCCGTTTGTCGATGGACATGCTACGCGAGACGGAACGGGACGCGGTCGAAGTGTAATCGCCCATCCAATTGGAATCATAGATTACGTCATTGTCCGGGTATGGCGTGAACCGGCCACTCCGAAAGCCTGGGTGTGTCATTCGGGGACCGGTGCCGAGCGGCCAGATGTAGGTGGCGACGTCGGTATAGGTGCGCACGGTGTCGACGACCACCGGGACGACGATGTCTTCACCCGCATATCGAATGATGTTGAAAGCAAACTCGTAATCGGGTCCGCCCCATTGGCTGAGATTAATCGGGTGGCCGGCAGGCAACTCGAAGATTTCCAAATTATCGGCCGCGGACTCGGCGGCGATTTCCCGGGACTGCGGCACGCTGGGGGGCTGCGATTTTACTTCGCTCGCCGCGACATCGGCGGGAGCCGCAATCACATTTGGACTTCGCAATGACTGAACGAGGGAATCGCTCGCGCCTTGCGCCTTGAGGGTGGTTTCCTGCTGCGGGGTGAGGGCGCGCGAGAGTTTGCGCTGGGTGACCTCGCGCACGATCGATTGATCCGTTTCGCGGGCGCGGACCCAGAGCGAGACTTCGCTAAAATTGATAGGTGCTGCCGTAACCGCCATGGCAGCAGCCAAAACAAGGAAAGCTGTAAGCATTAGGTTTTTTGTAGGGTTGGTTGTCATGCCCGAGGTTTAGCAGGTTGTTTTCGGTTTTGACAACGCCCAAATCACCATTATTCTCCACGTCCCGCGCCGAGGAAGGCACGGGCAAAGCAGGAGAGCATGGGCTCGCTGGCACTGCACAAGATCATGCAAAAAAATCGCAGCAAACGTTATCGCGCGGCCGCCGAGCAGGTGGACCGCACAAAAACTTACAACCTGAACGAAGCGGTTTCGACGCTGAAGAAGCTGCCGCCGACAAAGTTCGACCAAACCGTGACGGTTTCGTTCCGTCTCGGGGTCGATCCGAAGCAATCAGACCAGATGGTCCGCGGAACCTGCCCGCTGCCCCACGGGAGCGGAAAGCAAGTGCGCGTCCTCGTTTTCGCGGAAGGCCAGGCGGCGAAAGCGGCCAAGGACGCCGGCGCCGAGCATGTCGGCTTCAAGGACATGATCCAAAAATGTCAGGAAGGTTTTCAGGATTTTGATGTCGCCATCGCGACGCCAGCCGCAATGGCCGAGGTGCGCAAGCTCGGCAAAGTGCTCGGCCCCCGCGGCCTGATGCCGAATCCGAAAACCGGGACCGTGACTGAAGATACCGCGAAAGCCGTGGGCGAAGTGAAAGCGGGCCGGGTGGAGTTCAAGCTCGACAAGAACGGCAACGTCGCGGTGCCAGTCGGCAAATTTTCATTCGCGGAAAATCAATTGATCGAAAACGGGACTGCGGTAATTGAGGCGGTCGTGCGTTCGAGACCGGCGACGGCCAAAGGCCGGTTCGTCGAAGGGATGACGCTGAGCGCGACGATGTCGCCCGGGTTGCATGTCGATCCGTCGCCTTACCTGACCGTGTAACGGGAGCCATTCGCATGAGACCAGAAAAAGCCACCATCGTTTCGGACCTCGCCGAGAAGCTCAATCGCTCGCCGTTTCTCCTCATCACCGACTACCAACGGATGAAGGTCGATCAGTTCGGCGAGCTGCGAAGCCGGCTCGCTCCGGCCGGCGCGGAAGTGCGCGTCGTGAAGAACAGTTTTCTGAAACGGGCGATGGCCGATTCCGGAATGCCGGACGTCGCCGACAAACTCACCGGCCAGACCGCGATCGTGATGGGAGAGAACGATGTCGCGCCGGTGGCGAAAATTTTGAAGCTGTTCGCCGCGGAGTTTAAGATTGCCTCGCTGAAAATCGGCGTGGTCGACAAATCGATTTTATCGACCTCGGACGTGGAAGCCCTGGCCGAATTGCCTTCGCGGGAGATTTTGCTGTCTCGGTTACTTGGATTGCTCCTCGCGCCGGCGACGAGTTTGGTGCGGGTCTTGAATGAGCCCGCGTCTGCGTTCGCACGACTTTTGAAGGCCAAGGGGGAACAGGGAGAAGCTTCGCAAGCGGCGGCGGCTCCTGCCGCGGAAACACCGTCACCCGCTCCGAGCACAGAAGAGGCTCCAACGGCGGCCGCTCCAGAGGCGAAGGAGGAAGCGCCCGTAGCGGAAACGAAACAAGAAGCGCCCGTAGCGGAAACGAAAGAAGAAGCGCCGGCAGCGGAGCAAACTTCCGAAGCCCCGGCGGAAACGCCCGCAGCAGAGTCAACCACCGGGGAGAAACCGACGGAAAACCCAGCTTAACAACAATTTCGTGCCGCCGCGGATGGCGGGGCGAGCAACAAACAACTTGTCCGGTTCGGCGGCTGCCGAGCTCAATTCTCCGAAAGCTTTCGGGGGCGGCGAATCAGAGGAAATAATATGGCGGATACAACAAAAATCGTGGAGCAACTCAGCGGCCTGACCGTTCTCGAGATTGCTGGTCTGGTGAAGGAGCTCGAAGAGAAATGGGGCGTCAGCGCAGCGGCTCCGGTCGCGGCGGCAGCGGCTCCGGTCGCGGGCGGCGCGGCAGCGGCTCCGGCTGAAGAGAAGACGGCTTTTGAGGTCGTTCTGAAAGAAATGGGCGCGAACAAGATCGGCGTGATCAAGGAAGTTCGCAGCGCAGTCCCCGGCCTTGGCCTGGCGGAAGCAAAAGCCCTGGTCGAAGGCGCTCCCAAGACGATCAAGGAAGGCGTGACCAAGGCGGAAGCCGAAGAGATCAAGAAGAAGATCGAAGCGGCCGGCGCCAAAGTCGAAATCAAGTAATTTTCATTCCTGCGGCCTGGCGCGCAAAAAAGCTTGCGCGCCGGCTGCCGGCATGTCAGAAATATTTCGTTAGAGCAGTCGATTTATTTTCAAACCCGGACACGACGGACAAAATTTAACCAGGCAACAAAACGGTGGTGGTCAATTTGACAGGCTGCTGTTTTGCTGTCATTTTTGCGCTCCTCACTTGCGGCTAAAGCCGTAGGTCTATTCACGAGCCGCCCTCTCCGTTTGGGGGCCGCGTCTATCAACCTCGGAGATTGGTGTAGTAATTATGTCGGAACGTATCTACTTCGGAACCATTAAGGAAGGCATCGAGCCTCCAAACCTCATCGAGGTTCAACTCAATTCCTACCTCGACTTCCTCCAGAAGGATGTGCCGTTTTCGAAGCGGAAAATGTCAGGGCTTCAGGCCGTCTTCAAGGAAGTGTTCCCGATCGAGAGCTACGATGAAAAGGCGACCCTCGATTTCAGCCATTACGAGATCGGCGAGCCGAAATTGACGGCGCTCGAAGCGCAACGGGAAAGCCAGACTTACAGCGCACCGCTCCATGTGACTTTCCAGCTCCGCGAGGAAAAAGGCACGAAAGAGGAGAAAGTTTACATGGGCGAAATCCCGCTCATGACGCCGCAGGGGACTTTTGTGATCAACGGCGCGGAGCGCGTCGTCGTCAGCCAGCTGCATCGTTCGCCGGGGATCGCCTTCGAATCGAGCATCCATCTCAACGGCAAGGTGCTTTACAGTTTCCGCATCATTCCGGATCGCGGCTCCTGGATCGAAGTGCAGTTCGATACGAGCGATCTGCTTTACATTTATCTCGACCGCCGGAAGCGCCGGCGGAAATTCCTCGCGACCACGTTTCTCCGCGCCCTTGGCTATGGCTCCGACGAGGAAGTGATCAAACTTTTTTATCACATCGAGACCCTCAAGCTCAGTGAGAAACTGGGCGAGGAAGAGCTCGCGACGAAGGTCCTGATTGCCGACGTGCTCGACGGCGAAGCGACCGTTGCGCGCGCCTTCGAGCCGCTGACGGCGGCGACTGTTCGCCAGATCATGGCGCTGGGCCGAAACGAGGTAAAAGTGATCGACATCTCGAACGACGACACCGTCGTAAAGGCGCTGAAAAAAGATCCGGCTCACGACCAGGAAGAGGCGCTGAAAGACATTTATCGGAAACTGCGCCCCGGCGATCCGCCGACGGTGGCCAATGCCAAAGCGCTCCTGAAGCGTCTCTTTTTCGATCCGAAAAAATACGATCTCGGCCGGGTGGGCCGCTACAAAATCAACCAGAAGCTCGGGATCAACGTCGATCTCGGAGAGCGCATCGTGACCGACAAGGACTTCATCGGGGCGATCAAATATCTAATCAGTCTGCGCCGCGGTGAAGGCACTCTCGACGACATCGATCACCTCGGCAGCCGCCGTGTCCGGACAGTGGGTGAATTGCTCGCCAACCAGTGCCGCGTCGGTCTCGCGCGCACGGAGCGTCTCGTGAAGGAGCGCATGACTTTGTTCGACATCAACATCGACGGCATGACGCCCCAGAAGTTGATCAATCCAAAAGCGCTGAGCGCGGTGATTCGCGACTTCTTTGGGCGCTCGCAGCTTTCGCAGTTCATGGATCAAACGAATCCGCTCGCGGAGCTGACGCATAAGCGTCGTCTTTCGGCCCTCGGGCCTGGCGGTTTGAGCCGGGATCGCGCGGGCTTCGAAGTGCGCGACGTACATCCGTCGCACTACGGCCGCATTTGCCCCATCGAAACGCCGGAAGGCCCGAACATCGGTCTGATCAGCTCGATGAGCACCTTCGCGCGGATCAACGAATTTGGATTTATCGAAACGCCTTACCGCAAGGTCGAAAAAGGCCGGGTGAGCGATCAGGTCGATTATTTGACCGGCGATCGGGAAGAGAATTTCCTCGTCGCCCAGGCGAACGCGCCCATGGACGGGAAGGGACATTTCACCGGCGAAAAAGTCTCGGTCCGTTATCGCGGCGATTTCCTCGAAGTGGAACCGTCGAAAGTCCATTACATGGACGTCTCGCCGAAGCAGCTCGTCTCGGTGGCGGCGGGTCTCATTCCGTTCCTGGAACATGACGATGCGAATCGCGCGCTCATGGGCTCGAACATGCAGCGCCAGGGCGTTCCGCTGATTGTTTCGGAGGCACCGCTGGTCGGGACAGGGTTGGAAGCCAAAGTCGCGCGCGATTCACACGCAGTTTTGATCTCAACGGAATCGGGCAAGGTCGCCTCCGTGACGGCAGATCAGATCGTCGTCACAAAAGACGGTCACATGCCGGAGGGCCGCAAGAAGTTGAAGACGGATCTCGAGGCGGGCGTTCACGTTTATGAGCTGCGAAAGTTTATGCGCTCGAATGCGGGCACGTGTGTAAACCAGAAGCCGATCGTGAAAAAAGGCCAGCACGTGAAGCGCGGCCAGGTCATCGCCGACGGGCCGAACACGGACCAGGGCGAATTGGCGCTCGGGCGAAATGTGCTGGTCGCGTTCATGCCCTGGAACGGCTACAACTTCGAAGATGCCATCATGATCTCGGAGAAGGTCGTGAAGGAAGACATCTACACCTCGATTCACATCGATGAATTTGAGATCGGGGCGCGCGATACCAAGCTCGGCCCGGAGGAAATCACGCGGGACATTCCGAACGTCAGTGAGGAAGCGTTGCGCAATCTGGGACCGGATGGGGTGGTTCGCGTCGGCGCGGAAGTGAAACCCGGCGACATTCTCGTCGGCAAGATCACGCCGAAGAGCGAAACGGAATTGGCGCCGGAAGAGCGTCTGCTTCGCGCCATCTTCGGTGAAAAAGCGGCGGACGTGAAAGACACGTCGCTGACGGTTCCCTCGGGCACCTACGGCATCGTGATGGACGTGAAAGTTTCATCGCGCCACGAAATTTCGCGCGAGAAGCTGACGCCCTCGGAAACGAAGCGCCAGCTCAAGACGATCACGGAAGACAACCGGAAAAAGAAAGAGGAGCTGACCGAACAACTGACGGACGCGCTCTCGAATATTCTCCTGGGCGAGAAGATTCCGCTCGATGTGGTGAACGCCCAAACGGGCGAAATCATCATTCCGGCGAATCGCAAAATCACCAAGACGCTGCTGCGCAAGCTCGCGACCGTTTACGATCATATCGAGATCGATCCGAGCCCGATCCGGAACAAGATCCGCGAGATCATTGCGTCGTACGAGCACAAGTTCGCGGAGCTCGAGCTGGAGCGTGAACGCTCGATGGATCGCGTCGAGAGCGGAGACGACATCGATCCCGGCATCATCAAGCAGGTCAAAGTTTTCATCGCCAGCAAGCGCAAGCTCAGCGTTGGCGACAAAATGGCGGGACGTCACGGCAACAAGGGCGTTGTCGCGCGCATCGTGCCGGAAGAGGACATGCCGTTCCTGGCGGATGGAACACCGGTTGAGATCGTGTTGAACCCGCTCGGTGTGCCGAGTCGTATGAACGTCGGGCAGGTTCTGGAAACCCACTTGGGCGTCGCGGCGAAAGCACTCGGCTTCAAAGTCGCGACTCCGGTGTTCGACGGAATTTCGGAAGCGAAAATCCGCGAGTATTTGAACGACGCGAAGAAGAAAGAGGGCTTCACCTGGGTCCAGGAAACGGGCAAGGCGCGTCTTTATGACGGGCGCACGGGCGACACTTTCGATCAGGAAGTCGTGGTCGGTTACATCTACATGATGAAGCTGGGCCACTTGGTCGCGGACAAGATCCACGCGCGCGCGGTCGGCCCATACTCGCTGGTCACGCAGCAGCCGCTCGGAGGCAAGGCCCAATACGGCGGCCAGCGTTTCGGCGAGATGGAAGTCTGGGCGCTCGAAGCGTATGGCGCGGCTTATACTCTGCAGGAATTGCTCACGGTGAAATCCGACGACGTGCAAGGACGCACGCGCATCTACGAGTCGATCGTCAAAGGCGACAACTCGCTCGAGGCCGGGACACCTGAATCTTTCAACGTCTTAATCAAGGAAATGCAATCGTTAGGCCTCGACGTCAAAGTCGGCGGCCAGGCGCCGGCCGCGTTCCTGGAAAACGTCGCTTAATTTTTTCAACTGAAGATCTCTTAATACAATGAACGAACATTCCTGGCGGGAACTGGTGGGCGAAGAACGCTCCGTGGGCTTCGATCAAGTGGCGATCGGCGTCGCGTCTTCGGACACGATGCGGTCGTGGAGCAAAGGCGAGGTCAAGAACCCGGAGACGATCAATTACCGGACCTTCAAGCCGGAAAAGGGCGGCCTGTTTTGCGAGCGGATTTTCGGACCGACGCGCGATTGGGAATGCTCCTGCGGGAAATACAAGCGGATCAAGCACAAGGGCGTTATCTGCGACCGTTGCGGCGTGGAAGTGACGCTGGCGCGGGTGCGCCGCGAACGGATGGGCCACATCGAACTGGCCGTCCCTGTCTCGCACATCTGGTTCTACAAGTGCATGCCTTCGCGGCTGGGCCTCATGCTGGACATGAGCGCGCGCCAGCTCGAGCGCGTCATTTATTACGAGGACTACATCGTCATCGACCCGGGCAAGACGCCGCTGACAAAGACGCAGCTCTTGAACGAGATCGAGTATCGCGAAGCGCAGGAGCAGTACGGCGAAGATTTCGTCGCCGGCATGGGCGCGGAAGCGGTCAAGAAGCTTCTCTCCGAGATCAACCTCAACAAGCTCAACAAAGAGTTGGAAGAGGCGATGGGGAACACGAAGAGCAAACAGATTCGCAAGAAGCTGGCGAAGCGTTTGAAGCTCGTCCAGGGCTTTGCCTCCTCGCATGCCCGGCCGGATTGGATGGTGCTCGATGTCCTCCCGGTGATCCCGCCCGATCTGCGTCCGCTCGTTCCGCTGGAAGGCGGCCGCTTTGCGACCTCGGATTTGAACGATCTCTATCGCCGCGTCATCAACCGCAACAACCGGTTGAAGAACCTGCTCCAGCTCAAGACGCCGGACGTGATTATCCGCAACGAGAAGCGCATGCTTCAGGAAGCGGTCGACGCATTGTTCGACAACGGCCGTCACGGCCGCGCGGTCACCGGCGCAGGCAACCGCCCGCTGAAATCGCTCAGCGACATGCTCAAGGGCAAGGGCGGACGGTTCCGTCAGAACCTGCTGGGCAAGCGGGTCGATTATTCAGGCCGATCGGTCATCGTCATCGGGCCGGAATTGAAACTTCATCAATGCGGGTTGCCGAAGAAAATGGCCCTGGTTCTTTTCGAGCCGTTCATCATTCGCCGGCTCAAGGACATGGGTTACGTCCACACCGTCCGGAGCGCGAAGAAAATGATCGAACGCCAGACGCCGGAGGTCTGGGATATTTTGGAAGAAGTGACGAGAGGGCATCCGGTATTGCTGAATCGCGCGCCTACCTTGCATCGCCTTTCCATCCAGGCGTTCGAGCCGTTGCTCATTGAAGGCGAAGCGATTCGAATTCACCCGCTTGTTTGCACGGCCTACAACGCCGACTTCGACGGCGACCAAATGGCGGTGCACGTTCCACTTTCGGTGGAGGCCCAGATGGAGGCGCGCATGCTAATGCTGGCGCCGAACAACATCTTTTCGCCCTCGAGCGGAAAGCCAATCACCACGCCTTCGCAGGACATTACGCTCGGCTGTTATTATCTGACCCAAAACCCAAGGCGCGCGACCGGCACGGCAGCTGAAACACGTCTGCCGCTGTTTGCGAACGCGACCGAAGTAGAATTCGCCATGGCCGATGGCGCCGTGAAAACACATGATCGGATTCGATTCCAGAACCCGGACTCGGGCCAGGAAACCATCTACGGCAATCCAGCCGAGCGGACGATCGAAACCACCGCGGGCCGGGTGATCTTCAACGAGATCTGGCCGAAGAAGCTCGGATTCTTCAATAAGCCCGCGGGCAAGAAGCAATTGAGCGACATCATCTGGCGCTGTTACCAGGTCGCCGGGCAGCAGGGCACGGTCGAGACGCTTGATCGTTTGAAGGAGCTCGGCTTCGCGGAAGCGACCAAGGCGGGAATTTCCATCGGAATTAACGACATGATTATTCCGAAGGAAAAGGAGACCGAGCTGCAGAACGCTTACAAGTCGATCAAGACGGTCGAGCAGCAGTATCGCAAGGGCATCATCACGGACGGCGAGCGCTACAATAAGATCATCGACATATGGACCCACGCCGGCGACGAGATCTCGAACGTCATGTTCCGCACCCTCGAACACAACGAGGGCCGCAAGGAATTGAACCCGGTCTTCTTGATGGTGGATTCGGGCGCGCGAGGCAATCGCCAGCAGGTGAAGCAGCTGGCCGGCATGCGCGGCTTGATGGCCAAGCCGTCCGGCGAAATCATCGAACGGCCGATCACGTCGAACTTCCGCGAAGGTTTGAGCGTGCTCGAGTACTTCATTTCGACGCACGGTGCGCGCAAAGGTCTCGCTGATACCGCGCTGAAGACGGCGGACTCCGGTTATCTCACCCGTAAACTCGTGGACGCGTCGCAGGACGTCATCATCAACGAGATGGATTGCGGGACGGTGAACGGCATCACGGTAAAATCAATTTATGAGGGCGACGAAGAAGTCGTCGATCTCGCCACGAGAATCATCGGCCGCGTCAGCTGCGAGTCGGTGGTTGATCCTGTGACGAAGAAGAAGGTCGTGAAGGCCAATCAACTCATCGACGAGCCGATTGCGGCCGCCATCGAGAGGGTGGGCGTGGAGAGTCTCAAGATTCGTTCGGTGCTGACTTGCGAATGCGGCCGCGGCGTCTGCGCACAGTGCTACGGGCGCAATCTGGCCACCGGCCAGTTTGTGAAGCTGGGCGAAGCGGTCGGCATCATCGCCGCGCAATCGATCGGCGAGCCAGGCACCCAGTTGACGATGCGGACGTTCCACATCGGTGGAACTGCGAGCCAGACGTTCAAGCAGCCGATCATCAAGGCGAAGAACGACGGCACTCTGCAATTCAATGAGATCCGCACTGTGCAAGCGCTCGACGGAAGCTGGATCGTCTTGAATAAGAACGGCTCGATCAGCGTGCACAATACGGAAGGGCGTGAGCTCGACCGCTACAATGTCGTGATCGGCTCGGTTATTTCCAAGGCCGACGGCGCCCATGTCAAGAAGGGCGAGACCTTCGTGCAATGGGATCCCTACAACGTGCCGATTTTGACGGACAAAACCGGCAAGATCGAGTTCCGGGACATGATCGCCGGCGTCACCATCAAGCGTGACGTCGATGAAGCGACTGGATTGATGGGGACGGTCATCATCGAGCACAAGGAAGACCTGCACCCGCAAATCGTGGTGGTCGGTGAGAAGAAAGAGATCCTCGTCAGCTACTCGATCCCGGCGGGCGCGCACGTGATTGTTGAAGAAGGCCAGAAAATCCGCGCGGGCGCCTTGCTGGCGAAAACGCCGCGGAAGATCGCGAAGACGAAAGATATTACCGGTGGTCTGCCGCGCGTGGCTGAGCTATTCGAAGCCCGCCGTCCGAAAGATGCGGCGGAAATCGCGAAGATCGATGGGACCGTCGAAATGGGCGGAACGGTTCGCGGCAAACGGAAGCTTATTTTGAAAGACCCCGAGACCGGGGCCGAGGAAGAGCATCTCATTTCGCTGACGAAACACATTATCGTCTTCAAGGGCGACTTCGTGAAAAAGGGACAACAGCTCACGGAAGGGCCGGTCGTCCCGCACGAGATTCTCGAAGTCTGCGGACCCCAGGACTTGCAGGAGCATCTGGTCAATGAAGTGCAGGAAGTCTATCGCCTCCAGGGCGTGGAAATTAACGACAAGCACATCGAGATCATCGTGCGCCAGATGCTGCGGAAAGTGAAAATCACCGATCCGGGTGACACATCGCTTCTTTGGGGCGATCAGGTCGACCGGCTCGATTTCGAAGCGGAGAACGCGAAGGTGGTGGAACAGGGCGGCAAGCCGGCAGAGGCGACGCCGGTCCTGCTCGGCATCACGAAGGCCTCGCTCGAAACCGACAGCTTCATCTCGGCCGCCTCATTCCAGGACACCACGCGCGTGCTCACGGAAGCGGCGACGCTGGGCAAGGTCGACCGGCTC
Source organism: Chthoniobacterales bacterium (assembly GCA_035941955.1). GTDB lineage: Bacteria > Verrucomicrobiota > Verrucomicrobiia > Chthoniobacterales > UBA10450 > AV80. The sequence goes on from DASZDO010000038.1 coordinate 48,797, forward strand.
CGGGGCTTCAAGGAGAACGTCATCATGGGGCACCTCATTCCGGCGGGCACGGGCTTCCCGGCCGTTCGCGAGATCAAACTCGTGGAGCTGGGTGAACAAGTCGGCACGTCGCTGGTCGACGAGCCGGAAGTGCAGCCGGCGTTGGGATAGGAGCAATGGAGTGTTGGAGTAGTGGAGTGATGAACGGCCATTACTCCAGCACTCCAATACTCCATCACTCCCGCGGCTTGCCGCTTTGCTGATGTCCATCGCGACCAAAACAGGTGACGCGGGCGAGACGTCGCTGATGTACGGCCGTCGTGTTCCGAAGACGGACGCGCGGGTCGATGCCTATGGATGTGTGGACGAATTGAATGCCTCGCTCGGTCTGGCTCGCGTAACGGCGTCGGATTCTTTTTTGACCGAACAAATTTCCGCGGTGCAAAAGGAGCTGGTCATCGTAATGGGCGAACTCGCGACTGGCGCCGAAGATTTGGGCCGCTACGTGAAGGATGGATTTCAGCTGACCTCATCCGCCATGACCGATCGGCTTACAGCGGCCGTCGACGACCTGGAGAAGAACAAGTTGGGGAAGTTCAAGGGATGGGCCATTCCAGGGGAAACCTTGGATGCCGCCGCGCTTGATCTGGCCCGAACGGTTTGCCGTCGGGCGGAGCGCCGGGTGGCGACGCTGGCGGGGGCGGAGAATTTCAATCCCGAGATTCTGCGGTATTTGAACCGCCTCTCGGACCTCTGCTGGCTGCTGGCGCGCTATGCCGAACACCTTCGTGATGGGGCTGAATCCACCGGGGAAAAACGGTAATATTCTGTTTGCCTTTGCCCAGCCGCTAGACCATCTTCCACGTCCCCCGTCCGGCAGCTGCCGAACGGCCTAAATTACCTATGGCGATACCGACAGAATTAGTGCCCGAGCTCCTGGAAGCAGGAGTCCACTTTGGTCACCAAACCAAGCGTTGGAACCCGAAGATGAAGCCTTTCATCTTCGAAAAACGCAACCAGATCTACATCATCAACCTCGATGAGACGGCCCGGCAGCTTCAACGCGCCACCGATTTTCTTCAGGAGGTAACGCGACGCGGTGGGAAGATTCTTTTCGTGGGGTGCAAGAAACAGGCCCAGGAGGCGGTCAAGGAAGCTGCGACAGCCTGCGGCCAGTTCTACGTCAACCAACGCTGGCTGGGCGGCACGCTGACAAACCTGGCCACGATCCGGAAAAGCATTGGCCGGCTCAAATTCATCGAACAGATCGAGGAGTCGCCCGACTACAAGAAGATGGGCAAGCAGGAACTCGCGGCCCTCAATCGTGAAGCGGCCAAGCTGCGCCGTAATCTGGACGGGATCCTTGAAATGTCGCAGTTGCCCGACGCCATGGTCATTATCGACACGACCCGCGAAGCGAATGCGGTGCTGGAAGCTCGCCGGTTGGGCATCCCGACGGTAGCGATCGTGGACACCAACGCGGACCCGGAGATCATCGACTATCCCATTGCCGGCAACGACGACGCCATTCGGGCGATCCGAGTGATGTTGCAAAAGCTGGTCGACGCCATTGTCTCAGCCAGCAGCGAAGCCCGCGTCCGCGAGCAAGTGGAGATGGCGGGGGTTTCCGCCTAGCGGCGGAGTTGAGAGGTTGAGCAGTTGATAGGTTGAGAAGACCTTCACGCTCGTTATCCTCTCAACTTCTCAACCATTCAACCTCTCAACAATTCCATGGAAATCGATCCTCAACTCGTTAGACAACTCCGGGAAAAAACCAACGCGGGCATGATGGATTGCAAGCGCGCGCTGGCAGAGGCGGGGGGTGATTTGGAGAAGGCTGAGGCGGCGCTTCGGACGAAAGGCATCGCCAGCGCCGGGAAAAAGGCCTCGCGAGCGACGAAGGAAGGAATTGTCGCCTCCTACATTCATCTGCAAGGAAAAGTCGGCGTTTTGGTGGAAGTGAATTGTGAAACGGATTTCGTCGCGAAGAACGAAGGCTTTCGCGAGTTCGTAAAAGATATCACGCTGCATATCGCCGCGGCGCATCCCCTCTACGTGAACCGGGAGGACGTGCCCCAGAAGCTGGTAGAATCCGAACGGGCCATCTACGAAGCGCAGGTCAAGGACAAGCCGGAGAACGTCGTCGCGAAAATCGTCGGTGGGAAACTCGACAAATTCTACAGCACGGTCTGCCTGATGGAGCAGGGGTTCATCAAGAATCCGGATCAAACCGTGAAAGAACTGGTGGCGACCAAGATTGCAGCGCTGGGTGAGAATATCGTGATCCGGCGTTTCACGCGCTATTTGGTTGGTGAACCGCTGGAGGCCGAAACCGCGCCGCCCGCGGAAGCCGCCGCCTAGCTGGATTTTCTTTCCGTTTTTCGCAGAAAAACACACGCGCAGGCACCCGCTTTTGCGTTTCTTATTTGTGTCGGTTTCACTCGAAACCGCACGAGGTGCCGAGGGATTTTCCCGGCCCTTCAAACATTAACGAAGGAGCAATTAATTATGAGCATGGATTCCCTGAAAGACCTTTATATCGACGAATTGAAAGACCTCTATAACGCCGAAAACCAACTGGTGAAGGCGTTGCCGAAAATGGCGAAAAAGGCTTCGGCGCCCGAGCTGAAGCAGGCGTTCACCGACCACCTCGCGCAAACCAAAGTGCACGTCGAGCGTCTGGAAAAGATTTTCAAGGGTCTGGGCGAGAGGCCGTCCGGCAAGACCTGCAAGGCGATGAAAGGCCTGGTGGAAGAGGGCAAGGAAATCATCGACGAAGACGGTGACGATTCTGTCCTGGACGCCGCCCTCATTGGCGCGGCCCAACGGGTCGAGCATTATGAGATGGCGGGTTATGGCGTGGTGCGGACCTTCGCGTCGTTGCTCGGCGACAACAATGCCGTCGCCACTCTGCAGCGGACCCTCAACGAAGAGGGCGAAGCGGATAAGAAGCTGACGGCCCTCGCGGAGTCAGTCATCAACGTGGACGCGAGCAAGGCCGAGGAGAACGGCGCGTCCAAGCCGAAAGGGAAGAAACCTCGCGGCCGCTAATCCGACATCGCAGGCAATATTGATCGCCACCACAGTCCGCGTGATTGGGGTGGCGATTTTTTTGGTGGATCGTGCGCTCCGTCGCGCGATGTCCGTGCTCGCCCTGAAGGCTTTCGGGGCCATTATGTCATCGCGCGCGGAGCGCACGATCCACCGAGCAATTTGCGGTTTCAGATGATATGATGACCGAATTCAGATGGGATTAGCCGAATACAAGAAGAAGCGGAATTTCGGAGTGACGGCCGAGCCGAAAGGGGGCAAGCCGCTCCCGAAGCTGGTCAAGGGCGCGTCTCGTTTTGTCATTCAAAAACACGACGCGAGCCGATTGCACTATGACTTCCGACTGGAGATGGATGGAGTGCTGAAATCCTGGGCGGTGCCGAAGGGGTTAACGTGGGAAAAAGGCGAAAAGCATCTGGCGGTGGAGGTTGAAGACCATCCGATTGAATACGCGACCTTCGAAGGGATCATTCCAGAGGGCCAATATGGCGGCGGAACTGTGATGGTATGGGACCGCGGAAATTACCACGTGTTTGGCGAGGAGCCGTCAAGAGCTCTGCGCGCGGGCCGGCTTCATCTTGTCCTCGATGGCGAGAAGGCGAAAGGGGAGTGGGCTCTGATCAGAACGCGGATGGAGGCCGGGAAGCCGCAGTGGCTGCTGTTGAAGAGTGGAGACAGCATTCGGCCCATCTCGAAAAAGCGCGACGATCAATCGGTCAAGACGGGTCGCACCATGGCGCAAATCGCGGCCGAGCGGGATGCGGAATGGCAGTCGAATCGGGACGACAAATCTAAATCGAAGCTGATTAAAGCGCCGCCTAAAAAAAAAGACGAACGCCAGGAAAAAAGTAAATCGAAAGAAAAGCCCGGACGGCGCCGTCCGGCCGCCGGATCCCTACCGGAAAAGGAACTAGCGAAATTGCCGGCGGGGAAGCCGCGCTTCATTCCGCCGATGAAGCCGAAGCTGGTCGAGACGCCCCCGACGGCCGGCGATTGGATCTACGAGCTGAAGTTCGATGGAATTCGCCTGATCGCCGTCAAGAACGGCGACAAGGTCAATTTGATTTCGCGGAACCGAAACGAACTTGGGGGAAGATTTGCGCAGGTGGCTTCAGCGGTCGCGGAGCTGCCGATCGAGGATTGCGTGATCGACGGAGAAGTGGTCGCACTGGATGAGAAGGGAGGATCGTCTTTTCAGCTTTTGCAGGCTCATGAGATGGAAGGCAGACGGGCGCCCATCTACTTCTACGTCTTCGATTTGCTCCAGGCGGCGGGAAAGAGCCTGATTGGCCTGCCGCTGGAGCGCAGGAAAGCACTGCTCTCGACGCTTTGTGAAGGCGCCGCGGATTCAATCCGCTTTTCGGGGGAGATTGGGGGCGACCCCGTGGCGCTCCTCCAGGAAGTGAAGCGGCTGGGGCTCGAGGGCGTCATCGGCAAGCAACGCGGTTCGGTTTACGAGTCCGACCGTCGCAGCGGTGCCTGGATCAAACTCAAGTGCGTCAATGAACAGGAGTTTGTCATTGGGGGCTTCACGCCGCCGCAGGGCGCGCGAAAATACTTTGGGGCGTTGCTTGTCGGGTATTACCAAAACAAGCGTTTGCTCTTTGCCGGCAAAGTAGGAACCGGCTTCGACAGCAAGATGCTCGCGTTGTTGCACAAGCGTTTCAAAGCCGAGACGCGGACAGATTGCCCCTTTGCGGATCTGCCCTCGAAGCAGGGCGGACAATGGGTCCAGGGGATTACGCCCGCAATGATGCGCCGCTGCGAATGGATCAACCCGGTCTTTGTCTGCCAGGTCAAATTCGCCGAGTGGACGCGTGATGGGAAGCTGCGCCAACCGGTTTTCCTGGGATTGCGTGAGGATAAGAAACCGGCCGAAGTGGTGCGCGAATCCGCCTCGCCTCGGGAATGAACGATTGCGCTTGTCCATCACCATCCAACTCCGGATATTCCGGCATGAAAGTGAACGTGGTGGTGACCCCGAAGGCCGCAGTGCTCGATCCGCAGGGGGCGGCGGTGCGCGACGCGATGCAACATCTTGGGATGCCGGAGGTGCGGAGCGTGCGAATCGGAAAATACCTCGAGATCGAAATCGACGAAAAGACGCCGGACGTTGAATCGCGGCTTCATGCTCTTTGCCGGGATTTGCTTTCAAATCCGGTGATCGAAGATTACGAAGTGCAGAAGGGTTGAGGGGTTGAGGAGTTGAGAAGGGAAGCCTGATGAAATTTGCGGTTATTCAATTTCCAGGATCGAATTGCGATCAGGATTGCATCGCGGCGCTGAACGGAATGCCAGGGCTGCGTGCGGAATATGTCTGGCACAAGGAGACGTCGGTGGATGGCTTCGACGCGATTGTGCTGCCGGGCGGGTTTTCCTATGGCGATTATCTTCGCTGCGGAGCGATCGCGCGTTTCTCGCCGATCATGCCAAGCGTGGTGAAGGAGGCGCGAAATGGGAAATTGGTCATCGGGATTTGCAACGGGTTTCAGATTCTCTGCGAGATCGGTTTGCTTCCGGGAGCCCTGGTTCGGAATCGTTCTCTCCATTTCGTTTGCGATATGGTGACGACTCGAGTGGAAGTCGCTGATTCTTTCTTTACCCATGGTTGCCCGCAGGGGACGCTCCTGCGCCTGCCGGTCGCTCATGGAGAGGGTTGCTTTTTTGCGGATGAAGCGACGCTGCGAGAGTTGAACGAGCGCCGGCAAGTCATTCTGCGTTACGCGACGCCAGATGGCCGGTTGGATCCCGCGGCGAATCCGAATGGTTCGATTGAAAACATCGCCGGCATCTGCAACCGCGAGGGCAATGTCTTTGGACTGATGCCGCACCCCGACCGCGCCTGTGAAGCGCGCCTGGGCAGCGCTGATGGCGCGAGAATTTTTCAATCAATGATGGAATCGATTGAAGCGAAGCAGGCGCAGGCGGCCTAGCGGGCGTCGCTTTCGCAGGGATGAAGAAAAAAGGAGCGGCGGTTTACAAACCGCCGAACGAAAGACGGGCGATTTGGAAATCGCCCTCCTTGTTTAGCGCGGAGCGCTGAAAAGCATATGAATCTTTTTCTCACCGGCACGGACACGGGCGTCGGGAAAACCCACACGGCTGTGCAGCTTCTGCGCGCGGCGCGGGCGAGCGGGCTGCGGTGCGCGGGCCTGAAACCGATCTGCTGCGGCGATCGGAGCGACGCGGAGCGTTTGCTCGCGGCCAGCAGCGAAGGGGCGACCATCGACGAAATAAATCCCGTCTGGCTAAAAACTCCGGCGGCCCCCTTCTCGGCTTCTCTCATTGAGCAGGTCACGATCGATGAGCAACGGCTGGTCGCCGCGCTACGCAGCCTCGAAAAGCGCTTTGATTTCGTGGTGGTGGAAGGGGTAGGCGGCTGGCTCGTTCCCATCCGCCGCGATTTTTTTGTGAGCGATCTCGCCGTGCAGATGAAATTGCCGGTCCTCGTGGTCGCGCAAAACCGTCTCGGCTGCCTGAATCACACGAGCCTGACGGTTCGAAGCGTAGCCGAATGTGGATTGGCCTGTGCGGGCGTCGTTTTGAACGGCACGTCGGGACTGCTCGACATTGCCTCGAGCACGAATGCCGACATTTTGCGGCAGATCCTGGACGTTCCGATCCTGCCAACGCTGGTTGAAGGGGCGGTTGAATTGACTCCGGAATGGCGGGCTGCGGTGGGGTTTTTCGGCAGCAGCGTGGTGAGCTGAATTTGTCGGCAATTAGACACAAGTGTAACGAATTGATACACGATTCGGGTGGAACGGAAGCTGTTCCCTAGGAGGGATTTGGTGGGCATGTGCATTGCTCGATTAGGCGGCACTAACCTAATCCTATGTTGCTACAAAAAACCCTGCACATGAATCAATCGCTCGAAGAGTGCAAAACGCGCCTCGCGAGCATCCAATCGTATCGGCGGCAATTCGTTATGGTGACAAAAGCCACTGTCACCTCGTCGAAGACGGTTGATTTCAGTTTTCGCGGACCGCTGGGCTTTGAAGCTCGGACGGTTTTGTTATCGGTTGAGAGCGAGTCGCCCGATCAAATGGCGTTTGAATCCTCGGGTGGAAACCTGGACGTGATGGGCCTGGCGGAGTTCACCGAAATCCGGCCGAACTGCACGGAAGTCACGCTCGCGCTGCATTATGAAATCAAGAACAAGGTGTTCGCCTGGCTCGATCGCCGGTTTCATTTTGTCGACGCGTTCGTCACGTCCGAGCTGAGGAGCATTCGCGCGCATTTCGAAGGGATCGCGGCGCCGGTCGTCGAGCGGACCCCAATGCTCGCGATGTACGAGACGGCGACGGCCTGAATCGAGACCTATTTCATCAAAGAGCACGGAGCTTTTTGCTTCGTGCTCTTTTTTGTTTGCGGATACGGCTATCCGATTCGGACGGCCCGGGTTTTGTCGAGCCGCAGCACCTGACCGGCTCGCAACTGGAGAACTGCTTTTGGATCCCGAAGTTTCTCTCCATCCAATTGAATGCTGCCTTGCTCGAGAAGGCGGCGCACCTCCGCGCGCGATTTCGTGACGGCAAAAGCATCCGCATAAGCGGAAACAACGACGGAAACGATGTCCGGGCTGGCCGGAAGAAACGTGGGCAGCTCGGCGTCCGCTAAGCGTTTTTCGCTGAAGCGCGCGTTCCATTCGCCAATGGTCCTCTGAGCGGCTTCACGCGAGTGATAGGTTTCGACGATCGAAGCAGCCAGCTGCTTCTTCGCCTCCAGCGGATGAGTAGCCGGATCCAGCGGCTTTCCGAGAAGGAGCGGATAGTAGCGCCCCATCAGCTCATCGGAAATGCTCATTAATTTGCCGAAGATTTGGGCGGCGGGTTCGTTCACTCCCACATAGTTCCCCAGGCTCTTGCTCATCTTCTGCGATCCGTCGAGCCCTTCGAGAATAGGCAAAACGAAAACAACCTGCTGAGGCTGACCTTCCTGTTTTTGGAGATCGCGTCCGACGAGAATATTGAAGAGCTGATCGGTGCCGCCCAGTTCCACGTCCGCTTGCACCATGACCGAGTCCCAGCCTTGCATGATCGGGTACTGAATTTCGTGGGCATGGATTGGCTGTTGCCGGTCGATCCGGTCCCGGAAATCCTCGCGCTGGAGCATCTGCTGCAAGGTCACGAAGCTGTTCAGGCGAATGACTTGTTCGAACTTCATCGGTTCGAACCACTCGCCGTTCGAGACGATTCGCGTGCGGGCGGGGTCGAGCACCTTGAACGCCTGTTCACGATACGTTTCGGCGTTGGCCAGGACCTGCTCGCGGCTGAGCTGGGGGCGGGTCGCGGAACGGCCGCTCGGATCGCCGATCATCGAAGTGAAATCACCGATGATCAAAATGGCTTCGTGACCGAGATCCTGGAATTGCCGCAACTTCCGGAGGATCAGCGCGTGGCCCAGATGAAGATCCGGACTCGTAGGATCAACCCCCAGCTTGACGCGTAACGGCCGGCCGAGGGCGAGTTTCTCGCGAAGTTCGGCCTCGCTGATGATTTGCGCGCTGCCTTGCTTGAGAAGGGAAAGGGCTTCGTCCGGTTGCATGTGAGTATGCAGAGACCGGAGCTGCTATTTGTTTTTGTTCAACAATTCTCGCACCTGCTCGATCGTGAGAGGCTGGTCCTGGGCACTCAGCGCCTTTTGACTCTTGCCCCGGACGAGGAATGGCCGATTGCCCGCGAACGTGGCCGCCGCCACCGTGGCGCCGCTTTCCGGAGCGACACGAGTGCCGTGGGCATTAGACGCAAGATAAACGGCGCCGGTTTTCGTTACGTGCGACCTCGCTGAAATGTTCGCTCTTGTGCCGGCACCGTGGAAGTTTGGAGTCGCGAATGGTTCGGCGGCGAAAGCCCGCTCGCCGGCAAACGATCTAGTGCGCCAATTTTTTCGTGTGTAATAGCTCTTGGACGGTGCGCGTTTGTCGACGGAAGCGCTGGTGGCGGAAAACTGCTTCTCCTGGGCGGGGTTGTTCAGCGACATATTGGGTTTGAGGAGGCGATCGACCAGTTTGCGCTCTTGTTCCTGGGCGGAAGTTGGCCAGACACTGGCGAGGAGAGTCAGGAATACAGCGATCATCCGCACGTCGCTGAACGTGCCGAAGGGGGCGACGCGTTGTAAAGCAAATTGTCGCCTTATTCCGGGGGCTCCGGCCCTGCTCTCAGCGCCCGAGAGCGGCGCGAAGATTACGCGCCCTCGCCGGCGCAGCCACGCGCCCAGTCAAAATATCGTTCGCTCGAACCGGCCGGCCATAATAGCGCGTATTGGCCGTTTTTTGCGTTGCGATCACTGCGCCCTCGATCGACGCGCCCGCGAAGAGGCCCTTGCTCCGGCTGTAGGTGTAGATGGCCGCTGTCGGAGTCACGCTCGCCTGCGCATTGCGGCCTACCGGCCCGGCGGCTGCGCTCGCGTCGACCCCGAGCGTGACATTGCCGTCACGGGAGAACGCGCGGACGGCGGCGTTGGAGTTGAGCACAAAGACAAAGTCGGTGATCTGTGCGCCAATCTGGGGACCCCAACCGGCGCCGCCAGTCCCCACGAATGAAGGCCCGGACCAGCCTCGGCCCGTGCGGGCCACCACGACCCCTTGCCCGCCTTTGCCGCTCACGCCAAAACCCACCTTGACCACGGACAGGATCGCGAGGCCCCTGGCCCGACGGAGGACGCGAGCTGGGATGCCCTTTTCCGGCATCCGCCGAAAGTCTCGCAGAATAGTGGCGGATTGATTTACGATTTCCTGTTCGGTCGCCGCGCCCGCCGTCGCGAGCGAAAAGATGCACGTAAGCAGAAGGACAATGGCTTTTTTCATGGATATAATGAGTTCGCCCCGTTTAAGCTGCACGGCCGTATCCAGTCGGAGCGAGCAGGATCGTTAGGCCTGTGATGGATGATCTGATCGACAAGCAAAGCGACGCGTATTTCATGAACGAAGCGCTGCGTCTGGCCACGAAAGCCTTCGCAAAAGAGGAGGTGCCCGTGGGGGCCGTCGTCGTTCGGGACGGAAAGATCATCGGCCGCGCGCATAATCAGACGGAATTGCTCAAGGACGCCACGGCCCATGCTGAGATGCTCGCGATTACGCAGGCGGAAGCGGCCGTCGGCGACTGGCGGCTAAACGATTGCGACCTTTACGTAACGAAGGAACCCTGTGCGATGTGCGCTGGTGCGCTGGTGCACGTCCGCATGCGGAGGGTGATCTTTGGCTGTGCGGATGAACGAAGCGGCGCGGCGGGCGGAACGATCAATCTTCTGCAGATGCCCAGCCTGAACCACCGATGCGAAATTACCTCTGGCGTGCTTCGCGACGAGTGTGCCGGACTCCTGCAAACTTTCTTCCAGGCGCGGCGAGGACGCGATCTTGGAGGCGCTTGAGTATTTCAATTTCATTTGTGCTGGCTCCCGTTGAGAGCACGTGGTTTATTTTCGTGAGCCGTTTCCTTTTACGACCATTATGCAGACAAATTTCATTCACCGTTGCGTCGTTGCCCTCTTCCTGGGGTTGGTTGTTCCTTCGGTCATGGCGAGCGACCCCTTTTTCCACTCCACGAACCCTCTGGCTCCGCGGGATGAATGGGGGCTCCTCCACCAGACACCCAATGTCAATCACACAGATTTTTTCCCCCGGCACAGCCATCGCATCTACTATTATTTCAAATCGGGCCCCGAATTGCTTACCGACCCAGCCTATGTCGCAGCGCTGCAAGTTTGCTTGCGCAACCGCGGTTATTATTGCGGTCCGATCGATGGAATCATGTCTGAGGGGATCAACGACGCGATCGCCAAGTTGCAGAAAAATCACTCTCAGAGCGTCACAGGCCAGCTGACCGTTCCAGTGCGGCGAGCCTTGCGCCTGCCTTAGGACTGGTGACCTGCCAGGTCGCCGGGGTGTTTGGCGAAGCCATGTGAGACCGCAGGTCTTTTACGTGGCTGCCTCGCAAGGATTCGAACCGCGTAAAAGGTTCGCTCACGCGGTTTGCTCGATTTGTTTGGCGAAGCCACGTGAGACCGCAGGTCTTTTACGTGGCTGCCTCGCAAGGATTCGAACCTTGACAAAGAGATCCAGAATCTCTGGTGCTACCGTTACACTACGAGGCAAGCGGGGCCAAAGCTAAGACTGTCTTTCGCTGCGCCGCAAGTGGTGGGTGAGCGATAAGCTATTGAGTGGCCGCCGACCCGCTCAGCCAGATTTCAGCGCCTTCCCGCGCGGCTTCCACTTCCAACTTACGGCCGCTCTCCACCACCAGGAAGCGCGCACGCTCCAGCATTTCGTCGATCTTGTGGTCGTCGTGCGATGGGTCGTGGTGAAATAGAACGAGTTTCTTCGCCCGGGCTTCGAGCGCGAGCGAAACCACGCGGCTCAGGGCGCCGTGGCCCCAGCCGATGTGTTCCTGGTATTTTTCATCCGTATATTGCGCGTCGAGAATCAGGACGTCCGTATCCTTCAAGAACTCAACCAGCTTAGATCGTTGGACGGCCGCCTGGGCGCGCGCTCGATGCGGGTGTGTGCCATCCCGCTCGGCCAGTTTTAGCTTCAATGGCTCAAACGGCTCGTTGTCGGGGAGAAAGGCGATCGAGCCTTCCTTGGTGAAGAGGCGGTAGCCGGCGCAGACGCCGGGGTGATTCACGAATCTCGAGCGCACTCGTGTTTTGCCGATCGAAAATTCCATTTTCTTGAGCTCCTGGATCTTCATCGTCCCCGGCAGATCCTTCCAGCTCACCGGGAAAAACGGCACCTCCATTTGAGCGGCCAGAATGGTGGCGAGGCCGGCGCGCGCGCCTTCATAGCCCAGGACGCGAATCGTGTTCTTGGCTTTATAGGCCGGAAGGAAGAACGGCAGGCCCTGGATATGGTCCCAGTGGGTGTGAGTGAGCAGCAAAGTCAGATTGATCGGGGCGGACCCGAACTCCTGCTCCAGGGCGATTCCCAGCTCGCGAATTCCGGAACCCGCGTCCAGGACAATAATGTCACCGTTGGTGCGAACCTCCACGCAAGTGGTGTTTCCGCCGTACCCGATCGTCGACGGGCCGGGAACGGGGATCGATCCGCGAACTCCCCAGAATTTTATGCGCGTCGAAGGTGGATGAAATTTGAGCGTGCGAGACTGTCGCGGCGTCAGTTTTCGCCGGGGGCGTCGAGCGCGTTCGATCACGGCCTCGAGCTTGTCCCACTTCAGCGGCTTAACGAAATAGCCGTCGCCGCCTGCCTCCGAAACGGCATTGGACTCAATGTCGTAGATGCGGCCGGCCATGATAATGATCTTGGGCGAATCAAGTTTTTCCCGGATGGCCCGGCAGACCTGAAGACCGCTGATCCTGGGCAGCAACAAATCGCAAACGACCACGTCGGGCCGTGTCACCAGGGCAAGGTCGATTCCCGCGGCGCCGTCTTCTGCTTCGATCGTCTCCCAGCCATGACGGGTGAAAAGGCGCGCAATGCGTTTACGGCTTTCCGCATCATCTTCAATGAGCAAGACCGTAGGCATGGGATTCGCGCGGAATTCTGTCAGGCGCCCGGCCCGAAACCAAGAGTTTTTGGCGGTCTAAAGGAGGCTGGAGCCGAACGCCCCCGGCTTCCCGCGTTTCCAGCGCAACTCGGGATCCAGATTGATTTCTTCGGGCGGCACTTCGAACCCCACCGCGCGGAGCAAATAGGCGACCCCCTCGCGGCTTTCCATCGTCTCCTTCAGGCTGCGCGCGAAGAGCTCGATGTATTCCTTGTAGGATTCCAGGGCCAGTTTCCCTTCGGAAAAATGCTCGGCCAGGGCTTCGTCGTGGTAGTCGATCAATTCGATCAGCGCCCGCCGCAGCTTCAGGCGCATCTCCGGATCGACTACGACTTTGAAGGGAGTTGCGCCCGGATCTGGCTTGGCGAGTTCCTTTTTCAACGCCGTTTGATCCGCGGAAACCAGCTGATAATCGCGTTGTTCTTCCATGTTTCCTCCGACCGGATTCCACCGGAAATGTGGAAAAGGTTGGGGGTTCAGTTGTGGATTGACCGGGCTCGTCTGTCAAACCAGAATCCGCGCCATGAAAATATCCTTACTTACATCCTTGTTGATTGCCGGGCTGGCGACCATGGCGTTCGGCGCCTCCGCCGAAAGCGAACTGAAGACGCTCACCCAGCAATGGTTGGATGCCTACGTCAAAGCCGACACCGCTTTCTTGAAAACCGTCGAAGCGGATGATTGGACGTTTATCGACTCCGACGGCACGACCATGACCAAGGCTCAGGATATCAAGGAGCTCGGGGACAAGACCTTCGTCTGCAAATCCGCCTCGGCGAGCGACCTCAAAGTTAAGGCGATGGGCGACAACCACGCGGCGGTAACGGCCGCGATCAAGATGGCGGGGACCTATAAAGGTGAAGAGTTTAGCGGCGAGTTTCGCTCGATCGATATTTTCGAAAAGAAGGACGGCAAGTGGCAGGCCGTCTACTCGCAAGTCACCAAGGTAAAAAAAGATAAGGACGAATAGGCCGGAGCTGGCGGCTGCCGCGATCTTAGGTGGATCGAGCGCTCCGCGCTCGATGACAAGATGCCGGCAAAACCCGGGATCACTAGACATCGCGCGATCCCGCGGTGGCGGGACGCGATCGACCAACTGAGTCAAACGCGGCCCTAAAAGAAAATCGGGATGATCAGGATCGCGACAATGTTCACGACCTTGATCATGGGATTGATCGCGGGGCCGGCGGTATCTTTGTAAGGATCGCCGACGGTGTCTCCCGTCACGGAAGCGGCGTGGGCGAATGAGCCTTTGCCGCCGAGGTTGCCCTCTTCGATATACTTTTTCGCGTTGTCCCAGGCGCCGCCGCTGGAGGTCATCGCAATCGCGACGAACAGCCCGGTGACGATCGTCCCCACCAGCAGACCTCCCAGCACCACCGGGCCGAGCGGCTTGATCATAGCCACGGCGACGACAAACAAAACCGGGAGCAGCGCGGGAACGATCATTTCGCGCAGCGCCGCCTTGGTCACGATGTCGACGCAGGTGCCATATTCGGGCACGTCCTCGCCGCGCAAGATGCCGGGTTTGGCCGCGAGCTGGCGCCGCACTTCGCGCACGACCGCGCCGGCCGCTTTGCCGACCGCATCCATGCTAAAAGCGGTGAACATGAACGGCAGCAATCCGCCGATGAACAGGCCAATAATCACCTTGGGATCGTTCAACGAAAAATCGAAGGCGTAGGTCGCCCCCAGATGCGCCCTCAATTCTTCGACGTAGGAACCGAAGAGCACCAGAGCCGCCAATCCGGCCGAAGCGATCGCATAGCCTTTCGTCACCGCTTTCATGGTGTTGCCCACGGCGTCGAGCTCGTCGGTAATCCCCCGGATTTCCTTCGGCAAATTGCTCATGACGGCGATGCCGCCCGCGTTGTCGGTAATCGGACCAAAGGCATCGAGCGAGATGATGATTCCCGCCATCGAGAGCATGCTCATGACCGCGATCGCGATCCCGTAGAGACCGGCGAAATGAAAGCTGAGCAAGATCGCGATGCCGATAAAACCAACGGGCAACGCCGTGGCGTGCTGGCCGATCGCGAGTCCGGCAATGATGTTGGTGGCGTGGCCGGTTTCCGACGCCTTGGCGATTTTCCGCACCGGCGCGTAACTCGTGGAGGTATAATAATTCGTGATGATGACGACGACGCCCGTCATGAGCAGGCCGACCAGCGAGGCGAAATAGATATCGCTGGCGGAGCGAGCGACGCCGCTAATCACGACATCGCCTGGAAAAAGAAGATGAGTGGCCGGCCAAAACAAGATCGCTGAAATGAGCGCGCTCGCGCCGACGGCGCCCATCAAGACCGTGCCCGGTTTTCCGCCACTGAAGTTGACGAAAAGAATGCCGATGATCGCGCCGAGGACCGAAATGCCGCCGAGGACAAAGGGATAAATGATGGCTGCCGGATACGTCGCGAGGGTCAGAGCCCCGACCAGGATGGCGCCGACCAGGCTCACGGCGTAGGTCTCAAAAACGTCCGCGGCCATGCCGGCGCAGTCGCCTACGTTATCGCCCACGTTGTCCGCGATCGTGGCCGGATTCCGTGGATCGTCTTCGTCCAGATTGCTTTCGATTTTGCCCACCAAGTCTGCGCCCACGTCCGCCGCCTTGGTATAAATGCCGCCGCCCAGTCGCGCAAAAACGCTGATTAGACTCGAGCCCAGCGCCAGTCCCACCAGACTTTTCACCGCCAGGTCCTGCCCGAGCCACTGTTTGGTCAGGGTGTAGAAAATGCCGACCGAAAGCAGGGCCAGACCCACGACCAGAAGGCCGGTGACCGCCCCGCCATTGAACGCAACCCGCATGGCCGCGGACCGGGATTGAGTGGCGGCCTGGGTGGTTCGGGTATTGGCCAGGACCGCAATCCGCATTCCGATGTATCCCGCCGCCAGGGAGCAGAAGGCGCCAATCAGGAACCCCATGGCCGTGGCTTTACCGTGAAACATGAAAAGGAGAATGAAAATCACCACGGCAATCACGCTGATGGTCCGGACCTGGCGCTTGAGATAGGCCTTGGCGCCTTCTTCGATGGCGCCGGCGATTTGACGCATTCTCTCATTCCCGGGGGACAACCGGATGACAGCCTTGATCAGGAAAAAGGCAAAGAGCAGGCCGGCGATGGCGCAGACCATCGAGATCGTGACACCGGAGTTCAGAATATTAAGGGCGAGAAAAGTCATAATGGCTCCGTCGAAGTGGGGGACTTTAGTAAGTTTTACCTCGCTCGCAATGGGTAAATAGGCGCGGCGACCATGTCCTCGTCTACAATTCGAAAACCGTACGCAAACGCTCCAAAAACGACGCGCGATACTCGCGTTCCTTGGTCCCCTGATCATGCGGCTGAGTGGCGTCCTTGACGATGCCCTCGCCTTCGAGCTTTCGCTTCGCCAGGAGCTCGCTGAGCTGCGTCAGGCATTGGGGCGAATCGCGCAGCACGTCGGTCATGACCTCTTTGTTGATTTCCAGCACTTCGCAGTCGCCGTCCGCGCGAATGGTGGCTGAGCGCGGCTCGCCGGTGAGCAAGGACATTTCCCCGAAGCAATCGCCCTCCCGCAATACCCCCAGCCGGATTCCGGCGCCGTTGCGCAAGACCGAGACGTGCGCGGTGCCGCGCAGCATGACGAACATCGAATCCCCTTCGGCGCCTTCCTGGATCAGGCGTTCGCCGCGCCCGTAACGATGGATGCGCGCGCCGTGCAGGACGTGGTTCAGCTGGGCGTCGTTCAGGCAGTCGAAAAGCGGCTCGCCGCGCAAGATGGCCTGGGCTTCGGCATGCCCTTCCGGAACGCTCTGGCGGCGGCGTCGTTGTAGGTGGAGCGTCCGGATCGGGTACGGGATCGTAATGCGCTGGCGCTTGAATTCGTACCAGATGTTGGTCCGGATCGCGTCGGCCACTTCATTATAGGCCTGGTGATTGCCCATCGAGAACTTGATCTCGTAGGTCACGGCCGACTCCGCGAAATCGACCACAAAAACCCTGACGGGCGGGCTCGGCACCACCCCTTCCGCGCTCGAGGCCGCGCGATGGAGCGCGTCTTTTACCCGATTGGGCGGGACCTCGTAGTCGACTCCCAACCGGATGCGCATCGCATGGATTTGCGTCGGGTAATGGAGATTGATGATCGTTCCGCTGACCATCTCGTTGTTCGGGATGTCGAGGTAGATGGCGTCATTGGTCCGGAGGCGCGTCGAACGCCAGTTGATCTCCATGACCTCGGCGAAGGTCTCCTTGACCTTCAGCCAGTCGCCCACCTTGTAGGGCTTGCTGATTTGGAGCGAGATGCCGGCGACGATTCCGCTGAAGAAATTTTGCAGGCCGAAGCCGAGGATGATCGCCAGGATGCCGGAACCGGCGAACAACGTCATCAGTCCCCCTCCGGCCTGGTAGATCAGGCCCAGGATGATCAGGACCGCGATTAAAACGACCCCGATGCCCGCCACCTGCCGAAGCAAGGTCGGGATCGGCGTCTGGCGTTTCCTTTCGAAGTAAGCCTCCCAAAGGTAGCGGTTCAGAATCGCGACCACAAAAAAGCTGCCCAGCAAAATGACCGCTGAACTGGCGTGCTTTCGCATCTCGGGCTGGACGCCGTAAAACGCGATCGCGGAGTAAAAGGCCAGGGCAAGACAGAAGAGCTGGTAGAGAGGCCCCAGGCGCACGCCCGCGCGGCGTTTCAGCAGCCGGCCGATGACGAGCGCGGCAAAAAACGCCCCGATGAAAATAAGAACCGAGACGGTGAATCTCTGCGTTTCGAGCAACTGGGTAAACATCAGCTCAGCTAGCTTATCAGCGCGCGGGTGACCGCGACAAGTGTCGTCACACTATGGGGGCAAGCGGAGAGGCGCTCGCCGCGGCGAGCGCCCTCTACATCTTCGGAGAAATGATGAGCCAGGCCCAGCCAGCGAGAAAGCAGAGGCCGCCGATCGGGGTGATGGCACCGAGCCAGCGAACGTTTGTTAAGGCCAACAGGTAAAGGCTGCCGCTGAAGAAAACGATGCCGGCCACGATCAGGAGATAGGCGGCGCGATTTCCGGCGGCGTTTAAGGCGAGAACGATCAGGGCCAGCGCGTGCAGGAAGTGGTAAAGGACGGCCTTGTTCCAAACATCCAGCATCCCATTGCTCTGCAGCGTCTCCTTTAAAGCATGGGCGCCGAACGCGCCCAAGGCGACCGCCAGCAGACAAAATGCGGCGCCAATTCGGAAAAGCGTGACAGACATGGCGTTAATCGATCACGGGCGTTGCGCCGTCTTAGCAGGTCGATCTCCTGTAACACAGGTCTGCGACTGCAAGTCTGTGTTCCTCCGATTTCCTCGCGCTTTCATCTCGATCGCTACCCTACTTGCCGCCGAAAAATTTGCGAAACGATTGAAAGATACGGTTGGGAGCGGTGACAGCCTTTTGTCCCGCATCTTGCAATTTCTGCGCGAACTGGGTCTGGGCGCCGCCATGAATTTCACAAACTTTGTCGGGAACATGGCCGTCCGGCAGGGTAATTTCGTAGGCGGCCCCGGCCGCGTTGCATCCGGTCGTGGCGAGGTGATTCGAGATATTGCAAACCGTCGCGCGGGACATTGGGATCGTTGGCCGGAACGGGCGCGCCGGATAACGTTGCGCCGCCTTGGCCATCGTTTGCGTCCAGACCGGCAACGCGAGCGCCGCTCCGTATCCGCGCGAGACGATGGTAGCCGGCTGGTCGAATCCGACCCAGACGCCGCAGGTCAACGCGCTCGTATAGCCGACGAACCACGCGTCCTTGTAATCGTTGGTCGTTCCGGTTTTCCCGGCCGCCGGGAGCTTGAAGCCCAGCGACTTCGCGCTCGCCGCTGTCCCCGAAGTCATGACCTGCTCCATCAGTTCCGAAGTCATCCAGGCCGAACCGGGATCGAGCGCGGGAATCGTGACATGCGCTGCGCGGTAAATCGGGTGGTGATCCTCGTCGTCGATCCGTTCGATGATGTAGGCCTGTTTTCGGACCCCGCCATTCGGGAAAACGCTGTAGGCTGCGGTCAAATCCTTCAGGTTCGTCTCGAACGAACCGATGAAGGTCGCCGGACCGCGCGGGATGTTTTCGCCCAGCCCGAGCGTCGTCGCGACTTTCTGCACGTCATCGATTCCAGCGATTTCGCCGATCCGCACCGTCATCGTGTTGCGTGAATGGACTAGCCCGTAAGAGACCGGTTGAATGCCGCCGAAGGTGCCATCGGAATTTCCCGGCGCCCAATTTCCCGCGCCCTGGATTTCGCCGGGCGTAATCGGCCCGTCACTGACCGCGGCGCCGGGCAGGAGTCCGTGGTCGAAGGCGACCGCGTAGACAAACGGCTTGAAGGACGATCCGACCTGCCGATTGGCCGGCGCGAGGGCGCGATTGAATTTACTCTGCGCGTAATCGCGGCCACCGACCAGGGCGCGGATTCCGCCGCTGGCGTTGTCGATCGCCACGACCGCTCCTTCGAGGTACGGCATCGAAGAATCTTCCCCGTCCGCCGGCGGCCGGTAGCTCGCCTTCGTCGGATGACGGAAGTTCGACTGGCGCTCAACCTTGCTTAGCTGTGCTTCGAGGGCCTGGGTGGCCGCCACCTGCACGGTGGGATCGAGCGTGGTGTAAATATGGAGCCCGCCATTGTCGATCTGGTCCGGGGTGAGCAGCAAATTCAAATCCCGCTGAACCGCGTCCATCGCGTAATTTTCCTGGATCTGCGGCAACCGCTTCGGGTTCGAAGTGATTTTCGCGGTCCTGGCTTCCTCGGCCTGCGCCGGGCTGATCTTCTTGAGTTTGAGCATCCGATCCAGCACTGCGCTCCTTTGCAGGGCTGCGCCTTCCGGATTCTTGAGCGGAGAAAAGCGATTCGGACTCCGAATCAGCCCGGCCAGGATGGCGGCTTCGGAAAGATTCAGCTTGGAAGCGTTCTTGCCGAAATAGGCCAGCGACGCGGTCTCCACTCCGTAACAGCCGGAGCCGAAATAGATCCGGTTCACGTACAGTTCCAGGATTTGTTGCTTGGTGAAATCGCGCTCGATCCGCAATGAGACCATCGCTTCCAGCAATTTGCGGCTGAGGGTCCGGCCGCCGAGGGGCAGGCTGTTGCGGGCCAGCTGCTGGGTGATGCTGCTGGCGCCCTCTTTGGCCGAGCCGGCCATGATGTCCTTCACCAGGGCGCGGGCGATGCCGCGCCAATCGATTCCGCCGTGGTCGAAGAATCGGGTGTCTTCGCGGGTGAGCAACGCGTCGATAAAAAAAGGAGAGACCTCATTCAACGCCACCTTCAGCCGGTTCGCGCCGGCCAGGCGGCTGTAGATTTTTCCATCCACGTCGAAGACGGTGTTTCGCTCCGGCATTTCACCGACGTTTTTCAGGTCGAACGTCTGCGCCCACATGGCGTAGAACATTAGGATGCTGAAGAACGCGGCGATAGGCAGCGTGATCAGCGCGACCTTCCAGGTGACGCGAAAGGCGCGTCCGCGTTTTCGGGGCGAAGCGCGAGCCAGGAGCTTCATCGTTGGGAGAGGTTAATCCGTTGCAGCGTTGAAGAGTTGAAGCGTTACAGCGTTGGACCGGCCGGCCGCATCTACTATTCGATGCCTGGTCCGCTGCAACTCTTTAACGCTCCCACGCTTCAACGCGCCAACGTTCCCCTCAAACCCGCATCCGCACCGCAGTGTCGTGCTGCTCGCTGGGGCAGGGGGCGTTGAGCGGCACGCCGGCATCGGCCCCGCTCGGCTGCACCAGCTTGTTCTCGATGAGATATTCCTCGACCTCTTCGCCGCTGATGTCCGCGAGCATTTTGTCGTTGATCTCGACGCAGGGCGAGAGCGGCTGGCCGCTCTTGGTTTCCATTTCCCAGCGAAACGCGGGGTTCTGGATGATGTCTTTCTCGGTGTATTGGAGATTGTATTTGGCGAGCACGGCGCGGACGCCGGCGCTCCAGCCGCAGGTCGTTTTCAGGTAGGCAGTAATCTTGGGCGTATCCATGGTGCGAGAAGGTAGCATGGCGCGGGTCAAAATCCATTGCCACGGCCGGTTTGCGAAATGGGCCGGGCCGGTGCACGGATACCGATGAGCTTCACTTTGCAAATCGGCGAGAGCGCACCCGAATTTCGCTTGCCGGCAACGGATGGAAAAACCTATTCGCTCCCGGATTTCGCGGACGACGCAGTGCTGGTGGTCTTTTTTACCTGTAACCACTGCCCCTACGTCACCGGCTCCGACGAAGCTACCCGCCGAACGGCCGACAAGTTTTCCAGCCGCGGCGTGCGCTTTGTTGCGATCAATTCAAACAGCCGCAACACCTATGCCGAAGACGACTTCCCCCACATGGTGGAGCGGATGCGCGAACACAAATTTCCCTGGATTTATCTCCACGACGAAACGCAGGACGTGGCCCGCGCTTACGGCGCCCTGCGCACCCCGCACTTTTACGTTTTCGACCGCGAGCGGCGGCTCATCTACACCGGCCGCGCGCTCGATAATCCACGGCAGTCCGAGAAAGCGAAGACGCACGATCTCGAGCGCGCTTTAGAGGAACATTTGGCCGGGAACCCAGTGACGCTTCCCGTGACCAATCCCATCGGCTGCAACGTCAAATGGGAAGGCCGCGACGCCCATTGGATGCCCGCCGACGCCTGCGATCTCGTCTAACGGCGGTTTGGAAAGCGCCCCTCCTTGGCGGCTTCAGGAACGCTTCAACGCTTCAACGCTCCATCGCTCCATCGCTCCATCGCTCCATCGCTCCAACGCTCCATCGCTCCATCGCTCCATCGCTCCATCGCTCCATCGCTCCATCACTCCATCACTCCATCACTCCATCACTCCACCCTCCGTCCCGCCTCGGATGTCACGATCAACCTCTCCAACCGCTTCAGCCTGGTCTCCTCCCTCTTCGCGCTGATCACCCACCAAGTCATGAGCTTGCGATAACCCGCCGGCTGTTTTTGAAAGAATTCCCAGGCCTTCGCCCGTGCCCGGAACCGCTTCTCCTCGGCCTTTCCGAACTCCGCCAATTTCCGATTCTCGTAGGCGTAAATCCCTGACTTCTCTTCCTTGCGCAGTTCGAACGCTTTCAGCCCCGCAGGGCGCATCCGGTCGAGCCTGGTCAGCTCCTGAACTCGCCCGATGTTCACCGCACTCCAATTGCTCGTCGCCTTGCGCGGCGTGAACCGAATCTTGTAGCTCTCCGCATCGATCGTCTTCCGCAGCCCGTCGATCCATCCCACGCAAAGAGCTTCATCCACCGACTCCGGCCAGGTGATGCTGGGCCGGCCGGATCCTTTTCGGTAAAAGCCGATCCATTGTTCGTGACAGCTTTCGTGGTTCGCCTTCAGCCACCTTCGAAAGTCGGCCGGCGTAGGGAAAAAGAGGGGCGGCGCGGCCTTCACAATTCCCATCTGCCCGCAATTGCGTTGTGAGTCGAGCCAGAATCCGCACCAAGGGATTCTCGCTTAGTTCAGCGGATAGAAATCCTCGATAATCCGGAACTTGACCGCGGCGCGATCGGTCATCGGCGACGTGTAGCCGTACTCCTCGAAGGCGCCACCCCACACTCGTTCCGGCTGATCGAGCAGCTTCTCCACGATCAGGACTGACGCGGGATAGGGAATGACCTTTTTCGCTTCGGTAAGACTGAACCATTTCGTCTTCTCGCCCTCTTTGAAACCCGCGCCATCGATGTAATCGAGGAAGCGCGCCCTAAAGTAAGGGCGGAGGATCGTCGTGCCGGTCTGCGGATTGTGGTAGGTGAATAGTCCGCCCAATTGATAGCCCCCGCAGGTGATGCCGAGGTCGCGCGCCATCGCCTCCATGAGATTGCTCGTGGTGAGTTTCCCTTCGTGGGACGTGCCAGGCACTTCCCACGCCTGCCGGCGATCATCAAAGACCAGCAGGATTTCGTCGCTCTCGTTTTGGAACAGCGCTTTGACGCCGACAACCGCATTGCGCTCCGCCGGCTTCGTGGGCTCGGTTGCGGTCTGGCCCTGCGCGGAAGCAACCGGAGCGATGAGGAGCAAAGCGATGAGGGCGCCGTGGTGTCTTGGCATTCTAGATGATTATCGGCCGTGTGGGAGCTGCTTCAATTTCTTTGAGGTTTTGTCTTGGCGGACGCGACGCGGGCGAGGTCGAGCGCTTTGTCTAGCGCCTGACCTGCGGGAACGGGCACATCCGGCTTCACCCAACGTCCTGCCAATTGGAGCGGTTCAGGCAGCCGTCAACCAAGGTTTGTTTCAATCGGCACCGCTCTCGCTGCGACTCGAACCGCTTCAGCGGTTTTTCGGTTTGAGCAGCGGGAAGAGGATCACGTCGCGGATGGATTCGGCGCCGGTGAGAAGCATGGTCAGCCGGTCGACGCCGAGGCCAAACCCGCCCGCGGGCGGCATGCCGTGTTCGAGGGCGAGCAAGAATTCTTCATCGATCTTTTGCGTCTCTTCGCCGGCTTGTTCGAGCAATCGCTGGCGTTGGGTCGTGGGATCGTTTAGCTCGGAGTAACCGGGGGAAATTTCCTGGCCGTTGATGATCAATTCGTAAACGTCCACGAGCGAGTCGTCCTCGAGATTTTGTTTGGCCAGCGGAACCAATTCCTTGGGGCAATGCGTCACGAAAAGCGGATCGAAGGTTTTCTCCTCGATCAACTTTTCGAAAACCTGCTGGGTGACTTCGTAATCCGCCATCCGCGGATTGATCTCGACGCCAAGCTCGGCGCAACGTTCGCGGCGTTTCTCACTGGTGTAATTGAACCATTCGGGATCGATCTCGCGAATCAGATCGCGGTAGCGCGCGCGCCGCCACGGGCGGGTGAGATCGATCGTGCGCGTCACGTTACCCTCCGCGTCGCGATGCTCGATAATCGTCCCTTCTTCTCTTTCCGGTTTCCGGTTTCCGGTTTCCGAAATTCTCTCCGCCAAGTGGCAAATCATTTCCTCCACCAGGTCCGCAATCTTCTCGAAATCGGCGTAGGCCCAATACCCCTCGAGCATGGTGAACTCGGGATTGTGTTTTCGTGAAATTCCTTCGTTCCGGAAATTTCGATTCAGCTCGAAGACCTTGTTGAAGCCGCCGACCAGCAAACGCTTGAGATAAAGCTCCGGGGCGATGCGGAGATAAAGCTCCAGCCCGAGCGCTTTGTGATGGGTGCGAAACGGCTCGGCCGCCGCCCCGCCCGCCACGGCCTGCAACATCGGCGTCTCCACTTCGAGAAAGCCGCGCGCTTCCATGAAATTGCGGATCTCACGCACAATCGTGATCCGTTTTTCGAAGACGGCGCGCGATTGCTCGTTCGTAAGAAGGTCGAGGTAACGCTGCCGGTAACGCGCCTCGACGTCCTGGAGCCCGTGCCATTTTTCGGGCAGCGGGCGCAGCGATTTTCCGAGGAGTTCGAGCTGGTGGACTTTCAGCGTCGGTTCGCCGGTCTTGGTGACGAAGCAGGTTCCCTCCACCCCGATGAAATCCCCGAGATCGACCAGCTTGAAGATCTCGATCAAGTCATCGCCAACTTCTTTCGCGTGGATGTAAACCTGGATCCGCCCGGTGGAATCGCGCAGATCCACGAAATGGCTTTTGCCCATGTCGCGATGCGCGGTGATCCGGCCGGCTGCGCGCAGGGTTGCGCCTTCCGAAAACTTTTCGCGGACCTGGGCGATCGTGCCGGAAGTTTCAAAGGCGCGCCCAAACGGGTTCGCGCCGCGCGCCTGAAGCGCTTCCAGTTTTTCACGTCGCTGTGCGATCAGGCTATTTTCCTCGTCCATCTTCGGGCTGCGAATCTAAAGAATTCTCGCACAAAGGACACAAAGAAACACGACGGGCCGCAGGAAGCGCTTTCGTAGACTTTTTCTTCGTGACCTTTGTGTCCGTGGTGTGAGCTTCTCCTCGAAGGCCAATATTCGTTTGCAAAAAAAACCAAGGCGATGAGATACTGGCGCTCGCGCCATCCGGATCTGCCCCCGGGGCCCGCGACCTCGTTTATGCCTCTCGATCTGCCGCAAACCGCCTCGAAAACTGACGGACCGCTCGTAAAGCAGTTCTCGATTTTTCTGCCCAATAAGGTCGGGGCCATGCTCGACGTGGTGAAGCTGCTTCATGCGCATAATACTCATGTTGTTGCACTTAGCATCTCCGAATCGACGGACTCGGCGATTGCGCGCATCGTGGTGAGCGATCCCGAGCAGGTCGAGGAGCTTTTCCGGCAGCACGACGTCCCGTTCGGAGTTTGCGCGATGGTCGTTGTGGAGCTGCGTGAGGTTGCCACCGAGCTGGCCAAGCTCCTGGCCGCGCTACTCATGGCCGAAGTAAACGTGCATTTCAGTTATCCCCTGCTGACCCACCCGCGGGGATTCGCAGCGCTCGCTTTGCACGTGGATGATACCGATTGCGCTTCTTCCGTGCTGCTCGGCGAGGGGTTTAAGCTTCTCAGCCAGGCCGATATCTCGCGGTAAGCGTTTTTTCGTAATCGTGCTCGTGCTCATGCTCGTGATCGGTTCTTCCTAATGTCCGGTTCGAGCACGAGCACGAGCACGAGCACGAGCACGAGTAAGAGCGAACCCATATTGACCGGTTTGCGGACCGTCGTTTACAGGGCATAATTGTCGACAATATGGAAGCGGCCAGCGTCTCTCCCTCTCCCACACCGCCGGATAAGATTTTCACCATCGCGCTTGCCGTGGTGGCGATCTTCGCCGCGGCGCAGATTGCCGGCGTGGCGGTCCATTACATTGGCAAGGCGCGGGCTGAATATGCGGCCGCGCATCCGAAGGTGGTCGCCCCTCCGGCGGTCGCCCCGGCAAAACCGACCGCTGCTCCCGTAGAAGAAACCACCGCGGCGGCACCGCCGGCAGCGGTGGCACCGGCCGCACCAGCAGCAGTTCAATCGCCCCCGAGCGCGGTTGTTCTTTCCACGGCGGAACGGCTCTTGAAGGAAGCCACCGAGCTGCGCGATCGCGGCGATACGACCAACGCGCTCGCCCGCCTTCAGGATGCAGCGCAAAGCGATCCAAAAAACGCGAACGTGCTGGCCCAGATGGCGATGATTTACGAGTCGATCCAGCTTCCCGAGCGATCGAACGAGTCGTGGCGCAAAATCCAGGAGATCGGCCCCTCGGCCGGAGCGCTTTACGAGCTGGCCGACCTGAAATTGAAGAGCGGCGTCACGGCGGCCCCTCCCACCACGGCAACCGGCCCGGGCCTTGCGGGAGTTTCGCCGCTCGATGCCGGCAATACGCGCAACGATGCCGATGGCATCCCTGACGGCTCCACCTTCGGCATCACCGAGGTCATCGCCACGGACACGCCCGACGCGGATTCCGAGACGAACATGAAGCTGAAGATCGCGGTCAAGGCGCGCCCGAACACGCCGATCGATCACACCAAGGTCAAGATCCAGGTCTTCTTTTACGATACGCTGGACAACAAGGAGGTCATCCTGACCGACGCGGATGTCAGTTACGAGTGGCTCACTCCCCACCACGATTGGAAAGCGACAAATCCCGAAGTCCTGGCGGTGACCTATCTGCGGGCCAAGAATAAACCGCTTTCACCCGACGCAGCGTTGTCGGCCGCGGCGGCGGCGGTGACGCCGGGTGGCCCGAAGAAAAAGAGTCCCCCCAAGAAGGAGCCTTCGGCGGAATTGCCGGGTGAGGGTGGCGACCGGAAATATCTCGGTTACATCGTGCGCATTTATTATAACGACCAGTTGCAGGCCGTTCGCGCCGATCCCACGAAACTGCTCAATCTTTTCCCGCCGCCCTTCACCGCCCCGCAGTGATCGGATCGCGTGCCGTCACCGCGGGATCGCGCGATGTTTCATGATCGCCACCTCATTCGACGCGTCGCGGAACCATTCTTTCTTCTGGCGACGGGATGCGTTATTTTAGCAGGCGATGAAATTGATCGTTCCCCTCGCTCTGTTTCTTTTGGTGGCCGGGTCGGCGCAGGGACAAATTCAGGTGGAACTCAAATTCAGGCGGCTCCAGTACATCGCGCACGAGCCGGTCATGGCGACCGTCAAGATTACGAATCTCGCCGGGCGCGACATCGATCTCCGCGATGACAACGGCCACCGCTGGTTCGGTTTTGAAGTGAACGCCAGGGAAGGCCGTCTCCTCGCGCCGCTGAAGCAGAGCGCTCCGGAGCCGGCGCTTCATCTCGAGACGGGCCAGACCGTCACGCGAAAAATCAATCTAACGCCGCTTTTTCCCGTGCAGGATTTTGGCGCCTATCATGTGCGGGCGAATGTTTATTTCGCCGACCTGAACAAATTTTTTTATTCGCAAACAAAAGTCTTCCAGGTCGCGGACGCCCGGCCGATCTGGCAAAAGACGGTGGGCGTCCCCGCCGGAAAGCCGGGCGCGGGCGAGATGCGGACGTACTCGCTCCTCTCAAATCGCTTCCCGGACCACACCTCGCTCTACGTGCGAGTGGAGAATAAAGACAGCGGCCTCGTCTATACGACCTACTCGCTGGGCCGGGTCATCGCCTACGATGAACCGCAAATGGAACTCGATCCCGGCAATCAACTGCATGTTCTTCATTGCACTGCGCCCCGAAGTTGGGCTTATTCCCACATCGGATTGAATGGGGAACTCCTGCGGCACTCTACTTTCATGGAAACAAAAACGCGTCCGCGCTTGCGGCACACGGCGGATGGAGCTATCGCGGTGAGCGGCGGAATGCGCGACCTGCCCGTGGCCCGGCCGGCGCAGAGCCCCGCATCCAAAACATCCACCCGCTCCGCCAGTCCGCCCGCGGACGAGTAAGAACTTCTTGGTCTTCGCCTTCATGAATTGTCACCGTTTTATTCCTGTTGCGGTCATGGCCGGTTTCATGACCCTGGTCTCCTTCGCTTTTGGCCAGGGCACCATTGTGATCGATGCCGGGCACGGCGGCCACGACCGGGGCGGGGTCCCGTATCAACGCATCGGCGAAAAGGGGATGACGCTTGATGTGGCCCAGCGTTTGAGGGGCGTCCTCCAGGCCCAAGGCTACCGGGTGATCATGACGCGCAGCAGCGATGTGTTCGTTCCGCTCGGGACGCGCGTGGCTATCGCTAATCGGTACCGCGGCGCCACCTTCGTCTCCGTTCATTTCAATTCGTCCCGCCGAGCCGGAGCCAATGGCGTCGAGACCTATTATTACCGGAGCGACAGCGCGTCGCTCGCAGCCAGCATTCATCGCAACGTCGTGGCGGGCGCGCCGACCGAAAACCGCGGAATCCGGCGGCGCGGGTTCTACGTTTTGCGCCGGACCGCCATCCCGTCCGTCCTGGTGGAGTGCGGTTTCCTCACGAACCCGCAGGAAGGCAGGCTCGCCCAAAGCGCTTCTTACCGTCAACAGCTCGCGGAGCGGATCGCGCGGGGCATTCGGCGCCAGCCGGCGCCGTTCAGCCGGCCGCTGACCCCTTCACTGGCGAGGGCCGGCATGGGTCCGAGCGGCGACTTTGTGCGCCCGTCCGCGGTGGCCGAACGCTCCTCGAGGAAGTCCAGATATTCGAAGAGGAAAAAATCCGCGCGCTATTCGTCCAGCAGCAAGAAGAAAAAAAGCAGCGCGTCCTCTCGCAAGAAAAAGAAGAAGAAATCGGAGGATTGATTGGATTCGCCGGTCGTAAGCGCGGCGGAGATGCGGGCGGCGGAAGAAGCGGCCTTCGCGCGCGGGATTGAAGTCGAAGCCTTGATGGACGAGGCCGGGGCGGGAGTGGCGCGTGCCGTCCAACAATTCTTTCCGCGGCCGGGTGCCTGCATCGTCTATGCCGGCAAAGGCCACAACGGCGGCGACGCACTGGTCGCGGCCGAGCGCTTGCAGCGGGAGGGATGGAAGGTCGAGGTCCGCCTCCCATTTCCCGAAGATGATTACAGCGAATTGACGGGCAGGAAACTTGCCGCCCTGCGCGAGGCTCGGAGGGACGAGCTTCCGCTCGTCCATGGACGTGCAGAAGCACGTCCCTCCAAGACCATCATTCTAGATGGGCTCCTCGGCGTCGGGACCAAAAAACTTTTGCGGGAGCCGTTGCGCGCGACCGCGCGCGAAATCAATCGCGTTCGCCTCGAACAAAACGCTTTTGTCTTCGCGGTCGATCTTCCTACCGGCTTTGACAGCGATACCGGCGAGATCGATCCCGATTCGGTCGTGGCCGATTTCACGGTCACGATTGGATTCGCGAAGCATGGGTTGTTGGCCGACGCCGCGATCGATTTCGCCGGCCGCATTATCGTCTTGCCGCTGCCCGATCTGGAGGCGGGCGGCGCTCGCAACGAAATCATGGCGACGTGCCAAGCTCTGGCGGGACTCATTCCGCGCCGAAAATTTAGCGCGCACAAGAACCAGGTTGGGCGCATCGGCGTGGTCGCCGGTTCGAAAGGCTTCGTCGGGGCCGCGCTCATGACCGCCGCCGGAGCGTTGCGTTCGGGCGCGGGGCTGGTGGAGCTTTTCGTGCCCGAGGACATTTATGAAATCGCCGCCTCGGCCGCTCCGCCGGAAGTGATGGTGAAAACGACCCGCGCCTATCGCGACCTACCCGAGGAGAAGATCGATGTCTGGGCCGTCGGTCCCGGGCTGGGCGGTGCCAATGGCGGACGACTGCGCGATTTCATTGGACGGGTCGAGAAGCCGATGGTGGTGGATGCGGACGGGCTGAATATCCTGGCGGAGGAGATTGAGGTGCTGAAGCGCTGCCGCGGCCCGCGCCTTCTCACGCCGCATCCCGGCGAGATGCAGCGCCTCGTCGCTTCCGGGAAGATGACGCGCGCCGGGCTTGCCCGAAGTTTCTGCGAGGAATTTCCCGTCACGCTTTTGCTCAAAGGCAGCCGCACCATCGTGGCCCAGCGCGATCAGCCCCTCAGCTTTAACACCACCGGAAACCCCGGGATGGCCACGGGCGGAATGGGCGACGTGCTGACCGGCGTTTGTGCCGGCCTGATCGGGCAGGGGATGTCCCTTTACGATTCCGCGCGCGTTGGCGCGTGGCTCTGCGGCCGTTCTGCCGAGCTAGCCATTTTCCACGGCGACTCTACCGAGCAAACGCTCCTGCCCAGCGACGTCCTGAATAATCTCAGTCGCGCTTTCTCTGACTTGGAAATCGGATCGGCTCTGTAGCCGCCTTGTCTTTTGACTCGCGAAAGCGATGGACCTGATCGAGCAGTCTAGGATTGCTGGTTGGGAGGCCCTGAAATATTGGTTACATTCAGCAGTGTTCCCTCGCAAAACAACCTTATTTAGGCCGTATAATTCGGTCCAGTTCTCGTTAGATGTCATTCAAGCCAAGAGAAGGGCTGAAAACGTGGCTGGCAGGCGGTATATTCTTCATCCTGTTCGCGATGCACTTGTTCTTCGAAGCGCGATCAGCAGACAAAGTGGGCGGCATAATCCCTTATTCCCCTAAGGCGACGTGGATATCCCCAGCTCAATCTATGTCGGCTCTGCGTTTCTTTTCGCGTTTTGGGGTGTTCGGCGTCGTGAGTGGCGTCCGGATGATTCGTCGTACCCGTTCGAGTTCCGATGATCAAAACATCTAACCAGGCCATGGAGCGAACTCCGAAAGCATTCGGAGTCGCTCATCTTATTCTCGTTAGAAGTAGCTCACTACCCAGCTAATCATATTATGTTTTCCCTGTTTCGCCGAACACCAAAAATCAGTGCACCGACGATTGGTTTCCTCGATCTGACAGACGGCGAGGCTTCTACTGAGCTTGGAGCTGATAGAGCAGCTCTCAATCCGCTATTCAGCTCATCAGAAGACAGTTCAGCCGAGCCACCGCGGTGCAACGTCCTTTTTCTTTACTGCCGCCTCCAAGCTGATGGCAGCATTCGAGGCTCCAGCCGAAGCGTACGTGAGATCATTCGCGATTCCGGTGCTGCTGTTGTCGTTGTTGCCACCGAGAACAGTGCGGAGAGTTATATCGCCGGCGCGAACAACCAGCGATACGGCCACGCCAATCTCGTTATGACGCTCGACCGCCGGGGCGACCTTTTCCCAAAATTCTTTCAGCGGCTCTTCACCGAGATGAAGAATGGCGTTTCGATGCCCGTAGCCTGGGTCAAGCTCGCCCCACAGATTCCCGGCGCTGACCACGCCGACTGCCCCGACACCATTTTCTCCTGCGAGGCTGGCCAGCTCGCCTTCAAATGAATGCGACCGCGCATCTAACCAGGCGATGGAGCGAACCCCGAAAGTTCTCGGAGTCGTTGATCTTGTGTCTCGTTAGGTAACATGGACGCATCAGGTGAGGGTGACACGGTGGCAAACAGTGATTCTCGGGTAACAATCCACATGGCGGCTAGCCTCGACGGTTTCATCGCTCGAAAGGACGGGAACGTCGACTGGATGGAGATCTCGGACGAATTCGCAGGCGGGGACACCCTGGACCCAGGATTCGTCGAGGCGTTCCTCAAGACGATCGACTGCTACGTGATGGGATCGCGCACCTATGAGACGGCGTTGAATTTTGAAGCCAAGGGATTGGGGTGGGCGTACGGCGACAAACCCACCTTCGTCCTCACTAGTCGCGATCTGCCGCGGACCCGGGCCACGGTCGAGTTCTACTCAGGCGATCTCGCACAGTTCGTGAGTCAGCGCCTGCGGCCCAGGTTCCGCAGCATCTGGTTTGTCGGAGGCGGCGCGGTCTCCGGCGAATGCCTTCGTCTCGGGCTGGCCAACGAGGTTCGTTATTCGATCCTGCCGATCTTGATTGGCGATGGGATTCGATTCTTCGAGAAGCTCGACCGAGACATCGCCCTCCATCTGGCGGAGGTCAAAGCCTATAAGAGCGGCACGGTGGAGCTTTGTTACGAGGTGCGAGGACATGCCGGCAAGTCACGGAACGTCGCTACCTAACCAGGCGATGTCTCGTTAGGCCGATGAACAAAAATATCAATTCTTGGAAACAAGGTTCTGGAAGGCGGGATCGGAATGCAAGAGGTCCCATTCCCAGCGAAACTTCAGGTCGTTCACGGTGATGCTGTAATTCACGCTGTCGACCGCGCCGGGTGTCCGCAGCAAGCGCTCGAGCAGCGGGATCGCGAGCGCGTTTTCGCCAACGCGTGCGTAGATGAGGGCGAGGCAGCAATTCATGATCGCGCCGTCGTAGGCGTCTTTTGACTCGGGCTTCAACTCCACCGCCCGCCGGCCTTCTCGAATGGCATCATCTTTTCGCCCCATGAAGGCGTAACACAATCCGAGGTTCGCATGCCGTTCGGCGGCAGTGGGAGCCTCGGCCACCGCGCTCTCAAACACCTTGCGCGCGGCTTCGAGGCTTTTCTTGGCCAACTCCGAGTCACCCAGCGCCACAGCTGTGCAGCCGGCCAGAAAGCTTTTTGGGGTCAAGCCACCGTTGAGGTACGAGATCTCAGTCAAAGGCGTGGCTCCCAGGATTTCCTGAGCCCCGGCGAAATCGCGTTCCAGCATTGCCCCATCCCAATTGCAGGCGGTAATGCTGCCGTCGGGATCCTCGCCCGCCGGGAAGCCCGCAAACGCGTTTCTCGGCGCAGTCGTGTCGCCTTTCCACTGGAAATCGATGTAGGCAACTTGGGTCCGTGCGACGAGTGAATCGGGCGCCATCGCTCGCAGGCGCTGAGCCGCCCGCGCTGCTTCCGGCCAGCGGCGCAGCGCGGAATTGGTCAAAAGAACATTTCGGACGATGTTCGGATTCTCCGGATCGAGTCTTTGGATTCTTTCAAACGCGGCCAGACAATCCTCCCAGCGGCCCTGGCGCCGCTTGATGGCGGCGACCATCAGTTCCACGAGCGTGTTGCTCGGCGCCAGCCGCTGCGCGATCGCGAATTCGGTCAATGCCTCCTCGTAATTCTCTTCTATCCAGTAGATCCACTGGCCGAGCGCAAAGTGGGCTTCGGCCAGGTTCGGTTGCAGGCGCAGAGCTGTCTCGGCTGCACTCCGCGCTTTGGTTTTCCAGGAATCGAGCGGTTCGTGGAAATGGAAAATTTCCGCATAGGTCGAGGCCAGGCGCGCATGCGCGAGGGCAAAGTTCGGATCGAGCGCAATTGCCTGGCTGTAAAGCTGGACGGCGCGTTTGTAGTCCTGGAGCAACGTGTCGGGGCCATGCTCGAACTGCTGGGCGCGCAGATAATGCACATAGGCATCCGCGTTTTGCGTCGGCTTTTGTTCGACCCGGATCTTTTCCTCCGGAGTAAGGGTGGCGCGCAACGCTTCGGCGATTTCCATGGCCAGCTCACCTTCGATACCCACGGCGTCCGCGATCTTGCGGTCGTAACGCTCGGCCCAGATATGGCGATCGGCGCGCGTGTCGATCAACTGCACATTGACCGCGATTCGATCGCCCACGCGCCGCACGCTTCCCTCGAGGATGTGCGCCGCGTCCAGGTTCTTGCCGATTTCCTGGATGTTTCGCGTGTTGGCGTTGCGGTATTTCATCACGCTGGTGCGGCTGATCACTTTCAGGTCCTTGATCTTGGCCAGGTTTGTCAGCAGATCGTCCTGAATGCCGTCGGCCAGGAAGGCGCTTTCCTTCTCGGTGCTGAAATTTTCAAACGGCAGCACCGCGATGCTCTTTTCCCGGGCCGGAGCAAAGCGCTGCCAGACCAGGACGCCGATGACAATGAGGAGCGCGCCGATGATGAGAAAATCGAGCTTCCGGCCGGTGCCGCGCCTGATCGATTCCGAGGGTGGCACTTCGTCGGTGCGCTTGAGCCCCTCAGGCGTCCACTCAAAGATCCACGCGACGACCATGGCCAGCGGAAAACCGAGCAGGAGGGAGACAATGACAAATCGAACGGCCCAATTCGGGATGTTAAAGAAGGGAAAGACTTGCGTGACGATTTGGATCAGGAGCCAGGCAACGACGCCGTAGGCAGCCGCCGCGCGGTAGACATTGCGCCGCCTGAGCTCATTGAAGATGTTGCGCGGGTTCATGGCTGCTTTCCGTCGCACAATTCCTGAAATCGCGGGTCGTTGCGCAACGGATCCCAAACTGGGTCCAGGCGCAGCAGCGCGGGCGTGAGAGCGATCTGCTCCGGGCCGATATAGCTGACCGTGAGCAGGCGGCGCAATTCCGTAAGCGCGGCGTCGGTCTCGCCGAAGCGCGCCCTGATGCGGGTGAGAGCTTCCTCAAAGGCTGAGCCCGCGACCGCGTCGACTGACGCGGGACGAAGGTCGATTGCCTTTTGCGCCGCCTGGAGGGCGGCCTCCTTGTTGCCGAGGGCCGCCTGAACGAATCCGAGATACATGGCCGCTTCCGGCGAGTCGGCTTGCGCCTGGAGGAGCGTTTCCAATTCCTGGCGAGCCTCTTCATAAGTCGAGCGCGCTCCGGCTGGATCTCCGCCGAGCTCTTTGCTGAAGGCGAGGAGATAACGATATTGGCCGGCGAAAGCTCCCAGGCTCGCGGGTGTTTGGGCGAAAGCGGCCTCGAGAAGTCGAATCGCGTCGTCGTATCGTCGCGCGGTCAAAGCGAGCCGGACCTGGATCTCGAAGATGTAGTCGTTATTCGCTATCGGAGGAACGGCCCGCATGGCGGTTTCGGCGCCTGCGAGATTTCCCTCGGCCAGACGGAGCCGGGCCAATCCGGCGAGGACCTGCGGATTATCCGGCGCGAGCGCCAGGAGCCGATCGACCATCGCATGCGCGTCGGCGAAGCGTTTCAAGGCAAAATAGGTGACCGCGAGCTGCGAGAGGACGGGAAGATTTTGCGGATCGCGCAGGGCGGCCTGCTCCTGGTGCGCGAGCGCCTCCGGCCATTCGCCTTTGCGGCGTTCGATGAAACTGAGGGCAACGAGCGCGTCCGAGTTATTTGGCAGGCGCGCAAAGGCATTCTTGAAAGCGGCCCAGGCTGCATCGTAGTCGCGGGTAATGAGGTACTCATAGTAGCCGCGCGCCAAGAACGTTTCGCCCAGCTCCGGCTGCAGTTCTTGCGCTTTCTCCGCGGCGTTCTTCGCCTTTTCGGCCCGGGCGGCCGTGCGATCGTATCCGCCCCAATACGCCCGGCTGTGGGCGATGGCGGCGCGGGCCCAGCCCAGGGCAAACTTCGGATCAAGCCGCACGGCCTCGTCAAAAAAATCAGCGGCACCGGTGAACGCCGTGGCAGTTTCGCGGTTGCTGGCCACGACGGCGAGCCCGCGCAGGTAGGCATCGTAGGCCGCCGGATTTTCCGTCGGCTTGGTCGCGAGCGTGGCTTTTTCGACTCCGGTCAGCGTTGCGCGAAGCGAATCTGCGACCCGTTGCGCGACTTCGCTTTCCACGGCGAAAACGTCAGTGAGCGTGCGATCGTAACTCTCCGCCCAGAGATGGCTGTCCGTCTGCGCGTTAATCAACTGCACGTTGATGCGCACGCGATCGCCCGATTTTTGCACGCTGCCTTCGAGAATGTGCGCGACTCCGAGCTGTTTCGCGATTTCGAGCAGATTCTCCGGCGCGCTCTTGTAACGTAAGGTGGACGTGCGGGAAATTACTTTCAGGTCCGCGATTTTCGCCAGGCGCGTGAGAATTTCGTCCTGGATGCCTTCGGCGAAATAAGCGTTCGCCTTATCTTCGCTCAGGGAGGCGAACGGCAGCACCGCGATCGACTTTGCGGCGGCCCCGACATTTTGCCCGTTCGACGTCGTTCCGGTGAACGGTTTGTTTTGGTGGAAGGGGGACGGTCGTCCGGCGAACAGCCACAGCGCGACTGCGGCGGCGCCAATCAGCAGGACAATCGAGGCGCCCCGGAGCGGGCGCGGCGTGGGACGATTTGAATCGGCCGAGCGCCTGATCCCTTCCGGCGTCAGCTCAAAAGCCCAGGCCAGAACCAGTGCGAGAGGAAAGCCGAGCAGCACGAGCACAACGACGAGTTTCGTGGCCCAGCCTGGGATTTGCAGAACGGGAAAGGTCGCGGTGGCAATCTGGATGATCAGCCAGCCGACGACAGCGTAGGCGACCGCCACCTTGTAAACATTGCGCCGTTTTAGTTCGGCAAAGAAATTCTTCGGGTCCATTTTACGCGGCGGCCCCTGTGTCCGCCATCGCCCAAGGGGGTATCGGAACGTCTCGCGCTTAGCAATTCACATCAAGGGCCACGGCAGGCGCTCACACTTTATGGCGTGGCGCCCGCGACTCGGCGGACAGGCGGAGCCGCTATCCTTTCGGCGCGAGGGAGGCGACCACTTTTTCGAAACGGGGATCGCCGCGGAGCGGATCCCAGAACGGGTGCAGGCGCAGTTCGCCGTAGGTGACCCCGGCCGGGATCTGGGTCGCTATTTCCAGTTGCTGCAAAGCGAGATCTTTCTCGCCGGTCCAGGCGCAAATCGTGGCAAAGAATTGAATCATCAGCGCGCCGTTGATGGAGTCTCGCGGAACCGGGAGCAGCTCCACGGCCCGTCGTCCTTCGCGCAACGCCTCATCCTTGCGCCCAAGTCCCGCGTCGATCAGGCCAAGTGCGCAAAGCGCCGGAGCATACTCAGGCTGGGTTCGCACCACTTCTTCCTGCTGAACGCGGGCGGCCGAGAAGGCCGCGGTCGCGGCGGCGGCATCCCCGCGCAGCCGAGCCACCAGGCCCTCACCAAAAGCGCGACTCAAGAGAACCGCGTCGATCTGGAAGCTATTGCCGGTCAAAGCCGCCAAAGCCTGGTCTGCCGCGGCGAGGTCGCGTTCGCAAAGCGCCGAAAGCAGCCAGACGTCCGCGAAGTTTGGTGCGGCGGAAGGGTTCTCCGCCAGAATCGCTTCGATCGTTGCATGCAACGGCCGTGGATCAGCGCGCCAGTCGAGATCGACCAGGGCGCGCATCACCCTGGTGTCCCCGTCGTTCGGCATGATCGCCAGGGCACGGTCCAGGACGGCCGCCATCTCCGCATAGCGGCGTATCGACTGATAACTGAACGAGATTTGTTGGAGAGTGTAAAAATTGCGCGGATCAAGCTCGATCGCCCGCTCGAAGTTTCGGGCGGACTCTGCCCAATGCCCGCGGCGCCGATCGATGTAGCCGGCCAGTTCGAAGGTCAGCGGATCGTTCGGCAGCGTGCGTTGCGCGATGGCAAGCTCGGTGTGGGCGTTATCGTAATCGAGATAGCCGCGATAGAAGTGCTGCGCCAGGGCGAGGTGGACTTCGCCCGAGTCCGGCTGCAAATCGCGAGCTTTCTGGACGGCTGCGTCCGCGAGGGCGAGGCGGGCCGGTGTGTGGTCGTCGCCAAAAAAATAGAGCAGGTCGTGCGTGGTGGCCAGCTCGCACCAGGCCAGGAGAAACGCCGGATCGCGTGCCACCGCCTGGTTGAGCAGATCGACGGCTTGCAGAAGCCTCTCCTTGGCCAGGAAACTGAAGCTGGTCGTAAGCCGCAATGTCCTGGCGCGCGTGTAAAGATCGAAGGCGGCCAGATCGGCGGTAGGTCGCCGCTGGATCGCGGATCGTTCCTTCGGCGAGAGAGTCGCCTGGAGCTGGCTCGTGATCTCTTGAGCAATCTCACTTTGGATCGCAAACACGTCCGCCAGATCGCGATCGTAGCTCTCGGACCATAGATTCCGGTTGGTGCGCGTGTCGATCAGTTGCACGGTCACGCGGACTTTGCCCCCGGCGCGCCGCACGCTGCCTTCCAAAACGTGGGCGACGCGCAGGGCCTGGCCGATCGCGCGCAGATCGCGTTTTTCGTTCGCGGCGTATCCCATCACGCTCGTGCGCGAGATCACTTTCAGATCCGCGACTTTTGAGAGGGCAGTCAGGATGTCGTCCTGCACGCCATCGGCAAAGAAGGCGTTCTCTTTTTCGTCGCTCATGTTTTGAAAAGGCAAAACGGCGAGGCTCTTCTCCAGGACAGCGGCCTGGGGCGGCGGCGGCGCCCGCCCGCGCCGGTCGAGGATGAGAAGCGTGATCACCACCAGGAGCACGCCGATGATGACAAAGTCGAGCTTGCGGCCGGTCTTGCGTCCGATGGATTTTTCCGGCCCAACCTCACCGGTCCGCTTCAGCCCCTCCGGCGTCAGCTCGTAGGCCCAGGCCAGGATCAGGGCAATCGGGAACCCAAGCAAAAAAAGACAAAACACCAGCCGCACTGCCCAAGTGGGGATCTCGAAGAAAGGAAAGACCTGGGTCGCGATCTGAATGAGCAGCCACGCGACGACGGCGTAGGCGATCGCTATTTTGTAAACGTTGCGCCGCCTCAGCTCGACAAGAAATGTCTTCGGGTCCATTGCCTCCGTTCGCCGTTTTACCATCTCTCGCGCGGGGCGGCGAGCCTGCGATTGAGTGGGAACGCGCAGTCGTTGCCAATTCCAAAGCGGGCGCCAGGAAGACCGTTCGCGCCGGTTCGCGTTCCCAGGACGGGCGGGAGTCGTCGCGGCCTACTGGTAAATCGTCTTCGGCTCCGGGCCGGCGGTCATTTTCTGGAAGCGCGGCTCCTTGCGCAACGGGTCCCACTGCCAGCGGTGGCGAAGGTCGTTTTGGGTGATGGAGCAGTTCGTGGAGTCTACCGGGCCGGGAGACGCCAGCAAGCGCTCGAGCAGCGGCAACGCTGACTCTGCTTCGCCGGCGCGCGCGTAAATCATTGCCAGGTATCCCGTCATCCAGGGCCCAAAAACGGCGTCCTGTGAATCCGGCATCAGCTCGACTGCGCGATGGCCTTCGCGGATGGCTTCCTCGTTGCGACCCAGGAAGGAATAGAGCAATCCGAGGTTGGCGTGCCGGACTGCGGTCGTTGGCGCTTGTCGCACGGCGTCTTCGAAGATCGGCAGCGTGGCTTCGAAATGCGTTCGCGCGGCGGCCTGATCGCCCCGCGCCAGCGCGACACATCCCTGGTAGAAGCTCTTTGGAGTGGGCTGGCCGCCCGCCTGAAACAGGTCGAGCGGGCATGAGGCCAAAGCCTGGTCAGCCGCCGCGAAATCGCGGTGAATCATCGCCAGGTCCCAGCGCGCCCTGGTCACGAGTCCGGCCGGGTCGACTCCGGGCGGAATGTGCCCAAGCACTTCCTTGAGTGCGGCCGTGCTCCCCTGGGCCCAAAAATCGAGGTAGGCGCGCAGGATTTTTGCGTTGACCGAGTCGGGCGTCAGCGCGACGACGCGGTCCTGCCTCCTGATCGCCTCGGGCCAATCGTGGAGGAAGCTATAGGTATAGGCGAGCTCCTGGGCGACGTTCGAATTCCCCGGATCGAGCGTTTGGGTTTTCATGAGCAGGATCAGGTTGTCGTTCCACCTTCCCTGTCGCCGCCGAATCGCCGCGGAAAAATAACCGATCTCGCTATCGTTGGGCAGGGCCTTGGCGGCCACCGCGAATTCATCCAGCGCCTTGTCGTAATTCTTTTCCGCCCAATAGTAGTAGAGGCCGAGGGCGAGATGTCCCTCTCCAAGATCCGCTTGGAGCTGCAAAGCTTTTTCCGCCTCCATTTTCATCCGGGCTTTGCGATCGTCCGTCGAATCGAACCAGTTATAAATCCGCGCGATGGTCGCGGAAAGCCGGGCGTGAGCCAGGGCAAACCCGGGATCATGCTGGATCGCTTCGCCGTAAAGGCGCTCGGCCACGCTGAAATCTTCGAAGAAGCGATCGGGATTTGATTCGTAGGCGCGCGCTTTGAGATAGAGCACGTAGGCATCAGCGTCCTCCGTCGGCCTGGTTTCCACGCGCACTTTTTCTTCCGGGCTGAGGGTCGCGCGCAGTTCCGCGGCAATCTCCGCGGCCAGCTCACCCTGCAAGCCGAGCGAGTCCGCCAGCGGCCGGTCGTAGCGGTTCGCCCAGATGTGGTGGTCGTTGCGCGCATCGATCAACTGCACGCTCACCACCACGCGATTTCCCGACGACCGCACGCTTCCCTCCAGGATGTTCACCACGCCGAGGGCCTGTGCGATTTGGCGCAAATTATTTTTGCCCGCGCCGCGATAGGGCATGACCGACGTTCGGCTGATGACCTTCAAGTCCTGGATTTTGGCGAGACTGGTCAAAATGTCGTCCTGAATTCCATCGGCAAAAAACGCGTTTTCCTTGCCGTCGCTGAAATTATCGAAGGGCAGGACAGCGATGCTCTTTTCGGGCGCGCCCGAGGATAAAACCCCGTCGCCGCGCCGGAACCGCTGAAAGACGAGAAAGGCGATGGCGCAGAGCAGCACACCGATGATCAGTGAGTTGAGCTTCCGGCCGGTGGCGCCTTTAATCGATTCCTCCGGCGTGAGGTCTTCCGTCCTTTTGATTCCCTCCGGCGTGATCTCGTAGGCCCAGGTGAAGATGATCGCGATGGGGAAGCCGAGCAAAAGGAGGACGATGACCAATCGCACGCACCAGCTCGGGATTTCAAAAATCGGAAACGTTTGCGTGGCGATTTGGACCAGGAGCCACGCGATCATGGCGTAGGCGATCGCTACTTTGTAGATGTTCCGCCGCCGGAGCTCGGCGAAAAAGTTGCCAGGGTTCATTCGTTTTAGGCTGAATTAGTAGCCTGCTTCCGAAGTGTAGCGAGTGGAAAAGCGACGAAACACCTACAGGAGCGGGCGTTGCGCATGACACTCGCGCCTCGAATGCTAACTTGTTGAATGGCGTTTGAACTCGAATCGAATTACAAGCCGCGCGGCGATCAAAGCCAGGCGATCGCGAAGCTGCTGAAGTCGATCGAGGCGGGGAATCGCCATCAAACGCTGCTCGGCGTGACCGGCTCGGGCAAGACCTTCACCATGGCCAACGTCATCCGCGAGCTCGATCGGCCCACGCTCGTCATCTCGCACAACAAGACCCTAGCCGCGCAGCTCTACTCTGAGTTCAAGCAATTCTTCCCGCGAAACGCCGTCGAATATTTCGTCAGCTACTTCGATTATTACCAGCCGGAGGCCTACATCCCGCGCTCCGATACCTACATCGAGAAGGATTCGTCGATTAACGAAGAGATCGAAAGGCTACGGCTTTCCGCGACCAGCGCGCTGCTTTCGCGGCGGGACACGATCGTGGTCGCGAGCGTTTCCTGCATTTATGGCGTCACGTCGCCGGAAGATTACCTGCGGATGCTTCTGACCGTGAAGCGCGGGCAGCAGATCACGCGGGAAGCCGTCCTGAGCCGGCTGGTCGACATGCTTTACGAGCGCAACGACATGAATTTTTCGCGCGGGAAATTCCGGGTGCGGGGCGATGTGGTGGAGGTTTATCCCGCCACGGCGGATGAAGAGGCGATCCGGCTCGAATTTTTCGGCGATGAGATCGACGCGATCACCCGCTTCGACCCGCTCACCGGCCACGCGCACGAGACGCTCAGCCTCATTACCTTTTATCCCGCGAAACAATTCGTGACGCCGGCGGACAAATTGAATCGCGCGCTCTCGTCGATTCGGAACGAGCTCGACCATCGGATCGTGGAGCTGGAGTCGGTGAGCAAGCTGCTCGAAGCGCAGCGGTTGAAAATGCGGACCGAATACGATCTCGAGATGTTGCAGGAGATGGGATTTTGCAACGGCATCGAGAACTACTCGCGGCATCTTTCGGGCCGGATGCCGGGCTCGAAGCCGTTCACGCTCCTCGATTTTTTCCCGAAAGATTTTTTGCTCGTGGTGGACGAATCGCACGCCACGATTCCACAGATCGGCGGGATGTATGAGGGCGATCGCTCGCGCAAGACGGTGCTGGTGGAATATGGTTTTCGGCTGCCGAGCGCGCTCGATAACCGGCCGCTGAATTTCAAGGAATTCATGGGGATGACGAACCAGATCGCGTACGTGAGCGCGACGCCCGCCGAGTTCGAAATCAAGAACAGCGTGGTGGGGAACAAGGGATACTTTCCGCATAAGCGGGAACGGATCGGGGAGGAGGAGCTGGTGCCGTTCATTATTGCCGGAGGGACGAGCTTCCGCTCGTCCCCGATCACGGACATGCAGAAGCATGTCCCTCCGATTTCCCGGACGGACCAGCCGCCGTCGGAATTCGATGTGCACACGCCGGGGGCGCCGCTTGTGGTCGAGCAGATCATTCGACCCACGGGGTTGCTCGATCCGAAAATCACTTTGAAGCCGCTCAAGAATCAGATCGATGAGACGATCGAGCTTTGCCGGCAACGCGTCGAGAGCAAGGAGCGCGTTTTGGTCACCACGCTGACGAAGCGGACGGCCGAGGATCTGTCGGATTATTTGCGCGATGTCGGACTGAAAGTCCGTTATTTGCACAGCGACATCGACACGATCGAACGCGTGGAAATCCTGCGCGGACTGCGCGCGGCCGACTTCGACATTCTCGTCGGCATCAACCTTCTCCGTGAAGGGCTCGATCTCCCTGAAGTTTCGCTCGTCTGCATTCTCGATGCCGATAAGGAAGGCTTCCTGCGCAGCCAGACTTCCCTGATCCAGACCGCCGGACGGGCGGCCCGGCACATCAACGGCGAGGTGGTTCTTTTCGCCGATACCGTCACGCAAAGCATGCAGGCCTTGATCTCGATTTCCGATTACCGGCGCACAAAGCAGATGGAGTACAACGAGAAGCACGGGATTACGCCCACGACGGTGAAGCGGGCGATCCAGGAAAGTCTGCACACCATCCTGCGCGGGCGCGAGATCGCCGCGTCGGTGATCCAGGAAGCGGGCGGCGATTTCAATCTCACCGAACTGTTGCGCGAATTGGAAGACGAAATGCAAAGCGCCTCCGCGAACCTGGAGTTCGAACGTGCCGCGCTTTTGCGCGATCAAATCATGGAAGTGAAGAGCGGCACCGGCCTGACGAAAATCGAGCCGAAACGGAAGCCGGTGAAGTACTCGCGCGGTGGCGCTCAAGGCCGGCGCTCACGCGTGTGAGGTAGGGACGCCGCGCTGCGGCGCCGACCGACGGACTAGCCTAAAGGTTTTCTGTAGGTGCCTGTGACTCGCCGTCAGCCTCTTTAGCAGAGTCCTCCGCTGCTTTCTCCGCTCGGAGTTCCTCAATCGCCGCCACCACGGCATCCTCCCATGGCAGCTTTTCATCCTTGACCGGATCGTAAGGCGGCAGATTCGGAATCTCGGCCCCGAGCTGCTCCAGC
Source organism: Chthoniobacterales bacterium (assembly GCA_035941955.1). GTDB lineage: Bacteria > Verrucomicrobiota > Verrucomicrobiia > Chthoniobacterales > UBA10450 > AV80. The sequence continues at coordinate 91,199 of DASZDO010000038.1, forward strand.
AGCGTGCGGGATTTGTTCAGCTCGTAACGCCGGACGAATGGCTCTCCATCCGCCCATGCCCATCGGTAGGCCGCGAGCGCGTGTTTCTTCGCCTCCTCCCGATCCCCGATAGCGAGCCAGAGCTCCGCGAGGGCACGGTGGGCGGGGTCCTTGAGCTGCGCGAGCTGCTCGGCTTCACGGCGTGGGTCGGTAAGTGAACCGAGCTGGAACTTGGCGAGGGCGAGTTGTGTCTCTGCATCCGCATCGGTCTGCCCCACGGCGCGGGCCATCCGCACTGCGTCATGCAGGCTCTCCGCAGCCAGCGCCCACTCCCCTCCCTCCAACCGCCAAGCCCCGCGCAAGCCGTGGAGCCAACGAATGCCCTCTCGATTCCGGCCTTCGCGAGCGAGATGCTCCGCCCGCGCGAGGTGTTCTTCCCGTAAATCCGCCTGCCAGAAGCGAGCGTGTGCGTAGGAGAGCTCCGCTTCGCCGGGAAGATACGAGGCGCGGCTCCATTTCAGCCCCCTGGGACCAAGGCTTTGCCAAATTTCTTCAGCGTCCGCCCATCGACCAAGATTGGCAAGTTGTTCAAATCGGTCGAGCCGCGCTTTAAACAAGCGTTCCTGATCATCAATCAGACCTGCGACATCGAGTGCCAGGCGAAGGGTGAGATCTTCCTTTGCTAGTCGGCTCTGTTTGGCAAGGGCCTCCGAAAGATTAGCTAGAGTAATGGGAACGCTCCGCCACTCCTTAAATTCTAAGAGGGCTGTGAGGGCAACATCTAACGCAACGAGAACCTCTTTGCTTTGCCCAAGGCCAAATAGCGCTATCGCTGCGTCGATCGCTAGGTAAACGGCGTGGTTTATTTTGATCTGCTGCGGCAGACAACCCCACCCTATCGGAAAGAAAGGGCGCAGCAACGCCACCATCTCGGCATGAGCTTCCAGATTGAATTGGAGTGCGAACGATAGGTCGCCGTGAAAGGCACTGTATGCCTCCTGAAGGCGCCCCATTTGCACAAGGGTGCGGACGACGTGCAGGCCGTCGCGCAGGTCTTCGAGCGTCTCGGCCTGCTCATACGGATTGTGGGGCCGCGAGGAGAAGTGATCCACGACCCGTTGACCGAAGGATTCCTTCTCGCTCTCCGCGAGCCATCCCGAAGCGACACCGCGCACGACGGGGTGGAGGTCGTAGTGCTTCGCCTGCGCGTCGTATTGCAACAGGCCCCGGTTTTCGAGGTCCTTGATCGTCTTTCCTAGTCGCTCCGGCGCAGCGAGATATTCAGGGGATAGCAATCGCGACTGCACCGCCTGCTCATACTCCGCTCGACGCTCGAGGGCAGCCGGGTAGTCCTTCTTCGTGGCCTCTTTCCGCTCATCGGATAGGTATTTCCAATCCCAACGCTCCTCCGGCTTTTCCGGTACCGGCACGTCCTCAATCTCCGTCGGCAGATGTGGGTTGAGGGCTTTGAGCGTCTCGTAATCCACGGCCTCCGAGAGCAGCGCGACTATCGAGAGGAGCTGGCGGCTCTCTGGGCTCAACGCGGCGATGGCGGTGAGCAGGATGTGGTTGCGCTTCTTAACGAGATCGAGGTCAGCGAGGTTAAGCCGGCCGCCGCCCTCGGAGTCGGTGGCCCAGCGATCGAAGTTCCCGCGGTCGGGCAGGTAGTCATTCACCAGCCCCGCCAGGACGCCGACGGTGAGCGGGTGGCAATCGCAGTGCGTCTTGAGGTAGGCCTGGATGGCGGTCGAGTCGCCGGTGACTCCGCAGGCGCGGAAGAGCGCCTCGGCGTCGGTGGGACGAAGACCGGGTAAGGGCACGCGCTGCACGCCGGGGATGGGCTGACTGGCTTTGTTCAGCAGCACGCGGGGAATGAGCCGGGAGGTGAGCAAGAGCTTCGACGGCGCGGCGGCGGCGAGCGCGCGTAGGAGTTCGTCGTCCTCCGGGCGAATGGCGGCGCACACATCACGCTGGGCGATCTCGTCGGTCTTGCCCGCCTCCTCGTCGCGGAGCTGCGCGGCATCGATGCGGTGGTAGGCCACGAGCACGCGTTCGAGGCCATCAAGGATGAGCAGCCACGGCCGGGCCTGGAGCTGATGCAGGAGGAGCGGGGCGAGTTCGGTGGTCTTCTTTTTCCGCAAACCGTCCAGCGGTTGACCGGTCATGTATGCGAGAGCGCGCTGGCAGAAGTCGGCCATAATAGCCCCGCGCTCGTAAAAGGAATACCAGAAGCGCCCCGCCCAGTCTTGCCGGAGCTGCGGGGCATAGTTCCTGATCCATTCCCAAGTGAGCATGCTCTTCCCGGATCCCCCGATCGCTTCAAAGAGCAGAACCGGATGCGAATCCGCCGGCAGTGCCCATTCGTTCAAGGTCTCTAACTGATTGCGACGCCCCACGAATTCGTGCGAGCCGAGGTAGGCGGGCTCGGCGTAGAAGGCGGGGGGCTTCGGGATCGGGTCGGGCTGCGCTGGTGCCGGGGGCGCGGGTGGGACGGGGCGGGGATCCTGATCGTCGAGGTACCGTCGAAGTTTGGCGACGGCGTTGATGGCCTTCTTGGTGAACTCCTCCATGTTGTCGAAGGACACGTAGATTCGGCCCTTCTTCGCCAAGTCCCGGTAAGCTTCGAGCTTCTGCCGTTTTTCGGGATCGATCTCGACCTCCCCCGGTTTCACAGGATGGTTTTCGCTCATCACGAAGATCAGCGTCGGAAGACCGAGTTCCTGAGCTTTCTCAAACTCAAGGCGGGATATGGAATGGTCCTGGGGGTTGCGCTCCGGGCTCTCGTATATGGTCCCATAGCGATGGCTGATGATCCCGATGTAGGCAGCCGCTTTTTGAACCATCTTCAGCGACACCGAGATCTCGTCGTCGTCGGGATCGGCCAGATGATCCTTCATGTCGATGGCAAACAGTTCATGCGCCCGCAGGGCTTCCGTCACCACGTCACGGTGCTTTTCCAAATCCTTAAAGGTACTGGAGACCATCACGCCTTTGTAGGAGCGGGGAGCGTGAGAATCAGCGACTACCATAAAGAGGGGAATGGTGGACAGGCAGACAGATATACCAAACGGCGATCGAGTCTGACACAGCAAGTGGTGTTAAACAATCCCGTCGGCGGATCATCAGGGCCAAGCCACCGGAATGGGCGCAAGGAACCGTTAGGGTACCCGTACTACGGGCCTGAAATCGGATCTTATTGCAGGTTGTACACTTCCACCAGGCCAATGCCGGTCCCGTTATTCGTGCCGCGGACGATGGCGGTGTAATTCCCGGGCGCGACGTTGGAGAGGATGGCTGATTCCTTGTCGTGACTGGGCGGGATTCCGGTGGCCAGAATGGCCGCCTGCTGGGTGTCCCGCCAATCGTCGTTCGAGGCAATCAGATTGCCGTTGCGATCGTGTAACTCGAGGGTGGGATCTTGTAACGCACCCTCCACGCCGAAATCGCCGAGCGACGGACCGATCGCTCGCACCAGCATCGGACCACCATCGGCGCTAGCGGGGCCGGCGATGAGTCCCCCGATCATCACGTTTTCTCCCGTATCCACGAAGCCGCGCGTGCTAATGTTCGCGAGTTGCGAGGTCGCCGCTGAATCGAGATCGTAAGTTTCCACCAGCCCGACCCCCGTCCCGCCGCCCTGCCCGCGCACGATCGCCGTGTAAGCGCCAGGCGGCAGCGTCGCTACAATCGCCGATTCCAGGTTATTGTTGGGCGGAATGCCGGTGGCTTCGATCTCCGACTGCTGGGTGTCTTGCCAGTTGTCGTTCGTGATGGTGATGAATCCTCCCGGGCCGTGCAATTCCAACACTGGATCGGCGAGCGCGCCGGAGATTCCGGCATCCGCCAGGGACGGTCCAATGGCGCGGACGATCACTCTCTTTGGTGCGGTGCCGGTAATAATGAATCCGCCAATGAGGGCGTTATCGCCGGCCAGGACACGCAACCGCGTCGAGATGTTCAGGAGAGTTGTGGGCGCCGCGGGCGGCAAGATGGTGAGGACAAGTTGGAACGTCGCGCTCGTGCCCTCCGCGTTCGTTGCCGTTATGGTTATGGTGTATGTGCCGACGTTGGCCGCACTGGGTGTGCCTGTGATAAGGCCGGTGGCCGGATCGATACTGAAGCCCGGAGGCAACCCCGAGGCGCTGTAGCTGGTGGGCTGGCCGCTCGCGACGATTTGATAGCTGAAAAACTGACCTGCAATAGCGGTGGCAAGCGGGGGACTCCCGATAATGGGAATGCCGCCGATGCTGTTGATGTGAATGAAGGTGGGTTCGCTTTCGTTTGGAAAACTATATGGACCGCTGAGGAGGAATGAGCCATCAGGCTGCCGGGCAAAGCGCGTCGCGCCGCGGGCAAATTTGTGTCGCTTAGCCAGGGGCGTAAACGAAGGGTCCAGCGAGCCATCAGGATTCAAGCTCGCAATACCGGGGAGCGCCGTTCCGTTAAAAGCCTCGAACGTTCCCACGATGAGCAGTTTTCCGTCGACCTGCTGCTCCATGCTTTCAACGGATGGAAAAAACGAGGCGGTTTCGGCTGTTTGGGTCCATTGCGCGCCGCCGCCTATGGCAAAAGTATTATCGATCGTTCCGTTCGCCAGCAATCGGACCACGCCCCTGGCTGCGACACCATTGAAGGACGTGAACGGTCCGCAGAGGATGATTCGCCCGTCCGGCAGAATCTGCGCATCCGCGACTGGGGGAGTAGCGGTCCATGCGCCGTCGTATGGCTGGAGCGTTTGGCCCGTCAGGGGATCAAAGACAAACGGGAAACCCTGGGTCAAATCGAACGGCGCCAGGGTTGTGGCCGCAAAACTATTGTCCACCGAGCCGTCCGTGTTCAGGCGGAGAAGGTGAAAAAATCCATCGGATGAAAAGTACTCAAAGAGGATCTTCCCATCAGCTTGAATGGCGAGGACATGACTCCCAATGTACAATCGCGCAATTCTTTCGGTGTCGTCACGAATGACCTGTTCCAACATGATCGATCCAGGCAGGAAAAAGCTCTGGTCAAAACTGCCGTCGCGCTCCATCCGTGTGAGTGTGGCCAGGAGCGTAGCCTGAGGATCGGTGCCAGCAGACAAAAGCACCTTTCCATCGGGAACCGGCGTCGCCTTTTGAAAATAGCCGTAACCGAAATCGAAGGTACGATCTTCGGTTCCGTTCGAGAGAAACATGGCCGCGGTAAAACCGAAATCGGGTGTCACCCCAAAAACGAACAATCTGCCGTCTGCCAGTTGAGCGAAGTCTTGAGTAACAAAGCCTTGGGCAAGGACGCTGTCCGGCTTGGAAGACGAGAGGCTGAAGTTTGGATCGAGCTCGCCGTTTGGGAGAAGGCGCCCCAGGTTAAACGGCATGGCGGGTTCGTTCCTAATGGATTGGATTCCGAAGGCGATGATGGTCGATCCGTCCGGCTGTCTGGCGAAAGTATTCGGGAAATCTTCGAGCCCCGTTTTGTGACTTGTAACGAGAGTTGGATCGAGAGTGCCGTCGGAATTGAGCCGCGCCACGCCGAAGTGAGAGCCATCAGGATCTCCGGACGGATTCACGTCGGTAAAGGTGCCCGCAAAAAGAATTCGGCCGTCTGGTTGCAAGGCCAACGCCAACGGATTTCCGAGGTCACCGGGGGGATAGAACGTCGTGAGCAAAACGAGCGGTTGCGTAAAACTGGTGTCCAGTGAGCCTGTTATCGTGAATCGATAAATCGAATTACTGATCGCGCCGACGACTTTGTCATCCGGTTGAATTACGAGATCGCGTGTGTTCGTGTTGCCGAAGGTCGGAGGCGCGTAGCTCGTGTCCGCGCTGCCATCGGCATTAAGCCGGACCAGAACACGCACTGGTCCGGGACCCTGAAATCGGCCGCCCAAAACAATTTTGCCGTCGCTCTGGATTACCAAACCGCGAATTGGGATATTTCCGCTTCGGGCAAACCCGGAGGCTTGGAAACCCGAATCCACGGAACCGTCGGCATTAAGCTGCGTGACACCGGGACTTGCGGCGCCATTCACATTGGTGAAATCGCCGGCGATCAGGATTTTTCCATTCGCCAGGACAACCGGTTTCGCATAAATGCCCACCGGCCCGGAGGAAAACTGCGGAGGAGTGAAGCCGGAATCGAGCGTGCCGTCGGGCAGCAGTCGCACAATTTTTTGCCGGGCCAGGCCAGCGAAGGTGTCGAAGAGCCCGGCCAAAAGAATCTTGCCATCTGGCTGGATGGTGATCGCTCGGACGATCGAAATGTTGTCTGATCCAACGATGGAAGTGTTGAAGCTGGAATCGATTGATCCATCCGGGTTCAGTCGAATTATCTGCACCGTTCTGAATCCGTTATAGAGGTACTGGTAGGCCGCTACGATCAATTGGCCATTGGCCGTGGCGGCGGCAGCCGCGACAAACTTGTAGTCCCGGCTAAAGCTGAACGACGTATCGAGCGTTCCGTCCGGTAGATACCGGGTAAGCACGCCGGTGCGCTGGTCGCATAGCGTGTTGGTGGTGCCAAACAGAAGGTACTTCCCGTCGGGCAACAAGAGCGTATTGCCGGCCGGATAGGCTTCGGCAAAGAAGGGCGTGCGGAAGCTTGTGTCGAGCGCGAGAGAGGCGGCATGGGCCGGGCGCAGGGGTAAGCCAGCGCCAAGGAAACCGAGCGCCAGCACGAATATTTTGAAGAAATTTTTCATGATTTATCTGCCCGAACGCTCTGGGGCGAGGGTTCAGGAAAACTCAGAGGCGGCGCATGGGAGGTTCACGGGAGGTCGCACCGGCCGGCTTGAAGTGGGCGAGTATTCTCCAACTTTGCGCGGTGTAAAGGAAAACTTCCCTTAATTGAGGAAAATCGAGCAGAATACGCAGAGCCGGCGCGCGAGGGGACAGATCGGCGGAGTGCCCGGTTTACCTTGAGCTTGTGAACATTCCTGGCGCGTGCGAAAACCTGCGCAGTGCCGACGACCAAAAGCAAAGAGACGACGGCGAACATCCACGCCGTCGTCGGATCGGACGAGAGCGAGGTGAAGCGCGCCGCGGCGGAATTGGCGGCGAAATTGGCGCCGCCCGACGCCGGCGAATTCGGGGTCGAAATCATCGATGCTTGCGCCGATAACGTCGATCAGGCCGTTTCGAGAATCCGGTCGGCGATCGAGGCTTTGCAAACGCTGCCCTTTTTCGGCGGCGGAAAATTGGTCTGGCTGAAAAACGCAAACTGCCTGGGCGATAGCGCCATCGGCCGCTCTGCTTCGGTGCAAGCCGCTTTGGATGATCTGGCGGGGCTGCTCGAGGCCGGGTTGGGATCGGAGGTGACCCTCCTGATCAGCGCGACCGAAGTCGATAAGCGGCGTTCGTTTTACAAGACACTCGGCAAACGCGCCGAATTGCAAGTGATCGACCGCCTCGACTCATCCCGCGCTGGCTGGGAGGAAGAAGCCACTGAAATTGTTCGCAAGCGCGCAAAGTCGCGCGGTTTGCAGTTTGAAGAAGAGGCGCTCGACCTTTTCGTGCTGTTGACCGGCGGCGACACCCGCCAGATCGAAAACGAGCTGGAAAAGATCGATCTTTATTGTGGCGACGAGCGTCGGGTGAACGCCGACCAGGTGCGCGAGCTGGTGCCGCTTTCCCGCGCCGGTGTCATCTTCGAGCTGGGGAATGCCCTGGCCGCGTGCGACCTCGAACGCGCACTCACGCTAGTCAAGCGATTGCTCGACCAAGGTGAAACCGCGATCGGCATTTTGCTCGTCGCGATCCTGCCGACCATCCGGAATTTGTTGCTCGCAAAAGATTTGATGGAGCGGAACCGAATTCCGCGCCCGCACGCTCCTTTCACGTTCATATCTGCTTTGAACCGCTTGCCTGCGAATGCGACGGAGCATTTGCCCCGGAAAAAAGACGGCACGATCAATAGCTATGCCTTGGGGATCGCGGCGCAGCAGGCGCACCGATTCGAGACGACGCGGCTCATTGCCGGCCTGGAAGCTTGCCTGGACGCAAATCTGCGCCTGGTCACCAGTCAGCTCGATCACGAACTGGTGCTGACAGAAATCGTGGTGAAGTTGCTCGCACGCGAGTGATTCGGTAGGGCGACGCTCTGCGGAGCCGTCAACGGGCCGTCGGTAGGGCGACGCTCTGCGGAGCCGTCAACGTGCGCGGCTCGACGGAGTCTCGCCCTACCAATCAAAGGACGAGCAGAAGCTCGTCCCTCCGCGACTACGGCGTTTCGCCCATCTGCTTGCGGGCGATCGGGCCGATGAAGGGGATGTCCCAGCGCGCGCCCATGAATGCTTTGACCATCGCGATAATCATGATGACCAGGAGACCCAGGTGGACCAGAGCGGAGATGAACAGCCAGAGCCCGGCCAGAATCGGCCCGACCACTGGCAGGACCCAAAAAATCCGATGGAGGATCATCGAGATGATGTTGAAGAGGAACCAGGCGCCGCCGAAAATGATCGATTGCATCGCGTAGAAACGGACGAACTGATCGTGCTTTTCCAGGATGTAAAAAATCAGGCCGCCCACGAGCGGAACGCAGGCGAGCGCCGCCGCGACGTTGGAGGGCAATCCGGTGGAAGTAGGGGGTCCACTCGGAACGGGAGATGAGCTTGGAGGGGGTGGCGGCGTAGAGTCGACCGGATCTGGCATAACCCATTTAGAGGAAGTGTGAGGTCGATTGTCAAGGGCAACTCAAGGCGGTGCTTTTCGCTTTCGGGCCGCGGAGCCAGGCAGTACGATCGCCCCACGCAGTTGTCGGGACGCGACTCCTCGGACTCATGACGCCAATCAGAATTCACGCCGGCAATCAAAGCTACGACGCCCTGGTCGGTGCGCAGCTGCTCGAGAAAGCAGGGACCCTTCTGCCTGAGAGATTGCAGGGCTCGGCCTGTGCGATTGTCTCGGACGAGAACGTCGCCGCGCTCTTCGCCCAGCGGGTCTCGGACAGCCTGACGAGTGTCGGTTGCACGCCGGCGCTCATCACCATTCCACCGGGAGAAAAATCGAAGGTGCTGGGTGAGACCGAAGCGATTTGCCATCGGATGAGCGAGGCGGCCTTGGATCGTTCATCGTTCGTCGTGGCCCTGGGCGGCGGAGTGGTGGGCGACCTCGCCGGATTTGTCGCGGCGATTTATCATCGTGGAATCCCCTATGTCCAGATGCCGACGACCTTGCTCGCGCAAGTCGACAGCTCCATTGGAGGGAAAACCGCGGTAAACACGGCCGCGGGGAAAAACCTGATCGGGGCGTGGCATCATCCCACCCTGGTGATTGCCGATGTGGATACGCTCGCCACTTTGCCGGCACGAGAGTGGAGCCAGGGGTTCGCGGAGATCATCAAACACGCCATTATCCGCGACGCGGAGATGTTTGAGATGCTCCGGCATTTCGATCGTAAAGATCTCGCGACGCTGGTTCGGCGGAATGTCGAGATCAAAGCAGCCATCGTGGCCGCGGACGAACGCGATATCAAAGGCGAAAGGGCCTTGCTGAATTTCGGCCACACCATCGGGCATGCGATTGAAAGGGCGGGGGATTTTTTCGATTTGCCGCACGGCGAGGCGGTCAGCCTCGGGATCGTGGCGGCGTCCGAAATTTCGGTGCGAAAGGCGGGTTTAGCCGAAACAGAGCGGGATCGAATTCTCGCCCTGCTCCGGACTTTCGAGCTGCCGACGCGGCTGCCGACGGACTTTCCGCGGGAAAAAATTCTCGAAGCAATTCGCTTCGACAAAAAATTCGAGCGTCAGGAGGTGCGTTTCGTTGTCACACCGGCAGTCGGTTCTGCGCGTCTGGCCACGGATGTAACGATGGAGGACATCGAGTCGGCAATCGCTACGCTCTAACTGGTAGGGCGAGACTCCGTCGAGCCGAGCACGGCCGCGCGCGTTGACGGCTCCGCAGAGCGTCGCCCTACCAACAGAAATTATTTCCGGGCCGCTTCATAATATTCCACCAACCCCGCGACGACGCTGTCGACATACTCGCGATAAATACTCGGACGTTCGATGCCGTTGATGGGACGAGTGCCCTCATAGTCTCCAGCCTGGATGCGCGCGAAGACTTCGCTGTTGTTCATGACGTAGGGTTCGAAGTAAACCACCGGGCATTGATAAAGCCGCGTCGCCACCAGATTCCGCGCGTAGACGTAGCCGCTCGTGCCGACCGGGATGACGGTGCCGGTTGTATATTGATACGGAGGCAGTTGCATTGTCCGGGCCATTGCCGCCGCGACCGTATCGGCGATCTTTATCTCCTCGTCGGAGACGCGGCTGAGAAGCCGGCGCAGCAGCTCGAAGCGTTCGTCATCAAAGGCGACTTCGGGCGCCAGGTAGGTGCCATTGACGAGGAGGTGCAGGTGGTTCTTGTCGATGAACGAGGGATTGCGCTCATCTCCCCAAGCTTCCGCGTTGAAATGCAGACAGAGAACGAGGTCCGGACGCAGCCGCGCATTGACCAGTTTCGCCCGGTGCCGGATCTCGCTGCTCCGGTAGAAAAGGATTTCACTCTGCCACCGGACCGTTTGCTCTTTGAGCGGATCGGCCGATCCATCGAAATCCTCGGGAGGATTTTCTGTTCCACCCGCTCTCAGGACTGCGCGCGCGGCGTCCTTGAGGTCGTGGGGCCGAAGCGGTGTTACGGGCTCTGTCTTGTCGCGCACGAAAGAAACCCGGGCGCCCAAGGCCTGGAGTTTCGGCGCGAGCATTTTCGCCACTTGCAGCGTCATTTCCCCTTCCTTGACCGGAGGCGCGTCGCCGACTTGGAACCAGCGTTCTTCCATCTTCGCCCATTCACCGCCGATGTGGCCCGGATCGAGCGCGATCTTTAGTCCCGCGAGCGCCCTCTTTCGTTTCTGGCGGGGAAGCGATCGCGCGGTGCGCCAGAGGCCAGCCCCGATCGGGCGCCGGCGCCGCTTGTCGGCGAAACGCAGCGTGAACCACGTCTGCGCGTCGCGGTCCATCAGAATGCAGGCGAAATCTCGATCGAGCCGGATGAATTCATCGGTAATTCCCTGGGGGCAATAAACGCTTCGAAGCAACTGCTCGAACTCATCGTGCGTAATCGTTCTTTGGTATTTCTGGAGCGACTCCCACCGCGGCGGATCGGCCAGAGGATTGCTGAGGTGATCGGCAGCGAAGGCGGCAGCTGCCTGGAGGGAGAGGAAGAGGCAGAGGAAGCGGAAGAGGACGAGGAAGATCCTTGGGTGAAAATGATGAGAGATCACGGTTTGGATTTCCGTCTGTTCAATACGATGCTCGCTGGATGCTGACGATTCTTTTTCTGGGCGACATTGTGGGCGAGCCGGGCCGCAGCGCGGTGATCGCGCAGTTGCCGCGCTTGAAAGAATTGCACGCGGTCGACTTTGTTATCGTCAATGGCGAAAACGCGGCGGGCGGCCGGGGAATCACGCCAAAAATTACCATCGACCTGTTGCGCGCGGGCGTCTCGGTCATAACGACCGGCGACCACATCTGGGACCAAAAGGAAATTATCGGCTTCATCGACACGGAGCCGCGTTTGTTGCGCCCGCTCAATTATCCCGAAGGCGCGCCGGGCAGCGGCTCGATCGTGCTGGAGACCGCGAAGGGGAAGGTGGGCGTGGTCAACGTGCAGGCGCGGACGTTCATGCAGCCGATTCTCGAGAATCCTTTTCCGGCGCTCGAGGGCGCCGTCGCTAAAATGCGCGAGCAGACATCGATCATTTTCGTCGATGCTCACGGCGAGACCACGAGCGAGAAGATCGCGATCGGCCGGTTCCTCGATGGCAAAGTTTCGGCCGTGATCGGCACGCACACTCACGTCCAAACGGCCGACGAGCAGATTTTTTCCGGAGGCACCGCCTTTCTCTGCGATGCGGGAATGTGTGGTCCCGCGAATTCCGTCCTTGGCCGGGCGATCGATCCGATTGTGAACCGTTTCATCTCGAATCTGCCTGCACCGTTCCCCATCGCGCGAGGCGATGTTCGCCTGTGCGGCGTGGTCGTTTCAATCGACGAGGCGACGGGCCGTGCGGTTCAGATCACACGAGTGAACGAACTGATCTCCGAACCACCGCCGGTCGAGCCGCCCTCAGTTTCAGCGCTGTAGCCGCGGCGCTCTGTCGCCGCGCCGGCTAACGCCCCGACAGAGCGGGGCGGCTACAGCGCTTGTCGAAGCGCGCTGCTCCCGTTTTCCTCATTACCGGTCAGACATCGCATGGGGCAAGCAGGAAGGGCGTGCTTCGGCATGTCCCTCCGAGGCGAGAACACGACCCCCGGGCCGTGGCTACAGCCGGATCACTCCCCAGCGTTTGCGGCGCTTTTCTCCGCCGCGCTCTCTTCCGCGTCATCTGCTGCCACGGAGAACTTGCGCTTTCGGCGCGCGGCTGGAAGCGGCGACAGCGTCATCGTAACGTTGCGGCCGGCGATTTTCGGTTCCATTTCGACTTGCGACATTCCGGCCAGATCGTCGCGCACTTTTTCCATCAGTTGCATGCCGAATTCCTGATGGGCCATTTCGCGGCCGCGGAATTGCAGTTGCACGCGGACCTTGTTCCCTTTGTCGAGGAACCCTTCACCGTGCCGAATCTTCGTCAGGTAATCGTGATCGTCGATGTTTACCCGGAATTTGATCTCTTTCAGCTTTGTCCCCGAAGGCTTCTTGTCCTTCTCTTGCTTGGAGATGTCGTAACGGAATTTTCCGAAATCGACGATCTTGCAGACCGGCGGGTTGGCGGTGGGGGCCACCTCGACCAGGTCGAGGCCGAGGCTTTGAGCTTTGCGCAAGGCGTCGGAAAGCTTCATGACGCCAAGTTGTTCGCTGGTGGATGCGAGGATGACCCGGACTTCTCGGGCGCGGATCCGGCCGTTTACACGAATTTGTGGTTGCAGATTAAATCAAAGCTCCTGGCCGGCGAAACGGGAAGTGAACCGCGGCGCCGTATTTATTTTACCGCATCTTTTCAAACGTCATCGCTGACGAACGAAACACTTCTGCCTCACCACGCCTGCGGACATCGCGGTGACGGAGCCTGCGCTTTTCGCAAGCCGACTGGAAGATGTAAGCAACATTCGTTCGGTAGCAAGGTTAATCTCTCATTTCTCCTACTCGTGCTCCTACTCGTGCTCGTGCTCGTGATCGTGCTCGAAAGGAAAAACAGAATCGATCACGAGCATGAGCACGAGCACGATTACGAGGGAGGCGGCGCGCCGAAATGGGCGGCATGCGATTCATAGGCCGCGAGATCATCGAGCATGGCGTCGATGGTGGCGACGAGCGGCGGCAGCGTGGCGATGCCGGAAAAAACCGCGCGATCGCCGATCTCGCTTTCGATGACGAAGGTCGGCCGCTGCGTGACTTTCAAGGCATGGAATTCCGCCGTGCTGGCCCGCGCTCGCGCTTCCACTTCCGGAGACCGGGCGCGTTCGAGCAATTTTGCCTGGTCGAGGTTTCCAGCCTGGGCGCCGGCCGCGGCCGCGACCTCCCATTTTCCGACCTGTTGTCCCTCACGCAAGCCTGCGTGGGCGATCGCGCTCCAGACCCGGTCGTCCGTGACGCCGAAATCCCGCGCGGCTTCCGCCACGAGATTTGGCGCGAGATACTCGGTCAAGCCCGGCTCGAACCATCCTGAGTTCAGCATGAAAGGCGACCGCATGATCGTGCCGCTTCTCCGGTAAAACCATTCTGTCTGCTCGCGCGTCGCCGGGAGGCCGGTCGGGTCCATCAGCGCGATTTTCCAATCAAAACCGACTCGGCCGACATAGCGCGTCTGCAGTTCCGACCAAGCCGGCCGAGCCCAAGAGCACCAGGAGGAGATCACTTCGAGATAGAGAGTCATCGTCAATTTCATGTCTTCCTTTGGGGTAGCGAACTGGCGGTTGTGCAGGTGAACGGTGATCAGTGATCAGTGAATTGAAAGCCTCCATTCACCATTCACCGATTACTATTCACAGCCTGCCTCAGGTTTGACCTGACGCCAAGTAACGCCCACTCACTTTCCACCCCGCAAATCGGCATAGCCGCGCACATTAGAGGACTCGTGACTGGCCGGATGCTTGGTTTGCTCCTTGGTCCGCCCGCCAAATTGTAGGGTGGTTTCTGCTCTTGATCCTGATCCTGCTCATGATCTTTGGAACATGGGTTGCGCTGGCACGCCGACGAAAGCCGTTGAAACGGCTTTAGCGATGGGGTGGCGTCATGCCACCGGCCTGAAGGCCGGTGTTAGTGAGAGGACGGCGTCATGCCATCGGCCTGAAGGTCGGTGTTAGTGAAAGGACGACATCATGCCACCGGCCCTGAAGCCGACGTTAGTGAAAGGACGGTGTTCTGCCACCGGCTTGAAGGCCGGTGTTAGTGAAAGGACGGCCATGCCACCGGTTTGAAGGCCGGTATTAGTGAAGGGACGGGGTCATCCCGCGGCCTGAAGGCCGGCGTTAGCAGGAGAATCGCCGATCGTGAGCAAGAGTGGCCGGGCCCGCCCATGGAACGCTTGATGCTAAAGTTTTTCCTGCCACATTCACGCTTCGTTTTCTATCCAGGGCCGCACAATCTCCATGCCGACCTACCACACGTATAATGTGATCCCCACGCTGCCGGCCGCCCTCGAGCCCCTGCGTGAGATGGTCTTCAACTTGTGGTGGACCTGGGAACCCTCGGCCCGCCGTCTTTTCCGTCATCTCGACCCGGAGCTTTGGAATCGCACCAACCACAACCCCGTCCGGATGCTGCAACTTTCGCGGCAGGCCCGTCTCATCGAGGTCGCGCAGGACAAGAGTTTTCTGCGCGAGCTCAAGGAAGTGCACGACGCTTTCCGCCAATATCTCGAGGAGAAAGACACCTACGGGAAGACCGGTGAGGGCAGCGCGATCACGAAGCCGGTCGCCTATTTTTCAGCCGAGTTCGGCTTTCACGAATCGATTCCCAATTACTCAGGCGGCCTGGGCATTCTCGCCGGCGATCATTGCAAGTCGGCCAGCGATCTCGATCTGAATTTCGTCGCGATCGGATTACTCTACCGGCATGGCTACTTCAAACAGCAAATCGACAAGGAAGGCATCCAGCACGCCGTCAGTCTGAATCAAAATTTTCATCATCTGCCGATCAAGGAAGTGCGGAGCGGCGATAGCAATCTGCTCGTTTCGGTCCGGCTGCTCGACCGGGAGGTGTGGGCCAAGATTTGGCAACTGCATGTCGGGCGCGTCAGCCTTTTCCTGCTCGATACCGATATCGCCGAGAACACCGCGGAAGATCGCCTCATCACGGCCGAGCTTTACGGCGGCGATCTCGAAATGCGCATCCGGCAGGAGATTGTCCTCGGGATCGGGGGCGTGAAAGCGCTCACCGCCCTTGGGATCGAGCCGGAAGTGTTTCACATGAACGAAGGCCATTCCGCCTTCCTCGCGCTGGAGCGCATCCGGCTCAACGTCGCGGAGAAAAAACTCGATTTCTATTCGGCCCTCCAGGTGGTCGCCGCCGCCAACGTCTTCACCACCCACACGCCGGTGCCCGCCGGGAACGATACGTTTCCGCGGGAGATGATGCGGAAATACTTCGGCGACTTTGCCGCGCAAATGCAGGTTCCCTTCGACGAGTTTTTCCGCCTGGGCCAGACGAGTGTGAACCCATCGGGCGCCTTCAGCATGACGGTTCTGGCCCTGCGCATCAGCCGGCATTCGAACGGCGTGAGCAAACTGCACGGTGAGGTCAGCCGCTCGCTTTGGAAGGATGTCTGGGCCGGCGTGCCCGGGCACGAAGTTCCGATCACCAGCATCACGAATGGCGTTCACACCAAGACCTGGATGGCGCCGGAGTTTTCCGCGCTCTATCAAAAGTATCTGGGCGATTGGGAAGAGAACCTGACCGACCCCGATTTCTGGCGCCGCGTGACCGATATTCCCGACGCGCAACTGTGGGATACACACCAGAAATTGAAACTGCGCCTGGTCGAGTTTGTGCGGGAGCGCGTTCGGGTGGCGCGAGAACGCGCCGGTGAATCGCCTGAATCGATCCGCAGCGTCAATCGCATTCTCGACCCGGAAATTCTGACGATCGGGTTTGCCCGGCGTTTCGCGACCTACAAGCGTGGCGCGTTGTTATTCAGCGACCAGGAGCGCCTGAAGCGTTTGCTCAATGACGAGACGCGGCCGGTGCAATTCATCTTCGCCGGCAAATCGCATCCGCAGGACGAAGGTGGCAAGGCGCTCATCCAGCAGGTCTATAAATTTAGCCGGGAAAAGGGTTTCGAGAACCGGATGGTCTTCGTCGAGGACTACGATACCTACATCGCGCGCCGACTCGTTCAAGGCGTCGATCTTTGGTTGAACAATCCACTTCGGCCGCTGGAGGCGAGCGGCACCAGTGGAATGAAATTGCCCCCCAACGGCGGCTTGAATTTGAGCGTGCTGGATGGCTGGTGGTGCGAAAGTTACAACGGCAACAACGGCTGGGCGATCGGCTCGGAGATCGCCGGCGGCACCGTCGATTTCCAAAGCGAGGTGGACGCCGGCAGCCTATACCAACTGCTCGAGAACCAGATTATCCCGCTCTATTACGCGAAGCCGGACGGCAAGCTGCCGCTGGCCTGGTTGCAACTAATGCGTGAGTCGATCCGCACCGTCACGCCGGTTTTCAACACGCATCGCATGGTGAAGGAATATACCGAACGGCTCTACACGCCTGCGGCGAAAGCCCACCAGGAATTCGCGCGCGACGACTGCGCCGCCGCGACCAAGCTCAGCAAATGGAAAGCGCAAATGCGGAAAGATTGGCCGCAAGTGGCCATCCTCGATGTCCAGGTCGGCAATAGCGATCGTCAGAACATCCAGGTGGGTGAGGCGCTCCAGATCGCCGCGAAAATTCATCTCGGCGCCGTCGCACCGGACCATGTTCGCGTCGAGGCTTACCACGGCGAAGCCGACAACGGCGGGATCCGAAATCCTTCCGTGACGGTTCTTGACGGAAGCTCGCCGTCGGAAGGCGACGGGAATTACATTTACCAGGGATCGGTGCCGGCCTCCGACAGCGGCGCCTACGGCTTTAGTGTCCGCGTCGTCCCGATCCATCCGCATCTCATGCAGACGCACGAGTTGCGCTTGATCACCTGGAGTTGAAAAACACTTAGCGAATTAGCGACTGAGTGATTTAACGAATGCGGATAATCGTTAATTCATTAAGTCGCTCAGTCGTTAATTGCTAGAGGTCCGCCAGCGCGCGAAAAAAATCGTCGAACTCCGCCTCATCGCGCACGAGCCCATTCAGCGCCTCGAGCCTCTCGTCCCCCGCGGGCTCCGGCAATCTGACCAGATGGGAACGCTTGCCCTTCGCGAACGCGATCTCATCCCATTGAATCGACGTGATCGCGTCGTTGAATCTGGCCACGGACCGGCCGCGAAAAAATGCGCGCGTCGTTTCGGGCGGCGCAAAAATCGCGCTCTTGATTTCTTCGTCGCTGACGATGCTGCGCATCGAACCCTGCCGCACCAGCTCCCCGAACAGGCCCTGGTCCGGCAGGATATTGTGATACTCGAGGTCGATGGCCTGAAGCCATGGATCGGTCCACGAAAGCTTCTCCTCTTCCCGGAATGCGCGGAGCAGAAGCTTCTTCGCCACCCAGTCGACGCGATCGCGGGTCAACGCGACATCCCGCTCGAGATCGTTCAACACCGTCTCCCATTCCTGGAGTAACCAGATCGTTTCCTCGTGGCCGGTAGCAACCTCGCGGGCGGATTTCACGTAAAGCCGCTGCACATCGATCGCGGAGATCTTGCGCCCATCGCTCAATTCCAGAATCCAATCATGATTCTGATCGCGGCTGATCGACTTCGTGGCGTTGATCGGCTGCGCGATTTCGAGTTGCGGGGCCTGGCCGCGCTCGATGAGATCGAGCACGAGCGCCGTCGTGCCGATCTTCAGCGCCGTGGACCATTCGCTCATGTTCGAATCCCCGATGATCACGTGAAAGCGGCGGTAGAGCTCCGCGTTGGCATGCGGCTCATCGCGCGTGTTTACGAGCGGGCGCCTGTTCATCGTATCGATGCTCACGAGCACGCTGAAGAAGTCGGCCCGTTGTGAAATCTGAAACACTCCCGGCTGTCCGGCGGCGCCTTCCCCTTCGATTCCCATCTTCCCGGTGCCCGCGAAAATCTGCCGGGTAATCAAAAATGGCAGAATGCCCGCGACCAGCCGGTCCCACGGAACATCGCGCCGCATCAAATAATTGTCGTGGCACCCGTAGCTGTGTCCGACGAAATCGGTGTTGTTTTTGTACAAACGCACCTCCTGGTCCGGCGGCAGTTTCAGGTTTCTGCGCCGCGCGCACTCCGCCAAAATCCGCTCGCCAGCTTTCTCGTGGGCGACCACCTGCCGCAAAGTGGTGCACTCGGGCGTGGAGTATTCCGGGTGGGCATGGTCGTTGTAAAACCGCGCGCCATTCGAGAGGACCAGGTCGCTTTTGATTTCTTCGAAACTCAGCGGCCGATTCCGATCGATCTCGTAGTAGGCGGACTCATCCGTGTCCTGCAACAACTCCGCGGCGCGAAAACCACGAGCGTCGCGATGGGGATCCTCCAGGCCATAATCCCATTTCATGTGCGCGCCGTGCTCGGTGTAGGAGCGCACCAGCTCGATCGATTCCGCCACGACATCCACGGACTCAGCGCCCTGGACCGTGATCCCGTATTCCGTTTCCGTCCCGAAGACCCGCTGCATCGCGGCCTATCATACGGCAGGGGACTAAGAGTGGAAACCGCCAGTCGATCGGCGCCGCATAAGGGGCTGAATATCTTCCCGCGCCTCCCGACCTGCGACGCCTGTCCGCGCCCGAGCCTTGAATTCTCTAATTATTGCTGACGGCGACAGCCAACCGCCAGGCCACGCCGCCTTGTTTGACGGCATGCTGATGATGATCCGAGAGCGGCAACGGCTCATCCGCGCGGGCAACAACCTCACATCCGCATCCCTGGCACTTATAGATGCCCGAGTGCGGAGACACTGTGCCCGGTGGGTGGGCTGGATCAAACCTCGGATCCGGCGTGTTCGTTAAGAAATGTGAATATTTGTAGTCTGCCATTTTCAGTCCCTTCCATTCCCTTGCCTCCAATAACTATCGAGGCATTCGTCCACGGCGGTCGTGGGTTATTTGACGCGGATTCTTCCGAAAGAGCGTGAATTCGTAAAGTGGGAGAATTCCTACACCCTCCTTACCTGATTTTGGCTGGGCCACAGCTCGTCTTCGAACCGAGACGCCTCCGCCGCAGGCTCCAAAGGAAATACGTTTTTTGAAGAAATTCGCCAACTTTCACCGGCTAATCTCGTAATAATTCTTTAGAACCATGTCCTTGGATCCATCGCTCGAGCAGATCGAATCTGAGCCAGATGCCGCTGCCCCCCTCCAAGCGCTGCTTGTCGTCTCCTCCGATGGACGGATTCAGTTTGCCACCGCGCGAGCGGACCTGTGGATGAAGGACTTTTTCGCGGCGGCTTCCCCTCTGAAATGCCTCCCGGAGGCATTATCCCGTTGGCTTCACGACGGGGCCTCCGGAGGGCCGCCATCGAGGTTCATTCTCGACCAGCCGGGACGACGACTTTGCATTCAGTTGGTTTGTCGCGAGCCAAATTTGACCTGCCTGCTGCTGGAACGGAGCGCGGGAATTTCCGCAACCGCGGGCTTGCGCAGCCCGCTGACGAGCCGGCAGACAGAAGTGCTCAATTGGGTTGCGCGGGGGAAGACGAACGCCGAGATCGGCAA
Organism: Chthoniobacterales bacterium; assembly: GCA_035941955.1. Classification (GTDB taxonomy): domain Bacteria; phylum Verrucomicrobiota; class Verrucomicrobiia; order Chthoniobacterales; family UBA10450; genus AV80. Next base: position 110,876 of record DASZDO010000038.1, read on the forward strand.
AATCCTGAGTCTAAAAACGGGAACGGTCGGCAAATATCTTGAACGTATTTTCCCGAAGCTTGGCGTCGAGAACCGCACCGCCGCCGCGAGTTTCGTCCTTGGAGCCAAGGGCCCAAACTAAGGGGCTGCGCGGGTCTGGTTTCGGTGTTGTCCACCGGCGCGCGGCAAGAGACCGCTAAGATTCGGTGCGGCTCACGCTGGCCGCACGACCTGCGCGAGTGCCGGTGGCAAAGCAGCCCTGCAGGAGATAACCTCCTGTGGGTGCTTCCCAATCGATCATCTCGCCCGCAACGAAAACGCCGGGGAGTTTGCGCAACATTAGACTCGCGTCGAGTTCGCTCCAGCGCACACCACCCGCGGAGGAGATCGCCTCGGCTACCGGTCGCGGACCTCTGAGCGGAAGCGTGAAATTCTTTACCCGCGCGATCAAGCGTTCGGGATCGGTGGAGCCCTCGTTCGAGAACGTTTCGAGCAAAGCAACCGCGGCCGGACTCAGCTTCCAGGCGCGAAACCAATCGTGCGCGTCACTGGGATTGATAAGGCGTTCGCGCATCTTTTCGACCGGGAGCTGCGGTTTGAAATCGATCTCCAGACGCGGTTCCTGCATCGAGCGAAGGGTCCGGCCCAGACGATAAATCGCGCCGCCCTCGAGTCCGTGGCGGGTGATGAGCAATTCACCAGAGACGGATTCGGGACCCGCGCGGACGGTGAGATTTTTTAGCGGCAATCCTTCCGCGCGCACGAGTAGTTCGGGAGGCCAATCGACGTCCCATCCGCAGTTCGCCGGAACCCACGGAGCGACGTCCACTCCGTGAACGGCCAGAATCGCGGGCCACGTTCCGTCTGAGCCGGTTTCCGGCCACGAGGCGCCGCCGAGCGCGAGAACGATCGCATTAGCATTGAGCGAGAACTTCCCGTCCGCAGCCTGGAAATCAGCACGCCAGCCCGCAGGTTCGCGTCCGAGACCTGTGAAGCGCGCGCCGATACGGAATTCCACGCCATTCGCGCGCAGGCGTCTAACCCACGCGCGCAAAAGGCCGGCGGCTTTTTGTCCCCGCGGAAAGACCCGCCCGCTCGTCCCAACGTAAGTCTCGACGCCCAGTTCCGCCGCCCAGGCGCGCAGATCGTCCGGGCCGAATTCACGGAGCAGGTCGCGCCAGCGATCCGGTTCGTCGACATAGCGAGCGGGGAAGTTTTCCGCCGGCTCGCCGTGGGTAAGGTTGAGTCCTCCCCGGCCGGCGATGAGGAATTTTCGGCCAACGGAACGTTGCGCATCGCAGACGGTCACGCGCGCGCGGGCCGCACTGGCCACCTCCGCGGCACGCAACCCAGCGGGACCGCCGCCGATGATGAGAACAGAGTTAGTGGACATGCCCTTCAAGGAGCGGCGGTTTACAAACCGCCGTTGTTTTTGGTTCGGCGGTTGGTAAACCGCCGCTCCTTGTTTGCAGCGCTCAACGCATCACCTGCTCGACCGCCGATGCATCATCCAACAAAATCCATTCGACAATCGAAAGCGGCAAACTGCCGTTCTTGATCAGGTCGTCGTGGAATTGGCCAAGGCGGTAGTTTGTGCCGGACTTGTCCCGGTACCGCCCAAGCAGATTCATGATCTGCCATTTGCCCACAATGTAGCTGATCTTTTGGGTGGGACTCGAGGCCGCCCCGGCGGCTTCGCCTTCCGCCGCTTCCCGATCGAGCCCGCCCGCTTCCATGAAATAATTCACGGCCTGCTCGAAGGTCCATTTGCCCGTGTGCAAGTTCACGTCGACACCGATGCGTGCGGAGCGGTAGCGCGAGAGCCGAAGGATTTGCCCCTGCGAAGCGGAGTTTTCCGGGTAAAGGCCGGTGCGCATCAGCATCTCCTCGCCGTAGAGCGCCCACCCTTCGACGAACACGCCGTCTCCGTGCTGGCGGCGGATCTCATTGGTCAGATGATTTGCGATCGAAAGCTGCATGAAATGGCCGGGAATGCCTTCGTGCCCGAGGATTGGCCGCGGATCTTCGATCGCCGCGCGAATATAGAAGTTCTTCGACTGCGGATTGTAGGTCGGGATGAAATAGAAGCCGGTCGGATCTTTATCGTAAAGGCCGGGAGGATTCATGAAGCCGCCGGGGCTGGTCGGTTTGAACGCTTCGGGCAACTGCCGGATCTCGAAGCGGCCCAGATAATCGGGGACGGTGACGAGACGATGTTCCTTCAGGAAATTAATCATCTCCTGCTGGCGGCTTTCATACGCTTTGAGAAACGACGCCTGATCTGGGGGAACGTTCTTGCTGCGCGCCGGATTTGGATCGGCCAGGGACGGATCGGACAGGAGCGATTCCAGCGCGCGGTAACGAGCCAGCTCCGTCCGGCCCAGCATCTCCACCTGCTGCGCGTCGAGCGGGAGCATGAGAACCTGTTTGAGGTAATAGTTATAGTTCGCCTCGCCCATCGGCATGAAGGCCACCATCGAGGGCAAACGTTTTTCGAGGCGATCCGCGAAACCATGGATCGCGTCGAGCGCGGCATCGCGCGCTTTCACCAGATCGTCCCGCTCGTTAGGCGCCAGATCGCGCGCCAGCGTCATGAGGCTGTCCTTGAAGAGGGGATCGATGGCGCGGGCGGAAGCAATCGCGAGCTCCGCGAACAGTTTTACCGGTTTCTGCAAGTTGCGCTCGCCCTGTGCGAGCATCGCCGGCATTTGCTTCAATCGCGCCGTCGCCGCGATCGCGCGATTCCGCGGCGTGTCGTATTCCTTTTTCAGGAGCGAAAAGATTCCATTGCTGCATTCGCCGATGTAGAGCTGCGGATCGGTCTTCTCCGATTGCAGGACACGGTTGGAGAAATCGGGCCCTTCCAGTTGCGCGCGAAACAGCATCCAGTCGATGCGATCATCCTTCGGCCAGTTGCCGGTGCCGAGGCCGCGGACCTGCTCGAGCAGCCTGCGAATGTGCTGGGCCCGCTCCGCGATTTTCTCGCTTGAGTAGTCGGTCAGCCGATTATCCCAGGTATGGAGTCCGGAATCGCTGCTGAAAACCGGATAATTTTCGTTGCGCCACGTGTAATAGTCGTCAGCCGTCTTGCGCAGGCTGGCGATGTCGCCTGGGCCACTCTTAGCCGGAGCCGGACTGATCGCCGGTGGCGTCGCCTTGGTGATGAGCGCCTTGTCCGAGACGTCGGTTCTGGGCTCCGGTGTCAGTTGGGCATGCACGGTGAGGGCCAGGGCCGAGAGGATTGTCGGCAGCGCAATGAAACGAACGATCAATTTCATGCCGGCAAAATAAACGACGATTTTGGAAATGTAGAGAAGCTTGTGCCACCTCAAGGAGCGGCGGTTTTCCAACCGCCGTTTGTTTTGGTTCGGCGGTTTGTAAACCGCCGCTCCTTGGTCAAGATCGCCGCGGCGAGCGCCTCTCCACCTAGATCACCCCGCGATGGCTGGGCAGTTTTGTTTGCTCGTCCCGGCGCACCGGCGAAATCTTCACCACGTTTTCCGGATCGTAATCGATCAGCTTGAACCAGTCTTCCGTCATGTCGGTCGGCGGGAAAATGTCGTTCTCCGTGAATTCGGCGATGAACGAAAGCTGCAAATCGCTCTCGCTGATTCCCTGATCTTCCCGGGTGGCGATCGCCCGCTTGATCGCCAGGCCTTTTGCGCGTTCGACGATCGACGCGATGATCGCGCCGCTCAGCAGATCGCTCCGGTAGAGGATTTCCTTTCGGCCGCTCCGCAGCGTGATCTCGAGGAATTTGTTTTCGTCCCGCCGCGCGAATTGTCCTTCGAGGATGCGTTCGACCAGCCGATCGATCGCGGCCCCGATGTTTCCGGCTTCCTTGGCGAGCGCGCCGTCGTAGGGCAGATCGTTCGTGAGATAAATGCGGTAAATTTCGCGCGCCCCATCCTTGTTCGGACGGTTGACCTTGATCTTCCGGTCGATCCGGCCGGGACGCAGAATCGCGGGATCGATCAAGTCCGCCCGATTCGAAGCGAGAATAATGACGACGTCGTGGAGCGAATCGATGCCATCCATCTCCGAGCAGAACATCGGCACGAGCGTCGAGAGGATGTTCGAATAACGAGAGGCCCGGCGCGTGCCGAGGATGCTTTCCGCTTCGTCGATAAAGAGAAACGGCAGGAAACCTTCGCGGCGTTTTTCGCGCGCGGTGGAAAAGATTTCGCGCACGATCCGCTCCGACTCGCCCACCCACATGTTCAGGATTTCGGGGCCTTTGACGTGCATGAAATATTCCTTCATCTCGTCGCCCGTTTTTTCCCGGAGCTGTTTCGTCAGATTGTAAGCCGTGGCCTTGCCGATGAGCGTCTTGCCACAGCCGGGCGGGCCGTAGAGCAGAAAACCTTTCGGTGTCGCGTGCTGGAATTTCTGGAAAAGCTCGCCGTGCAAAAGCGGCAGCTCGATCGCGTCTTTGATCGCCTGGAGCGCCTGGTCCTGTCCGCCAACCATCTCCCAGGGCAATTCCGGAACGTCGTCGAGGTAATGTTCGCGCGATTGCGGGTGCGAAAGAACTTCCAGCGCCACCCGGTAGTTCGGGTCCACCCGAACTTCATCGCCGGACTTGAGCGTTGCCTTCATCAGCTCGGCGGAACGCTGGAGGATCAACGATTGCAATCCATGTTCGGAGCCGACCCGGAGCCGATCCGCGCCGAGCACCTCCGTGATTTTCGTCACCGGGCCCGCCGTTTCGAAACCAAGATCGCCCACGATCACGTAGGCTTCGTTGACCAGAACACGCGTGCCTTTCTTGAGCTTCGCCAGGCTGATGCGCGGATCGACGTTGCAATAATAATCCGCGCCGCCTACGACAATGTGCGCCGTCTCCCGTGCCGGATTGCTCAGGTAAGTGCCGATGCGGTTCGCCGGCGAAGTCACCTTCTTGATCACTTCTTCGAGCTTCTGGATCATCTGCTGCGCTTCGCCGATCGTTTCTTCCTGGGCGGCGATTTCTGAGCGCAAAGCGAACAATTCCCGCCGGTTCCGGTCCTCAGGGGGGAGCGAGAGGAGGATCAAATCGAACGCCTCGAGCAAACTAAGCTCGCGCCGGCCCGGGAGATCGTCCGGGTCTGCGAATTCGTTGCTGCGCTCGTCGTTCATTCGGAAAGACTACGCGGATTATAAACCGCGTATGACCCGCCGCAAACCGGCGCATCTAGTTTCACAAACTCGGGAAAAAGAGGTTGAAGGCGCGGAGTGCGCGACCTAACCTGCTTCGCTTTTCGCGCGAGGAGTCTTAGCTCAATTGGTTAGAGCGCCGCCCTGTCACGGCGGAGGTTGCGGGTTCGAGCCCCGTAGACTCCGGCGGTTTTTCCGCCTCCTGCTCATGCTCGTGATCGTGCTCCTGCTCGAAATCTTGCCGCACTTGTAGACTCCGGTCCCTCTTTTCCTCTCCTTCGACGTTGTTGGGCGTTCTCTCGGCTTGAGTTAACTCCCAAGATCGCGTAAAAGTGAAGCGGAGTTATTCGCCGATGAAAATGCCCCTGACCGGTCCAAACGCGATGAGCCGCATTCGCGTCTTCTTGATTGCAACATGCCTCCTCGCGGCTACGCCGCGTCTGTCTGGTGATATCATTCTGCTTAGCCGCCTATCGGATGCCGAAGCCCGCGCTTGCGGTTATCCGATCTGCGGCACTCCGCCACCGCAAAGACAAACTGGATTCTCGCCAGCCCAGCTATCTAACGCGGCCTATGGCTGTACTTGGGGCATCGGGGGATGCGGCTGTTTTTCGGCAAGTTCAACGAGCAATTCCTCGATCCTCATCAATAATGAGACGGAAGGTCTGCGAGTCGTGGGCGATGGATGGACACAGGACGACGGGAGTAGCGACGCGAGGTGTGCCCGTACCGCCAGTGCGAAACTGATTTTTCTAAGCTTTACCCTAACGGAGGTCCCTTATCCGTATTCACTCACCGGGCAGTTGAATCGAGCGGCGAGGGCCAAACTTACCGGCGACACGGGGACGATATTTGAACAGGTGGGGGGGACTCTTTCCGAAAGCGGAACACTTCCACCAGGTAATTACACCCTGTCGGTCGATGTGTATGGCCTGAGGAGTGATGCCAGTTTTACTTTTGCGCTCGACGGACCAATGTCAACGCCAGCGCCAACGCCATTTCCGGCAACTCGCGCAACGAATCTCTCCACCCGGTTGTTGATTGGGACGGGTGACGACGTAGGGATTGGCGGTTTCATCGTTACCGGCAACGGTCCGCGCTACCTCTTGCTGCGAGGCGTTGGGCCGTTGTTGGCTAACTTTGGTATTCCCAATTTCTTGGCCGACCCAACCTTGGAATTACACGGTCCTGCGGGTTTTACTACGATCACTAACAATAACTGGAGGGATACTCGGGAAGACGCGGTCATTGCGACGGGACGTGCACCGAGCAATAATCTCGAGTCCGCCATTGTGGCAGACCTCGCTCCAGGAGCCTACACGGCAGTCGTGGCAGGCAATACAGATGCGACAGGCGTTGGGTTGCTTGAGATCTACGATTTATCCCCGAACCAGGATTCGAAACTGGCCAATATCAGCACTCGGGCAAATGTCCGCACCGGCGACGACATCGTGATTGCCGGATTTATCCTGGGTGCCGGTAGTGGCGGAGAGAATGCAATCATCGTCCGTGGGCTTGGGCCAAGCTTGAGTGAATGGGGACTTAGTGCGCTGCAGGATCCCAAGCTTGAGCTGCGAAATTCGCAGGGCGCACTGGTCGCGTCCGATGACAACTGGATGGACGACCCGAACCAGGCGGCAATCATCCAGGCGGCGGGGCTTGCTCCGAGCAACAATCTCGAATCGGCGATCTCAGCGACCTTGATGCCGGGCGATTACACGGCTCTGCTTTCCGGAGTCAACAACGGCACGGGCATCGGACTGGTGGAAGTGTACGATCGGGGCGCACCTGCGCATTAGCTGCTCCGCAGATTTTCCGGATTTTCCCCTCCTGCTCGTGCTCGTGATCGTGATCGTGATCGACCTCATATTCTTCGATTGCGATTACGATTACGATTACGATCACGAGCAGGAGCAGGAGCACGAGTTCGCAGAAGCGATCCTCATCTCACCGCTAGCCAAGGGCAACCCAGTGGATAAGAGTTGAGGCCGAATGCGAAAATCATTTCTCGCCGCCGCGCTCGCCGTGGCGGCCGTTTCCATCCGCGCCGGTCAGCTCCTGCCGACCGGCGAAGGAACGACCTGGGAATATGATTCGACGGAAACGCTCACGGGCGATGCGCCGCTCCGTTCCGCCGTCACCGTTCGTGCCGGCAAGCAACTCCTCGATGGCAAAGAGGTCGTGAAATTCGAGACCCTTTCCGGAAACGCTGTCTCCAAGACCGAGCTGGTGAGGGTGGACGAAAACGGCATCGCCTGTCTCGCCCGGAGCGGAAAGGACGGAAACATTACGAAATTGAATCCACCCGAACCGATCATCGTCGCGCCGTTAAAGGTTGGCACCGCCTGGGACTCAAACGGCGAGGTGGCGGGGATCAAGATGCGTCAGCATTTCACCGTCGTGGCTGAAGAAAATGTGACGGTGCCCGCCGGGAGATTCCGCGCCTTTCATCTTCAATGTGAAGATTCGTCGCTCATGTCGATCAAGCTCGATCGTTGGTTCGTTCCCGGGACTGGATTTGTGAAGGAAACCGCAGTGATCCGTGGTCCGGGCGTTCTGCAACGGGTAACGCTGGAGTTGAATAAGCTGACTGAAGTTCTCTCGAAACCCGCGGCATCCCCCTCCGCGGCATCGCCAAAACCCACCGCGCAGCGCCCATCTCCCACGCCGGTTGCTGCCGTTACGCCAACGGCAACACCGTCGGCCCCGGCGGCGAGTCCCGAGGAGCAAACCACCCCGCCGCCCAAGAAACTCACGGTGGAAGTCTCGAGCGATCCGGCCGGCGGATTGAAGACCCAATTCAAGTCCGACGTCGCGAACATTTACGTCCGCTGGCAGGGCCACGACCTCCCCGAGGGCGCAACGGTGCGCGTGTCCTGGGTCGCCGAAGACGTCGGCGATCTGGTGGAACCAAATTTCATCATCGACGAAACCGAGTCCGTTGCCCCAACGCCCAATGCCAGCGCTCGCTTCACCCTGGGCCGCCCGCCTGACGGTTGGGCCGAAGGCAAATACCGCGTTGAATTCTATGTCGACGAGATGCTCGTCGAGAGCGTACGGGTAACTATCACCAAGTAATTTTTCTGTGCAGAGTAGCTGGCGGTGAAATGGCAAAGGGTTTGGTCGCACAGAACCTAACGAGGAATTAAGGGCTTGAGCCCGTCAAGGTGGAACAGAGGCGGTCCGGTGAGAGCCGCCCGAAGGGAGCCGCCCGAGTTCCAAAAATTGTCCAAAAAGATCTTGAACGCCTCCGGCGTTGTTTGCTAATCCCTTCGGGAACCGAAGGAGACATTATGATCAAACTTGGATTGGCCCGGTTCGGATTTTTCCGAATCCCCCTCGCAGTCAGTTTGCCCCTCGTCCTCGCGACCAGCGTTCTTGCCCAGGACCCGGAGCCCACCACGACAACCGAACCCACGGTCCGGACGTTCAATGAAAACGGCACGGAGGAAGCCTCGACGGAACGCGTGTTCGTGACCGGGTCGGCCATTCCGACGGCCGCGGAAGTGGGGCCAAACCCGGTCCTGAACGTCACGCGCGATCTGATCAACAAGACAGGCGACCGCACCACGGAAGAAGTGCTGCGCAATCTTCCCATCGCCAACGCGAACGGTGTGCCAGTTTCCAACAACGAGAACGGCTCGAACACCGCGGTGGGCGCGGCCACCATCGCCTTGCGCGGCTTCGACGCCCGGGCCACGCTCATCCTCCTCGATGGCCGCCGCGTCGCGCCTTACCCCACGGGCAACCGCCGCGTCGTCTTCATCGACTTGAATACGATCCCAGAATCCTCCATCTCAAGCATTGAAATCTTGAAGGATGGCGCGTCGAGCACCTACGGCGCCGATGCGGTGGCGGGCGTGGTGAACATCAAGCGCTTTCACGATTATAACGGCGTGGAGGCGAAGATCGAGTATGGCAACACGACCGATAAAGACTCAGGCACCTTCAACACCTCGCTCCTCTTCGGGGTGGGAAACGGAAAGACGAACATTTCCGGAACGGTCAACTACTACCATCGTAATTCGATCTTCAATCACGACCGCGATTATTCTGCGGTGCCGCCGTTCCTGAGCAGCAACGCGAGCCCTTATAACCTCCAGTTGACGAACGCCGCCGTGGCGGAAGCTGGCGGAGTGGTGATTCCGAGTCCGAGCGGGAACCAGTTCGGCAGCCCACCCAACGGCACGAACGGGCTGGCTCCGGCCAGCGGCTACCTCTACGGGGAGGGCCGGCCCAGATCGGGGCCCAATGGGTTTAACTTCAATGAGTTCTCGCTCTCGTTTCCGTCGTCCGAGCGCTATGGCGGTTACATCGCGATGAATCACAAAATCTTCGGCGACCAACTCGTCGTTTACGCCGACGGGATGTATCAAAACGTGAAGACGCACAATGAGCTGGCCGCTCCGGCGACGGGGAATTTCCAGACCCCCGGGTTTATCACGCTCGCGATCCCGCCACGGGAGCCGAATCCCGCGGGAACGACTCCGTTCGGCGGGCCCACCTATGCCGAAACCGGCATGACTCCCGGCGCCTTCAACCCCTTTAACCCCTTCAACCAAATCATCTCCGGCGGAACGCGCGCGCGCCTGGCCGAATTCGGCAACCGCCTTTTCGACAACGAAAGCGAGGCATTCCTCGGCACACTCGGCTTTCGCGGCGACAAGTTATTCAACGGAACGTGGGGCTACGACGCCGGCTTTCGCTATAGCCAGATCAAGAACACCACCACGGGGACCCAAGTCTCCATCTCGCGTTTTAACCGCATTATGAACCAGGCCGACCCGATATTTAATCCGGCCTCGCCCGAATACATCGGAACGACGATTGCCTTCAATCCCTTCGGTGATTTCCGCGTTCCCATTCCTTCCAACGACGCTTCGGTCGAGTTTGCCCGCGTCCATCCGAAAGACCTCGACACCTCGAAACTGGCCACTCTCGATGCGACCATCTACACGACGGACCTTTACGACCTGCCGGCCGGCGGAATCGGCTTCGCTTTTGGCGGACAATTCCGGCGTGAATCGCTGAACGAAGATCCCGACCAGCTCAACATCAACGGCGACATCGCCGGCAATTCCGCGATCCCTCCCGCAGTGGGCGGCCGGAGGTCTTATGCCCTCTTCCTGGAGACGAGTATTCCAATCTTCAGCGAGAAAAACGCCGTCACTGGATTTCACTCCTTGAGCATCAACGCGGCCGGCCGCTACGAGGAGTTTCGCAACA
>DASZDO010000039.1:0-99610 GCA_035941955.1 Chthoniobacterales bacterium
TTTTGGTGTGTGGCCAACACACCCCCCCCCCGCTCCTTGGCTGAGATTTCGCCGTGGAACCGGACAGAGAACAGCGCGCGATCATCCATCTCGACATGGATTGCTTCTATGCCGCCATCGAGGTGCGGGATCAGCCGTCGCTGAAGGGAAAGCCGGTGGGAGTCGGCGGCGCGCGCGATCGGCGAGGCGTGCTGACCACTTGTAACTACGAAGCGCGTGAATTTGGCGTGCGCTCGGCGATGCCCACCTTTATGGCGCTGCAACGCTGCCCGCATCTCATTATGCTTCCGACGCGCTTCGATGTTTATCGAAAGGAATCCGCCGTCATTCGTGAGATTTTATCGCGCTTCACCCCGGTCATCGAGCCACTCTCGCTCGATGAAGCTTATCTCGATGTCACGGCACATCCGGGAGCGCCCGGACCGCTGGCCCAGGTAATCCGGGGGCTGATTTTTCGTAAGACGAAGTTGACGGCCTCCGCGGGTATCGGGCCCAACAAATTAATCGCCAAGATTGCCAGCGACCTGAAGAAGCCGAATGGCCAATTCGAAGTGAAACCGGATGAGGTGCCGGCGTTCATGGAAGGGTTGCCGGTGCGAAAACTCTGGGGAATCGGAGATGTGACCGAGCAGAAGCTGGAGCGGCTTGGAGTTGCGACCTGCGGCCAGATGCAGCGGTTATCGCGGGTCGAGCTCCAGGAGCATTTCGGAAAATTTGGAATCGAGCTCTACGATCTTTGCCGTGGCATCGACGACCGGCCGGTCGAGCCGGACCGCGAACGCAAGTCGCTCAGCAACGAAGAGACGTTCTCAACGGATCTCGAAACTCTGACCGAATGCGAGGAAAAGCTGCCCGAGCTGTTCGAAGAATTGATGGCGGACCTCGACCAGAGAGAGGCGGCGCGCGTGGTCGCGAAGATTTTTGTGAAATTGAAGTTTCACGATTTCACGCGCACGACCGTCGAACGCGCCGGCCTGCCGCCGACCCTGGATCAATTTCAATCTCTGCTCGCCGAGGGCTTCGGCCGGACGAAAAAAAGTGTGCGCCTGATCGGACTGGGGGTGCGATTTGCCAGCATGGATGTTCCGGACGCCCAGTTGCCGCTGCTTTAACGCTGCACCGTGAAAAGAGATTCAGACAAAGGGCACCCGCCTGAGGCGGGTCACAACTTCAGTTGGAATCCCAAATCTCCTTTGTGTCCTTGGTGGACTTTGTGCGAAATCAATTCGTAGGAGCTACCACATGACCAAAACGAAATCCCGGAAGAAGCATTGGCTGCACGAACATTCCCTGAGCATTGTCAGCATCCTTCTCTTGCTGGCCTGGATCATTGGCTATTCGTGCAATTCCCCCGAGTCGCGCATCGGCGCGTTCTTTGGAAACTCAATCGCGGATTGGAGCGGATCCGTCGTTCTCATTTTGGGGACGAAGTTTCTTTACGAAATCGGGTCCGCCGAAAGCCGTCCGCTCAAGAACCGAAAAAGCAATCGGTGGCTGGAACTGCTCTACGAGCATTCGCTTCTCATTTTTCTCGTGCTCACGGGCATTGGTTGGCTCGTTTGGTATCTCCGAATGGAACCGGACGGGAAATGGGCCCAGGTTGTCGGCAACATCGTTTCGGAATGGTTGCAAATGGCTGGACTGGTCTTCATGACAAAGAGGCTCATCGAACGCGGATCAAAGGAGAGCCGGTGACGCCATCCAGGATGGGCCTGCCGCAAGTGAAGGCAGCTTACCCGGTCATTCTCTTTTATAAGTACATTCCGATTGAGAACCCTGAGAGCTTTGCCAGAGAACAACGCCAGCTCTGCGAATCGCTCGGGCTAAAAGGCCGGATCCTGATCGCGTCGGAGGGGATGAACGGGACCGTGGCCGGCCCGGAAGAAAGCGTGAATCGATATGTCGCCGGGCTTCGGGCCGACGCGCGTTTTGCCGACATCGACTTCAAGGTGAGCGCGGGCGATGCGGGAACGTTTCCCAAGCTGGTGGTAAAGGTCCGCGCGGAGATCGTAACTCTGAACGCCGGCGCGATCGCACCGGATAAAGACAACCACCTCACTCCGGCCGAATGGAAACGGATGATGGAGGATGATCCGGATGCCGTGCTGCTCGACATCCGGAACCGATTCGAATCGGATGCTGGAAAATTTGAGAAGGCGGTTGTGTGCGACATCGAACATTTCCGCGAGCTGCCGCAATACGTCGACCGCCTGGAAAGCCTGAAGGAGAAAACCGTCTTAATGTATTGCACTGGCGGGATCCGGTGTGAAAAAGCCTCCGCGCTTTTTCGGAGCAAGGGATTCAAGAACGTCTTCCAGCTTCATGGCGGGATCGCGGCCTACCAGGAACAATTTGGAAACGAACACTGGCAGGGGGAATGTTTCGTCTTCGACCAGCGGATGACCGTGCGCGTGGACGAAGGCCTCGTCCAGATTGGGCGTTGCGCGCATACCGGCCGCGCGACCAGCCGGTTCGTCAATTGCCTGCACGATCCGTGTCACAAGCTGTTCATCTTGGCGGCGGAAGCAGAGGCGGAAAACCAGGACTTCAAACTTTGCCCCGAGTGTCTCGCGGATGGAATCACCTTCGAGACGGCGGAATATTGATGGAACTTGGCTGTCATCCCGGTCTGCGCGGGTCGGGGTGACAGGCCTTCCGGCGCGCTGCCTGTTAGACTTGCCTACTCAACCCATTTCGGCGGGCGCTTTTCAAGGAAGGCGGCGATTCCTTCCCTCGCCTCATCCGATTCCCTGGCTTCCATATGATGGCGGAGCGCGGATTCGATGTCTTCCTTCACAGACGAAGACCAGAGCTCGTCCATTAAGCGTTTTGAATTGCTGATCGCGCCGGGAGCACCTTGCAAGACGGAGGCGGCGATTTTTTGGGCTTCGGCTTCCAACTCGTGCGCTGGGACAACACGATTGACGAGGCCAATTTCGCGGGCGCGCCCGGCTTCGATGAGTTCGGAGGCCAGGAGCAATTCGCGGAGATCGCGTTCGCGGAGTTGACGACGCAGGAACGTCATGACGATTCCAGCGACAAGGCCGCGCCTCACTTCGGGATATCCGATTTTGGTTCGCTCAGCGGCAATAACAAAATCGCAGGCTGACATAATGCCAGCGCCGCCAGCGACCGCGGCGCCGTGAACGGTAGCTATCGTGACCAGGCGCGTTTCCGCGAGGGCAAGCAGCACCCGCGCGACCATCTCCGCGGTGGCGTGCGCCTTAGAGCTATCCGCGGCCGCCTCCAGATCCAATCCGGTGCAGAAAGCCTTCCCCGCGCCGCGCAGGATCAGGATGCGTTGCGCGGGCTCAGCCGCGGCATTTTCGACCGCGCCCGCCAGTTCGCTCATCAGCTCGATGGTGAGCGCGTTACGGCGCTCCGGCCGATTGAGCGTGATCAGCGTAATCTGCGGTGTTTGTTTTTCGACGAGAACGACTGGCATGATCTAAGTTATGCTGTCAGTAACACCCGTCACGATGGAATCCGTCAAGCTCATCGAATGTCCGCGCGACGCCTGGCAGGGACTGCCGCGGCAAATCCCCACCGAGCGGAAGGCGGAATATTTGCGCGGGCTGGTGGCGGCGGGGTTCCGGCATATCGACGCGGTGAGCTTCGTCTCACCCAAAGCTGTGCCGCAGATGGCCGATAGCGAGGAAGTGCTCGCGCAACTGGGCGGGCTCAATGGGGTCGAGATCATCGGCATCGTCGTCAACGAGAAGGGCGCCACGCGCGCGATCGCGACCGGAACCGTAAAGACGCTCGGGTATCCCTGCTCTATTTCCGAGACGTTTCTGCGCCGAAACCAAAACCAATCGCCGGAGGAAAATCAGTCGGTGCTGAAGAGGGTCAAGGAGATGGCGGACGGATCGGGGCTGGCCGTAGTTGCTTACATTTCAATGGCGTTCGGCAACCCGTATGGCGATTCGTGGAGCGAAGAGAAGGTCGTGGGAGCGGCAAGAGAGATCTTCGGCCTGGGAGTCAGGGCAATTTCCCTGGCGGATACTGTCGGAGCCGCGGAGCCGGAACGCATTAACCGGGTCGTGGGAGAGGTCCTGCGAAATTGCCCAGAATGCCAGGTTGGAGTTCACATGCACAGCACACGCGCCGCGGCGGGTGCAAAGGTGCTGGCGGCGTTCGACGCGGGATGCCGGCGCTTCGATTCGGCCATCGGCGGACTTGGCGGATGCCCGTTCGCGCAAGATGCGCTCGTCGGAAATATTCCGACAGAGGAAGTCGTGGCTGCTTTGGAGCAAGGTGGCTTGAGGCTGCCAATACGGGATTCACTCGATCAGGTCATCGCGCTGAATCGCGCGATCAGCGACGAATTCTCGGCTGATGCAGGGGAATGGACCGCCCCTGCCGACGACTAACTCACGAGCCCGCCAGGAGTATGGCTCAAGCTGTTGGCATTTGAGTCTCGATTCCAGCGAGGAGCAAGGGGGGCAAAAGATTCACAACCCCTTCATCATCCTGTACGACGATTAGTCCCTTTACCATGACCGAGATGTGATCCGGGTGCGGAATACGGAACGCGCGGCCATCTGTCATGTGGAGCGTGAATGGCAGGAATGGCATCGCCTTGATCAGCCTTTTGAGTTCGTCAAGCATCTGTCGGAACCGTAACAAATCCCGATGGACGCGCAAGTTTTCGCGTCGGTTCAGACCTGCACGACCCCGGTGTGGAATCGTGCTTTCGGCATCGGCCGGGAGACATATTGGAGCAGGCGTGAAAGGACCTCGCGGGTTTCGTGCGGTTGAATGATCGCGTCCACCCAGCCGCGCGCGGCGCCGTAACGAATATCAGTTTGCTCTTCGTAATTTTTCTTAACCGTCGCGCGCAATTCTTCGAGCTCCTCGGGCGATGATTTCTTGTCGCCACGATCATGCGCCCGAGCGAGAACGCTGAAAATGGTGTCGGAAGCCTGGGCCGCGCCCATGACGGCGTAGCGCGCATTCGGCCAGGCCAGGATGAAACGCGGGTCGTAAGCTTTGCCGCAGAGGGCGTAGTTCCCCGCGCCGAATGAGCCGCCGACGACGACCGTGATCTTGGGGACGGTCGAGTTGCTCACGGCGTTTACCAGTTTTGCGCCGCTCCGGATGATCCCACTCTGTTCCGCGTCGCGCCCCACCATGAATCCGGTGACGTCCTGGAAAAAGATAATCGGCAATCCAGTCTGGTTGCAGTCCATGATAAAGCGCGCCGCCTTGTCGGCGCTATCGGCGTAGATCACGCCGCCCATCTGGATTCCTTCTTTTTTTGTCCGCACCTGCAGGCGCTGGCTCGCGACGATGCCGACCGGCCGGCCCCCGATCCGTGCATAGGCGGTCACGAGCGTCTTGCCGTAATCCCCTTTGTATTCATCGAGTGAATCAGCATCGATGATCGACGCGAGAAGATCGCGTGCATCGTACGGTTTGTGGCCGTTTAGGCTCATCAAATCGTAGACTGCCTCCGGCTTTTTCGCCGGCGCGTAACTCTTGCTCTTCTCTTTGTCTTTCGCTGCTTCCGCTTCCGGCAATAAAGCAATCAGGGAACGCAATCGTTTCAGACAGGACTGGTCGTCCTTCTCGTAAAAATCGACGGTGCCGCTGATCTCAGAGTGCATTTTGGCGCCACCGAGTTCTTCGGCGTCGACGACCTGCCCGATCGCGGCTTTGACGAGTGACGGTCCGGCGAGATAGAGACCGCTTCCCTCGGTCATCAAAATCTTGTCGCAAAGCACCGGCAGATACGCTCCGCCGGCCACGCAGTTGCCCATGATCGCGGCAAATTGCGGAAGACCCGCGGCGGAGATGACGGAGTTGTTTCGAAAGATCCGGCCGAAATCGTCTTCATCCGGAAAGATCTCGTCCTGCATCGGGAGAAACACTCCGGCCGAATCGACCAGGTAAACGAGCGGCAGCGCGCATTCGAAGGCAATTCTCTGGGCGCGAATCAGTTTCTTGGCTGTGGCGGGAAAAAACGCGCCGGCTTTCACGGTGGCATCGTTTGCGATGATCATGCACGGAACCCCGGCGATATTGCCAATGCCGGCGACAGCACCGGCGGCGGGGATGCTGCCCCACTGCTCGTACATTTTATACGCGGCCCAAAGCTCCACTTCAAAAAACGGCGACTCGGGATCGAGAAGCCGGCTAATGCGCTCCCGCGCGAGCAATCGACCCATCTTATGCTGCCGATCCTGGCCGGCCTTTCCGCCGCCTTCTCGTAAGACGCTTTCTTCCCGGGCGACGGCGGCGCAGCGTTCGCGCAAACCTTCAGGCGGAGGAGCAGGAGATCGAGACATGACCGCGAAAGGCTTACGCCGCCCGAAGGGCGGAAGCAAGCGCCAGTGGCGACTGAACGCTGTGGACGCCCCGCTCTGTCGGGGCGCTGGAACGATACGGTGATCCGGCAGCTGCCGGACCGTGGCTCCAGTTAAGACAGAGCGCCGTGGCTACAATCAATAGACGTCGGTCTCGGAAGGATAGCCCGAGTCTCCACGGATCGACCGTAATCGATTGCGGCTGCCGCGCTCGGATTCGGGCCGATTGATTCTTTCCATCGCCATCCTGACCAGCAGCGGAACCGCGGCCAGCGCACCGACTGAAACGAGCGCGATGGCGGTTGCCTGGCGAATCGGCCGTCGAATTCTATCCGCCACCAGCATTCCGATACCGAGGCCAATCGCGGTGCGGGTGAGGGCGAGCAAACCGTCGAGCGGAATCTGCTCCGCGGTTTTTGGAATGGATATCGAGAGAGACATCGCATACCCTTATACGTCTCGTTTTGAAAAAGGAAACGGGAATCTCGCAACCCGCATGATCGGGTATCCTCCGCTGTTTTTGCACCATCTATCATGTCCAATCCGATCTATGCGCTCATCCTCGCTGGAGGAAGCGGCGAACGCTTCTGGCCCTTGAGCCGCCGCGCCCGCCCGAAACAACTCCTTCGCCTCGTCGCGCAAGAAACGCTCCTCGAACAGACCGTCGCGCGCCTGGATGGATTGGTTCCGCATGAGCGGCTCCTGATTTTGACAAATGTCGACCAGGAAGCTGCGGTCCGTCAGTTGTTGCCGGACCTGCCCAGGGAAAATATCGTGGCGGAACCGGCCAAGCGGGACACGGCAGCGGCCATAGCGCTCGGGGCCGGATGGGTCGCGCTCCGCGACCATTCCGCGACAATGATCGTGCTTCCCGCGGACCACGTCATCCAGGACACCGCCGCGTTCCAGGAAACGTTGACGACGGCGGCGGCCGCGGCGGAAGAGACGGGCGCGCTGGTCACGATCGGCGTCAAGCCGACCTGGGCTTGCCCCGGTTTTGGTTACATCGAGCAAGGGGAAGCCGTTCGTCTGCGCAGCGTTGCTTCGGCCGGAGGGGTTCATCGTGTTGTCCGCTTCCGTGAAAAACCAAACGCCGATCTCGCCGAATCGTTTCTTCGGAAGGGGAATTTCCGCTGGAATGCCGGAATGTTTGTCTGGTCGGTGCCGTCTGTTCTGAGTGAATTCAACCGGCATACCCCCGAGCTCGCAAGTTTCATTTCGCAAGTGCGCGCCCAGGACAACTTCGACAAGACGGTGCGGAATCGATTCGCGAAACTGCCGAAAATCTCCTTCGACTACGCCATCATGGAAAAAGCCGATCGTGTTTTGGTCGTGGAAGCGACCTTTGACTGGGATGACGTGGGAAGCTGGAGCGCGGTGGCGAAGTATTTCAAAAACGATGCCGAAGGCAACGCCGCCAACTGCGAAATCACGGCCCTGGATTCGACAAACAATATTGTCTTCAATCCCGACGGCTCGAACATTGCGCTGCTCGGTGTTCATAACCTGATTGTGGTCCGAACGCCGGATGCCGTGTTGATTTGCCACCGTCATCAAGCCGAGAGAATCAAGAACCTTGTCGGCAAGCTTCCCGAGGAATTGCAGTGAGCAGCTTGCCGATCAGAAGACGGATCCTGGGCGTGGATTTCGGTCGTGCCAGGATCGGAATCGCGGTCTCCGACGAGCTCGGTCTGCTCGCCCATCCGGTGGAAACGATTCCCGCGCGCGAAAACCCAGCCAGGCGGATCGATGAAATTGTGCGCGAAAAGAATGTGGAACGAGTGGTGATTGGACTGCCTCGCCATATGAATGGAAGCATGGGTGAAGCGGCCGGCGACGTCCTCGCCTTCGCTGAGAAATTGAGGAAACTGCTTCCTTGCGAGATCTTGGTTTGGGACGAACGCCTCACCACGATCGCGGCAAATCGCGCGCTGCGCGAGGGCGGGCAGAAGACGCGCAATTCCCGGAGCTTCGTGGATCAGGTGGCGGCGCAGATGATCTTGCAGGGGTATCTCGACGGGTTGCAAAGCGCACGTGATCGCGATCCGGAGCCCGGTGTTCAAAGCGATTAGATGCCTTCGCGGCTCAAGCTGATCGTTTCCTACGACGGCGCGCCGTTTGCCGGATGGCAAAGCCAGGCGAGCCGCAATACGATCCAGGACTGCCTGGAAAAGGCCTTTTACCGGATTTGTTCGGAGCCCGTGCGCCTGCATGGCGCCGGCCGAACCGATGCGGGCGTCCACGCGCTGGCGCAGTGCGCGCATGTCGATTTGCCCGAGCCGCGATACGATCCTGATCGCTGGGTCTCCGCTCTGAACGGGCTCTTGCCACCAGCCATCCGAATCATGCGATGCCGATTCGTCTCGAAGACGTTTCACGCACGATTCTCCGCGAAGGGAAAAACGTATCGTTACCGTGTTTGGAACGCGGCCGTGCTTCCCCCACTGGAAAGCGGGCGCGCCTGGCACGTTATCAATGCTCTCGATTTCGATCGCATGGTTCGAGCGGCAGAAGAGTTCTGCGGCGAACATGATTTCGCGGCGTTTTCGGCGAACCGGGGAACACCCGAAACAAACACAGTTCGAATCATTCGCGCAGTCCGGCTGCGGCGAGCGGGTCCCTGCCTCTCCATGGAATTCGATGGCGACGGGTTCCTCTACAAAATGGTGCGAATGATGGCGGGGACACTGGTGCGCATTGGCCTCCACAAATCGGCGAGGCAGGAGATCAACACGCGGCTTCATTCGCCGCGGAAGTCCATTTCGCGGGCACGAATCGCAGCGCCGGCCGACGGATTATTTCTCGTCCGCGTCCGGTACTGATTTTGCTTTCCTACCCCCGACGCTGGGGCGCGCCATGACGCTTCAGAGGCCTGGCAGGAGACCTGCTTTCTAGAATTTATAATGACCCAGACCGACGCGCCCAACTTAAACACGAAGGTACGGCGTGGGATTTTCGGACGGAGCGCCGCGTGGCTTTTTAGCCCCAAGCATTTTCATTTCAAGCTTCTGTCGGGAACCGCCGTTGGCATTGTCGTTATCACATTCCTCGCGGGGCTTTTCCTTTTCGTAACGCTTCGGAATCATCATCAAGAAACGTTGCGCGCGCATACCATTGAAGTCATGCGGCTCGGCGGCGTGATCGAGAACGACATTGCGGCGCTCGAGACCGGTCACCGCGGATTCCTCTTAACGGGCGAAAATTCGTACCTGGAGCCATTTGAACGCCGGCGCGACTTGATCAAACACCGCGTCGAAGATTTGACGGTTCTAATTTTGGATACTCCCCGCCAGCGGAAGCGGGTCATGAAAATACAGGAGATCGTGCAGAAGTGGCTCGACACGGTCGCCTTGCCGCAAATGACCCAGCGCCAAACCAAGGGCGTTTCCGTCCTCTCCGACACACCCGGCAATTCCGCCTCCCTCGGCAATGCGCTGCTCGACCAGGCCCGCGAAATCCTGCAATCGCTCCAAAACGAGGAACAGATTGTCCTCAACCAGCGCATGCAGGACGAGGAATGGGCCACCCAATCGACCCAGGTTCTCGACCTCCTGAGAAAACTCGAGCGTTCCTTGATCGAGATGCAGAAGGAAAAGAGAGGTTATCTGCTCACGGGCGAGAATAGCTTCTCGGAAGCATACAAGCGCGCGACCACCGACTATTACACGTATCACGGTTATCTCTCCATCCTCATCGCGAACTCGCCCGAACGGTCGGACTCGCTGGCCAACATTCGCAAAGGAGTCGAACGATGGATCACTTCCTCCGCTGTTCCCGAAATGGAGGCCAAACGCACTGGAAAAGACGCCACGGTTCTCGCCGCAAGCAATAAGGGCGAAGGGCTAATGAACGACATTCGCGAGATGCTGAAGACCTTTGAAAAGAATGAGGCCAGCGCTTACGAAGCCCGTTCCAACGCCGCCACTCGCGAACGCATCATCAAGACATCGGCCCTGGCTATCCTTTGCGTCTTCGCGGTGGGCCTGCTCATCGTTTCGAACAGTTACAGCTTCGTGCTGGTCCGCCGCCAATTGGCCAAACTGGAAGGCGTTGAAACGCGAATCCGTTCCATCATCGAGAACATCCTCGACGGCATGATCACGGTCGACGAACAAGGCGTGATCTGCTCGATGAATCCCTCCGCCGAGAAAATGTTCGGCTGCATCAATAACGAGATGGTCGGCCACAAGTTTACGAAGCTGGTTCCGAAGTCGTATGGAAACGAGGGGCAGCCCGTGGCCTGCGCCTGGGATGACCTCGCGCGGCAAACCGGCAGCACCACCCTGGCGGTGGGCCGCACCCGGCGCCACGCGACTTTCCCGATCGAAATTTCCCTGAGCGAAATGGTGGTGGACAAACAAAAGCTCTACGTCGCCATGATTCGCGACGTGACGGAGCGGAAACGTTTCGAGATGGAGATCGCGGCGGACAAGGAAAGCCTCGCGGTCACCCTGCGTTCGATCGAAGACGGCGTCATCACGACGGATGTGCAGGGCAAGATCATCATGATCAACAAAGCCGGCGAGAATCTGACCGGCTGGTCGTCACGCGAAGCGATTGGCCAATCGCTCAAGTCTGTTTTCAACATTGCGATTGATCTGGCCGCGCAGGCCCGCGCCCAGAAAAGCGGTTATCGCAACGAGGCGCATTCGATCCTTCTCAGTATGCCGGAGAACGCGACTTTGAGGTCGCGCAACGGGACCGAACACGTGATCGAGCAGGTCGCCTCCCCCATTCGCGACAGCAAGAACGAAGTCGCCGGCGTGGTGCTGGTTTTCCGCGACATCACCGAACGTCAGCGCAACGAAGCCGAGCGACGCAAAGCCGAGACCCTGGAACAACTCGGCTTGCTCGCCGGCGGGATTGCGCACGATTTCAACAATCTCCTCACGGCAATCATCGGAAACATCTCGCTCGCCTCGTTACTCCTCCCGCCCGACGACGAGATGGCGACGCGGTTGAACGATGCGAAAAACGCCTCGCTTCGCGCCCGTGATCTGGCCCAGCAGCTTCTGACCTTTGCCCGCGGCGGCGCACCCATCAAGAAGACTGCCTCAATCGGCAAGCTCATCCAGGACACGGTCAGTTTCTCGTTGCGAGGGACGCATAGCCGAAGCGAGTTCCTGTTCGGCGCCGACCTCTGGCCCGCGGAAATCGATCCGGGTCAGATCAGCCAGGTCGTGGCGAATCTGGTCGTGAACGCCGACCAAGCCATGCCCAATGGCGGAACCCTGCGGGTGAGCTGCGATAATTTCACTTACCGTTCAGACACGACCCCGGTTGTGCCCGACCTACTTCCCGGCGATTACATCCGGATCGCGATCCGTGATGAAGGCATGGGCATCCCGGAAAATTGCCTCAAACGAATTTTCGACCCGTACTTCACGACGAAACCGAAAGGCAACGGCCTGGGACTCGCGACAACGTATTCGATTATCAAGAATCATAACGGCCTCATTTGTGTCGAATCTCAAGTCCATTACGGCTCCACGTTCACCCTTTATCTGCCCGCCTCGCGGCATCAGGAAATGCCCGTCGAACCGCCGCGCCAGCTCAACCAGGTGATTTCCGGCACGGGGCGCATCCTCATCGTGGATGACGAAGAAGCGATCCGCGCGCTGGTCGAGTTCACGCTCGAGCGGCTTGGCTACCAGGTCACGCAGGCGGAGAGCGCGCTCGAAGGGGTGGAAATTTATCGGCAAAAACTCGAAGCCAACGAACGCTTCGACGCGGTCATTCTCGATCTCACGCTCCCGGGCGGCATGGGAGGAAAAGAGGCCTTGAAGAAGTTGATCGAGATCGATCCCACCGTGAACGCGATCGTCTCGAGCGGCTACGCGATGGATGCCACGATGAGCCGTTATCAAGATTTTGGCTTCCGCGGGGTGATCGCCAAGCCATACGAAGCAGCCGAGCTTGGCAAGATCGTGCACGAAGTGATCGCCTCCAGCCACGTCAATCTGGTGGCCGATTACCCATTGCAAGCGGCCGGGTAAGCCTTGTCCGCGCCGTTCATCGGCGGATTATTCCACGGAAACGGAATTGTTGTTGCGGTGCAGGAGCGTGACTCTAGTGTTTCGCCATGCGCGAAGTCCGCCCCGCGGCCTACGACTCGAAGATCGAAGGTAACGTCATTTTCACTCGCCTGGATGCGGCCATGAATTGGATGCGCAAGAATTCGCTCTGGCCGATGCCGATGGGCCTCGCCTGTTGCGCCATCGAGCTGATGGCGACCGGGGCTTCCCGCTTCGATATTTCCCGATTCGGCGCGGAGGTGATGCGGTTCTCGCCGCGCCAGTGCGATGTCATGATTGTGGCCGGAACGGTCACCTACAAAATGGCACTCGCGGTAAAACGAATTTACGAGCAGATGCCGGAGCCTAAATGGGTGATCGCCATGGGGGCGTGCGCTTCGAGCGGCGGCATGTACCGGTCGTATGCCGTCTTGCAGGGGATCGATCAATTGTTGCCGGTGGACGTTTATATTTCAGGGTGCCCGCCGCGGCCGGAAGCGCTGCTCGAAGGTTTGATGAAGCTGCAGTCAAAGATTTCGGGAGAAAGTTCGTTCCGCGAACAGAAACGTGAGTTGGTCGAGCAACTCGATCGCGTCATGGCATGACCGGTCCCGAACTACTCGCATCGCTCGGCCAGCTTCTCGGCGGCAAGATTCTCGAGAAGACAGAATTCCGGGGCGAAACGACTTTTACCCTTCTGGCAAGCGACCTGCGTGAAGTTGCCAAATTTTGCAGGGACGAGCTCTCATTCGATTATCTGATCGATATCACGAGCGTGGACAATTTTGGGCAAGAACCTCGGTTCGAGATTGTCTATGAGCTCTATTCCATGACGCTCGCCATTCATCTGCGGCTGAAACTACGGGTTTCCGAGGACGAGAGTGAGGTCGCGACTGTCTCGGACATCTGGCCCACGGCCAACTGGCATGAACGCGAGATTTACGACATGATGGGACTGCGCTTCAGCGGACATCCGGATCTGCGCCGGATTCTCATGTGGGATGGCTATCCTTATTTTCCCCTCCGGAAAGAGTTCCCGGTGGAAGGCTTGCCCAGCGATATGCCTGATGTCGCGTTTTCCTCAGCCGCCCCCCTCGAGGGAGGCCCATTCGTGACCACTCCAAGCACCGCGACCACAAAAGATCGCGAGCCGCGCGCGCGCCGGCCGCTGGACGGGTAGTGGCCCCGGCGCTGTCATGGTAAGATTGACCGCGCTCCTATTTCTTTTCGTTTGCATCGGGGCAGCCGGCGTCGTCATCGGCGCACACCTGAATCTTCGTCCCCTGCCCCCAAACGTTACCGCCGATCGCGTCCTGGTTGAAAAGGCCGCGCGGCGCCTCACTCTCCTGCGCAACGGCACATCCCTCAAAACTTATCGCGTAGCGCTGGGCCGCGCGCCGGTGGGGCCGAAGGAGCAGGAAGGCGATCGGCGAACGCCGGAAGGAATTTATCTGATCGACTTCCATAAGGAAGACAGCGACTACCATCGCGCCTTACACGTCTCTTATCCGGAGCAGCGAGAGATTGACCGGGCGGCCGCGGCGGGAGTTCCACCCGGGTGCGACATCATGATTCACGGAATTCGCAACGGAAAGGGTTGGATCGGAGCCTTTCATCGGATGACCGACTGGACGGCCGGGTGTATCGCTGTGACTGACTTCGAAATAGAAGAAATCTGGCGCGCGGTCCCGGATGGGACGCCGATCGAAATCCGCCCCTAGACCTGATTAGGCTGCGGAGACCGGTGGCGCGGACTCCGGTTTTCTCGTCCCGGCCATTACGTCTGGCTGCGCGCCGTCGTCCCGGAGCATCGTGATCTTCGTGTCCTGTTTCGGGTAGGCGATGCGGGTGTGCAGCATCGTCATGAGGGTGAAACGGAAGCGCTCCGCGATCGTGTTCAGGTCCGCCAGCGTCAGGTCGCACTCGACGAGCTGGCCGTCCGAGATCCGTTTCGCGATCAAGTCGGAGACGAGCTGCTCGATTTTTTGCGGAGTCGGTTTTTCCAAACTTCTCGAAGCACTCTCAATCATGTCAGCCAGGCTGACGATGGCGCTCTCCTTCGTTTGGGGCTTCGGGCCGGGGTAACGGAATGTTTCCTCGCGCACTTCCGGGATATCGCCCTCCCGCAGGTTCATGATCTTGCCTCCGGTGCGCGCGTCCTCCTGCTGTTGCAACGCCCGTTTGTAGAAATAATAGACTAACGATGTGCCGTGATGTTCCTGGATGATGTCGATGATCCGCCGATTCAATTTGTGCTTCAAAGCCAGATCGACGCCCTCCTTCACGTGCGCAATGATGATGAGAGCGCTCATGGTGGGGGCGAGTTCGTCGTGCGGATTGCGCTCGAAGTTCATGTTCTCCGTGTAGTAATCCGGCTTCACCAACTTGCCGACATCGTGAAAATAGGAGCAAACGCGGCAAAGCGTCGCGTTGGCCCCGATCGCTTCCGCGGCAGTCTCCGCGAGATTCGCCACGACCAGGCTGTGATGATAGGTGCCTGGCGCCTCGATCGTCATGCGGCGCAATAGCGGATGATTGAGATCGGACGCCTCGAGCCACGAAATGTCCGTCGTGACCTGAAACAAGTGTTCGAGGATCGGCAGGATGCCGCCCACAATGGTTGCGGTCAGGATGCCGTTGCCGATGGCTAAGGCGCTTTGAATGCCGATCATTTGCCAGTCGTTCCCGCCCGGCGAAAAGAGATCGATGGGACCGATGATGCCGAAAGTGAGCGACAAAAGCCAAATGGCCACGCCCACGCCAAAACCCGCCCGAATCAAACGGCTCCGCCGGCGAACCTGGAGCGTGAGATAAACCGCGGTAAAGCCGCTGATCAATCCGCAAACGAGCAACGGCGCGTCCACTTTCCCAAAAAGAATGCTGCTCCAGAGACTGACGAAGACTGACGCGTAGAGGCCGTGGTTGCGTCCCAATAATACGCTGAGCACGAGCGGAGCGAACGCGTATGGGGCGATCAGGCCCACGGTCTCCGGACGGAGAAAATCGTAGGTTCTGCTGTTGCAAAGCAACAGGACGAACTTGGTCGCGGCGAGCTGCACAAAGATCACGCCGAAAACAAGGAGGAGCCGCGAGCTTCGCAAAAACGTCGTCGGCTGGTTGATCCAAAGCTGGGTCAGCGCCGTGGCGAAAAAGAGGAGGCCAATGACAAAATTCTTCGTTGGCTCCGGTTGCTGGCCGCTGAAGATGAGAAACGCTATGCCAGCGACGAACGCCGCGAAAATGACCCACTTGATATAAGGGGCGTATTCGAGGCTGTGAAGCAGTTCGTTCCTGCTCCGGCGCCGCCGGGTCTTGCGCGAGGCGAGCCCGCGCTTCATCAGTTGGCTGCGTCTAAGGAAATCGAACATACCGTTACTTGCGCGCCGAATTCCCCCCGGCAATCGCGGGCGAACGATGGACCTGGTAGGCGTTAATGACCGCCCGCACCAGCTCATGCCGGACGACATCCCGCTCGTTGAAATAAACGAACGAAATGCCCGGAACCGTTTTCAGAGCCTGCAACGCCTCCACCAGGCCGGAACGCTTGTTTGAGGGCAAATCGATCTGCGTGACATCGCCCGTCACGACGCACTTCGAGTTCGGGCCGATGCGCGTCAGGAGCATGAACATTTGCTCGGTGGTCGTGTTTTGGGCTTCGTCCAAAATAACGAAGGCGTTGCTGAGCGTGCGTCCTCGCATGTAGGCGAGCGGCGCAACTTCGATCGTCTGCCGGGCCACGGCGCGCTCGATTTCTTCGGCGTCGAGCATGTCACGCAGCGAATCATAAAGCGGCCGCAGATAAGGCGTAATTTTTTCCTGAAGATCGCCGGGCAAAAATCCGAGGGCTTCGCCTGCTTCGACAGCCGGGCGCGTGAGAATAATTCGGCTGACTTGCTCTTTTTTCAGCGCCGCCACCGCCATGGCCACGGCGAGATAGGTTTTTCCCGTTCCGGCCGGGCCAATGCCGAAGACAATGTCGTGTTTTTGAATGGCCTCGACATAATTCCGCTGGCCGATCGTGCGGGGGACGATCGGCGGCTTGCGTGACGACGTGGTGATCTTTACGTCCACCACATCATTTAGATTGTCGGGGCGCGACTCCATCACGGAATTAAGCGCATAGGTGAATTCATGTTTATGAATGTCCACCCCCTTCTGCCGGGCCTGCTCCAGTTGCTCGAAGACCCGTTGAGCCCGATCCACCCGCTCGGCCTCCCCTTCCAGTTTTACCCAGCCATCTCGCGTCGTAACCTTCACGGCGAGTGAATCTTCCAGCGTTTTCAAGAGTTTGAGATCGTTCGCGTAAAGAGATTGCACGGCACGTGCGCTCTCAAACTGGAGCGTGCGGGTTTCAGTCATTTCTTTGCGAACCCAAGGGGCGCTGATGATAACGCGCAGGCTCCGGGTGTCAAACCGCGCTTGCGGCGGGACCCCCCG
The DNA here is from genome assembly GCA_035941955.1 of Chthoniobacterales bacterium. Taxonomy (GTDB): domain Bacteria; phylum Verrucomicrobiota; class Verrucomicrobiia; order Chthoniobacterales; family UBA10450; genus AV80. The sequence goes on from DASZDO010000039.1 coordinate 16,760, forward strand.
CCCATGGTGGGAAGATTAGCGAAATCCGTAAACCAGAGCCCAGTGGGTCCGTTCCTCGGGGGATTCCTCGATTTCCACGATGATAAAATAGCTGCCCGTGTTCTTCGGGATGATGTGCGCCGCGGCGAAGTGGCCCTTTTGCCAGCCGTCGGGTTGCTCCACCAGCTTGCCTTCCGAGTCGTAGACGTGGACGGAAACCTTGGCTGCTTCCACTTCGGTTCCCAGCCAGAACCAATATTCATTCCCCTTGAACAGTTGCTGCCGCACCGCCTTCTTCTCGCCCGCCGCCAGGTCGCCACCCCAATAATCTTCGCGCACCTGGAACCCTTCCTTGACGTAAGGCTCCGCGGCTTGGAGCGCGAAAGATTGTGCGTCGTCCACCGAGGCGAGGGCGGTCAGGACGAGCGCAAAAACGGACGCGAGCACCACGCTCGCACGCCAGGCTGTTTTGGAGGAATCGGTCATTGGGTGCTTAGGGGGATTTCTTCGTGATCGCATCGCCCAGGCGCGTGGTAATTTCGTTGATCTTCTTGACGGACGCCTGAGAAATGTGCGCCTCGCCGACATCAACCAGGGGCTTCACCTCAATCAGCGCTTTGTGAATATCCTGGAGAAGTTTCAGGTTAAATTCCGGCATCGATTGCAAACGGCTTTCGAAGTAAGCGACCAAGTCCGGCTGGTGCAGGAGTTCCGCGCCATCCTGCGAATAGCGCTTATTCACGACCGCGGTCAGCACTTCCGTGCCGCGGAGCCAGCCGCCCAGGCTGACCAGTTGGGAGAGCTTCTCGTCGTGCACTTCGTTCATGGCCTGTTGGACGCTGTTTTGCGTGCGATCGAGTTCTAGTCGCACGCTGGTCCAATTCCGCTTGTCGGCCGCTTCCGTAATCGCCTTGGCGTGGGGCGTAATCGAATTGCCGACTCCGATGCCTTTGGCGAGCGCCAGAACACGCTGGCCGATCTCCTTTACGGTTGGTGCATCCTCGGCCTGCACGGCGATGAAGCCGTCGGCGATCACGGCGCCGAGCAAAAGCGCAATCCGGGGACGTTCGGTGAAATTGCTCCCCTTTTCGTTCCTGACGTATTCGCGCCAGTTGACCCCTCCCAGTTTGTTCAGCGCGCCGAAAACCTCGTTCGGCAGGGGCACGACTACGTCATCGACCTTTTTCGACAATTGTTTTACGTCGATGTGTTTTGGAGTATCGGCGCCAGTGGCGCAAAGCGGCAGGGCGGCCGCCAAGGCGACGGTCAGTTTGCAAATTCTAGCGAATGGGATCATCGGGAGCTTCGACTGTTGATTTCGCCTTCGTATTCAGGGTTAATGGATCACTCTAGGCAGAAGTCTGTAACGCACAAATTGACCCGCTCAAAATTTTGACTCTGAATCGAAAAAAACTCTCGGGCTGGCGGCATTGGTTTGGATTTCTTTTTCCAGGAGGGACTTCTTTATTATGAATGTGCGACGCTTACGAGAGATTTTGGCCAATGCCAAGACGAAACGCATTCTCGTTATCGGCGACCTCATGTTGGACGAGTTCGTCTGGGGCAAGGTCGGCCGCATTTCTCCCGAAGCGCCGGTCCCGGTGGTCGAGGTAACGGGGGAGAGTTTTTATCCCGGCGGCGCGGCGAACGTCGCCCGCAATCTGCGCGAATTTATTGACGATGTTTCAGTCGTTGGCCTGATCGGGTCGGATCGGGGCGGACGTCAATTGCGCGAACTCTTGGCCGAACAAAAAATCGATACCGCGGACGCAATCGAGGACGCCGATTTCCGGACAATCGTGAAAACGCGCATCATCGCGCGCAACCAGCAGATCGTTCGGGTGGATCGAGAGCAGGTCCGCTCCCCTACCCCCGCGCAAGTCTCTCACATCGTCGATAACGTCCGGCGCCGCCTGGCGCAGATCGACGCCATAATTTTTGAAGATTATGGCAAAGGCCTGCTCAGCGCCGAGCTTGTCGGCCAGATCTGCGATGAAAGCCTCCGCGCAGGGAAAATCGTTTCGGGAGATCCAAATCCCCGGCACCCGCTCGAATGGAAGAACATCACCGCGGTGAAACCCAACCGGAACGAAGCGTTTCTAGCCGCCGGCGTGCCCTGGAGCGATCCGATTGATCCGGCCGGCCAGGACCAGGCACTTTTGAAAGTGGGCCACGCTTTGCTGGAAAAATGGGACACAAAATACCTCCTCATCACTTTGGGCGAACAAGGCATGATGCTTTTCGAAAAGGGAAATCAGCCTCATCATATTCCCACCAAGGCGCGGCAAGTCTTCGACGTCTCGGGGGCGGGCGACACCGCTATTGCGCTGTTTACCCTCGCGCTTTGCGCGGGAGCGGCGCCCAGCGAAGCTGCGGAGATCGCCAACCACGGCAGCGCTGTTGTCGTCGGCAAACTCGGAACGGCAACTGTCACGAGCGAGGAACTGCTCGCCAGCTTTCACAATGACAGTCTCGTCTAGCGAGACCTGCCCGGCCGTTTTTCTGGATCGCGATGGAACGCTCATGGCGGATGTCGATTATTGCGGCGATCCAGCCAGGGTCGAAGTTTTCCCGAACGCTGGGGGCGCGCTGCGGCAATTGAAGCAGTCAGGTTACAAGTTGATCGTTGTGACGAACCAAAGCGGGATCGGACGCGGCTATTTTAGCGAGAACGATTATCTCGCGGTCGAGCGGGAATTTCTCCGTCAGCTGGGAAAGGATTTGATCGACGCTACTTATTATTGCGCCGATCTGCCCGGGATGAATTCGTCGCGCAGAAAGCCGGCGCCCGGAATGATCTTCGAAGCGCAACGCGATCACCATCTGGATCTGGCGCGGTCTTTCTTGATCGGGGACAAAACCAGCGATATCGAGTGCGGACGAAATGCCGGTGTGCGAACGATCCTCGTGCAAACCGGCTATGGTGCGCAGGAAACGAACTCGCGGGCCGATTGGATCACGCGCGATCTAGCAGGCGCCGCGGAGATCATCCTTGGAATTAGACGATGACGGAGGACTCCCATGAATAAGGCCCTGGGCATTATCCCCGCTCGTTGGGCCTCGACGCGCTTCCCTGGCAAACCGCTCCATCTCATCGCGGACAAGCCGCTGCTCCGCCACGTCTGGGAACAATGCCGGCGTGCAAAAAGGTTGGATCACTTGATCATCGCGACGGACGACTTCCGCATCGCGGAGGCAGCGTTCAATTGGGGCGCTGAAGTCGCCCTGACGTCAAAGAATCATTCGAGCGGAACAGACCGCATTGCAGAGGTCGCGGCGAAAACCAGGCAGTTTGCCCACGTCGTTAACATTCAAGGTGACGAACCGATGATCGATCCGAAGCTGATCGATCGTCTTGTGCGTGAACTCCAGCGGGACCGCAAACTCGAGATGATCACCGCCGCGCATCCGTTCGCCGACCCGCGCGAAGCCGAGTCGCCCAATCAAGTAAAAGTGGTGCTGAACCGGAAAAGCGAGGCTCTCTATTTCTCGCGCGCCTTGATCCCCTCAGCCCCAAGGAGCGGCGGTTTACAAACCGCCGGCCACTCAAAACGGCGGTTGGCAAACCGCCGCTCCTTGTTCGTGCATTTCCGCCATCAAGGCATTTACGGTTATACCCGCGACCTTTTGCTGCGCTTCGTTCGCTGGAAATCGTCGCCGCTCGAGCGCGCGGAATCGCTCGAGCAATTGCGCGCGCTGGAGAATGGAGTAAGAATCAAGGTGGTCATGACTGGTAGCGGCTCGCCCGGCGTCGACACGCCGGAGGACGCTCGAATGATCGAGCGCCTGATCGTTTCCGCAGGCCGGCGATCCCCGAAGCGACGGTAATGAAATATATTTTTATAACGGGCGGAGTGGTGAGTTCCCTGGGGAAAGGCCTGGCGGCGGCTTCCCTTGGCACCCTGCTCGAGCTGCGCGGTTTGCGGGTCGTGTTCCAAAAGTTCGATCCGTACTTGAACGTCGATCCGGGAACGATGAATCCGTTCCAGCATGGCGAGGTTTATGTGCTCAACGACGGCGCGGAGACCGATCTCGATCTCGGCCATTACGAGCGGTTCACCAATTGCGTCCTCTCGCGCCACAATAATCTGACGAGCGGCCAGGTTTACGAAAACGTGATCCAAAGGGAACGCGAGGGCGGCTATCTGGGCGAGACTGTGCAGGTCATTCCTCACGTGACCGACGAAATCAAAAATCGCATCCGCAAAGTCTCCGAGGAAAGCAAAGCGGACGTGGTTATCACGGAAATCGGGGGAACAACCGGGGACATCGAGGGGCTGCCGTTCCTGGAAGCAATCCGGCAGTTCATTCTCGAAGTCGGCGCCCAAAATGTCGTGAACGTCCATGTCACCCTGGTTCCGTACATCAGAGCGGCCGGGGAATTGAAAACGAAACCCACCCAGCAGAGCGTCTCAAAGCTGCGCGAGATCGGCTTGCAACCTCAGGTTTTGCTTTGCCGCACAGAACATCCGCTCGATGCCGAGCTGCGGCAGAAGCTTTCGATGTTTTGCAACGTTTCGCTCCGTGGCGTAATCGAAGCGCGCGATGTGAAGCACACCATTTACGAAATGCCCCTCATGCTGAACGAGGAAGGCCTCGACGACCTTGTCTGTGAGTTGCTGCACATCGATGCCCCACCGCCGAACTTGGCGAACTGGAGGAAATTCGTCGAACGCGTCGTCAGCCCTACGAAACAGGTGAAGATCGCGGTCGTCGGAAAATACATCGACTTGCAGGACGCCTACAAAAGCATCTACGAATCGCTCACCCACGCGGCCGCGAGCCAGGATTGCGGGATCGATTTGAAATTAATCGATGCGGAATCGCTCATGGATGGTGTCGATGGCCATCTCAAGGACGTTGCGGGCGTTCTCATTCCGGGCGGGTTTGGTGAAAGGGGCGTGGAGGGAAAAATCAGCGCGGCGCGTTTCGCCCGGGAAAACAAAGTGCCGTACCTGGGGCTCTGTCTCGGAATGCAAGTGGCGACGATCGAGTTCGCCCGAAACGTGTGCGGCCTCGATAAGGCCAACAGCACCGAGTTCGAGGAGCATGCGGCGCATCCGGTCATTTGCCTGCTCGAGGAGCAGCGCGAAGTGAAAACGAAGGGGGCCAGCATGCGGCTCGGCACCTGGCCGACGAAGATTGCCAAGGGAACCGTGGCCGAAAGAATTTACGGTGACGGCGAAGTGCTGGAACGGCACCGGCATCGCTACGAATTCAACATGAAATACCGCGACCAGATGGGCGAGAAGGGATTCACCATTTCGGGAACTTCTCCCGATGGCGCGCTCGCGGAATTAATCGAACTGCGGGACCACCCCTATTTCCTCGCCTGCCAGTACCACCCTGAATTTCAGAGTAAGCCGAACAAACCGCATCCGCTGTTCAAGGCTTTCGTCCAGGCTTGTCTGGCGCATCAAGGCTGAGTAGCCGCTCGGCCCAGCCGGTCGTTTATGGCCGAGCCGAGGCCTTCCTCGGGCAACTTTTCCGCGACGATCAGGTCGAGCCCCAATTGGTCCAGTTCGCGCAAATAGCGGAAGAGATTCGCGGCAGCCTCGCGCAGGTCCTGGCGGGAACTAAGCTGGCGGATCTCCGCAAATTGCCTACCTGCCGCCATGGAACGCCAGGCGAGCAATCCACATTTCTTGTTCGCAGCTATCCCGAAAGAGTTGGGATCGTCCGCGAGAACGAGCGGAGTGGACGGCGCGTAATGCGACGGAAGCTGACCTGGCGCTTCCGGGCGCTGAGAAGCCTGCGCGGGCACGACTTCACCGAATGCCTCGAGCTGTTCGGCCGCGATCGGACCGCGCCGGAGCAATTCCATCCGTTCATTTCGCACCGCGACGATGGTCGATTCAATTCCATGGAGAGTTGGCCCCGCATCGACAATGAGCGGAGTTCGCCCCTCGAGCTCATCCAGAACATGCTGCGCGGTCGTCGGACTCACGCGGCCAAAGCGATTCGCGCTCGGCGCAGCCAGAGGCGCATCCACCATGCGAATGACGTCCGCAAACAGCGGATGCGCGCTAATTCGAACGGCGACCGTATCGAGACCGGCCGTGACAATTTCGGAAACGATTTCCCGCCGCGGCAGGACAAGCGTGAACGGCCCGGGCCAGAATTGGGCGATCAATTTCTCGATCAGCCCGCGCGAATCATTTTCGATCCGGGCGACGCGTTCGAGCCATGAGCGATCCGGCAAATGAACGATGAGCGGATCGAAGCGGGGCCGCTCCTTCGCCTCGAAAACCCTGGCGACGGCCTCGCTTGCAAGCGCATTGGCTGCGAGGCCGTAAACCGTTTCCGTGGGCAATGCGACCGTGTTGCCGTTCCGCAGCAATTCTGCCGCGCTGGCCACGGCCTTCGCGCGCTCATCGGGCGTGCGCGAAGGGAGGACTTGTGTCATGGAACCCGCTGGGCGAGCACCGCGTCGGTCTGCTTTTTTCGAAAGGCCAAAAGCTTTTCCCGAACTTTCTCGTCGCCGATTCCGATAATGCTGGCGGCGAGCAGCGCGGCATTTTTTGCTCCGGCTTCTCCGATCGCGAGCGACCCCACGGGAATGCCGCCCGGCATCTGCGCGATCGATAAAAGCGAATCCAGGCCGTGCAACGCCTTCGATTGGATCGGCACGCCGAGCACCGGGAGCCAGGTGTAGGCCGAGATGACCCCCGCCAAATGCGCGGCGCCGCCGGCCCCGGCGATGATCACGCAAAGTCCGCGGTCCGCGGCCTTTCGCGCAAACTCCGCGGTCGCGTCCGGCGTGCGATGAGCCGACAGGACATGCGCTTCGTTAGGCACGCCCAGCTCATCGAGCATTTCAACCGAGTGGCGCATCGTTTCCCAATCCGATTTGCTGCCCATGATGATGGCTACGAGTGAGGTAGAAGATTCTGATTCAGGCATGGCTCCAGTTCCCCATAACCGGTTGCGTTGTAAAGGGCTTTTTTCGCCTCTACCTTTTCCGGCATGACCGGACGCGGCCAGTCCATTGTGCTCATCGGATTCATGGGAGCCGGAAAGTCTTCGGCCGGCAAAGCGCTCGCGCGCCAGACGGGACTTCCCTGTTTCGACACGGATGAAATTGTCGCGACCCGATTGGGTTTGCCGGTGGCGGACATTTTCGCCCGGTTCGGGGAGGAGCAATTTCGCGACGCGGAAACGGAAGCGCTCGGGCAACTGTCGAACACGGCGCCTGCCATCATTGTGACGGGGGGAGGGATCGTGCTTCGCCCGGAAAATGTGAAAATGCTTCGGGACCTTGGAAAGGTGGTGAGCCTCGAGGCGGACGAGGAAACCCTTTTCCGGCGGATTTCCCGGCGCCTAACACGCCCGCTCTTGCAGACGGAAAATCCGCGCGCGACCCTGGCGGAATTGTTGCGGGTGCGTGAGCCGTTGTATCGCGAAGCGGCGGATGTGCGATTGGACACATCCCGCCTTACGCACGACGAAGTGGCAGACGCCATTCTGAAGAGCATTTCAAAATTGTGACTTCTCTATCTCCAACACCTACCGAACCGAAGGGGGAAGCAGACCTCGAACTAAAGAGGGAAGTCGTTGATCGGGCCAAGGCCCTTGGTTTCGATTCATGCAAGATCGCCGCGGCGGCTCCGCCACGACACCGTGATGAATTCCGGGCGTGGTTGCGCCAGGGAGCAGCTGGCGAAATGGAGTGGATGGCTCGTGGTGAAGAGAAGCGGTGCGATCCGCAGCAAGTTCTGCCGGGCGTCCGCTCGGTGATTGTAGTCGCGCTAAATTATTGGCAGGGCGAGCAGCCGACAGCTGGGAAACAAGCCAGGGAGCTCGGCGCTGCGACGGGAAAGATCGCCCGCTATGCCTGGGGCAGCGACTACCACGACATTATGCTCCCGAAACTGCAGCAGCTCAGCGCCTTCCTGGCCGAGCGCGGCGGCGCGCAAAAGTGTTACGTCGATACCGGGCCAATCCTCGAGCGCGATTACGCGGCGGAAGCCGGGACCGGGTGGCACGGGAAGAGCACCATGCTGGTCGACCCGAAGCTTGGCACCTGGTTTTTCCTGGCGGAAATCCTGACCACACTGGACTTACCCCCCGACCCGCCGCAACCGGCCCGCTGCGGCACGTGCACGCGATGTATCGCGGCCTGCCCGACCGGGGCGATCACGGACGCCCATCGCCTGGATGCACGGCGTTGCATCTCTTACCTGACAATTGAGCTCAAGGGTTCCATCCCCCTGGAGCTGCGACCGCTCATCGGCGATCGGATTTATGGCTGCGACGATTGTCTGGAGGCGTGCCCCTGGAACCGTTTTGCCTCGGTTTCGCGAGAAGCCGCGTTCCGGGCGCGGCCGGCCAATAACATGCTTTTACGGGATTACTTGTCTTTGGATGACATCCAATTTCGCACCCTTTTTCGCGATTCCCCGATTAAGCGGATCAAGCGCCGGGGATTCCTGCGAAATGTCTGCGTCGCCTTGGGAAATACAGGCGGCGCGTCAGATTTGCCCGCCCTCCAGCGGATAACGCTTGATTCTGAACCACTTATAGCGGAACACGCGATCTGGGCGATTGACCGGATCCGGGAGCGTTTGGTGCGTCCCCAAGAGGCAAAGTGAGGCCACGGCACGATGTTGAATCCATTCCTTGTCCTGGGCGCATCGTATTAGATATGATTCTTCAAAAGGCGGTGCTTGCCTCGCACACTTCCTGCACTATTGGTCTCCCACCCCTAAAGTGAACGGGATTTGCTTTCCAAAGGTCTAAAAGCCACTATTTCTCTCGCCGCCACAAGCCCCCAAGCCAGCATGCACCAAATCGCTACCACTGAGGTTTCGCCCAAGAAAAGGAAGAAGAGGAAGCCCCTTTGGCGCAGGTGGTATACGATTCTTGGAGTCGTCGTTCTGCTTTGGATCGCCATTTCGTCGATCCTCGGGAAACGGGAGAAACCGATCCCAGTCACCACCGAGAAGGCGGTCCGCAAAACGATCCTGCAAACGGTTTCGGCGACCGGCAAGATTCAGCCCGAGGTCGAGGTGAAGATTTCGCCGGAGGTGGCCGGGGAAATCATTGAGTTGCCCGTGGTGGACGGGATGGCGGTAAAGAAGGGCGACCTCCTGATCAAGATTAAGCCTGATTCCTACAAAGCTCTGGTGGAGGCCCAGCAAGCTGCGATTAGCGGCGCGCAGGCCGTCAACTTGCAGCAAAAGGCTACCCTCGCGAAGGCGGAAGCGGATTTGAAGCGCGCCCAGGACTTGTTCAACAAGAAGATGATTTCCGAGTCGGAGTTTTCTGTCGCGCAAACGGCGCGGGACGTGGCGAAGTCGACCTACGAGAGTTCCCAGCACGAAATTGAGCGAGCGGAGGCAGGTTCGAGTCAGGCGCGCGATCAGCTTTCGAAGACGACCATATACTCACCAATCGACGGCACGGTGACGGTGCTTAACAGCAAGCTCGGCGAGCGCGTCGTCGCGACAAATCAGTTTGCCGGGACCGAAGTCATGCGCGTCGCCGACCTGGGCCACATGGAAGCGCGGGTGGATGTGAATGAAAATGACGTGGTCAACGTAAAGGTCGGCCAGAAAGCGACGATCACGATCGATGCTTATACCGAACGCAAGTTCAAGGGGGTGGTGCAGCAAATCGCAAATACGGGCAAAACCACCGGCGCCGGAACCCAGGAGGAAGTTACGAACTTCGAGGTGAAAATCCGAATGGATGACACCGACGTCTCCCTGCGCCCCAGCCTGAGCTGTACCGCCGACATCGAGACGAACATGGTGAAGGACGTCGTGGCGGTGCCGATGCAAAGCGTGACGATTCGCACCGGCGATACCAATCTGAGCCCGGAGGAAATTGAAAAGCGAAAGCAACGCGTGGCGAAGAGGGACGAGGCGGACAACAACGCCGAAGTCACGAACGAGCGTCTGGAAAAGCAAACGTTGAAAGACGACCGGGCGAAAATGTCGAAAGTGGTCTTTCTCAAGAAGGGAAACAAGGCGGAGATGGCGAAAGTGACCACGGGAATCGCCGATGATACCTCCATGGAAATCAAGAGCGGTGTGAATGTCGGCGACGAAGTGATTTCAGGCAGCTACAGCGCAATTAGCCGAAAATTAAAGAACGGCGCAAAAGTTGTGATCGACACGGAAACGACGAAGTAGCCCGTTACGGCCAAGCTTCCCGAGCAATATGCTGAACACCGATACGATGCGACCGCACGGTCCCATCGTGATCGACATTGAGAACATCACGAAGCATTACGTCATGGGCGAGGAGACCGTCCACGCGTTGCGCGGCGTGACGCTTCAGATACGCCGCAACGAATATCTGGCCATCATGGGCCCGAGCGGCAGCGGCAAGTCGACCCTCATGAACATGCTCGGCTGTCTGGATACCCCGAGCTCCGGCCGTTACGAATTCAATGGCCGGGACGTCGCGGCGATGGATGACGACGAGCTGGCGGCCATTCGCAATCGCGAGATTGGCTTCGTCTTCCAGACCTTTAATTTGCTCCCCCGCTCCACCAGCCTGCGCAATGTCGAGCTGCCCCTCATTTATGCCGGGATAGACCCGGAAACCCGCGAGGAACGCGCCGCCCAGACCTTGCGCGACGTCGGGCTGGGCGACCGGCTTCACCATAAGCCTAACGAGTTGTCGGGCGGTCAACGGCAGCGCGTCGCCATCGCGCGGGCCCTGGTCAACAATCCTTCCATTATCCTGGCGGACGAACCGACCGGAAATCTCGACTCAAAGACCGGGGAGGAGATCATGGCTTTGCTCGAGAACCTTTACCAGGCCGGCAACACCATCATTCTGGTTACCCACGAAGCGGACATCGCACGGCACGCCCGCCGCACAGTCCATTTGAGAGACGGCTTGATCGAAAGCGATGATCTGGCGGAGGCGACTGAAATCCAGACGCTTGCCTTTACGTAGTTAACTGATTCCGGCGATGAAACGGTTCCTCTACGAACTCACCGAAAGCTGGAAAATCGCCGCAACCCAAATGCGCTCGAACCTGACCCGCTCGATGCTGACGGCCCTGGGCGTCATCATCGGCATCGTGGCGGTCACACTCATGGGCACCGCCATCAACGGCATCTCGACCGGTTTCGACAAAAGCATGGCTGTCCTCGGCGACGACGTGCTGTATGTCGGCCAGGAGTCCTGGATCCAGCGCAACGACTGGTGGAATACTCGCAGCCGGAGAAAGATCAAGACCGAGTATGCCGAGCCGCTGAACCGCATGATCGAGGCCAGCTCAAATTCGAACCTGCTCCTCGCCGTGCCGGTTTCCAGCTGGTTTCGCAGCGTCAGATACAACGAGAACCAGGTCCACAACGTTTACATCCTCGGCACCACCTTCGATTTCCTGGCCATCTCAACGGTCGATTGCGTGAAAGGCCGCTTTTTCAATGAAATAGAATCGCGCGGCGGCGCCAACGTTGCGGTCATCGGTTACGACGTGGCCGATGCGCTTTTTCCCGCGGACAATCCCATCGATAAATCGGTGCTGATTAACGGACAGCCGTTCAAGGTCATCGGCGTGAACACCCGGCAGGGGACGTTTCTGGGGCTCTTCAGTTGGGATTCGATGGTGGCCGTGCCGCTCCCGGCTTTTAAGAAGTATTTCAGCGCGAAAAGTGAATCCGAGATCCGCGTGAAGGTGAGGGACAAGACGAAATTGCCCGAGGCCAGGGACGAGCTGATCGGCTACATGAGGCGTATCCGGGCCGTGCCGCCAGAAAAGGCAAATGACTTTTCGATCAACGAACAGCAGGCCTTCAAGAGCACGCTCGATCCGGTGAAAAACTCGATCGCCGTGGCCGGTCTGTTCATTACCGGTCTCTCGCTTTTCGTGGGCGCGATCGGCATCATGAATATCACTTTCGTCAGCGTGAAAGAACGGACGAAAGAGATCGGAACGCGCAAAGCGCTCGGGGCGCGCCGCCGAACCATCCTGCTCCAATTCCTGATCGAATCCACGGCGCTTTGTCTCGTGGGCGGGTTGCTCGGGCTGATCGTTGCTTTCGGCCTTTGCTCGGCCATTGGCGCCGCCTTGCCCGCGTTCCCGATTTCCATTTCTTTCGGACTCGTCATCACCAGCATGATCGTCGCGGTCCTGACGGGATTGGTTTCGGGTTTCGCCCCTGCCTGGACCGCCTCGCGCCTGGATCCCGTCACAGCGCTTCGGTATGAATAACGCAATAATGGAGTGCTGGAGTAATGGAGTAATGGTCTTCCGCTGGCCATTCCTCCATCACTCCATTACTCCACCACTCCATTAGCCGTTATGCGTTTTCGCGAAATCATCGCTATGGCCCTCACCTCGCTCGGCGCGAACAAGCTCCGCTCGGCGCTGACCATGACCGGCATCACCATCGGAGTGTTTTCAGTGATTTCCGTCATGACCGCGATCGGCGCATTGCAAAGCTCCATCGAGAGCGGGATCAGCTTTCTCGGCTCGAATATTTTCCAGTTTGCCAAGTATCCCGCCAACATGAGCGCAGGCGGGAACATGCAGAAGAAGTATGCGAACCGGAAAAATATCACCTATCGCCAGGCGCTCCGGTACTACCAGCTGATGGATGGGTACGCGCGTGAGATCTGCCTCAAGAGTTTCGATTTCAAGGGACAGGCGGTCTACAACGGCGTCAAAACCACCTCCAGCCTGACGGTGGCCGGGTCGAATAAGAGTTTTCTCACCGCGAACCAGTACACCCTCGCCTACGGACGAAATATCAACGACGAAGACGTCGCCTTCTCGCGCAGCGTGGTCCTGGTCGGCAAGGCGATTGAGAAGCGCTTGTTCCCGCATGAATCGCCGCTCGGCAAGACCCTCAAACTGAACGGGCACACTTTCACGATCATCGGCGGGCTGGGTGAAAAAGGCACGGCGTTCGGGCAGAACCAGGACGACATTTGCGTGATCCCGATCACTCGTTTTTTCGAAAATTTCGGCGAATCGAATCGAACGGTAAATATCGCGACCCAATCGTTCTCGCAGGAAACCTACAATATCACGCTGGACCGGGCCATGGGCGCCATACGCCTTGCCCGGGAACTTCGCGCGGAGGAGGAAAACGATTTCGAACTTTACTCAAACGATTCGCTCAAGAGCGCGTTTGCCTCCATCGCCGGCGTGGTGCGGATCGGGGCTTTCGTGATCAGTTTGATCGCGCTGGTCGCCGCCGGAATTGGGATCATGAACATCATGCTCGTCAGCGTCACGGAGCGGACGAAGGAAATCGGGATTCGCAAGTCGATCGGCGCGCGGAGCCGCGACATCCTCCGGCAATTCCTGACTGAGGCGGTTTTCATCTCGGAGGCGGGCGGGATTCTCGGAATCATCCTCGGCGTCATCGGCGGGGATTTGCTGGCGCTGTGGCTGAAGGCCGATTTGATTTTCCCTTTTGGGTGGGCCCTGGCCGGCTTGATTGTTTGCTCGGGCATCGGCATCGGATTCGGGTACTACCCCGCCTACCGTGCCGCCAGGCTCGATCCAATCGAAGCTTTGCGCTTCGAGTAAGGCGCAAACCCCTTTGGAGGGGTCCCGGAGGCACGCAACTTGCGCTTGCATTGTTTTGACATGCGCAACGCTCCTTCTATCCTCGCGTTTCTCAGTCGCTACCGCCGTGCCTGCACCCCAAGAATCTCCTGCCGGGACAGCGCCTAGCGTTCTTCTCATCGAAGAGTACGACGCGCTGGCTGCGGCGATCACGTCTGCCTTGAAGAAATTTGCCCCGCAACATCGCACGCGGGTAGTCGAATCTCTGGGCGAAGCGGAAGCGGCGGCAGCGGAGAGCAAACCCCAGCTTTTTGTCATCGATTTCGATCCGCCCCACCCTAACGCAATCGAATTCCTGAACCGGATGGGCCAGGCGCATCCCGACGCCCGCGTCCTGGCCATCGCCTCGGGCACGTCGCCGAAATTTGCTTCCGAACGCTACGGACCGAACGCAATTCAATTTGTCGAAAAACCGTTCGAACTCGCGGATTTTGGCGCGGCGGTGCAGGCGCTCCTGGGTCCGTGGACCGAGGCCAGCTCGGGCGATTCGCGCGGAACACTCCGCGACCTTAATCTCAGGGATCTGGTGCCACTTGCCTGCGTCAGCGGCGCGACGGCGGTTCTGGAAGTCGCCGCGGGCGGTGAACGGACTGGCGAGATTCACTTCCTCGACGGCCACATCTGTCATGCCAGCACGCCGGGTTTGAGCGGAAACGACGCGCTGCATGAAATAATGCGGTGGAGAAACGCCCGGGGAAAAGAAGGCGAAAGGTCCGTTGATGCGCCTTGCACCATCCAGGGGCCGTGGTTGCACGTTTTTCTCGAAGCCCTTCGGACGGCAAAACCCAGCGCCGAGGAACTGCAGGCCAAGGTCTCCGAGGTGTCTCCGCGCGAAGCGCCGGAACCGGCGAAGCCTGCGCCCAAGACCGGAAAGAAAATCCTGGTGATCGACGACACCGAGATGCTGTTGATCTTCGTGGAAGACAGCCTCGCCCTCGCTGATCCAAGCCTGCAAATCGTCACCGCTTTTACGGGTGGCGAAGGCGCAAGACGAGCTGAGACGATGATTCCAGACCTGGTCTTGCTCGATTACAGCCTGCCCGATCTGCGCGGCGACCAAATCTGTGAGCGTTTTCTTCAAAACAAGACAACGGCGCGGATTCCCGTGGTGATGATGTCCGGCCATGTCCCTGAAATGATGGCGACCGCGGAACGTTGCCCGAACGTCGTGGCGACGATCGCGAAGCCGTTTATGTCTGAAGCGCTGATCCAACTCGTTCAGGAAACGCTCGCCCGGGGACCGTTGCCGGCCGATCCGCAAAGAGAGGCGGCGCCCGGTTGGACTATTACCGATCACCCCGTCGGTGTCGCCAGCCCGGAGCCCAAGCCCGTGCGCCCTGGAACTGGAAAAAAACCGGCAAAGACGCCTGTTTCACCGAAGAGTCCGATCAAAGAAGTTCCGGAGAAAGCGGTCGTTTCCGCTCTCCCACCCCCCGCGCCCGTGCCCCAGCCAATGCAGGAAGCCATGGCCGAACCTGCTGCCGCAAGCATCCCGGATTCTCCGGTGCCTGCGAGCCTGGCCGAAGTTCCAGAACCAATTCCCGAAGCCGCGCCCCCGGCTCCCTCTCCCGCGCCGCCGGTGCGTGATATCCGGCCCGCTGAGCCGGCGCTTTTCGAGCCGCCCTCGCTCTCTGCGGTCCGGCCGGCGAAACTCGCCGGCCCTAACGCCGGAGCCGTCGTGCTCAACCTGGGAATGGAGGTGATTTCCGTCCAGTTTACCCCGCGATTTCAGATCGGCACCATCCGCGCGAGACCTTCCGCCACGACGCTGTCACTCACGCAATTTTTGACGCCCACGGCCGCGGAGGATCGCTGGGGTGCCGGCTTCGAGCTCGGGGCGGTGGAACTCGACCCGGCTGGGAGAATCGGGACGATGCGCGTGCGACCCACGCGCCGGCCGGCCGATTCAATCCGCACCCAGAGCGGCTTCGATATCAATGATGTGAAACTTGTGAATGAAGCGGCTTGCATCCAGTTCACCGCCGGGACGTCCGCGCCCATGACGATGCAGTTGGCCGCTGTCTTCAAGGTGGCCGGAGTCGAGCTGTCCGATCGTTTCGAAGTGGCTCAACTGGTCCTCCAACCAGAAGGCAGCCGGGTCCGCATCACTCTCGATCCGCAACCGCGCGGCACGACAGGCACGGAGTTCGAGATCGCCGGGGTGCGACTCGATGCATCGGGCCGCGTTGCTGAATTTGTCTTGAGCTCACTCCAGGCCGACGGACCGGAACGTCGAGTCCACGTGGCGTAGATGAACGTCGAGCGAGCAAAGCGCATCGATCTCTGATTCCGAAAGACGCGCCGTGATTTCCGGTTCGCGTTTCGCATTGTCCGCAAACGACCCTTCGCCTTTCCAGGTTCGCATCGCGGCGCGCTGCACCGCCTCGTAAGCGTCTTTCCGTTCGGCGCCGGCCGTGGTCAACGCGAGCAAGACGGACTGGCTGAAATAGAGCCCTTTGCTCAGCTCGAGGTTTTGCTGCATCCGCTCCGGATAAACCTGCAGGCCTTCCACGAGCTCGCGCAGTTTCACGAGCATGTAATCGAGCAGGGTGCACGAATCGGGAAGAATGATCCGCTCGGCGCTGGAATGGCTGATGTCCCGTTCGTGCCAGAGCGCGACATTTTCCAGCGCGACTACGGCATTCCCGCGGAGCACCCGCGCCAGACCGCTCAAGCGCTCCCCGGTGATCGGATTGCGCTTGTGCGGCATAGCCGAACTCCCTTTCTGGCCTGCGGCGAAAAACTCTTCCACCTCCAGCACTTCGGTCCGCTGAAGGTGGCGAAACTCCGTCGCCCAGCGGTCGATGCTGGAGGCGATCAGCGCCAGCGTGGTGCAAAACTCGGCGTGGCGATCCCGCTGAATGATTTGCGTCGAGATTTTCGCGGCCTTCAGTCCGAGCTTTTCGCACACGACCCGTTCGATCGCCGGATCCAGGTGCGCGTGGGTGCCGACCGCCCCGCTCAGTTTCCCCACGCGAATCCGTTCTCTGGTTTGGGCCAGGCGCTCCTCCGCCCGCCCGAATTCATCGAACATGAGCGCAAGCTTGAGTCCGAACGTGATCGGCTCCGCATGAATGCCGTGGCTGCGGCCGATCATCGGAGTCATCTTGAATCGCCGCGCCTGCGCCGCCACCGCAGCCCGCAGCTCGCTCAAATCCTTTGCCAGAATCTGGGACGCTTCCGTTAACTGGACAGCCAGAGTCGTGTCGAGAATATCGGATGACGTAAGGCCCTGGTGCATCCACCGCGCGGCCGGCCCCACGGAAGACGCGACATTCTCCAGGAACGCGATGACGTCGTGGTTCGTGCGTCTTTCGATTTCGGCAATCTCCGGGATGGAAAAACGAGCACGCTTCCGGATCTCCGCCGCGTCCGCCTTGGGGATCTGGCCCAGCTCGGCCATCGCTTCACAGGCCAGCGTTTCGATCTCCAGCCAAATCTCGAACTTGCGCTTGTCCGACCAAAGCTCACGCATCTGCGGCCGGGAATAACGGTCGATCACCCGAGGAAGATAAAAGCGCGGCGCGAAACGGAAAGCGTTTTGTACGCAAAAAAGCGCCGCTTCGACGGATCGGCCGCTGAAGCGACGCTTTTGAAAGCGTTTAAAGGGCCTTTATTAGCAGACTTGGGCGCGCGTGAAACGGCCGTTGCATTGAATGCGCACCTGGCCGCTGCCCAGGAGATCGGCTACGGCTGCCACGGTTTCCTTGGTGTTCTTTGTGCATGAGCTGACAGCAAGGATGAGATCGCCCAGGGACAATCCCTGGCGAGGCGTGAGGATTTGATTGTTCTTTTTCATAAAGGTTGTCCCCGTTTTGAGCAAAATGGGTGCCACAGATTGACCATTTTTCGAACACCGGGGGCTTGGACTGTCGAGGGTGCGCTTTCAGGCTGCGGAGCCGTAAAACCCGTACACGAGTGTCTCGTTTTCTAACACTCCCCGCCTCGCAACGATCTTTGTCCCGCCGCCTTACTCAACCGCCACCGATTTCGGGGCCGTCAGCTTCATCGCCAAGAAATAAAGGGCACAAACCAGTAGCACCGCGCCGATGATGGGAAACGACTCGGATTTCGTTGCCTTGATTATTGCATCCGCGTCCTGCAACTGAGCTGGCGTGAGCTTTGCGCCGACGCGGCCACCGAGCCAGGCCAGCACGCTGCACCAGACGCCGGCCCCGACGAGCGTCAGGACGCTAAATTTCACAAAGCCCATCCGGATGATCCCAGCCGGGATGGAAATCAGATGGCGAATGACCGGGAGCAACCGCGCGAAGAAGATTCCCCCCGCTTCGTAGCGGTGCATGAAAACCTCGGCGCGAGCGAACTTGTCCGGCGGCACAAAAAAGTATTTGCCGTAGCGAAGCACCACCGCCCGGCCCACCCAGCGCGCCACCAGGTACATGATGGCCGATCCGAACCACGACCCAAGCGTCCCCGCGACGACCACGCCAAACAGCGACATTCCCGAATCCTGCTGCGTGGCTGCGACGATTGCGGCCGGCGGAATCACCACCTCGCTCGGAATTGGAACGATGGTGCTTTCGAGGGCCATGAGCCAAAAAACAGCGGCGTAACCACCGGTTTGCACCCAGTGGAACCAGACTTCAATGAGATGATGCATGGGAAAGTATCAGATTTGGGATTTTGAAGTTTCGATTTCGGAATTAGCCTGAGCGATTCGGCCGCGCGCCGGTAGTTCAATCGGAAATGTCCACTCCGCAATCTTAATTTTTCTCATGTCGATCTATCGCCGCGTGCTTCGTTACTATCGTCCTTTTCTGGGACAAACCGTGATCGGTCTTCTGCTCTCGCTTTGCGGCATCGCGTTGAATCTCCTCAAGCCCTGGCCTTTCAAGGTCATCGTGGACGATATCCTGCCGGGAAATCCCTACGCGCAATTTGGAACGTCGCCCGGCCTCATCCCCCTGCTCTGCCTGGCGCTGGTTGGCATTCAGCTGCTCTGGGGCCTGACCAACCTCGCGAGCAATTACATTTTCGTGAAAGCCGGCTTGCAGGCGCTCCTCAAATTACGCACCGATCTTTACGCTTATCTTCAATCGCTCTCGCTGAAATATCATGACGCGCGCCGTTCGAGCGATTCGAGCTTTCGCGTCGCCTACGATTCGCAATCGATCCAGACCATCTACAACAAAGGCTTCACGAATATCTTTGGTTCCATCGTCACCCTGATCGCAGCTTTCATCGTCATGGTTCAGATCGACTGGCAGTTGACGCTGCTTTCCCTGGCCATCGTCCCTGCGATCGTTGCCGCGATTTACTTCTTCGCCAATCGCATTCGCCAGCACTCGACTTCGATTCAGGAACAGGAGAGCGCCCTGCTCGCGCAAGCGCAGGAAGGTCTGGCCGCGGTTCGCATGGTGCACGCGTTCGGTCGCGAGGAATGGGAGGTGCGCCAGTTCCATCTCCAGGCGCAGCAAAGTCTTCAAGCAAATCTGCGGCTCACCCTGACGAATGTGAACAGCGCACTCGTGATCAGTACGCTCATGGTCATCGGGACCGCCGCCATGTATTATCTTGGCACCCTCCATGTGCTGGCCGGCACGCTTACCCTCGGCTCGCTCCTCGTCTTCAGCGCCTATCTCCTCATGCTCTATCAGCCGCTCGAATCGCTTACCTACACCGCCTGGGCAATGGAAGGGGCCACCGCCGGCGCGAAGCGATGCTTCGAGGTCCTCGACCGGGAGGATGACGTGGTCGATGCCCCGAACGCACTGGCAATTGCCAAGACGGCGGGCGCCGTTGGTTTTCAGAGGGTCAGCTTCGGATATGCTCCCGGCCAGCCTGTTCTGCACGAGATCGATCTATCGATCGCGCCGAATCAAATTGTGGCGCTGGTCGGCGGGACCGGCGCTGGGAAAAGCACGCTCCTGAGCCTGGTGCCGCGGTTTTACGATCCGAACGAAGGACGCGTTACGCTCGACGACCGTGATTTGCGCCAGATCACCAAAAAGTCGTTACGCGACAAGATTGCGATCGTTCTCCAGGACACGCTTCTCTTTTCGACGACGATCCGCGAGAACATCGCCTATGGCCGCCCTGGGGCGACAGAGGAGGAAATCCGCGAGGCGGCCCATCGAGCCCAGGCCGATGAGTTCATCAGCCGCCTCCCCGCTGGTTACGATAGCCCCGTGGGCGAACGTGGCGGTCACCTGAGCGTGGGCCAGCGGCAACGGATTGGAATCGCGCGAGCGTTTCTAAAGAACGCGCCGATCCTTCTGCTGGACGAACCCACCTCCGCGCTCGATCCCACCACGGAATCTGCCATCATGGAAACGATCAAAGACCTCATGCACGGCCGGACCACCCTCATCGTCACCCATCGCCTTGCGACCATTCACGGGGTGGACCGGATCGTCGTGCTCGAGCATGGCCGGGTGGTCGAACAAGGCTCCGGAACCGAGCTTCTGACGAAAAGCGGCGCTTACGCCAAATTGTACGCGGCCGGCAATTATCCTTCTCGCACTAATGAGTAACGTAAACAGCGCGCGCCGGGTGGAAGGCGATTGGTGGTCCAAGCCCATTCCGCCGAACGTGATTTTTGGCGAAGGATTTTATTGCGAAACCGCCCAGATTTTCCGGCACATGCACACCACCGAGCCGGGAGCGGTGCGAATCGGCGACCACGTTTCTTGTTACGCCGGCTGCTCGTTTGCCCTGGGGAAAAACGGGACGTGTTCGATTGGCGATTTCACGCTCGTAAATGGCGCGCTGATCATGGCCGAAGAGCGGATCGAGATCGGGTCGCACTGTCTGATTTCATGGAACGTCGGCATCGCCGACTCCGATTTTCATCCACTCGAGCCGGCACAACGGCTCATCGATGCCCAGGCTCTCGCGCCTTTTTTCGAAGGCCGCCCGCCGCGACCGAAGCTGCGCACGATGCCGGTTATCATCGCCGACAACGTCTGGATCGGGATGAACGCCACGATTTTGAAAGGCGTAACGATCGGCGAAAACTCCGTGGTCGCCGCCGGCGCCGTCGTGACGAAGAGCATACCGCCCAATGTCGTCGTCGCCGGCAATCCAGCGGTGGTAGTGCGGCAATTGTGAATGATGAACAGTGATCAGTGAATCGAATGCGCTAGCCTCACCATTCACGATTCACCGATCACCATTCGCGCCCTGTCACGTCCACTCGGTATGAGAAAGAAAAGAATAATCGTCATGGGCTTCATGGGCTCCTGTCCCATTGCGGGCGTCATCTGGCAGCACATCCACTACATCGTTGGCCTGCAAAAACTCGGGCACGATGTCTTTTACATCGAGGACTCCGCGCGGCTCCCCTACAACCCCGTCACTTTCGAGGTAAACAACGAATTCGATTACGCCGCGAAGATCCTGGAACACCTTGCCACGGAGTTCGGTTTCAAGCGTCGCTGGAGTTTCTGCGCGCGCTACCTCCCCGGCAACCCGACCGCCGGCCTTCCGCTCACGAGAATTCGCGAACTTTATCGGGAGGCCGATGCCATCCTGAACGTCTGCGGCACCCAGGAATTCAACGACGACCTGCTCACGAGCGATCGCATTCTTTACATCGAAAGCGATCCCGGAGTGGAGCAGATCAAGGTCGATCAACGCGCAAAAGCGACCATAAAATACCTGCGCCGCCACCATGCCCTTTTCACCTTCGGCGAGAATGTCGGCAGCGCAGATTTTCCGGTGCCTACCCACAATCTGAAGTGGTTCTCCACGCGCCAGCCGATCGTGACCGACCTCTGGAAAACCAATCGCCGTCCCCTGCCCGCCGCCGTCCTCACCTCGGTCGCCAACTGGTCCACCAGCGGGCTGAAAGACATCGAGTGGCGCGGCGAAAAATATCTCTGGAGCAAGTCGCGCGAGTTTCTCCGGTTCGTCGCCGCGCCGAAGAAATGCGGCGAACCGTTCGAGCTGGCGACCGACATCAAAGATGCGCGGACGCGCGACAAATTCCTGCGCAACGGCTGGCGATTCCGCGCGCCACACGATTTGAGTTCGAACTATCGCCTCTACCGCGATT
Organism: Chthoniobacterales bacterium; assembly: GCA_035941955.1. Lineage (GTDB taxonomy): Bacteria > Verrucomicrobiota > Verrucomicrobiia > Chthoniobacterales > UBA10450 > AV80. Next base: position 38,299 of record DASZDO010000039.1, read on the forward strand.
ACATCCGGCGGTCGAAAGGTGAATTTACCGTGGCCAAGGACCAGTATGTCCGGCTCAATACCGGCTGGTTCAGCGACCGGAGCGGTTGCTACCTCGCCGCCGGCCGGCCCGTCATCACGCAGGAAACCGGCTTTACGAAAATCTTCGGCGGCGGCCGCCACGGCCTGATCGGCTTCAAGTCGTTAGGCGAAATCCCCAAAGCGGTGAAAAGCATAAACGCCGACTACACCCGCCACTCGCTCGCCGCGCGCGAAATCGCCCGCGAATTTTTCGAAGCCGAAACGGTGTTGCGTTCACTTCTCCTGCGCGCAAGCATCTAGCCCTAAGATGCCTTGATGGCGGAGATGCAAGGACAAGGAGCGGCGGTTTGCCAACCGCCGGTTTGAGTGGTCGGCGGTTTGTAAACCGCCGCTCCTTGGGGCTGAGGGGATCAAGGCGCGCGAGAAATATAGAGCCTCGTTTTTTCCACCGCTACGCTAGCGAGGTTCCTTTCTTCCCGGCCACATCCCCCCTGCGTCAGCCCTCTGCTGTCGTTGGATCGATGACCTGCTTAACCTCAGAGATGCGATTGGCCGGGAAGCCGCCTTGCTGCGCATGCTCGCGAACCATCTCTTCGTTCGGAGCAATATAGACGCAGTAGATCTTATCGTCGGTCACATAACTTTCGATCCACTGGATTTGCGGTCCCAAGTTCTGCAACACTCCGCAGGACTTCTGCGAGATAGCCTGAAGTTGCTCTGACGACAGTTTTCCTGCTTCAGGAATCTCCCGCTCGATCACATATTTTGGCATAGTTAGTTAGATTCCTTTCCGGTGTTCGCTTCGAAAATACTCCCGCGATTCCCTTTGCCAAGTTAGCCGGAATTCTTCGCCTCGTCCGCGTCAAAAAGATCGAACCAGGTCGCGATGTCCTTTCGCCCCGCAAATCCATACTCCCGCCTGGCTTCGTCGAGTCCGCCACTTGCCTCATCGCGCCATCCCCTCTTAGCCATGAATGTATTCCAAATTTCGATCTCCTCTTCATCCGGCTTACGCCCTGCCTGGAAACACCAGCGCAGCACGTCCTCGTCTGAGCCGTCGAGCAAAGCGCGCTCCCGCAGTTTCGCGTAATCAACACCTAGAAACCTCGTGCAGCGGGCGTCGAAAAATGTCCAATCCTCAGTCCCGAGATTATAGCCCGTCGGCAAACGTCCCGCGGCATCAAGCCGGATCTTGTCCAACATCCGGCCAAAATAGACGATCCCGCCTACCTTTTCGCCTGGGCTGCGCAATCCAGGGACATGCATATTAAGAAGGCCACCTCCCGGTATGCACCTTAGCCGCTCGTCGCCGCCTCCGCCTGAAGCCGGCAGAGCGCATCGATGAACTCCTTCTGCCCCGAAGTGTATCTTGCGATGGTATTGAGCCGGTATTTCAGCGCGCTGCCATCCTTGAGCGAGATGGTGATCGTCTTTTGATTGGCGAACCCGCCTTTTTCGACGGACTTCATGTCGGCGTAAGGAATCTCGATGACGCCCTCATTGGCCATCTTCAATGAGAAAAACCCCATCTTGGTTTTGATGAGGAACAAACGGCGGGATGTGAGCGCCGCAAAGAAATAGCCGCTGCCAGCCAGAGCGAGCGGACCGACCAAGGCGACGAGTCCCAGGGACTTGTTAAAGAGAAAGCCTGTGACCGTAATTGCTTCGCCCGGCTCGAGCCGGGACTTCAACTCGTCGTGGATAAACTGATCGCATTTAGTCATGACAACACCTGGGTTAAAGCGCTGGGAAGATTACTTCGAAGAAGAGAAACAGGGCGACGATGCCAACGAGGGCAACAATGATGGGAAGGCGTAATGAAGTCTGGCCCGCCTTCAGTCCCACCGCGCCGAAGAGGAGCCCAGGAAACCACACGTAGGACCACCGGACCATGTCTGTTTCGGAAAGGCGATTAAAGAAAAGCCCGTAAACGACCACGAGAATCGCGATGCTCGCGAAGAGGATGAGTTTGTAGATGGTTTTCATTTCCTTCCTGGTGGCTGACGATCGGGAAGCGGCGCAGGCATATCACGCCAAACAGGCGGCGTGCTCCTCTGAAATGCGGCGAAACATCCCCAACGCCTCGTCGGTTGGCAAATCGCTGACTGCAATTGTGGCATCCAGTGCTCTCAGTTGCGCGATGCACTTCTCAGCGCTCGAAATGCGATTCGTTATTTGCAGGGTCTTGTGCAGAGCCCCCGTTGCCGTCCCCGCCGCGGTGAAGAGAGCTACGATCGAGCAGAGAATCCGCCAGCCGCCCAGCGCATCGAGCGCACGCTCGCCGCCCACGACGGCCCCGCCGGCGAGGACGGTAGCCACCGTTCCGCAGAGAATGCTGATAACCAATAATCGCGTGTCCCAGGGACGAGTCTTGGCGCAACAGGCCTCAGCTCGCCGCAAGGCATCACGCACCGCGCCGAGCAACTCATCTCGCTTCTGAGAATTCGTTGTGGGTGACTGCACGCCGAGGGTTGTAACGAATCACCCCGCGCCCGACAATCCCAAACGAGGGCCTCGAATGAATGAGGAAAGCAGGAACAGAGGAAACGATAGGGAATCGCTTTCGAGCCGTCCGGGCGAAGTACTCCGGGATTAATCCCAATCCCTTTTCCTTTTTTCCTGGTTTCCTGATTAGCTGACAGAGTGCCGCTCCTGCTCATTCCCATTGTTCTCGCGCTGTTTTTCCTCGTCCTCGTTCTCGCGATGCCGGTGTCGCTCGTCCTGCGCTACCGCGCCGGGACAGCGCGCCGGCTCGGCCGCCGATGGGTGGCGACGCTCAACCTGGCAATGCTTGCTCTCTCGGTTGTGCTCTTCCTATGGGCGGCTGCCCTAACCAGCTTTTGGGTTCCGGAGGCGTTCGTCTATTCATTCGCCGGCTTCATCGGAGGAGGTTTTCTGGGTTCGCTTGGGATCGCCTTGACTCGATGGGAGAAAACGCCCCAAGCGCTGTACTACACCCCCAACCGCTGGCTGATCTTGATCGTCACCCTCGCTGTCACGACGCGATTGCTCTATGGCCTCTGGCGAATCTGGCACGCCTGGCGCACCGCAGGGCCCGATACATCCTGGGTCGCGTCGGCGGGCGTCGCCGGCTCCATGGCAGTGGGAGCTGTGGTGCTCGGCTATTATCTCACCTACTCCGCGGGCGTCCGCTGGCGCCTCAGGAGAGCCTCGTGACGAATCAGCACAGACCTTCGTCGCGTGGCGCGGGCGGCGAGAAATCCGGCCTGAATTTTCTTGCCCTCGCATTTGCCGCCATGGAATACCATCTCCCCAGCTTCACTCTCACCACCTCACGAAAGGCAACGTTATGGCTGCACCGACACCCCAACAACTCAGTACCGCGATCACCAATCTGCAGCGCATGCAGGCAATGAACGATCATGCCTACCCTCAGAATCTGGCGCGCATTTCCGACGCCTTCGATTTGCTCACCGAGCCGGACGACAGCTCCAACGCTGGTCTGACCATCGTTCTGAACCTGGTCGAGGGCGCTTTCTGGGCGATCGGGGCCAGTGTCCCTAAAGCGTATACAGCGATTGGCAATTTCGCGGCATCGTTCTTCTCGGGTATGGTGGCCTGGTGGGGCCAGGGCAGTCTTCCCCCGTCCTTGAACTCCCAATTCGTTAGCCTGCGAGATGCTTACACTGCCGCTTACAATGCCCTGGATAGCCAGTTAGCCGGTTACTCCCAGAGCTTGCAAAGCAAAGACCCGGCCGTTGTTCAGGCGGCCTGGGACACGAGTTTTACTTACAACGGAAAGACCACCGCGATTTCCGACCTCGGCACCGAGGAGCTCCCAGTGGAAAGTGACGACCCGGATTTTGTGACCATGGTGACAGCCAGTGTAACGGGCTTCGCGCAAGGTCTCTGGACAACTTTGCTCGATGCCAACGCCTGGATCACCCTATGGCTGGAGGCGCCGCAGATGAAAATAGCGGGCAACGATCCGAATTCCCCGCCCTTGTCGACCATCCAGGCCTACATCAAGTCGAACCCGGCCTATTATTACACCTGGGAATGGCACGCGAAGAAGGGCAAATGCGATTCCAGTGGCTGGCTCATCACCGAATATTCCATCGGCAAAAAGATCGCCTCGGAGTATCACGATAACGCCTTCGGGCCCGACGTCTGCGCCTATCTGTTTGCCGACAGCACCGATGGCGTTCCGCTTAATCCCGGCGGACTCTTTCCCCGCAAGACCGTCTTCACCGCCTTGAAAATCCGGCGGCTCGGATATGCGCCGACCTATTCCACCCCGGCGGCGATGTCAGTTTCGAGCGCTTATCTGGAGGCGGACCAGCAAGGCAACACCCTGCCGGCTCTGGTGGAGCGCGAAGGCCGTGGCGCGATCGAGCAGCGCATCACGCAGCAGGCCCAGCGAGATCCGGTCTTCGCCCACAACCTTGTGGCACGCCCCCGACAAACTCTGGAAGCGTTTCTCGGCGTAAAGATCCCGGAGACCGTCTCGCTCGCTCCCGTCATCGAGAATCCGCAGCGCTTCGGACTGGTTATTCCGATGGCAGATAACCACGTGCCACCGGCAAATTAGCCGCCCGCCCGAAAGTGGAGGTCGGAGTGGATCCGACGCGATACGCAAGCGCCGAATCTTCCGCCCAAAACAATTTGATGCTGGAACGGCGTACCGCAGGTTCCCAGCCTGTCCCTACCCGCTCCAGATCAACGCGTTTTCGCCGCGAGTGCATGTCATTGCGGCTTGTTCCTCTGAGCAGAGATAATCGCTTCGTGTCAAGGCTGCCTGGTCACGGATCGAGCAACAACTTCATCGATTTGGTCGCGCCACTATAACCAACCTTACTGACTGCTGCGCTAAAACGACAATCTAAAACTCTAATGCCGTCGTCCAATTCCTTCTTGCCAATTTCCGGATAGAGCCACCTTGCTGTAAAAATACCTTCGTCATTTGTTTTACCCACTAAACGAGTCGTACCCTCATCCGTACTCTCACCTGGCGGCTGAAACGTACCACTGCCTGCGCTGCTCCTAGCCCCTGCGAACAGCGGCAGGCCTTTATAGAAACTGCATTTTGCTTTAACGATTACCTCCCCGTTTCGAATGGGACGACCATACGAAGACTTGGCAGTAATTGTGACGATCGTTGTTCCTCCCGGACCCTTGAATTTTTTGGGCGACAGTGAAAGAGAAATCACTATCGGCGTACCCAGCGGCTCCGGAACTTCCGGCGGCCGGTGGAAATACTTCAAAAGGGCGACAAGGCCACCTCCAGCCGCAACAAGTGAAATGAGTATGGTGATAATCCAGCGAACGTAATGAAACTTTTCAGTGGAAGATGCCATAGTTGGAAACCGGCAGCGTGGTTCGACGTGAGGGGCTCAAGCGGTTCAGTATGAGACTCTCGGCAAGATCTTGTGAAAACATAGCCTTCCGCTTGGTGGTGTGACGCCAAGTTGCTATCCTGCCTGTCGAATCCAATCCCGAATGTTAACCCCGATTCTCTCCACATCTTCTCTTACGAGCAGTCCACCGTGCATAACGATATTGCGGGATTTTTCGAGAATCTGCAGAATTCCTTTGGCCCATTCCACGCTTCCAAGCAGGTCTTCGAATGACGACTGGTTTGTTACGATTATTGCAGAGAGGTCCCCGAAATCACAGTAGTTAATTTCGGTGGCTCCCCTCGCTCCGTGCCAGCGAAATTTGGCATCCTCCTCCATTCGCGTCTTCACTTTCCTTTGTACTTTATCGGGAACGTGGCTCCACCATTTTTCTTTGTGGGTTTCCGCCATGGCTTTGGTCACCATATCTCGTACCGAATTCTCGAAGGCGTGGATTGCGGCATAAATGATTGACATGCGCCTCGCTTCAGTTAGCCGGTCTGTATCCAGAAAGTCGTAAGAGAGAGACTTTTCAATCGCCAATGATTCGTCGGTGCCGAACTGGCTCCTCCTTCGCCTGCCCGCTTTGTCGAGAGCTTCCTCCGTCAAAATCGCCCGGTAGACAAATGAATAAAGGTCTCGGTGTTTCATCCCAAATGGTCTCTCAGGCTGCGAAAGATTGCGTCGTAAACCGCTTGATCCCTTGTTTCAGGGAGCACGATATTGACATGATACTGCAGCGCTGAAATGTCGATCTCTCTCCGTGATCCGTTAGGGTTTGGTGGTGGAGGAACGCCACCTTCCTTTTCTTTGTCTTCCGTACTTCCTTTGGGGCCTTTCTCGGCCTTCTTTTCCTGTTCGTTCTTACTGTCGGCCTCTTTTTTCGGGGTCGAGAAATCAGCATAGTCGGTGAGCGCTTTGAACGTCCTGGCGATATGGCTTATTACTAAATCGGTCTTCTTTCCGCCGAATAAGGTTCGAAGCTTATTCTTTGTTTGGTCAACGGTGAATTCTTGAGCCTTAGTATTGATTGCAAACAAGTCTGAGAAAGCCTCCCTGATCCCCTCTGCCACAACGGCTTTTGCTTGAGGCCGGTCTAGAAAATCGAAGTACCGTTTCTGCGGGGCTCCATCCCTGTTCAGAAATCCCAAATCTTTGAGGATACCGATGAACAGTCTGTCGTTGGTTGAAGTGAAGCCAAGGTTTTCAAGAAATTTTAGCGAAAACCGTTCTGGCGGTTGAGCGTCCAAAATCGCATCGAAATAAGCGGGAATTGCACTTGTCTTGAGCGTGTAACTTTCTGCGAGGGCCATGGCAGTCTCCTGTTTTAGTCGAGTTATACATTGTCGACTCTTGTGTGGCTACGACTAAAGAAGACCCTTCAAAGCGGTAGTTGCTTTGGCCCGCGGTGCTCGCGGTTCCCCTCGCTTCTGCGGCTGATCAACCGCCGGCGAGGATTCTGCTCGACAGCAGCAAAGCGTCTTAATTACGAATCAATAAACCATTGACCAAAAGGAGAAACAATTATGCGCATACTTGGCTTGATTTTAGGAATTCTCGGGGGCCTCATTGCGGGGTTTCTCGGAATGAAGTGGATGGGTGACGCGGACAGTCTGAAGACGAGCATTGAGGCCGCCCGCAAGTTAGGCGCGAACATGGCTGAGCTGGATAAGATGGTCACGGCTTCATATATGCTGATCGGCGCGATGCTGGCGGGCATCGTCGGCGGCATCCTGGCCATGATGGGCAGAGGGAAGATCGCGGCGTTGTTGATGCTGGCGGGCGCTCTTCTGCCGGCGATTTGGGTGCCCAAATCACTCGTGTTTACCTGCATCCTGCTGCTCGGCGGCATTGTGAGTTTCTTTGCGAAGCCGCGGCAGGCTGCGGTGACCGGAGCGTAAGGGAGCACACGCGCCTTCGCGTGCAGGTTTTGGCACCCTCGCCAAAACAACGACTAACCGGCTCGAAAGTTCGCGCTCGCGGGGGCGCAATCGCTCCCGCGCCTGCGGGACGAGGGCGCGTGCGCTCCCCAGCGTTGGGAACGAGAAGCACGTCGATGAGACCGATTTGTCTTGTCTGGTTGATTTCGCCTGGTCACACTCGGCCCATGAAGCCGTTACTTACCATGTTAATTCTTGCCGGTTTTCTTTGCAGCAACCTCCCGACACGGGCGGCCGTCAAGGAGCGCAGGCTCGAGGATATCAATGTTATTTCGCCGCGGGTTTTGCAGCGATCCATCAGCCCCAAATTCTACCAGAGTCTGCTGATCTCCCCGATTGAAGGCTGGATTGTTGTGCGCGCGAACCTAATCCATACCCATCTCCGCGGAGCAAGGGTGATACGCTCCGAGCTCAACGGTGCTTACGACGACCTCGCTCTTAAGTTTGCCAATGACCTGCAAATTATCGGCTATTCCCCCATGCAAAGCCCGCTTACTGGTGGCTCCGTCCTGCTGCACCTTTTGGTTTACCAGACGGCCGACGGTACCATGGTCCTCTCTTTCCCTACTCTTGACGAGCCAGGTGGCAATCAAAGTTATTACTGGGGTTGCGCGCGTCTCGGGGTCCTAAAAAGCGATGGAAGATGGGTCGAGATCGAAGGCCCCGAAGGTCTTCACGGTAAGGGCTGGGCGGTCCGCCCCTCCAACCGGCTGCCGCTCCCTGGCGAAATGCGAAAGAGTGTGCCCCCGCGGGAAAAAAAGTATAGGCCAGGGCCCGCACGGCCTCCGTCGTCTGTGCTTGAGCCTATTATCGCCAGCAGAAGGTAAGGTTTCAACACGCAGGCTGCGGTGACGAGCGCGTAGAGGAAGTCGGTCGGCCCGGGCAGCTGTCGTCCCGCGAATCGCGAAACTTTCGAAGCCGGTTGTTTTGGCGGGGCCGCGTGCACTCCCCTAGCATATCGGGGCGTGCGGCCTCCTGCGCGCCAAAGCCGCTTCCAGCCGCCGCTAGCGCTTTGGCGGAGGAGGCTCGGCGGCGGACCGAAGCACGTCCCTCCGATGGGGAATGGCGGCAAATTTGCCTATCGTGAGCGGGCTCTTTGTGTATGGTGGGGGCGTTCTGAAACCGTGATGCAGACCCCGACCACATCCACACCTGCCACCAAGCGCTTTTGCCTCGTGCTCGTAAAGCCGTCGCATTACGACGACGACGGATACGTGATCCAGTGGCTTCGTTCGACGATCCCGTCGAATTCGCTGGCCGCACTTTACGGTCTGGCCCGGGATTGCAAGCAGCGACACGTTCTGGGCGAGGAGGTCGAGATCGAGATCCATCCGTTCGACGAAACGAACGCGCGAATGCGTCCGAAGCGGCTCGCCCGCATGATCGAGAAAGCGGGCGACGGCATGGTCATGTTTGTTGGCGTGCAATCGAACCAGTTTCCGCACACCCTCGACTTGGCCAAGCCGCTGCTCGACCGCGGAATTCAGGTGGCCGTTGGCGGATTCCATGTTTCGGGAACGATGAGCATGCTGGGCGGCAACGATCCGGATATTCATCGCGCGAAAGCGATGGGCATCTCGCTTTTTGCCGGCGAAGCGGAGGGACGGCTCGAGCAAGTCCTGCAAGACGCGCAGGCGAGAAAGCTCAAGCCGCTCTATAATTTCATGGCGGACCTCCCCAGTATCGAAGGGATGCCTATTCCGCTGATCAGTTCCGTCCGCGCCCAGCGCACGGCCGGGCACGTGACCAGTTTCGACGCCGGACGCGGGTGCCCGTTCCAATGTTCGTTCTGCACCATCATCAACGTGCAGGGCCGCAAATCACGCCGCCGGTCGCCGGACGATGTTGAGCGCATCATCCGCGAAAACGTGGCGCAAGGGCTCCGGAGTTTCTTCATTACCGATGACAATTTCGCCCGGAACAAAGATTGGGAAGCGATCCTGGACCGGATCATTCACCTGCGCGAGGTCGAGAAACTGAAGATCGGGTTCCTCATCCAAGTGGACACGCTTTGCCACAAGCTGCCGAACTTCATCGAAAAATGCGCCCGCGCCGGGGTACGACGCGTCTTCATCGGGCTGGAGAATATCAACCCCGATAACCTCGCGGCCGCGCACAAGCGCCAGAATAAGATCACCGAGTATCGGAAGATGCTCCTCGCCTGGAAGGCGGCCAGAATCATCACCTATTGCGGCTACATCACCGGGTTTCCGAACGACACGGCGGAATCGATCATCCGCGACGTCGAGATCGTTAAGAAGGAGTTGCCGCTCGACGTTCTTGAATTCTTCTTCCTCACCCCTCTGCCCGGTTCGGAAGATCACCAGAAACTCGTCCAGGCCGGCGTCCCCGTCGATCCCGACTTGAACAAGTACGATCTAAACCACGTCTGCACCGCACACTCGAAGATGTCGAAGAAGGAGTGGGAGCATGCCTATCTCACGGCGTGGAAAACCTACTATACCCTCGAGCACATCGAGACCATCCTGCGCCGTCTTATCGCCAAGAAAGGCCCGGCGGCTAACGCCATCATCCTCATGATGTGGTTTATGAGCGCCATTCACCTCGAAGGCGTTCATCCCCTCGAGAGCGGCGTCTTTCGCCTCAAATCCCGGCGCGACCGCCGACCCGGTCTGCCGCGCGAGCCCATCTGGAAATTCTATCCGCGTTACTGGACTGAATCGGTCGTCAAACTCGCGCGCCTCGCGATTTTGTATGGCCGCATCCGGCGCATCTACAAGCGGATCAAGGCCGACCCGAAACGGTTCAAGTACATGGATGTCGCGCTGACTCCGGTGACTGATCATGACGTCGACGACTTGGAAATGTTTCATACGCCCTCGGCGCCGGCCTTCGTCGCGCAAGAGCAGCGGCGGCAGCATGCTCGCGAGCATGCCGCGGTGGCGTAGGGACCCCTCTTGGACGTGGCACAGGCGTCTCGCCTGTGGGGCAGTCAGGCAGCCTGCCTGACGCGGCACGACACGACGAGAAACGGGCGAGACGCCCATTCGCCTCACAGGCAAGATGCCTGTGCTACGGACGAGGCGAGCGCGAGGGCATTTGATTTCTGGGTCATCTGTTTCATCTTCTGGGCTTCCGATGAGGCGCTTTGCATTTTTGTTGTTCACTTTGCTGTTTTTGAACGGCACAGAAATTCAGGCGCAGCAAAGGACCGTGCCACCGCCGCCCGGAGAAACGCCCATCGCCTCGCCGACGCCGGTCGCGAACCCGATCGTCCCGGCCCCGGTCGTCGCGCCCCTCTCGAACGGCAAGATCCAGAGGAGTCTGATCCGAATTACCGCGACGGCGGTTGAGCCGGATTACCGGGCGCCCTGGAATTCGGGTGGAATTCAGCGGGGCGTCGGCGCGGGCTTTGTCATCGAGGGCAACCGCATCATGACCAACGCGCATGTGGTGAGCAATAGCCGCTACCTCACGGTGGAGCGCGATGGCGATCCCAATAAATATCCGGCGACCGTTCTTTTTGTCGCGCACGACTGCGACCTGGCGCTTCTCAAAGTGGCATCGACTGATTTTTTCAAGAACATGACGCCACTGACGTTTGGCGGAATACCGGAGCTGGAGTCGGTCGTGTCGGCCTACGGCTATCCGCTTGGGGGCGAGCGGATGTCGGTAACCACCGGCATCGTTTCGCGAATAGATTTCCAGCTCTACACGCATTCTTCGATCGACCAGCATCTGGCGATCCAAATCAGCGCGCAGATCAATCCCGGCAACAGTGGCGGCCCCGTGATGCAAAATGCCAAAGTGGTGGGCGTGGCGTTCCAGGGATATAGCGGAGACGTCGCGCAAGGTGTCGCCTACATGATTCCCACGCCGGTGATTCGGCGCTTTCTTGCGGACATCAAGGACGGCCAATACGACAAGTATGTCGATCTCGGGCTCACCTACACGAAGCTGCAAAATCCGGCGCAGCGGCATTTCCTTGGCTTGAAGGATGACGACCGCGGCGTGCTCGTCGGCACCGTGGTTGCGGCCGGACCGTCGGCTAAACATGTGCAGGCGGGAGACGTGCTTCTCGCGATCGACGGTCTCCCCATCGCGACCGACGCGACCGTTGAGCTCGAAGGCGAGCGGGTTGACATGCCGGAGGTAGTCGAGCGGAAATTCAAAGGCGACGTGGTGAAGCTCGATATCTGGCGCGACAAGAAACAGCTCACCGTCTCCATCGAGCTCGGATCGGTCTGGCCCTATGCCTACCTGGCCCACGGTTATGACGTCCGTCCGCGCTACGTCGTCTATGGCGGCTTGTTATTTCAGCCGCTCACGCTCGATTTGGTCGAAGCGTATCAGCCGAGCGACATCCGCCTTCGGCACTATTTCGATTACTTCGTCACGGAACAAATTTACCAGGAGCACCCTGAAGTGATCGTCCTGACCAACATCCTGCCCGATCCGAGCAATACTTACCTCGCTCCCTACCGGGCCAGCATTGTGGACGAGATCAACGGCAAGAAAATGCGAACGTTGACCGATCTGGCCAAGGCTTTTTCGGAAACGCCGGACCGCTTTGTCGTGCGCATGATCGGCGACGGGCCTCCGCTCGTGCTCGACCCGAAAGAGGTCGAAGCCGCCCGGGAGAGAATCAAAACGCGCTACAACGTCGTCTCGGAACAAAACCTGGAAGAGCAGCCGGCTCGGCGCACGCCGGCCGATGAAGACAAAACCTGATGCGAGCCTCCCGTTTCAACCTCATCCTCATCGGCGCCCTCGTTCTGCCGCTTGGGCTGCTTGCCGCCACCAAAAAGGAGCCGGGCCCCGAGACCGTGGTGAAGCCGAAAGAGCTTTCGCTGGTGCGGGTCAATGTCACCGGGCAGCCATACGATTACGTGCGGCCCTGGCAAAAGCGGGCGCCCTTTCAGAAACGCGCGCTGGGCGCGGTGCTGGCGCAAGGCCGCGTCCTGGTCACGGCGGATCTGGTTTCGAATCAGAATTACGTCGAGCTGGAGCGCGCCGAGTCCGGCGAAAAGACAGCGGCCACGGTGGTGGTGACCGATTACGAGGCAAACCTGGCGCTCCTCGAGCCCACGGATAAGAAATTTCTCAATGGGCTCACGCCGCTCCAGCTTGCGCTCGACACGGTGGTCGGCGACCGCCTGGCGGCGTGGCAACTCGAATCCACCGGCGCCCTCGTTGGCACCGAAGGACTCGTGACGACGATCCAGATGACGCGGTACCCGGCCGATATGGGCCAGTTTCTGACCTACCGCATCAGCATCGCCATGCAGTACCGCGATAACAGCTACACCGTCCCGCTCGTCAAGAATAACAAGCTCGCCGGCTTGCTCCTGCGCTTCGACCCGCGGACCCAGGTGCTGGACGCGATCCCGGCTCCGATCATCGCGCATTTCCTGAAAGACGCGGAGTCGCAGAATTACCGGGGCTTTCCCTCCGCGGGATTCGGTTTTTTCCCGACGCGTGATCCGCAGCTCCGCAGTTTTGCGGGACAGACCGGAAAGCCCGCCGGCGTTTACGTGACAAGCATCGAACCGAACATGCCCGCGGCCAAAGCCGGATTGATGGTCGGCGATATTGTTGTCGGCGTTGGGGGCAATGAGATCGATCCGAACGGAAACTACGTCGACCCGCTCTACGGGAAAATAGAGTTCACAAACCTGATTACGGGGCGCGCTTTTGCGGGTGAAACCATGCCCATTCATATTCAACGCGAGGGCAAGCCCATGCAGTTGAACCTCGCGCTCGACCATCGCGCCGCGGACGACTACGTCATCCCGCCCTACAATATCGACCGGCCGCCGCTCTATTACATTCTCGGTGGATTGATTTTTCAGGAGTTGTCCCGGCAATTTCTTCGGGAGTGGGGCGGGAACTGGCTGAAGGACGCGCCGCAGCGCTTTGTCTACAAGGACCGATTCCAATCGGAGCTCTATCCGGAAGGGAACCGCCGGGTGGTGGTCCTCACCCAGGTCCTTCCGGCGAATAGCACGATCGGCTATGACGACGCGACGTATCTGACCGTGACCAAGATCAATGGCCGGGAAGTGAAGTCACTGGCGGATTTGGCCGAAGCCGTCAAGCAGCCGCTGGACGGTTTCATCAAGATCGAGATCGAGGAAGACCCGAAGCAGCTTCAGCTCGACGCCGCGCAAGTGGAAGCGGAAGCGGCCGCCCTCCAGCAAAATTACGGACTGCCTGCTCTTCAGCGGCTCGAATAGCAGGCAGCGTTGACGGTATTTGGTAGGGCGAGACTCAGTCGAGCCGAACGCTTTTTGGTGGGGCGACGGCTCGACTGAGTCTCGCCCTACCAAAAAGCGCACGACGCTATTTTAGCATCGCCGGAAGAATTGATTCCAGCGAGCGATACCAAAGATCGTACCCCTTGGCGCTCAAGTGCACCTGGTCGGGCATGATGTCCGGCGAAATGTTTCCGTCGCCATCAAGAAACTCGGCGCCGATGTCCGCGAAGCGGATATGCGCGCCATCGTCGAGCCGTTTAAGCTCGTGGTTAATGGCCGCGATCGTTCGGCGGACCCGGCCATTTTTTTCGTCGCGAGGGAAAATCCCAAAAAGAAGCACCTTGCTTTCCGGCACTCGCTTGCGAATCAAGGCCACGACTCTCTCGATCCCGCGCACCGTCCACTCTGGTTTTTCGTCGGGAAAGTAGAAGACGTTGTTGGTGCCGACTAGGACGACGACGACCTTCGGGGAAATCGCGTCCAGCTCGCCCTGCTCGAGGCGCCAGAGAAGGTGCTCGGTGCGATCGCCTTCTATCCCAAAGTTGGCCGGTTTGTAGGGTGCTAGCTTCTGCCAACTGCCTTCCCCCACCCTTGGCCAGCGGTCGGTGATCGAATCGCCCAGGAATACGAGATCGATCTCTCCCTGCTTCGCTCGTTCCAGAAACTGCGCATGACGTTCGGGGTCTTTCGAAATCGGCGTGATTGCATCTTCCGCCGTTCGCGCTTTCTGATGGGATACTCGCTGAAAATGCGCCGCGATTTTCCGGTCGCATTCGGAAACGGCCAGCACCGCGCCCAGCAGCAAAACGCCGCCGAGACATCCGCAAACCGCCCACGCCACCTTCCTTCTCGGCGCGGGCGCAATCATGCCGCGAGCCCGGGATGATGCCGCACTAATTTCCCCCTTCCTGGGTAATTGGTGGATGTCCGGTCCCGGCGGGCCGCGGCGGCCGCGGGTGCGCCAGGAATCTCGCAACCTCCGGGATGTAATCCTCGAAAGGATTCCCCATCACCAAAAAATCGCGGCTATCGCAGGCGATCGAATCCCAGTTGATCACGTAAGGTTGGTCGCTTTTCTGGAACCACGCCACCGCTTGCGCGCGGCCGGCCGCCCGCGTGTTTGCCGGCGGATGGTAGCCTGCCTCGTTCCGGCGCACGCTGTTGTTCCATTCCCCGATCCGCTTCGCCGGGTTCACGCCAAAAAAGAGGCCCTTCTCGGGATCGATGTTGTGATACTCGAGATCCAGACTCTGGAGCCACGGATCGTCCCACGTGAGGCCCTCCGATTCCATGAACGTTTCCAGCAGCCATTTCTTGGTGATCCAATCCACGCCGCCGATGAGCGCTTCCGGCTTATTGCCGAGGGCTTCGAGGGTAAAACTCCAGCTCTCGAGGAGCCAATCCGTTTCTTCGTTCTCGCCGCCGAGGTGGGTGCGCGCCAGCTCGTAGAACTGCCACTGAATGTCGAGCGCGCCGATGGTCTTGCCGTTTTCGAGCCGCACGATCCAGGCGCTCGTCGGGTCGCGCGAAATATCACGCGTGCTCTGGACGGCATCGCTCAGGCTAAGGTTCTTGGGCAGATGGCCCTCTTCGAGGAGCGACAAGACACAGGCCGTGGTCCCAATCTTCAGCGCCGTGGCGAACGGACTCATGTTCGAATCGCCGATGAGCAGATGGAGCCGCCGGTATTTTCGATAATCCGCCAGCGGCTCGTCGCGGGCGTTGATAATGGCGCGATTGAACTGCACCCACTGATAGATGTCGTTGACGATGTGATCGGCGCGCTGGCTGAGTTGAAAGTCGACCTGCATCTCCGGCTGTGGCAGCTGAAAATCGAACGCGAGCGGGTTCGCCTGCCCCACGCGCCCCGCCCCCGTGAAAATCTGGCGAGTGGCGAGGAAAGCCAGCAACGTGCCGAGCACCGGCGGGGTGAATTGCGCTTCCCGTTTCATCAAATAATTCTCGTGGCAGCCGAAGGTCGCGCCGGTGTTGTGATCGATGTTGTTCTTGATGAAAGAAACGCGGTCCGCCGCCTCGAGCGCTTCGAGGGCCGATTGCAACAGCCGGTCGCCGGCGACGTCGTAAGTCACCACATCACGCAGATGGAGGCATTCCGGCGACGCGTACTCGATGTGCCCCATGTCCAGGTAGAGGCGGCCGCCGTTGAGGAGAAAGCCGCCGTTCCCCGGCGGTTCCTCGTAGTCCCGATAATGCAGGTCGATGGCGCCGGCCTCGGCCTTCCGGAACAGGAAGTTCTTTACTCTCACCGGCCAGGCATCCGTGTGGCCACGCCCTTCCTCTCCGCTGACGAGGCAACCGTATTCCGTTTCGATTCCGGCAACGCGATCCATTGAAATCAATTAGCGACTTAGCGACTGAATGACTGAGCGATTGAAAATCATCCAATCGTCGAATTGCTCAAATGTTTAAATTCGCGCGGAAACATTATCACATTAGGATTTATTCATGAGCGTTTTCCCCGTCCGAAGTCCCGGCGCAAAAGTGGGCGGGATCGTCTACTTCGGCCGGATGCTGGACAAGATTCGCGTGCACGCGAAGGGCGAGTTGCCGCCTGATTATCATTCGAAGCTGGGCAGCGGCTTCGACGGATGGTGCGTCGATCTCCTGCACATCGATTACGGAGAGCTCGTGGAACGGGTAAAGGCGGGCGGAACCGATGAGGAGATTCTCGATTGGTGCTTTGCCAAAGGGCGGCGGCCTCCGGATGGCGAAATCCGCATTTGGAACGAGTTCATGCGGAAACGAGGTTGGAACGATGATCTCTCCGAGACATTGGCGCGCCGCAAGAAGGAGGCGGGGATGACCGAACGCTCGGAAATTAGAACGATGTTTAACTTCATCGACGCCGATGAAGGCCGCCCGATCTCCGCGGAGCAGGCGACATCGCAGTAGCGCCTCAGTGGGATGCGGCCGCCGGCGGTGGTGGTGGTGGCGGTTGCGTCCGGTAATCGATAAACTTCCAGACCGCGGCGACCGTTAACGCCACCACCGCGGACGCGAGGAGCATTCTTCCGCGAGACAGATTGCAACTCACCTCAGGCGCTGGGGGCATCGAGGCCGCCTACTCCGAGAGCGTATCGATTCGCTCCGCCAAGCCGAAGTCGAGCTCCGTCAGGCCGCCTTTGCTATGCGTAGAAAGAATCAAACGCACCTTGTTGTAGCGGATGTCGATATCGGGATGGTGTTCCTCATCCTCGGCCACTTCCGCGACGCCATTCACAAAATCGATCGATTCAGAGAAGTCATCGAACTCGAAGGTGCGTTCGATGTGCTTCTTCTCCAGCTCCCATTCCGGGATCTTTTTCAGGCGCGCTTTCGCTTCGTCCGCTTTCAGCAAATCAGCCATAACCGGGAACGAGTAACATCCCAAAACCGTTTTGCAATGAGGAATTACGCAGCTTTTTTGGATTCAACGGGGGGCTGCCAGCCCGAGGATATTTCGGAGATTTTTCGCCGAATCGAAGGTCTCCACCGCGCACTCTCGCGCTTGCTTTGAAAGTCGGGTCCAATCGGCGAGGACTTCATTCACGGCGGTTTCCGCTTCGTCGATGCCGCGGATGAAGCGAAACCCGCTCGCCCCCGGCAAATACTCTCCAGCGCCGGTATCCTCCGTAATCACCGGCCGCCCGAGCGCGAGGAACGCCGCCGCCCGGTCGCTCACCCACCCTGTGCGCCAGGCCACGTCGACCCCTTTTATCGCCGTGAATTCGCCCAGCGCGCTCGCCAGGTAACGCCGATAGGCGCGCGGCGTCCGTGCGACGCGATGCGGAGAAACGACCTGCCAGCCTCGTTCGCGCAGCCGCGCGATCTCGGGATCGTCCGCGTTCAGGTTCATGGCCAGCTCGAAACGGGCGGCCGGGACCCGCCCCGGCAAATCCAGGTACGGCTCGAAGGCGAACTTTTTCGAGAGATCGGGAAACTCGCCATCCACCTCGACTCCCCCGCCCCAGTACCATTGCCCGATTGTCGCGAATTTTGCGCTCTTCGGGCGGAGTTGGGGCTGAAAAAGCTCGGTGTCGACCAGTGGATAAAACGTCCGCCAGTTGAGCGAAGAGGCCGGCAGCCGGCAATCAGCCCCGTGAACATTGAGTCCGATGGTCCAGAATTCGTGATGATGGGACTGGCCCATTTCCATTTTGGTCATCCAATAAAAGATTTCGCTCGGATCGAGGTCGCAAAAAATCCGCCGCTCAAACTCCACGAGAAACGGAGGATGGAGGGAGTAGCTCAGGTTCAACAACGTGTTCGGGCCCGCCAGGCGTTCACGCAGCTCACGACGCGACATCCCCACGCAGCGCATTTGGGTCAGATCGTGCACGTCATCGCCTGGCGTTTGATAAAGCAGGCAATAACGTCCCTGGAGGCCATGCTCGCGCAGGCGCCGCTGGAAGGTGCGAATGCGCGCTTCGTCTTCCTGCGCATCGGCGGTCGCTGGCAGGAGCTCGAGCCAGACGGCGTCGAGACCGAGCCTGCGCAAGCCGAGCATCCATTGCAGCGGGACCGAAAAAACGCCGCCTCCTTCCGGATATTTCGCCGCGAAGCCGCACCCGAGGAAGGTCGTCACAATCAGAGGTTCGCCCGTCCCGAGCCGTGCTCAAGTCGGGGGGGTCCGTCAGTTGACGGCCTCGGCATCATCCGCTAGTTAGCATCCGCGTGGCACCCGTAGCTCAACTGGATAGAGCATCTGACTACGGATCAGAAGGTTTGAAGTTCGAATCTTCACGGGTGCGCCACATCTGAAAGCGCGGAAGACCCGCCGCGTCAAAACTGTCAGCCTCTACAAATGGCTGCCCGTTTGCGGCGCGGGCCGCGGACGCAGGTTGCGCGCTCTCTCGGCGGCTTTTGCGGCGGCGCTGTTCGGGTCCGGCGTGGGCGTTGGCTTGATTTTCACGGAATTCAAAAGCGATTTCGACGGTGGCTTCGGTGGACGTTTGTGCGTTTGCGCACCGGTGCGAACGACCTGGCTGTTCACATACTTGTAGCCATCCGAATGAATCCATTCACCCTTCACATGATTCCAGCCTTCCATTAACGGAGGCGCTGGAACCACCCTGGGGGCGGCGTTGGTTTTAGGTTGTGGCTCTTGGCTCGCGACTTTGTTCGCCTTCTTGCTCGTAGTTCGATCGGCGCTCGGCGTCGGTTCCGCATGTAGCGAGACTGCGGCCGCGAGAGTCGTCAGCATAATGAGACTTAGAATATTTCGTGTCATAATTCGGTTCCTTTTCTCCCTGGGCCCGGGGGAAACGTTTCGTGTCGGGTGCCGATGACCGACCTGCCGCGGACGTATTTTGCCCACCCGTCATGGCCAGACCGACTCATGCGATGACGGGGGCGCTTGTTTTCACATGATTCTCGTTCTTTCTCTTGGTTCTTTTTCTCGTTTTGTTACCGTGACCGGTGACGGAATGGTCTCCCTTCTTTTCCTGGCAGGTTTTCCACAAACCGGTCTGAAAGTCCTTAGGATGCGCCTGAAATTTTCTGAAATTTTGTGAAACTCGCGATAAATGCTCTGCCTGCTCAGGTTTACGAATTCGGCGATTTCCGCCTCGACGCAGGAAAACGCGTCTTATGGCGGGCGGACGCGCGGGTGCCGCTGACGCCGCGGGTTTTTGAGACGCTTCTCTTCCTGGTCGAGCATCACGACAGCGTGCTCGACAAGGAGCGCTTGATGGAGGCGGTCTGGCCCGATTCCATCGTCGAAGAAAATAATCTGACCCAAAACATCTCGACCCTGCGCCGCGTTTTCGGGGAAACACCTGGTTCGCATCACTACATCGTAACGGTGCCAGGCCGCGGCTATCGCTTTGTCGCCGCCGTCACAAGGCGCGAGGCGGACGCAGAACCGCAATCGCGGAGAATACCGGAGGCCACCATCGCGCCCGCAGAGGAAAAAACGGAACCTGTTGCTTCGGTGACCGAACCGCATCACCGCCACAATTTCAGGCCGGCCTTGCTCGCGACTGCAGCCGTCCTGGCGTTGAGTGTTGCCGCGCTCTTTTTCTGGCGCGGCCGAACGCAGAATCCACCTGAAGCGCCTGCCAAGATTCCATCCGCCAGGATTGTCCTTCCCGAAAAGAGCATTGCGGTGCTCCCCTTCGCGAATCTCAGTGCGGACCAGGAGAATGCATTTTTCACCGAGGGAGTGCAGGAGGACATTCTGACTGCCCTCGCCAAGTTCGCCGACCTCAAGGTCATCTCGCGCACGAGCGTCGCGAGTTATGTTGCCGGTCCGCATCGGAATCTTCGCGAGATCGGCCAGGAGCTGGGGGTTGCCAATATTCTCGAGGGAAGCGTGCGGCGCGCGGGCGGAAAGGTGCGCGTCACGGCCCAGTTGATAGAAACGCGCACGAACACGCATTTGTGGGCCGAGACCTACGACCGCGAACTGGCGGATGTCTTCGCCATCCAGAGTGACATCGCCCAACGGATCGCGAGCGCTCTGCAAGCGAAACTCGCGCCGGAAGAAAAGGTGCGTGTGGATGCCAGACCCACGACGAACTCGGAGGCTTACGTGCTTTACCTGACGGCGCGCGGGATGGAAAATCCTATCGAAGCGGAGAAAATCTACCTGCAAGCCATCGCGCTGGATCCAAGATTCGCTCTGGCTTACGCCCAGGCTTCCATTCTCAACAGCTGGTCCGTCGATGATCGGACGCGTAAAGCGAAAGCGCGCGCCCTCGCCGAGGAAGCTCTGCGACTATCGCCAACCTTGGGCGAAGCGCATATGGCTTTAGGTCTTTGCCTCCACTGGGGGGAGAAGAATTACGACGCAGCGCTTAAGGAGTTCGAAATCGCTGCGGCGACTTCGCCTAATAATGCCGAGATCTACGGTTACATTGGTGGAATCTATCGCCGGCAGGGACGCTGGCGCGAATCGATTGCAACCTTCGAACGCGCCCTGTCCCTCGATCCTCGCAACCGCGGCTTCGCTTTCATGGCGGCCAACAATTACCTTTTTGTCCGAGACTGGGCCGCCGCTTCCGCTGGTTTCAATCGCGCGCTGGCGATCAAACCGGATTACGCGCTTCCCAAGATTGGCCTTGCCTACCTGGAAGTGTTCCGCAATGGCAACCCCGCTGCGGGCAGAAAAATCCTGGAAAACATTCCCGCCAGCGTTAACCCGGAGGGAATGGTGACTGTGTCACGCTGGGACCTGGCCATGCTGGAACGGGATTATGCTGCCGCGGAAAAGATTCTGACCGAGGCTCCATTGGAAAATTTCTCTCCAGCCGGAGACGCCCTGAAGCCATATTACCAAGCCCGCATTGCCCGCGCGCGCGGCGATATTGAATCGGCCAGGCGCTATTTGGCCGGGGTGACGGTAGATGCCGAAAAGCGGGTGCGCGATAATCGCGACGCTGCCGAGCGCCATGGCCATCTTGGATTACTCTACGCCTACATGCAGAGGAAGGAGGATGCCATTCGTGAAGCTCGTCGAGCCGTCGAACTCGAGCCAGAAAGCCAAAACGCATTTCACGGCGCCAAGCACGCGGCCAATCTGGCGCTAGTGTATTCACTCGTGGGCGATCCGGACCGGGCAATCACCCTGATTGAGCGTCTGCTCTCCACTCCTGGTCCGGTGGAATGCTCGGATTTTCCGCATAACATGACGCTCGCCGATCTTCGTCTCCGGTGGGAATGGGATGCGCTGCGCGACAATCCGCGCTTCCAGAAAATTCTTGCGGGGCCCGAGCCTAAGACTGTTCTGACTGCTCGGTAACGCTCGCTATTTCGTCCGCAAGATTTTCTGCACCGACGACTTGGTGCCGTCCTTGTACGTCACCTGCACATTCGCATATTCGGAATCTTTGGGCACCGCGAGGTATGGCATTTCGTCTCCGATCTCATACATCTTGTCGCTCGGCTTGAACGTGAAGGTCCGGTCGAGCACGTCGCTATTCACCGAGTAGCGGATTTCCTTGATTATCGGACGATAAGAGAGCAGCGCGGTGAAATAGAGCAGCACTTTCCCGTCATAGTCGCGAAACATCAGCCATGAACCGGCGGTCATGTTGAGCGCCATCTTTCCTTGCGCGAGCTGTTCGTCGCCGGTGGCAAACTTGAGCGTGTAGGGGCCGTTCGTCTTCTCGTTCTTGTCGACGTATTTGACCTCGATCGTGTGCTCGCCCGGCGCGAGGTTCGGCAGCGGCAGATGGGTGTTCACCATGGGCAGGCCGGTCTGCGCGTTCTTGTAGGGCAGATGGCCCGTAGACTGGAAATCGCCTTTCCCGTCGAGCTTGTAGAAAAGCTCCTTCGCCTTGAAGTCCGTGAGCGTGAAGATGACGGCCCATCCGCCGCCGCTCTGCTGGGCGGTCAGCGTAACCGGATTTTCGAGGACTCTCTCCGGCGTGCTAATCAGCTTGGCCCAGCGAGTCTCGGCGGCTTCAATCCACTTCTGCGCCTCCTTTTTATCCAGAAAATATTTCTCGAATTTCCCCGCGGCGTGGGCTGCGCGAAACTTCTCGAGCCACTCCTTTTCGGCGCGCTGGTCGGCGAGTGTCTGGTCGCCCCGCCGGGCCTCGGAATACTCCTGGCTAATGAGCCACGCGAGCGGCGCGAAGTCGGGGTGGCTGGCGGCCAGCGCCTGGAGTTTGGTCAGGCGCGCCTCGCCGTCCTCGAGCAGGGCAAGCGCGGTCTCGTAGGAAACTGTGCGCGGTTTGAGCTTGTCGCCGAGACTGCGCACGGTCTCCACGGCGCCGGCTTTGCCTTCCGCCGATTTGAGCATGGCGACGTAACTCATCCACGGATCGATTGCTTCGAGATTGGCGGAGAGGTATTCGGAATATTCCTTCCGGGCCGCGGAAAAGTTGCCGCCCAGTTCGTGGATCCGCGCATTGTGATAATGCTCCTCGGGAGTTTTCGCATTGGTAATGAGCCCGCCCGACGACGAGAGCGATTCGAAGCGCTGGGCAATCTTCTCCAGCGATCCCTTCGTTTCACCCTGGCCGCGCACGAGCCACATGACCATCAGCGCGACGAAGACGAGCAACGCCGCGATCCCCCAGGCCCATTGCTTTGCGCCACGGCGTAGTTGCGTCAGATCGTCGCGAAGCTTGAGAACCCCCGCCTCCAACGCCTCGCGGCTGGCCAACGGATGGAAAAGGTGGGTGTCGACTTTCAGGATATTCCGATACGCAGCCTGGAGCTGGCGCAGTTCCTCCGGCTCCGGTTCGTGCGAATCGATCGGGAAACTCTCGTCCATGAAAAGGTACCAGACTTTTTTCCCGCGCTTCCGGGCGTAGAGGGCCTCGTATTGCGTGTAACTGACCCGGCCGAATTCCTCGTCCGGAACAGGCGGTTCGGCGCCGTAGCACTGGCCGATCAGTTGGACGACACCTTTGGACTGATCGACCTGCTGCCGCAGCATCTGGCGCAGATCGCCCCCCTCCGTTCCAAAGATATCCTGCCAAATCGGCTCGTAGCCTAAAAACGTCAGGGTGTTGGCCACGAGCTGCCGGGCGCTTCGGAGCTCTTTGCTGACCGAGGAGATGAAGATAGTGGGTCGTGGTGACATCGCGAATGAGAGCTAGCAGTTTGATCGGGGCCTTTGCAAGCCTGGAACAATTGACCGCCAACTGCTCAAAGACGGTCGGATTTTGCGGCCTTGCGCGGTTCCGAAGTTTGCCGTATTTGCCCGTCGGGCTTCGCCCTGCTGCACTCTAAAATATTGACGTGCCGGACCGGGAACTTCATCCTCCCGTTTCGCCATGCCGCATCCGGCCACATCCACTCACGAGCAAGACCTGAGCTTTGCGCAGAGCGTCCTGAGCGCGAACAGCGCCGCGGCGGCGGAGTTGCGCAGCCGATATCACGGGCGGCTGGTGGGGGTCCTTTGTGCGCGAGGCGCGAGTGCCACCGAAGCCGAGGACCTGGTGGCCGATCTCTGGTCCGATTGCTTTGCCGCGCCTCCCAATCGGCAGACTCTCCTCGGCAAGTATCAGGGGCGATGCGCGCTCGAATCCTGGCTTCTGACCGTCGCAACCAATCGTCTGGTGGACCTGAAACGAAGGCAAACTTTCCGCGTCGAGATCCCGGCTTCAGAACGGTCGTCTGACGATTTTTTCGATCGAAGACCCCAGCCCGGGGCGGCTCCGCACGAAGAGTCTCTCTTGAAATTACTTCGAGGCGCGATTCGCAGCGCCTTCGCCAAGAGAGATTCCGAAGCCGTCCTGTTGCTCAAGCTCGTCCATCTTCACCAGCTGACGCAGCGAGAAATCGCCCGGATGTGGGGGTGGCATGAATCCAAGGTCAGCCGTGCGCTCGAGGTGGCGCGGGAGAGTATCGCGCGCGACATCATGATGGAACTGAAGCGGGTCGACCCATGGCTCGACCTGCGGTGGGAAGATTTCCTCGAGCTTTGTGCGGGTTCGACCGAAGCCCTCTTTTAGTGCGCTGAAGATAATTCGCAAAATAGCCAAACTTATGAGTCTAAGATAAGAGGTCGAAAAAATGATGTGGCCGCTCTGATCTTGACGCCGCCCTTCGTTCTTTTGCTCGAAAGCAAAATGAAAACCTATTTTCTCACCATTAAACGTTTCGCGCTCCGTTTTTCCGCACAGGCTTGTGAATGATAGTTTCCAAATCTTGTTCGAGCTCCTGGAAGACCCTGTCCAGGAAGTCACGGGACGTGCTGCCACAACCACGGTCCCATCCGAGCTCCGGGAGAAGATCGCCCGGTTTGCCGCCGGGACGTGCTCTGAGGATGAGCGCGACCAAATGAAAAAGTTGTTGCGCGAGAAGCCCGACTTGATTCCAGTGCTGGCCGCGGAAACGCGAGCGCTCCGGCCATCAAACGAATGAACACCACCTCTCGCGCGAACTTTCTGCCGGAGCCGCGCTTTGTGCCGCTGCGGCCGGCCTTGCAAGAGCATCTCACCAAAGTGGGACAAGCGATCTCGCCGGAAAACTTTCTGAGCATTTGCGACGAAATGTTGCTTAAGGTCTTGAAAGATACGTTTGACCGGATCTCGGCCGACGAAGGCAGCATTTGGTTGCTTGACCAGGAAAAGAAACATCTTGTGGCCACCTACAACAGCGGACCGAATTCCGACAAGATCGTCGGGTTCACCAACCCGTTGAGTGAAGGCATCATTAGTTTGGTGGTGGCCAGCGAAAATGCTTTCATTGAAAATCAAGTTTACAAGAACAAGAGCCATAGCGCCGCTCTCAATAAGAAGCTGGGTAAAACCACCTATGCCATGATCGCGGTTCCGCTTTATTTTCTTAACCAGGTCCGGGGTGTGATTTCCTGCGTGCAACTTCTTGAGGTGCTGGTGGAAGAGGGACAAGCTGAGCCTGTGGGGAAAACTCCGGCTGGATTCAGCCCGCGCGATCTGAACGCCGTGCAGACGACGGCGGCCGTGGTCAGAGACCTCATCGATTATCGACTAGTCGGAACTGCTGTAGGATGGAACCGGCATTAGGGACCGATTCCAGTCCCTTCAGACTGGACGAAGCACGCGAGGCTTTGACGAAGGGAACAGGGAAAGGCGTCCGGATTGCCGTCATCGATTCGGGGATTGAGATCGATCATCCCGATCTGGCCGGGATCACCCTGCTGGACGATCTTCACGTCATCGACGCCGGGGTTCAGATTGAGGTCAAGCCGGGAGACGGCAGCGATATTTATGGTCACGGCACGGCCGTCGCGGGAGTGATTCGCCGTCTTGCCCCCGATGCTCAGATCGGGAGCATTCGCGTCCTGGGAGAGAATCTGGGCTCGCGCACGGTCATCATCCGGGAAGGTGTGCGCCAGGCGATCGATCGCGGCTACCATATCTTGAACTGTAGCTTTGGCTGCGGATTGTCGGAACATATCTTTCAATACAAGGAGTGGATCGACGAGGCATATCTCAAAGGCATTCACATTGTTTCCGCCTGTAACAACTACGATTTCACTACGCCGGAGTGGCCCGGATATTTCCCGAGCGTCGTGACGGTCAACATGGCCCGCTCGGAGGACGACCACAGCTTCTTCTATAAACCAGGGCATCTCGTGGAATTCGCCGCTCGCGGGGTGGATGTTACTCTGCCTTGGAATCATCGCTCTACGAAAGAGGTAACGGGAAGCAGCTTTGCCGCGCCTATCATGAGCAGCCTGCTGGCGCGGCTGATTTCTGGGATGCCGGGTCTTCTTCCCCTTGAAGCAAAATCGATTCTCCACCGCCTGGCCATGCCTTGGCGGGCTGAGGTGACCGCACCTAATGTGACGGAAGCCCCGTCATCCGACAGTCCAGCTCCGGTTGCGCGGACAGGGCGTCCTCCTCCCCAAGAGCCGGTTGCGCGTGCAGGGCGTCCCCCTCCCCAATGACGGCTGGAATAGAGGTGACGTCACAACTCCTGCCTGTGTCGATTGTGGTGGGACCCTCAGGGCGTGCGCTCTTGCAGGAAGTTATTTCTGGTGACACGAAGTGCCGCTTCGGTTTGCTCGCAAGCTCGAACGTTAATTCTGAAACGAGCCATGATCAACTCAGGGTCGAACAACTGATAGCTGCAGACGGTGGCGGCTACGATCCGGGAAGAATAAGGGCGCAGATCTCGGCGATTGCCGAAAGCGCGTCGGTTGATCACTTGATCATTGAGTGTGACTCCAAAACGCATCCCATCGCTTTTGCCTCGCTCTTCCTTCCCGATGATGGCGATGGCCAACGTTTCTCGCAGATCGCGCGGCTTAGTTCCATTCTACTGGCGGTCGACGCAGACGCCCTTGTTAGTTCCATTGTGCAGGGCGAACGCGTTCCCGGGGTGACCTCGCCCTCCATTCTGGCCGATCAAATCGAATGCGCTGATGTCGTCGTGTTGAGCGGCGAACCGTCCAGTCGCAGTTTCCTCCTGGCGCAGGCTGTCACGCTGGCCCTCAATCCCCGAGCACGCATCGTGCAGCGGACGGCCTTGGAAAAGATCGAGCCAAAGATGCTGGATCCTCGGGCTTCGTTCGACTTCGAAGCCGCATTCACCGGAGCTGGATGGCGGATGCTAATGGATGCAGAGCCAGGCATCCAGCGTGGTGACCAGGACGTGACCGCTTTTGTCTATCGTGCCCGCCGGCCCTTCCATCCTGCGAAGTTTTGGAACCTGATCCAGGGACCTCTTCCTGGCGTGTTCCGCGCCAAGGGCTTCTTCTGGATCGCTACCCGCATGGGTATCGTTGGCGGCCTCAACATCGCCGGCTCGGAGTGCCACTATTCGCCTGCCGGGCAATGGTGGGCGGCGAATGCACACGAAAACCATTCCGGCCACGGCGAGGTCCCGGATCGCCTAAAGAAAGAGTGGGCGGAGCCTTATGGCGACCGGCGCCAGGCCGTCGCTCTTATGGGAATTGATCTTGATTTCGCAGATCTCAGCGAGCATCTGAACGCGTGCTTACTAAACGACTCCGAAATGAATTCGGGAGAACATGGTTGGGCGACCCTGTCCGACCCTTTTCCGGCGTGGTCTGCGAAAGCGCATGACCATGAATGCGAAGATCACGATTGTTGCCACCACTAGGCAATTCGATTCGGAACACAAGCGCGGGCCATTTTTTCCCGGCGAACGTCTGAATCGCAAAAATTACTAGTCAGGCCATAAGGCATCGGTTATTTGCATGGCGTCCGCCGAGCGACCTTCCATTGGTGGAAATCCAGGCGGGTAACAAACCCCGTGTCTGACTTACCTAAAGCTAAGAACGCGCCGAGCCCAACAGTCGCGCTGCACGAGCTATGGAAACAGCGAGATGAGTGGATGCCTGATCTTACCGCGGTTCATCAGTTCGTGCGCCGCGCGCTGTCCGCGGGCGAATTCCTCATGGCCTACGATGCGGCCGGCGCGGCCGTAGGCGAGTTTCATCCGGACGACGACTGGCTCAAACAACGGATGGCGCTTGCGCTGGCCCAGATGGGCTCCGCCACTCGCGCCCAGGCGATTCTTACTCCTCTGGCGGCGAAGGATCCGCCCAACCGGGAAACGCTGAGCATTCTGGGCCGAACGTACAAGGACCAATGGTGCGCGAATCCAGCCAACGAACAATGTTTGCGGCAGTCTTTCGATTGTTATAACCGCGCCTTTGAAATTGAGCCTCCCGATTTCTACCCCGGAATCAACGCAGCCACGGTTGCTTTCCTTCTTAACGAAACAGACAAGGCGCAAGCTTTGGCGAGAAAGGTGTTGGAGATTTGCCAGGTCCAACCCGAGGATTATTGGAGAGACGCAACCATTGCTGAAACGCTGGTAATCCTGGGTGACCTGGAGGGAGCAAAGAAGGCGTATCGGGCCGCGGTCGGCACGGCCCGCGACAATTTGCACGCGCTCTCTTCCACCCGAAAGCAGGCGCGAGTGCTGTCCCGCCACCTTCAAGGACGCGCCGACTTCTTCGATGAGTGCTTTCCCGTTCCCAAGCTCGTTATCTTTTCCGGCCACATGATCGACGCGCCCGACCGGCGTGTTCCGCGATTTCCATTGGAGAAAGAAGATGAGATCAGAAAGCTGCTCGAGAAGCAGCTCGAGGTGATGAACGCGGGCATAGGGTTTGCCAGCGCCGCCTGTGGGTCGGACATCCTTTTCCTCGAAGCGATGCTGGCCCGTGGCGGCACCATTCACGTCGTCCTGCCCTGGCCCGCGGACGAGTTCGTCAAGACCAGTGTCGACCTTGACGGCAAAGGAACCTGGAACAAGCGCTTCGAGGCTGTGCTGGCGCGCGCCGCGTCCATCCGGGTTCTGGGGCAGCTCTATATGCCGGGCAGCGCCATTGGATTTGAATACTGCAATCTGGCCGTGAACGGCCTGGCTCGAGTCTTTGCCCGATCCCTCGATCTCGACATCACCCCGCTGGCAGTTTGGGACGGCTTTGTGGGAGGACCTGGAGGCACGGGCTCGTTCGTCCGTTACTGGCGCAGCCAGCGAGTTCCGGTGAAGATCGTCCCCATAGCAACCCAGGCGCCGTCGATGCTGGTCGATTCTCAGACCTCCGAAACAGACGATGCCGATCCGGGCGATGAATTCGAGATATGGGTCCGCGCCTCGGGGCGGCAGGAGATCAAAGCCATCATGTTCGCCGATGTCGTGGGCTATAGTAAACTCCCCGAGACGGTCATTCCCAAGTACGTAGCGCAGTTCAATCAGAGAGTCTCCCGGCTCATCGCGGAGAGCTCTTCGTCGCCCATCAATGTCAATACCTGGGGCGATGGCCTCTTCTTCTGTTTTAGCGGCGCGGAAGACGCTGGCCGCTTCGGGCTCGACCTTCGCGATCTCGTGGTCAAGACCGACTGGATTGACCTCGGCCTCCCGCACAATCTATCCATTCGAATCGCGGTCCATGCCGGCCCCGTCTACGTGAATTTTGATCCTATTGTGCGACAGATGACTTTTACCGGCGCTCACGTTAGTCGCGCCGCGCGGATCGAACCGATTACGCACGTGGGGGAAGTATTCGCGAGCGAAGAGTTTGCGGCGCTGGCGGCCGCATCCCAGGCAAAGGGCTTTGCTTGCGACCTGGTGGGAACGACTGCGCTCGCCAAGAGTTACGGATTGTTCCGGATCTATAGCCTTGAGCGCGTCGCCGAATAAGGTTTCGTGCGTCTCCTCGCCGCGCTCGCGTCAGGGAGACTCTCATTGAAACTGTTGATCGCCTGGTAGACGAATTGGTATAAGGGCGGACGCTTTTGCCTCTTTCCGCTGCGCTGATAGCCCGGGTGCTTTGACAGGTTACGATCAAACTCTGCCGCGCTTGGCGGCAGCTCACCTATGGTGGCCGGGCGCGGGCGCCGCCCCCTCCCTGAAGCGCGCGGCGTGACAACCTGAATGGTAGGACCGTAAACCGGTGGAGCGACGCCATGAAACGGGTCCGCCGCCGAGCCGACCCAATGGTCGCGCCGCTTTTTCACCCATGCGGTGCCGCCGATCTTCTTGTTGTCTCCGCCGTCCCAAAGAAGGATTAGGACGTGACTGTGGCGGGCGATAAATTCTCCCACCTCCGCGTACTGCCTGATGCGTTCCTTGCCGGTGGGATGGAGAGCAGCTGGGATTTCCCAATGAGAATCGGCCTTGGCGAGCAGGCGCCGAAATTCTGAGAGCGACTCAACGGTCGCGAAGTCGCGCTCATATTCCTTTCGCTTCATTGGTAATGGAACCAAGAGCCCGATGCCGGCTGCCAGTGCCACTTCGGCGGCCAGGCGATCGGCCCCTTCCGCAAGTGGGGTAAGAAGGTTAAAAGGGGTGGCCGGGTAGGCTGCGCGGAAGCGAGCGAAAATACTCCGCAGTTGCTCATGTAACTTCGGCAAATCGGCCGGGACTAGATCGCGATGACCGCTTACCCCAAAAACAAGTGGGATGCGCTCAGACCTCGAACCCGGGTTTGAAAGTCCGCCTTTCAGCTTCACGCCTTCCTGTAACACATAACACATGACGGACAAGCAGACGCGCTGTGCACTTCAATATCCTTCATCATTTTGTCTGCAAAACCTCTGCCGCCACCCGTCATAGGTTAGTTATGATCGACTCCTCGTCCTCGACGATGTCCGCCGGCTTTAATGCCGCAAATGACGATTTGCCCACCCTTCCACTTTGGGCCTTTACTTTGGGCGTCTTCTCTTTGTTGACCTTGGGAATCACCTCCGTGCCTGCCATCATTTGCGGGCACAAAGCGCTCGCGGAAGGAAGGCAGTCAAACAAGGGATCGTTAGGGCGATCCGTGGCGCTCACCGGTCTGGTAATTGGATATGTTGGCGCCGCGCTTTTAGGAACGTGGATCATCGTCGCGGCGAGGCTCCTCTCAATGCATTAGCCGCGCGCCTCACCAGGCGTTCAACTGCCCGCCTGCGGCTACGAAATCCGTCAGCTGGTGGCTACTCCGGTCGTGTTAAGCACAGCTGCAACAAACAGGCCGCATTTCACAGCCGCCGTATTACACCGAAATCGAGCTTGAAGTCGAGTTAGGGTTTGGACTCTCATGGCGAGGAATGACGTGTAAGCCCGCCTTCATCTTCCTTGTTTCTTGCTTCGTGTCCTGCCTCAGCTTGCAGGCGGAGCTTTGTCCGCAGGATGAAGCCAGGCTCTCTTCTTTAGCCGAGAAAGTCGGCGATCTGTATCAAAGCGGGAAATTCGCTGAGGCGATTCCCATAGCGCAGGAGTGTCTCGCCCTGGCCGAGAAAGCGCTGGGACTCGACCACCCAGCGAGCGCCACCCAGGTCAACAACCTGGCCGAGCTGTATCGTTCCATGGGCGACTACCCGAAAGCCGAAGCGCTGTTTCAGCGCGCCCTGAAAATTGACGAGAACGCGCTCAGACCTAATCACCCAAACGTCGCGAGAGATCTCAACAATCTGGCGCTGCTCTACAAGTCAAAGGGCGAATACGAGAAGGTCGAACCGCTTTATCAGCGTGCGCTGAAGATTCAGGAGAAAACGTTGGGCCGTGACGATCCGACAGTGGCCACATATCTCAACAACCTGGCAACGTTGTCCATTTCCATGGGCGATTACCTGAAGGCTAAGCCCCTTCTGGAGCGCGCGCTGGCGATCGATGAAAAAGCGCTCGGCCCAGACCATCCAGAGACCGCTGCGGACCTGAGCAATCTTGCGCTGCTATACAACTCCATGGGCGACTACGCGAAAGCCGAGCCTTTGTTCCAGCGCGCCTTAAGCATCGATGAGAAAGCGCTCGGCCCGGAGCACCCCACCACCGCTACCACACTGACGAACCTCGCGGAGCTGTATCGTCTCATGAACGATTATGCGAAAGCCGAACCGCTCTTTCGGCGCGCCCTGCAGATCGATGAGAAAGCGCTCGGTCCGGAGCATCCCGCGACCGCCACGGACCTGAATAATCTCGCAGCGCTCTGCGACTCCATGGGCGATTATGCAAAAGCAGAACCGCTTTATCGGCGCGCCTTGGAGATAAGAGAGAAAGCGCTGGGCCCAACTCATCCGAGCACCGCAACGGCCCTCAACAACCTGGCACTGGTTTACAAGTCCATGGCCGAGTTTGCGAAAGCCGAGCCGCTGCTTCAGCGGGCGCTGCAAATCGACGAAGAAGCGCTCGGGCCAAATCACCCAGGGACAGCCACGGACCTCAACAATCTGGCGCTCGTCTATCGCTCCATGGGCGATTATGCGAAAGCCGAGCCGCTCTTTCAGCGCGCGCTGCAAATCGACCGGAGAGCGCTCGGCCCAGATCATCCCGACACGGCGAGGGATCTCAACAATCTCGCGGTTCTCAATATGGATCTTGAGAAACCCAAAGAGGCTGTGCTTCTAGCCACCCAGGCGCGGTTGGCGGAAGAAAAATATCTGTCGAACATTCTTTCATTCACCTCCGAAGAACAGCGGCTGGCCTTCCATAACTCAATCAACCCATACTCGGTCCCGGGCACGCTCGGGAATGCTGCGGAACTCGCGGAGATAGTTCTTCGGCAAAAGGGCCTCGTGCTCGATTCGCTCCTCGAAGATCGATTGGTCGCGGAAGCGAGTGGCGATCCGAAGCAGCGCCTGGTTATCGAGCAATTGCGCGCAGCCAAGCAGCGTCTGACCCAATTGCGCCTGGAGGTCCCGAAGGACTTGTCCGAACAGGGCGAGAAACAACTGGCAATCGAAAGAGAACGTCTCTCCACGCAGGTCGAGCGATTTGAAGCCGGCCTCGCGCGCCAGGTGGCCGGTTTGGGCAAGGCCAGACGCGCTTTGAGTGTCACCGTTGCCCAGGTTCAAGCAGTCCTGCCCAAGCAAGCGACCCTGGTCGAGCTCGTGCGATACCATCACTATCTTGGGAAAAACAATTGGGAACTGCGGTACGGCGGCATCGTGATCCCAAGGAATGGCCAGCCCACGTGGGTGACGCTTGGGACGGCGGCGGAAATTGAAAAAAATGTCGTCCGCTATCAGAAATCCGTTCGTGGCAACACGAATGAAACGACCCTCCGCTCCGTGCTCAAGGCTTTGCATGCGCAGGTTTGGGCGCCAATCGAGAAAACGCTTCCCGAAGCCAGTCCGACGGTAATCGTCAGTCCCGACGCGGAACTGAACTTTGTCTCGTTAGCAACCCTCTTGAGTGCGGATGACCAATTCGTGGCCGAAAAATATTCAGTTAGTTATGTGGCAAGTGGACGGGACTTGCTGAGAAAGAGCAAGCCGGCTGTCGGCACGAAGAACTCCCTTCGGGTTTTCGCCAACCCAGCTTTTGCCGCGAACGGGCCGCCGCTCCCGCCGACGGACGGGAGGACGAACGCGGCCGCACTCCGTGCCATGGAAATGCGTGACCTCCAAAGAATCTCGCTTCCGGACCTACCCGGGACGGAGAAAGAGTCCGCTGAATTGGAAGCCCAGGCAAGAAAGTCAGGCTGGCAAGTGAGGACGACGGTCGGGTCCAATGCCACGGAAGCGGAACTGCGAAAGAGTGATTCCCCTCGCATTCTCCACTTGGCCACACATGGTTTTTTTCTTCCGGAAACCAAAGTTGGTTCCCCGCCAAACGGAGTATCCCAGAGTCTGGCAGAGACTCCGAAAGGACAATTGGTCAACCCGATGCACCGCAGCGGCCTTGCTCTGACCGGGGCGCAACGCACGCTTCACGCATGGGGCCGAGGCGAAGTGCCCGCCACTGATGATGACGGCATCGTCACGGCAGAAGAGGTCGGTGGACTCAAACTCGATGGCACCTGGCTGGTGGTGTTGTCCGCTTGCGAAACCGGCGGCGGCGAAGCGAAAGCCGGCGAGGGCGTGATGGGACTCCGCCGCGGTTTTGTTCAAGCCGGCGGACAGAATCTCTTGATGACGTTGTGGCCGATCAGCGACGAGACGACCGTGCAGATCATGCTCGATTTTTATTCTGCCGCGTTCAACGGTGGGAATGCTTCTTTCGCTTTGACGGAAACGCAGCGGAATTGGCTGATAAAGCTTCGAAAGGAACGCGGATTACTGCAAGCTGTTCGAAGAGCGGGCCCCTTCATCATGAGCTCCCAGGGGCGGATGGCTCCGCCCTAACGCCAGTCACCCATCAGAACAAAGGGGGCCCAGTAAAGTGGACGCGAGAACTTGGGGTTCTTCAACAGCTTGATTTCCGCGCTTTGCAACGCCGCCGCCTGGGACTGTCCGGCCGCCAGCTGGCGGTAGAACTCGACCATGAGCTCCTTTGTGCTTTCATCGCCGACACTCCAAAGGCTCGCCAGCACCGTGGTAGCTCCTGCGCTTGAGAATGCTTCGGCCAGCGTTGTGATCTCACCTCCGTCGGGCTCCTTATCTCCCAAAGCCGACTCGCAGGCCGACAAGGTCACGAGCGTTACCTTCTGCAAAGGAAGGTCCCAAACCTCACCCACCGTCAAATGGTCCTGGCCGGGGACCGTGGCCGTTGCCAGTTGGATGTAACTGTCCGCAGGAGTCGTCGCGTTGAGGATGCCGTGAGTGGCAAAATGGACGATCCGTTTGTTTAGTCTTTGCTCGGTGTTGAGCGCGACCTTTGTCACTTCACCTCCCGAGAGCACCTCGGTGGCGGGAAACACTTGCGCGATCGCCTTTACCTCGGCCTCGGCCGCGGGAAGATTCGCCCCGGTCGGGTTCCCGAACGCCACCATGCCGCCGGGCGATTTTTCGCTATCGGGCGGTTGCACGACGTTCATCACATCGGCCGCCGTGAGGTAGACAATTTCCTTGTCCTCGATCAGGTATCTTAGTTCGCCGGCGGCGTTCTTCTTCGCCAGCGCCTGCATCGGCAGATAGAAAAGGAGCTGATTGGGTATGAAGGCGATCGTCTTGATAGGCGCCAAATCCGTTTCAATCGGCGCGATGAGCAGGTCGTAAAGAGCGACCAGATTCTTCGTCAGCGGCCCTCCTGATTCACCGGTCGTGATCTGCTTGCGCACGGCCGTGATCTTCTTCCAAAGATCCTCCGGCTTGCCCGGCGCGATCGCGATCTTCAAGCTCTCTTTGCTGACCAGGAAAATGTAAAGCTGCTCACCGACTGGCGCGTACTGGACCAACATCACCCCTGGAGGAATACTTCGCTGCGTTTCCTTGAGGGCCTTGGGGTTCACGGTCATGAATTTTTCCCAGTTCGGGTTCGAGGATTTGATCTGTTCCACCACGCGGCGGAATTCCCCCTGGGTGGAGGCCACCACCGTCTTCAGGTTTTCGATCCTGGTCTTGTCGCGCTCGGCTTCCGGTTTCGCTTCTTCAGTCCGAAGCTGGGTAGTAGCAGCGTTGAGTTTCGTCTCCAAGCCGTTCGCGCGATCGAGCAAGGCTTGCATGGTCTTGTCTCCGCTCTTCATGCTGGAGAGACGCAATGATTCCTGGAGCTTCTTCGATTTTGCGCGGTTTAGATAATCGAAGGCCTCGTCAGCGCGATTGAGCTTGATCAGGGTCCTGACGATCCGTTCATAAGGACGGTAGTTCCGTTTCACGTCGGCAAAGGCCGTCTCGGACGCGGCGGTCGCCCGCACGCTTTCCACCAGCTTCACCGCCTCTCTGTAGACCTCGAGAGCCTTCTCATTCTCTCCCTTTGCCTCGAGCAACTCGCCTTCGATGCCAAGCGTCCCTATTCGGTCGCTGATTGAACCGGTCCTGGTATCAGCAACGCGCGCTTCCTCTATCAACGTCTTCGCCTCCTCCAGTTTGTTCTGTTTCACGCGGATCGAGGCGAAGGTTCGCGCAGAGCCGGAAACCACTCCCAGATTGCCGGTCTTGCGAGCCAGCAAGAGTGCTTCCGCGGCGCGGCTTGCCGCTTCGTCGAGCTTGCCTTCATCCCGGGCGATGACGGCCAGGAAGCCCGTAGCTGAAACGACGTTGTTTAGTTTATTAGCCGCTGCGAAGATTTGCCGGGCTTGTTCGAGAAAATGCCGGGCGGTCGTGTTGTCTCCCTTGCTGTGAGCCAGATCGGCCGCCTGTTGCATCGCCTGCGCGGTCCAGTCGTCTTGCCCGATGCTCCGCCTGAGCGCGATGGTTTCATTCAAGGCCTTCAAGGCCAGGTCAGCCTCGCCGCTCTCGGCATGCAAGGACGCTAAGTCTCCCAGGACTCTGGCGCGGATCCGCGCCCGGAAGATCTCGAAGATGTTGATGTAACCACCCTTGGGAAGGCCCTCGGCGAGTTGCAAGGCTCTCTGGTAATAAGAAAGCCCGGCCTTTAAGTCCCCTTCTTCCTGGCTAATGCCTCCAAGATTCGCCAGAGCCAGAGCTTGCGACATGCAGTCCAGCGCGACGGTCATATCCCGGGTCTGGGCCTCCATCTCCTCATGCTTCGCCCGCTCTTCCTTGGACATGGCTGCTTTCTGTTCCGCGGTGTAAAAGCGGTCTTCGCTGAGCGCCTTTTTGCGCACGGCAGCCGAGGCTTCAATACTAGCCAGGGCCTGCTGATAGTAATCACGGGCTTTGACCAGATCTCCCATGTTATACACGTACATGCGCGCCAGGGTGGCCAGGCTTTCGTCCAGCTTGCGATCCGCCATTTCTTCAGGTAAGGCACGCCGCAGGGCCAGGGCCTCGAGGCCGCTTTTCTCCGCCTGCTCAAAAAGCGCGAGGTCCGCCTGCGCCCCGGACACTCGTTCCAGGGCCGTAGCTACGTGGACATTCTTTTGGTTAATCTCGTCCTTCGGCGCCTTGGCCTTTTCGAGGTAACCCATCTCCAAGCGCCGGATTTCCAGCTCTCTCATGGTGTACTTCAGCAGATTTTCACCATCGTTATTATCGCGAGCGATCTGCTCGAGCGTGGAAAGGGTGTTATAGCGGGTGATGTAGCGATTCTTCTCAAAGCCATGAATCAGCTTTCGCAGCATTTCCTTTTTTGATTCCTCGGCCGTTTCGAGCTGGGTTTGGAGTCTTTTGATGTGGTCGTCTACTTTGCCGTCTTCCTCCACGGCGGTGGTCCGCTCGTAATCCTCCCAATAAGCGCGGGCGTTGACATGGCCGTCTTCCTTAAGCTCCGCGCTTTTCGCAAACCAGGTCGCAGCCTCGTCAAACTTGCCGGCGTCGAAGGCCAACCAGGCGATGTCCGAGGCAATCTGCATTGCGTTCCTGGCCGCGTCCGCTCGTTCCTTCGTTTTTTCCCTCGCTGCGGCCCGGCCGGCGTCGGCTTTCTTGAACTGCGTCTCCAGTTGTGCGCGATCAGGCTTTGCCGTGGCGGTGGGCGAGGTCTTCGCTTCGTCAGCGCAAAGGTGTGGGGGCGCACCCAAGGCGATTAGCGACAGCACAACCAGAGTCGGCCGAATGGTGGAGGAATACCAATTATCATAACAGTTTCGTAACATTGTGCTTATATTGCTTATTATCGTGAAACCGTTATTTCGCTTTCAGTTTGTAGATTCCGTCCCAATCCTCCGGTGGTTCAGCTCTCAGTTCCCGGCATCGTTCCGCCATGAGCACGCTCGGCTTATCCTGCGCATCCTCGCCAAGCGCAGCAAACTTTCGTTCCGCCTCGGCGAACTCCCCTCTTTCATAATCAGCGAAGGCCGAATGATACCGATCGGCGACCTCCTCAAAGCGAGCCGGGCTGAACGGCTGCCTCACCTCGAGCAATTCGAGCGGACGCGTCTTGCCCTTAGCGAGAACCTTGTCGATCAATCGCGCCGGCGGGGGCGCGGAAATCCTGGCATACGCTTCGCGGGTAACGAGAAACAAGATTCCGTAATGCTTGGTCAGCGATTCCACTCGGGCCGCTGAGTTGATCAAATCCCCCACCAGCCCGTAGTCGAGCCGCTGGGCCGATCCCTTGTTGCCAATGAGCGCGGTGCCGCTGTGGAGCGCCACGCCGTAGCCAAAAAGCCTTTCCACCCTTGGATCCAGTTTGGGACGCACCTGCTCCATGCCGGCGATGAGCGCGAGCGCCGCGCGAAACGCGCGGTCGGCCGCATCCCGCTGCGGGTTGGGCGCTCCCCAGTAGCTTAGAAATTGGTCTCCGAGGAAATGCTCCATGCTGCCATCTTCGGCCATGATTGCCGTGGTTTGCGTTTCGAAAACCTGATTCAGGAGCTGAAAGATGCCGTTTGGCCCGAGACATTCAGCGATCGCGGTAGAATTTCGGAGGTCGGTCAAGAGAAGGGTAAGTTCGGCCTGTTGGGGTTCCATCGACCCCGGATTTTTCAGGACTTCCTCCATGATGTGCGGTGAAAAATAGAGGCCCATCGTCGCGCGAAGCCTGAGCCGCTGCACAAACTCACAGCTTTGCCGCCGGCCTAGTTCGACAAACGTCGCCAGGCTCCAGACCACGCTCACAGTGACCAGGCCCGGGACCAAGCCTGCCTTAATGATCAGCAGCGCGCTAAGGACGGCGGCTGCCGCCACGCCGGCGACCCAGAATAACAAGAGCCACAATGCTCCCCGGAAGAGGCTGGCCAGCGCCCCGAGCAGCAACAACGCCAGGATGGCTAATGTGTCCACCCAGCGCGCGCTGCGCCGGATCCAGTTGCGCTGCATCAAATCGTTCAGGGCGGTCGAGTGCAAGAGAACACGCGGTTGATTCGCCGCCAGCGAGGTGGTGCCCATGTCTCCCAAGCCGGCTCCAACATAGGCGACCAACACAACCGCATTCGTGAGCGGCTGCGCCTTGCTCTTTTGGCTCGCGTCATGAAGCGCCGCAAGCTGGGCGACATTGTAATGCCTGAACGCACCGGGACCGGAGCCGGACCAGGGGCTTCGGTAGTTCAGCAGAATAGGCTCGAGCTTCAGCTCGCGCGGCTCGATCGTGGTGAAATCACTCGAGATTTCCTCCCAGCGCAAAACGCCTGGCCGCGGAAAACTAACTCCTTTTTCCCAATCCAGTTCCCGCCACGCGAGGTAGCTGGCCAGGCCTAGCGACGGATCGTATTTGTCGGGGCCGGATCGGCGCACGTATTCATAACGGCGCAGAACGCCATCGCCATCCGCTTGCACATTGATCAAGCCCGCCGGAAGCACTCTTTCCCGAAATGGAAAAGAGCGGATGCGTTCTTCCCTTCCGCTTTCGGCTGACGGAAGAAGGGCTTCCGCAAACAACACCGTTCGGCCCTCGCCCCTGGCTCGCTCGACTTCCTGCAGGATCGGCTCGGCCATGGCTTGATCGCCGCGGCCGAAGACGACATCGAATGCGATGACGCGCGCGCCGAGCTCAGCCGCCTGGCGGATGATGGTGGCGGCGTTGCGATACTCGAGTTCGAGTGTCGGCAGCTTCTCCAGGTCCGTCCGTGTGATATCCAGATGAACGATGCTGGGATCAGCCGGCGGGGCCACGCCTCTTGCATACCGCCACTGAAGGACCTGTCCGAACCAGCGCATTTCCAGCGGTTCGAGCGGGCTTCCCGCCACCAGAGTCCAAACCGCGGCCAGCCCGCAGATGGCGAAAAAAAGCGGCCACGGCGATCTTAACCAAACCTGTTCGCCCACCGGACTTGGGAGAACCGAGTTACCGGCCATTACGAAGCTGGAGTTTCCTCTTCGCTGGAAAGAATCAACACGCCGGGGCGGCTTTCCGCGAAATTAATGCTCTGCGCGAATTGCCGCCAGGGAAACACCGCATCATCACCCGCCCCGCGAAACACACCTCCAACCTCCGGTTCCGTCATCGGAACCCGATTGGCCTTTTCCTTGTCGCTCGTGATTCGACCGATGAGTTCCCGCAGTTTGTTCGTCTGCATCGCCAGGAGACGCTCATCCATCGTGGGAGCCTGCATGACTGCGACCAACTTGGTCGCTTCCTCGATCTCTTTTGCGCCCGGGGCCAGGAAACAAACATAGAATTCAAAAGGCACGCTGGGTTTCGACCAGTCCCAAATGACCGGCGCTTTCGGCAACTGGACATCTTCGAATTCGGCGGGCAGTTCCGACAATTGCGGCCGCCATCCGTTAGCAAGCTTCCCGTCCTTGGTCAAAGCGGCCAGGACCACCGTGCATTTGTCGCTGGCATCGACATGCGCCCTCACGGTTGCGCCCTGTCTCTGGGCCACGGACATCCGAAACGGTTCCTCTTTTCCGGAAACGGAATCGAAAACTGAGAGGCAAACTCGGCCGTGCGGTTTTTCTTCATCCGTGGCCCGTACGGTCGCCACGCCGAGGGCGCCCAAAACCAAGAGAATGCGAAGAAATCTAGTCATAACGCTTTTGTTCGGGATAACACCGGACACTCTTGGAACGGCCCAGGCGGCACTCTTTGCAGGTAAAACTGTCACCGTCGGCGATTTTTCCCATGAAAAAGAGAAACGCCAGCCAAAATCCCCACCGCCGCTACGTTATCTTTCATCCAGGCGGCCTCCGCTGGTGCGGTTGATGTTTGCGCACCATGTCCGAGGATAGCGGATTCGTTCGAGAAATGAGACCATGAACCGGCGTATGAGTTCCTTATGAACGAGATGGTCTTGATCGCCCTGACCGGATTCGGCATCGCATTCTTCCACGCCGCTATCCCCACCCATTGGCTTCCGTTCGTCATCACGTCGCGAGCCCAGCGCTGGAACCATAACAAAACGATCTGCGTGACGGCTTTGGCTGGCACCGGGCACGTCCTCGTTACCGCGCTTCTTGGCGTGCTCATCGCCTGGTTTGGAATTGCCGTTCACGACAAGATCGGAGCCTGGTTTCCACTGATCGCGGGAGGAACGCTGCTTCTTTTTGGACTGTTCTATGTTTATCGCCAGTTCGACGGAGGCCACGGGCACAGCCACTTGTTCGGCGGGCATTCGCACCACGGCACCGTGCCGCACCTTCACACCCACGCACACCAGGATGCCGCTCGACCCTCCGGTCTTCACGGCGGGACGCTGATCGATACCGGTGACGGCTTCGTGGAGATCGCGATTATTGAGGAAGGCGACAGGGCCAGGTTTCGACTTTATCCCGTGCAGTCACGCGAGCAGCCGCCCGCTCTCCTGCAAGAAGCGGACGTTACTCTGGAAACGGTTCGCTCTGCTCAGGAGCGGCAACGTTTTGCCTTTGAAAATGGAGATGGCTATCTCGTATCGACCGAGACGATTCCGGAGCCGCATCAGTTCACCGCTATTTTGAGTCTGCCGCACGGCAATCATGTGCACGCCTATGAAACCCGCTTCCCTCGACACGACGGAAAGGAGCAGCATAAAGAGGTGGTCGACATCGTTACTCCGCGGGGTCGCGTTTCCGACCGCGTCGCGATTAGCAGTCTGCTCGCGCTTCTCACCTTTTCACCCTGTGAAAGCTTTCTCCCTGTTTACGTATCGGGCGTTCGCTATGGTTGGATGGGCTTCGTGCTGCTGACTGCGATCTTATCGATCGCGACGGTCGCCGGGATGGTCGTGTTTACGTGGCTCACGTTAAGCAATCTCGACAGGCTCAACCTTCGTTTCCTCGAGAAATACGAGAGCGGAATCATAGGCGGATTGCTCTGCACGCTCGGATTCTTAATCATCCTCGTCGATCACTGATGAGCAGCAGCGAGATACCCGGCCACGACCACTGCGAGGGACACTCTCACGCCGGCGCCGGCCACGTTCATGCCCCGGCCAACTTCGGAACCGCCTTCGCCATCGGGATTACCTTAAATTTCGGCTTTGTTATCCTAGAGTTTGCCTACGGCATTTTCGCCCACTCGCTCGCTCTCATTGCAGACGCCGGACATAACATGGGTGACGTCCTCGGATTGCTGGTGGCCTGGTCCGCGACCTTCCTGGCACGCACCGCACCGACAGAGCGCCACACCTACGGACTGAGAAGCTCTTCCATTCTGGCGGCTCTCTTTAACGCCATCTTTCTCTTGATCACCGTGGGAGCGATTGCGTGGGAAGCCATCCGGCGCTTTGGAGACCCGGCGCCTGTGGCTGCTCATACGGTGATCTGGATCTCTGCGGTCGGAATCTGCATCAACGGGGCCACAGCCTTGATGTTCATGTCGGGGCGCAAGCGTGACCTCAACATTCGCGCCGCCTTCATGCATATGGCCGCTGATGCCGGCGTTTCGCTGGGTGTGGTGATCGCCGGCTTTCTTATTCTCGCGACCGGTTGGCAATGGATCGATCCTGCGATAAGCCTTGCGATTGCCGCGGTGATTATCGTCGGCACCTGGGGGTTGCTCCGTGACTCCGTCAACCTCGCCCTGCATGCCGTGCCGCAGGGAATTAATGTCGGCGAAGTGAGGGAATATCTCTCCGGCCTGCCGCATGTGACGGAGGTGCATGACCTTCATGTCTGGCCCATGAGCACGACCGAAACCGCGCTCACGGCCCACCTCGTGCGAGACGTGAACGACTGCGACTGTGCGCTCCTGGAACAAGCCTCTCAGGATTTGCATCGCAAGTTCGAGATCCAACATGCCACTTTGCAATTCGAAACGCAGGATCATCGCTGCCACCTGGCGCCCGAAGGGGAAGTCTGATTATTCTCTTAGACGAGGCGAGCTCTTCGCTCGCCGAAAAATCAAGATGCAGCCAAGGGAAGGTCCTCGAACGCGCTCATCGATTTGAACAATTGATAACGCTCGGTGATTTCTTCGAAGGTCAGGGTCTTTAGGCGTTCGAGGCTGAAGGCCTCCACATTGAAACTCGCGAGCACGCTGCCATAGATGATGGCCCGACGAAGATCGGCAAATGTCGGGTCGCCTTTTGCACGGGCCAGGTATCCGGCCATCCCGCCGGCGAAGGTATCCCCTGCCCCGGTCGGATCGTGGATGTCTTCGAGCGGGTACGCGCCGCAGCTGAAGAATTCATTTTCACCGAAGAGCAAAGCGCCATGCTCACCTTTCTTTATCGCCACGTATTTAGGGCCGGTCTTGCGAATCTTTCGACCCGCTTTGATCAAGCTCGTCTCTTTGGTTAGTTCGCGCGCCTCGCTGTCATTGAGGATGAGGAAGTCCACGCGGGGGAGCAGCGCATCGAGGTCGGCGCGGGTCGTTTCAATCCACAAATCCATGGTGTCGGCCACGACGAAGCGCGGCCGCTTCATTTGATCGAGCACGTGGGATTGGAGCGCGGGAGCGATGTTGGCCAGCAGGACGAAGTCGGTTTCGCGATAGGACTGCGGAAGCTCGGGTCGAAACTGCTCGAAGACGTTCAGCGCCACCGAGCGAGTCTCACGCGTGTTCATGTCCCAAGCATATTCTCCCGACCATCGGAAAGTCTTTCCGGCGACGCGCTGAACGCCTTCCGCATCGATCTGGCGCGATTTCCAAAAATCGAATTCGGAGGCCGGAAAATCGTCGCCGACGATGCCAACGAGCTTCACTGGCGAAAAAAAGCTTGCCCCGACAGCGGCATAGGAAGCCGAACCGCCCAGCAAATCCGCGTGTTCTTCCACGGGAGTTTTGACGGTATCGAGCGCGATCGAACCAACAATGAGGACAGACATTAGGATTTACGAACTTCGATTTGCGATTTGTGATTTAACAACTCTTTCACGGCCCGGCCATACGTCGCGATGTCTTTTGCCTGAAGCAAACCTGAAACAATGACGACCCGGCGCGCCCCTGCTTCCATCACTTCCACTAAATTGTCCAGTGTGATCCCGCCGATGCAGAAGATCGGGATGCGAACGGCCTCATGAACTCGTTGGATTTCGCTGAGCCCGATTGGCGGATAATCGGGCTTGGTCGGCGTCGCGAAAATAGGGCCGAAGCCGATGTAGTCCGCTCCTTCGTAGAAAGCGCGGACAGCCTGGTCGACGCTGTGTGTCGATTTGCCCACCATGCAATTGGGCCCGGCGATTTCTCGAACTTCACTGATGGCAGGATCGTCTTGCCCCACGTGAACGCCTTCTGCCGAGACGCTCCGGGCGATCCCGGGATGGTCGTTGATAATAAGCGGGACATTTCGTTCGGTGGTCAGGCCATGGAGTTCCGCCGCGATCTTCGCGATTTCCGCGGAAGGGCGGCCCTTTGCGCGCAATTGTAGCAAATCGACGCCTCCGTCGATCATTTGTCGGACCACCTTTCCCGCCTCCGAGCTGTCTACATAGCTCAGGTCCAGGATGCCGTAGAGCCGGCAGCAACTGAGATCCGCGGCAGTCAATGGCGAATGTGTTATTCGTGCAGCCGCGTCGGCGTCGGTTTCAACTCGAAGTTGTCCGAGTTCATGACGCGCTCGACAAAGCCGGTGTCATAAGTGCCATTGCGGAAGTCTGCATTGCGCATGATGGCGCTATGAAAGGGAACCGTTGTCTTGATCCCGGTGATGTAATACTCATCCAGCGCCCGGCGCATGCGAGCGATGGCCGAAGCGCGCGTCGCCCCGACCGTAATCAACTTCGCGATCATGGAGTCGTAGTAAGGCGGAACGACGTACCCCGTGTAAGCGTGCGAATCGATTCTCACGCCGCGGCCGCCCGGCGCGTAGTAAAATGCTATCCGGCCCGGCGACGGCTGAAAATTTTTCTCCGGATCTTCGGCATTGATCCGGCATTGGATTGCATGAAGCCGCGCCGTAGCGTTGGCGACATGCGGCGAGAGCCGTTCGCCCGCCGCGATCAGAATCTGTTCCTTCACCAGGTCGCAGCCGTAAACCTCCTCGGTGATCGTGTGCTCGACCTGGATGCGGGTGTTCATCTCGATGAAGTAATAATGGCCTTCGTTATCCACCAGGAACTCCATCGTCCCGGCATTTTGATATCCGACCGATTCCGCCAGCTTGACCGCGGCGTGGCCCATTTTCTTGCGCAACCCGGGTGAGATCAACGGCGACGGGC
This sequence comes from Chthoniobacterales bacterium, assembly GCA_035941955.1. Lineage (GTDB taxonomy): Bacteria > Verrucomicrobiota > Verrucomicrobiia > Chthoniobacterales > UBA10450 > AV80. The sequence goes on from DASZDO010000039.1 coordinate 82,421, forward strand.
ATTCCTCGATCACTTTCTGGTTCCGCCGCTGAATCGAGCAATCCCGCTCACCGAGATGGACGGTGTGTCCATGTTGGTCGGCCATGATCTGGAATTCAATGTGGTGCGGGTTGACGATCAGCTTCTCGATATAAACGTCGCCGTTCCCAAAAGCCTTTTCCGCCTCGGTGCGCGCGGCGTGAAACGCGGACGCGAGGCTGGCCTCATTGCGCGCGGCGCGCATCCCTCGGCCACCCCCGCCGGCAACCGCCTTGATCATAAGCGGGTATCCGATTCTCCGCGCCAGCTTCAACGCATCCTGCTCGGTCTCGACGATGCCGTCGCTTCCCGGGGTGACTGAAACTCCGGCTTTGCGGGCACAAGCGCGCGCGGAATTCTTGTCGCCCATCGCGTGCATCGCGCTCGCGGGCGGACCGATGAATTTGATCTTGCAGCTCTCGCACACTTCGGCGAAGTGCGCGTTCTCCGAGAGAAAGCCGTAGCCGGGATGAATCGCATCCACGTCGCCGACTTCGGCGGCGCTCATGATGCGGTCGATCTTGAGGTAGCTCTCGGCGCTGGGCGGCGCGCCGATGCAAATCGCCTCGTCCGCCAGCTGCACGTGGAGTGAATCCACGTCCGCTTCCGAATAAACCGCGAGCGTCCGGATTCCGAGTTCCTTGCAAGCCCGGATGATGCGCAACGCGATTTCTCCGCGATTTGCGATTAGAATTTTCTCAAACATCAATCAAGGTTGGTGTGGCATCCGGCAGCCGCCGGGCTGGCCGCGCCTGGACGCCCAGCGGGCCGTCCCTCTCGCTTCTACCGCACGCGGAAAAGGACCTGGCCGAACTGCACGGGTTTTCCGCTCTCGGCTACAATTTCGGCGATCACGCCTTTTGTCTCCGCCTTAATTTCGTTCATGACTTTCATCGCCTCGATAATGCAAACGACGGTTTCTTCGGTGACCTCTTTGCCTACGTCCACGAAGGGCGGGGATTCGGGCGAGCCGGCCCGGTAAAACGTCCCCACCATCGGCGACACGATCTCGCTCAGGGATGCGCCCTTTTCAGCGGCCTGGGCTGCCGGGATCGCCGGCGAAACTGGGGCGGGAGCCACCGCCGGCGCCGAGGGGGCTGAAGCAGGAAGGCCGTTGGCCGGCGCCGAGAAAACCGTCTGGTCCCCCGCGCCCTTCTGTAACTTCAGCTTGAATCCGTCCTTCTCCATCTCGAAGACCGACAAGTCGTTCTTCTTCATGAGGTCGATAACGGCTTTGATGTCTTTTAGTTCCAAGGTGACTCCGTGGTCGAGGCTGGGCGTTTAGGTAACGCGGTTTCTTGGGCCAGGTCAAGCAAACGAATTCCTTTCCTGCCCTCGTAATCGTGCTCGTGCCGGTGCTCGTGCTCGAGGGACCAACCTGACCACCAAAGAACGATCACGAGCAGGAGCACGAGCACGATTACGATGATGAACCCGAATCTCGGACGACCCTCCCGTCGCGCATCTCCACCCGTCGCGAGGCGGACCGCGCCACCTCGTCGCTATGCGTAACTACGATCAACGTGGTCAGCCGCTCTGCGGCGATCTTCCCCAGCAGCTGCATCACGGTTGACGCGGAATGGGAGTCGAGGTTGCCAGTTGGCTCATCCGCGATCAAGAGCGCCGGCCGGGGGACCAGCGCACGGGCGATGGCCGCCCGTTGTTGTTCGCCGCCGCTGAGTTGATGAAGGAAATGAGTCGATCGATCGGAGAGGCCGACCAGCTCGATGACCTCCGCCGCTTTCTTTTCACTCTCGGGCGGCGAGACGCCCTGCAAGAGCAACGGGAAGCTCACGTTTTCCAGCACGTTCATCGTCGGCAAAAGATTGAAGAATTGAAAAACGATGCCCACCTGCCGGCGCCGGTATTGAGTAAGCGCACCGTCGTCCGCGGTGTGCAACGCGAGGCCATCGACAAAGATTTCCCCGGTGGTCGGATGCTCGAGTCCGGCCAGCAGATGCATGAGCGTGCTCTTGCCGCAGCCACTCGGTCCGCTCACCGCCACAAATTCATTCCGCGCGATTTCCAGCGATACTCCATCCAGCGCGTGCACCGCCCGCTCGCCGCTCCTATAATGGCGAGAAATGTTTCTCAGCGAGATCAAGGGAGCTTTATCCGCCACGGACGCGGATCGCGCAAACGACGCGCGCGACTTCTCGATCGTGGCGGAAGGAGACGATTTCATCGTCGTCGAAAAGCCGCCGTTTCTGCTCGTGCACCCCACCAAACCGACCGGAGCGCGCACTCTCTGGGGGGAATTAAAGCATTTGCTCGCGTTCGAGATCGCGAATGGCGGCCAGGTTTCGATCGTCAACCGGCTCGACCGGGAAACGAGCGGCTTGGTGCTCGTGGCGAAAAACGCCGCAGCAGCCAGGCGCTTTGGCCTGATGATGCAGGAACAGCGCATTGCGAAAGAATATCTCGCCATTGTTTGGGGATGGCCGGAATGGGATTCCGAGTCGAGTGAAGCGCCGCTTGACCGGCAAGGGACTCACCAGCCGTCAGTCATCTGGCTGAAACAGGCGGTCCATCCGGAGGGAGCGCCAGCTCGCACTGATTTTCAGGTCGAGAGACGATTCGCGCACGGGGCCACCGGCGATCGATTCAGTATAATCCGCGCTTTTCCGCGGACTGGCCGCACGCATCAAATCCGGGTGCATCTTGCTTCGTTAGGCCACCCGATCGTCGGAGATAAGATTTACGGGCCGGACGAAAAACTTTATCTCCGGTTCATTGAGACGGGATGGACCCCGGAACTGGCCCGCCATCTTCTTTTGCCCCGGCACGCTCTGCATTCCGCCACGCTGGAAATCGAGGGAGGGGAAAGGTGGACCAGCCCGTTGCCCGGAGACCTGAGCAGTTTTGTCAGCGCCGCGAGTTAGGGGTCTCTGGAGGGACGCCCGCCGTGCGTCCACATCGATCCACGGACGGGACGGCGCCCGTCCCTCCAAAGCCGCTACTTATCCGTCACCACTTTGATGTCGGCGAGCCTGATCGTCTTGCCCTTAAAGTTGTGTTCGGTCGCGAGAGTCAGCCCGCCAAAGTTCTGGAATTTCTCCCATGTCGCATGCAGGCCCTCGCCTGATGCCGGAATGTAATCCCACGCCAGCGGAAGTTTTGTCTTGGGATCGATGTAAAAAACGTACTGATCCGTCGGCGTCAGGCCAACACTTTCAAAGCTTAGCCGCAAGGTTTCACAACTGGTCCCGTTCAGGTCCTTCGGTCCGGTCGCCTCCAGTTTCACTCCACGGTCCCGCACTTTCAGCGGCGCGAGGAACCAATAGGAATCGTTGACCCAGCGCGCGTAGGCGGTTTTCTCGTCACCGTCTGAAACGGGCGCAGCCAGATTCGCGGTGGCCTGGTGGTCCTTCCCCTCCTTATCCTTCCATTTCACGTCGTCCGTGCCGGCCGTGACGTTCCAGACATGGTGCACCTTCGCCAGTTGCTTTCCCTCCTGCTCCACCACAAAAGCGAAGTGCACTTCCTTCACCTTTGCCCAATTCTCGCCGCCGCTGGCTTTCCAAAGATCCGTCGCGAGTTGTTGCGCTTTGTCCGCCGCTTCGTCGGCCACGCCAACCGTTGCACCAGCCATGACACCGAGAGAAATAAAGAGCGCGAGATAGGTCTTCACGCCCTCAGCGTGCCAGACGCGTGCGCAATTGCAATTCACCCGAGCCGCAATATCGTAGCGCGCCTTGATGAAAATTCTTCGTCTCACTTGCCTCTTTTTCCTTTGCGCGTTCGCCATCCCGCACGCCCAGGCGGCAACCGATCGCGTCTCGACCCAATTTACCCCGGACGATCGCGTCGAAGGGCCCGATTTTGAGATGTCGACTGAGACCGCATACCTGCTCGGCTGGATCGGCAATCCCAATAGTTACGAAGTGGGCGCGCAATTCATCACCGCGAGGTGGAGAGTCCCTCCCTCTTTCCGGGAGGGATGGCTGCGCGGTTACGGTCAGTTTTATGTTCTCGGCATGGCGGAGCCCATCTTTCGCGGCCCAGAAAACTACTATTACGGAATCTCCGTCGGCCTGCGTTATGTCTTTGTCCAGCCAGGGAGCCGTTTCGGCATCTACATGTCTTCCGGCGTCGGCCTGGGATGGATCGATAGCCATGCGGACCAGTTTGGGGCGCAAGGGCAGGACTTCACCTTTAACATTCTGAGCGCTGTCGGCATTACCTACAAAATGAACGAGCATTGGCAGTTCACCGCTGGCGCTCTCTATCAGCATCTTTCCAACGGCGGACAGACCGATCCGAATCACAGCCTCAACCTCATCGGGCCCCAGATCGGCCTCACCTACTCGTTTTAGGCGAGGTTTCTCCCGCCCATGCCCCAGCCGGACGAAAATGTTTTGGTCGTCAGGCGCAGTCTCTTCGACGAGCTCGGCAGTTTTCATGGCTTGAATTTCGAGCCGGCGAAATACCTGCACGCACTCCTCTCGCGCGGAAATAACTTTTTCCTGCCCCGCGCCCAGGCGGAAAACGATCCGACGCACAAACAAATCATTCCCTACGCGATCATCGTGCACGGCGACACCGTGCTGCACTACGTGCGCGGAAAGAAGGCCGGCGAGCAACGCCTGGTCTCAAAGGGCTCGATCGGCATCGGCGGCCACATGAACGATACGGACGAGTCGCTCTTCGCCTGGGATGAGAAGGCCTATCGCGCCGGCGTCGAGCGTGAAGTGAACGAGGAAATAAAGATCGAGGCGCCATTCGAAGACCGGATCGTCGCGCTCTTGAATGACGACACCACCGAAGTCGGCCGCGTGCATCTCGGGATCGTCCACGTCTTTCGCCTCGCCGAACCCAACGTCCAGAAACGCGAAGCAATGATTACCAACGTGGCCTTTTTGAATAAGGACGAACTGCTGGCGCGCCGCGACAATCTCGAGACTTGGTCGCAGCTCTGCGTCGATTCGTTCGATCGTCTTCTGAGTTAACGCTTCCGCTTTCGCTTCGGTTTTTGCTCGGGCGCCGGGGTTGGCGTTGGCGTAGGCGTTGGTGCTGCCGATGCCGGCGTTGCGGTCGCTGCGGCTTTCGGAGGGGGTTCCTCTACCAAATAAATATCGTCGACCTGCCAGACCGTCATTCCGGAGGAAATGCTGAGATCGAGGTAAGCCGACGTATTGGGATATTTCAGTTGCGCGCGAAACGTGCCCATCGGCCTGAAGAAGCCGGATTCAAACCGCACCTCGCCCTCTAATGGGATCGGCTGTGCCGGCGTCCCAAATTGGCGGAATCGCGCGATCATACGGTCGCGCACGGATTGCAGGAATTTTTTCTGCGCTTCGGGGCCCAGGCGGACGTGGAGAAACTTCTCGTCGTAATGCACTGCCACGCGCTCGGCCACCAGGGCGGCGAATTCCCGGCAATTCTTCTCGGACTCCCGGCGGGATGAGAAGACGAACCAGGTTCCGCCGGCCAGAATCGCGAGGACGATGAGCACGAGGACGAGACCCTCCCCGCGGACGCGTGCGGCTTGAGTCCGTCTCATCTAAAAACCGAAACCGGTTCCCTTGATCACGACGCCCTCACGGATGAGGGCGCCGTGTTTCTGTTTCCCGGTGTAAGCGCCAAATCGGTTGCGTGCCTTCACCGTGAATTCGACCAGATAGCCATGAAGTTTCTGTCCATTCAGTCCCGGCAGCTCCGCCGGCTTTGGCGCGCTGGTCCACTCGATCACCGCGCTCGCCGGGTCGGCTAATTTCGTCTCCAGCCATTTCGTGATGATTGCCTGATAATCTTTCGGATATGCCCCGTAAATCGCCGGATCCCCGATGACCTCAACCTCAGCCGTCTGCGCCTGAATCGGAGCCGCGCAGCCAAACGCGAACAATAAAATCAACGCGATCGCTCTCATTCCCCTGAAAATAGTGAATGGCTCGGAAGAAGTCGAGCTTCTCGCGCGAAAGTCATCTAGGGCCGCTCGTCGATCGGAATAACTTTTTTCCCCACCGGTTCGCCCACGTATTCGCTCAGCGGCCGGTAAAGCCGGTTGTCTTCGAGCTGTTCGAGAATGTGCGCGCACCAGCCGGAGGTCCGCGCGATGGCGAACACGGGCGTGAACAAATCCGTCGGGATCCCGAGCGAGTAGTAAACCGTCGCGGAGTAGAAATCGACGTTCGCGTTCAGGTTCTTCTTTTCCTTCATTAATTTCGCGATCCGCTCCGACATCCTGATCCACTTCGGCTCGCCCAATTTCTCGCTCAGCTTTATGGCCATCTTCTGCAAATGCGGCGCGCGCGGGTCGAGCGTCTTGTAAACACGATGCCCCATGCCCATGATCTTCTTCTTTTCCGCGAGCTGCTGCTCGATGTAGGCATCGACCCGATCTTCCGAGCCGATTTCCTCCAGCATTTGGATGACGCCTTCATTCGCCCCGCCGTGGAGCGGCCCCTTCAGCGTCCCAATCGCCGACGTGATCGCGGAATAAATGTCGCTCAAGGTCGAGATCGTGACCCGCGCGCTGAAGGTGGAAGCGTTCATGCCGTGATCGGCGTGCAGGACAAACGCCACATCCAGGGTGTCGGCCGCTTCTTTCGTCGGCTCTTCGCCAGACATGAGATAGAGAAAATGGGCGGCCTCGCCGAGATCGCCGCGCACCGGCGGCAGCGATTTCCCCTGCTGGGCCCGGTGAAAGTAGGCGGCAATCACCCCGATCTTCGCGGTAATGCTGCGCGCCCGGCGCAGGTTCACTTCGGGCGTTTCTTCCTTGTCCAGATCGGGATCGTACAGGCCGAGCATGGAGACGGCCGTCCGGATCACGTCCATGGGTGGCGCCTTCGGTGGCGCGCTCTTCAGAAACTCGATCACGCCATCCGGTAATTTGCGCTCGCCGCGCAACGTCGCCTGGCACCGCTCCATCTCGGCGCGATTCGGCAGTTTGTTATTCCAGAGAAGGTAAACGACTTCCTCGTAGCTGACGTGCCCGGCTAATTCGTTGATGTCGTAGCCGCAGTAAACGAGCTGGCCTTTGTCGCCGATGACATCGCTCAGCCGCGTGGTGTTCGCGACGACGCCTTCAAGTCCGCGGGAAATCGTCATGGCAAAGCAAAACCTAAGTTGTCCGCCTAGGCGATGCCGGCACTTCGAGTCGTGTCACCAACGAAAGATCGACAACTGTAAACGCATTGCTTTGCATTGACGTAACAACAGCCGAGAGCCCGCCTCCAGTCAACGCCACGAAATCAGGATGTGGCACATGGAGCGCATGGCCATCGGCGAGATGAATGGTGAAGGGTTCAAATGGAGCTTTGTGCAATGCGCTCCGAAGCTCGTCGGTTGTCATAGTCGAAACTAGTTCGCGCTCTTCATCCGCGCAATCAGCGTCTCCGCCATCGTCGCTGGTGTTTCGGCTACCGCGATGCCGGCGGCCTTGAGCGCCTCGATCTTTCCCGCGGCGGTACCCTTGCCGCCGGAGACGATGGCGCCCGCGTGGCCCATGCGCCGGCCGGGCGGCGCGGTCGCGCCGGCGATGAATGCAGCCACGGGCTTCTTGCAGTTCGCCTTGATCCATTCCGCTGCTTCCTCTTCCGCGGTGCCGCCAATCTCGCCGATCAAAATCATGGAATCCGTTTGCGGATCATCGTTAAAAAGTTTGACCGCATCGAGGTGGGACATCCCGTTTATCGGATCGCCACCGATGCCGATGCAGGTGGATTGACCGTAGCCGCGGGAGGTAAGTTGCCAAACCGCTTCATAAGTGAGGGTGCCGGAGCGGGAAATCACCCCCACGCTTCCCGGCTTATGAATGTAGCCAGGCATGATCCCGATCTTGCAGGCGCCGGGCGTGATGATCCCCGGGCAATTCGGCCCAATGAGGCGGCCCGGCTTGCCCGCCATTTGCGCTTTCACGCGCATCATATCCATCACCGGAATCCCTTCCGTGATGCAAATGACAAGCTCCACTCCGGCATCGATGGCTTCCAGGATTCCATCCGCTGCGCCGGCCGCCGGGACAAAAATCACGGAGACATTGCAGCCCGTTTCCTTCCGCGCTTCCCAGACCGTGTCGAAGACCGGCACCTTGTCCTCAAACAATTGGCCACCCTTTCCAGGCGTGACACCCGCGACGACATTTGTCCCGTACTCCATGCACTCCCGCGCGTGGAATCCACCGGTCTTGCCCGTGATTCCCTGAACAACCAGACGCGTGTTTTTATCGACGAGGACAGACATCCGCTATTTCCTTTTGTGCACGACGAGCTTGTTGCCGTCCGGATCCCGAAATTGCGCCATCCAGCAGACCGGCGTTTCCATCTTCTCCATGTCGAAGGTGACGCCGCGCTCCTTCAACGTCGCGATGGTGGCGTCGATATCGTCCACTTCGAACGCGACCGTTGTTCCGTCGCGCGAAGGCTGCCACGCCGGATGACAGCCGACGCCGATCGTGGTGGCTCCCAATTCGTATTCAACCCAGGCGCCGCCCATCGCAGCGGTGGCCGGCTTGAGCTCGAGCGTTTCCTGATAGAATTTCCGGGCCCGCTCGGCGTCGGAAACCGCGATGGCGACAAATGCGACTTCCCTAATCATGGACACGGTTCCTTTTCGTTTTCTGATTTTAGTTTGTGAATCATCATCTTATTGCCATCAGGGTCCTGCACCACCGCCATGTGGCAGCACGGGGTCTCGAAGGGTTCGGCCGCGAAGGGAACGTCGCGATTCTTTAAATGCTTGATCGCCTCCTCGAAATCCTCCACCTCAAACGCAGCGCCCGTTCCTTGATCGGACGGCGTCCAGTCATCGCCCACATTCGCGATCGCCAGCGCGTCCTGGCCCACCGAATACTCGATCCACTTCCCACCCGCCATTTCGTCTGAAGCGTGCAAGCCGAGAACGTCCTCATAAAAGGAGCGAGCGCGTTTGATGTCAGTGACTGGAATGGCAACGAAGCCGATCGCTTTGATTTTCATCGTACTGTTCCAGAAGTTCCAAGTCCCAATTCCCAAGCTCCAGGCAAAATTTCAATTCCCAATTGGCAAAAAAATGCGCTCATGATCCGCTGCTCTTCGAAATGATAGCGGAGAAAATCAATGTGAGTTCGCGCGCTTCGGCAGCAAGGACGTCACGGCGATCGATACTGTTGGAAGTGACATCGATCAACCGCAGGAAAAGGCGGCTTTCCTTGGCTTCCTTACGGCAGATTTTTGCACGCATCAGAAAATCCTTCTTGCTTAATGCTTCGTCGGCTTCAATCCAGTTGGCGGCGACGGAGCCCGACGCGCGAACTAGCTGTCGAGCATCTTCCGTGTTGCCGATCGTACGCGGCAGCTCTTTCACAAATGTTCTAATCGATTGCGCGAAGAGGAATGTTCTCTCTTCAAGGTCGCGCGGTTTGGGGGAACCATCGTTCACGGTTGGTTTGGGTATTTGAGTTTGGATATTACTTGGGATTTGGGTTTTGGGATTTGGAGCTTGCCGCCGCGACTGCCTTCTGGGCCGCATCCGCCAGATCGTCGGCTGCGATCACGGCCAGGCCTGATTCCGCGATCAATTTCTTCCCGGCATCGACGTTGGTTCCTTCCAGCCGGACGACCAGCGGGACAGGCAGATGCACCGTTTTCACCGCGTTGATGATTCCCTGCGCGATCACGTCGCATTGCATGATGCCGCCAAAAATGTTCACCAGGATCGCGTTTACTTTTTCGTCCGCGACCAAAATCTTGAACGCTTCGGTCACCTGCTCTTCCGTCGCGCCGCCGCCCACATCCAGGAAATTAGCGGGACTGCCGCCGTAGAACTTGATGATATCCATCGTCGCCATCGCCAGGCCGGCGCCGTTGACGAGGCAGGCAATGTTTCCATCCAATCCGATGTAATTCAGTCCGTGCTTGGAAGCTTCGACTTCGCGCGGATCTTCCTCCGCGATATCGCGCAGCGCCCCCAGCTCCGGATGGCGATAAAGCGCGTTGTCGTCGAAGTTAAATTTCGCATCGAGCGCCAGCACTTCGCCCTTCGGCGTCACCACGAGCGGGTTCACTTCCACCATCGAGCAATCGCAAGCGATGAACGTCCGATACAAGCCGTCGAACAATTTTACCGCCGCTTTCAGTTGGGACGATTCGAATCCGAGCTGCTTCGCCAGCTTGCGGGTCTGGTGAGGCTGCAACCCCGCGAGCGGATCGACTTTTTCGCGCAAAATCTTCTCCGGCGATTTCTCGGCCACGGCCTCGATCTCGACGCCGCCTTCGGTGCTGGCCACGATGATTGGCCCGGCGGTTGCGCGATCGAGAAGGATGGCAAAGTAAATCTCGCGCGCGATTTCCACCGACTCCGCGACGAGCAGTTTGTTCACGACACGACCCGCCGGCCCGGTCTGATGCGTCACCAACGTTTGTCCGAGCATCTTCGAAGCGGCCTCGCGCGCCTCTCCAGGCGATTTGCACAAGTGGACTCCGCCCTTGAAACCGTTTGCGAACGTCCCCTTCCCTCGCCCGCCGGCGTGGATTTGCGCCTTGACCACGACGTTGTCCGCCCCCAGCTCCCGGGCCGCTTGCTCAGCCTCATCAGGCGTAGACGCAGCTTTTCCGCGCGGCGTCGCAACGCCGAATTTTTGCAGCAGTTCTTTCGCCTGATATTCGTGGATGTTCATTTTGGAACGCTGCGTCTCAGCCCGAGCATTAAGCCTGCGAAGCGCGTATCGGGCAACCCGTTTTTATCGGCCCGCAGCTTCGCTCTCTTCCAAGGAGCGGCGGTCTCCAGACCGCCGTCTTTAAGGCGGGCGGTTTGGAAAGCGCCCCTCCTTGAGGCACCGGTTCAGTCGAGCGGTCTCTAGGGCTGCGGCTTTTCAGGGCCCGCAGGATCGCGCTTCGGCTTCGGCGCCGCAGCCTCGCTCGACGCGGTGGACCTGGGAGGCGCCTGTGATTTCTCCGCCTCGCGCTGCAACTGGCCGAGGTAAGTAGGCAGATCGAGCCCGGCATTGCGCGCCAACTCGTGCAAAGGCGGAAGCGCCCGGATCATGCCCGAAAGAAAATCAGCCGTGCCGGTCGTCCCGTCGGCGTTCTTGCCACTGTCCCAAACGGTCACCTTGTCGATCTTCAAATTCGAAATGGCGTTGACCTGCTCGCGCACGATGGTGGGCAGCTGCTCGGTGATGAGCATGTTCTGCGCGCCCGCGGCGCCGCCGCAGGTATCGATCAGGTCGCGGAAGCCGGCGGCTTTTTTCGTGAGAATGGACTCTGTGCCGTCGGCTTCGGCCAGCAGCCGCGCTTTGAGACCCTCGGCCTCCGCGCGCCGGACGAAGAGAAGTCCGTCCGCCTCCGCCTGCTTGGTCGCGCGTTGGCCATCGGCCTCGCCTTGCCGGAGCCGGCGCGTCTGTTCGGCCTGTGCCTCGGCCTCGACGATGACCCGATCGCGAGAAATCTCCGCGGGCACGACGATGTTGGCGTATTGCGTGGCCTTGTCCCGCTCGGCGCGCTGGGTTTCCGCTTTTTGCTCGGAGGTATAGGCTTCCTGAAGCGCGCGCGCGTGCGCCACTTTTTCCGCGGCGCTGGCCAGCCGCTCCGCCTCGGCTTCGTTGCTGCGGCGGCCTGCATTGGAATTAGCGATGTCGACCAAAGCCAGGTTTTCACCCTTGGTCGCTTCTGCGTTCGCGTTCGCCACTTGAATACGCTGATCTCGCTGCGCCTCAGAAGCGCCGATCTGCCCGTCGCGATCGGCTTGCGCGACCTTGATCCGGGCTTCGTTGATCGCCTTCGAAGCGGCCTCCTGGCCCAATGCGTCGATGTAACCGGACACGTCGGTCACATCCTGGATGTTTACGTTGATCAGGCGCAGGCCGACTTTCTTCAGCTCGACTTCGACGCCGTTGGCGATGTTGGCGATGAGCTTGTCGCGGTCGGAGTTGATCTCCTCGATGTTCATCGTTGCGATAACGACGCGCATCTGTCCGAAGATAATGTCTTTCGCGAGTTCCTTTATCTCCGGCATCTGAAGGCCGAGCAAACGCTCGGCGGCGTTTTCCATCACCCCGGGCTCGGTCGCGACACCGACGGTGAAGGTGGAGGGCGTGTTGACCCGGATGTTTTGTTTCGAAAGCGCGCCCTGGAGATTGATCTCGATCGGCATCGGCGTGAGATCGAGGAACTGATAATCCTGGATGATCGGCCAGATGAAGGCGGCGCCCCCGTGCAGGCAGTGGGCCGATTGTCCGCTGCGCACTTTGCCGTAAACGACCAGAATGCGGTCGGACGGGCATTTTTTGTAGCGCGAGGCGAACGCTATGAGGGTGCCGAAAATGATAATGAAGCCGGCGCCGGCGAGAACGAGGATATCCATGTGAGACGTTGGGTTGTTGAGGTCAGGCATCGGGAGAATTTGTCAGCGGCTCGACCAGCAACGTGCTCCGGCCGATCAACGCGATGACTTTGGCCTTGCTGTTCGGCTTCAGGTTCCACGCCGCTTTGGTGTAAGCCTCGGCCATCATGAGGCGGCCTTGAATCATCAGCTCGATCTGCCCTCCTCCGGCTTCCGCCGCGGGGATCGTCGTGTAAACCGTTCCCACCAACCCGATGGCGTTATTGTAATCGACATTGCCCCCGCTGCTTTGGAGCCGAAGCAGATTATGGATGAGTAACCAGGTGGCGAGAAGAAAGGCCGCCCCGGTAACCGTGCCGGCGACAATCGCCGCCGCCATCGAGTAGCCGTGATTGAGCATGATCGCTCCGGTCCAGCCGAACCCGACGAAAAACGCGGTCACAGTCCGAACCGTGACCAACCCCATCCCGGAATCGTGGTCGCCATGCCCGGAGAAATCGGCATCATGATGGCCGACGCCAACGAGCGTCAGCAGGATCTGGAGCAGGAGAACCGCGAGCGAGAAGAGACCGATCGCGTAGAAAATTTGCTTCTCAATCAGAAGCGAACTCCACCATTCCATCATTTGTGACTTCGCCTCTTCATGCGTCGCTCCGACCGTGTGAGATTCACACGAGAACTGCAAGCTCCTTTAGCGGCCGAACGTGCGCGCAACCAATGGACAACGCCGGCCGCGCGCATTCGCATGCATTCGCTTGCATGTCGCGAGGATGCCGGAAGAGTTGGCCCAATGTCCTCCAAAAACGAGCCTCTGGAGACTACGATCGCCGAAGCAGTCGACGCGGGGCGCTTGCTCGAGACCGCCGCCCAAAATATCTCGACGCTCCTTCGCGGCGCGCCGTCGCCTTTTTATGAGCAAGCGGTAGCAGAACTCGCCGCCAGTGGAGAATGGGCCGAGCTGAACGATCGCTTCTACAAAACGCTGGCCTTCGGCACGGGTGGCCTGCGCGGACGGACCATCGGGAAAATTGTGACCAGGGCGGAACGGGGCGAAGCGGGTGGCACGGAGCGGCCCCAATTCCCCTGCGTCGGGACGAACGCCATGAACTTTTTCAATGTCAGCCGCGCGACGCAGGGGCTCGTCGCCTATTTGCACGAATGGCGCGGCCAGGAAAAAATCGCGGGAAAACCGAAGATCGTCATTGCCCACGATTCGCGGCATTTCTCGAAGGAGTTTACGGAGCTCGCTGCGAAGATCGCCGCGGAAAATGGTTGTGATGCCTGCGTCTTCGAGGGGCCGCGTTCGACGCCGGAGTTATCTTTCGCCGTCCGCCATCTGCGCGCGAGCGCCGGCATCGTGATCACGGCCAGCCACAATCCGCCGCACGACAACGGCTACAAAGTTTATTTCGACGCCGGCGCTCAAGTGGTCGAGCCACACGCGAGCGGGATCATCGACAAGGTCAACAGCATCAAGAGCGAAACGTCTTCAGCCAGGCCAGCACCACAGCGTGGTGAAGTCAGCATCCTTGGGAGCGAAATCGACGAGGCATACATGAAACGCCTCGACAGTTTGATCTTGAACAAGGAACTCGTTCGCTCGGCAAAATCGCTCCGGATTGTTTTCACCCCGCTGCATGGCACCGGTGGCGTCATCATCAAGCCGATGCTCGAGCGGCTCGGTTTCAATTTTCGAGTCGTCGAAGAACAAGACCGTTTCGATGGAAATTTTCCCACCGTCGATTCTCCCAATCCGGAGAACGCTGCCGCGTTGCGGCTGGGGGTCGAGCTGGCGGAAAAAGAGGGCGCCGATCTGGTCATCGCCACCGATCCGGATTGCGATCGAATGGGAGTCGCGGTGCGGACCGCGGGCGGCAGCATGGAATTGATTACGGGAAACCAGATCGGTTCGCTCCTCGCTTACTACCGGGCGAAGACGCTTTTCGAGCTCGGCGTGCTCAATAAGGAAAACGCTTCGCGCGCTGTCATCATCAAGACCTTCGTGACCACCGATCTGCAAAAAGCGATCGCGGAGCATTACGGACTTGGCTGCGTCGAGACCTTGACCGGTTTCAAATACATCGGCGCGAAGCTGGGCAAGTATGAGAAGGCCCTCCCACCCGAGGTGCGAGACAAGTATCGCGATTTGCCCGAGGAGGAAACGCGCCGGCTTCGGTTGGAGCATTCTTCCTATTACGTCTTTGGCGGCGAGGAGAGTTACGGATACAGCGGCGGCGATTTCGTCCGGGACAAGGATGGCAACGGCGCAGCGATCATGTTTTGCGAAGTGGCGGCGCATGCGAAATCTCGCGGGCTAACGGTGGACGCGCTTCTCGATGAAATTTTCGCCGAGTTCGGCTACTTCCAGGAATACACCGGCTCCTTGACTTTCGAAGGCGCCGAAGGGGCGGAGACGATCAAGCGCTTGCTCGGATCGTACGTCACCAGGCCGCCCAAGGAGATGCTCGGAGCGCAGATTATTCAGGTGAAAAACTTCGAGACGGACACCTATCGCGATATGGAAGGCGACGAAATCCCGAAGGAAAAAATGCTGATCTTCGAGTTCGGAGACCACACCAGAATTGCGGTGCGCGCCTCCGGCACCGAGCCGAAAATCAAATATTATCTGTTCGCGCAACGGCGGCCGGACGGCGGTAAGTTCGACGCCTCGGAGCTGGCAGCGACAAAGACCGAAGTAAGCAAGCACTTGGAACGCGTTTGGGATTGGCTGCGCGAGGACGCAGCCACGCGGGCGGGCTCATAAGCGGCTCGACATCCCGAAGAACCGGCGGAAAGTTTTTTTATGGCACGCGAAATCCACCTGGATGGAGGAGAAATTACCGTCCTGAAAAAGATCGGCCTCTCGGGTACGCAAGTGTACGGCAAACTGCTCCTCGATCGCATCGAGGGAATGGAGACAGCCGAGCTTCTGGAAACACTGATCGGCCTCATCGATCAGGGCTACGTCCTCTCGAACAAGGTGAACATTCGTTTGATCGAGGATGCGGAGAAGGCGTTCTTTCGCGTCAACGCCGCCTACGCGAAGGATCTGCGCGATGCGGTAAACCCTGGCCGGCGACGCGAACAGGAACGCACCAGGCGCCGTCGCCGCTGAGAAAAGGTGGCCTGGTTCTTAAAAGCGCTTCGGCTCTGGCCGTGGCCGGCGGCCATCTCGAGCGGGCTTCTTTACGCCTGCTGCTTCGCGCCCATCAACCAGGCGTGGCTCTGCTGGATCGCGCTGACGCCGCTGCTTGCCGCGATTTGGTTTTCCGGCGCAGATTCGAAGCGCCGCTGGCTGCGGGATTTGGCGCTTGGCTACATCGCAGGCATCGCCTTTTTCTGGACCGTCTTTTTCTGGCTCAGGACTGTGACGGTTCCGGGTTTGGTCCTCGTCGGCCTTTACATGGCCATTTATTTTGCGCTCTGGAGCTGGATTTGCGGGTTGTTGCGTCCTTCGTTGCGACCGCCCGCCGTGGTGAGCCGCTGGCTGCGGCCGCCGCCCGACTCGCCTTTGTCCCTGACGGGCTCCGCCGTGGCGAGCGATTCACCGCAAAGCCGGTCGCCCTGGTTGCGTTCGACGAATAATCTTCGCCTGGCCTTTCTTCTCGCCGCCGTCTGGGTCGCCCAGGAATGGCTCCGCAGCCTGGTCCTGACCGGCTGGGGCTGGAACACCCTGGGGACGGCCTTGCACACGCAGTTGACCCTCATTCAAATCACGGAGTTCACCGGGGTCGCCGGCCTTTCGTTCCTGGTCGCCTTTACCAATGTCATTCTCCTGACGACGGCGCGTCGCTTCATCCTGGAAACTCAGGTCCGTCCGCTGCGACCGCATTACGATTTGACCCTCACAATGGCGGCAATCGTGGGCGTAATGGGATTCGGTCTTCGCGCTCTCCAGATCGAGCGGCCCGCGAATCCTCTCCACGTAGTGTTGGTCCAGCCCAATATTCCGCGCGAAGAAAAATTCAGCGCGGAGTTTGCCCAATCGACTTTCGATAAGTTCACCCGGCTGAGCGCGCCTGCTCTTGGCGCGAGTGCGCGCCCCGGCCTGATTGTCTGGCCGGAGAGCTCGATGCCCGGCCCTGTCCTGCACGATGAACTGAGCCATCGCTTCGTCATGAATTTTGCCGCCTCCGCCCAGACCGACTTGCTTCTCGGCACAATCGATCTCGACGACAAGGACGCCTGGTACAACGCGGCGCTGCTTGTCTCCGAAGGCGGCGCGCGCGTGCAAATTTATCGAAAGGTCCACCTCGTGCCGTTTGGCGAATATGTCCCCGGACGGCACACCATGCCGTTGCTCGCGCGCATTGTGGGCGATCAAGTGCCCGATGACTTCGCCTTCGGCAAAGAGCACACCGTCTTCCGCCTGACGAATGACAAGGCGAAGATCGCGCCGCTGATCTGTTTCGAGGATACGATCGGGGATTTAACCAGGCAGTTTGTTCTCGCCGGCGCAAATCTGCTCGCAAACGTGACGAATGACGGCTGGTTCCTGCGCTCCGCCGGATCGCAACAGCATTTGGCGAACGCGGTTTTCCGCTGTGTCGAAACGCGCCTGCCCATGGTGCGGGCGGCGAATACAGGCGTCACCTGTTTCATTAACGAATTCGGGCGCATCACCCAGGTGTTGCGGGACGAAAGCGGCAGCCAGTTTACAGAAGGCGTGCTCACCGGCGAAGTCGCCATTCCGACGGACCAACGGATGACATTCTATGTGCGGCATGGCGAGCTGTTCGCGGAATGCTGTGTGGGTGTTTCGGCGCTCGTGCTGCTGTTTTTCGCCGTGCGTTTGTTTGGGCGCCGAAAGGCTGTGTAGCCATCAAGGAGGGGCGCTTTCCAAACCGCCCGCCAAACCAATCGGGCGCTGCGCCCGCTAACTAAAGTGGCGACTGCGTCGCAACCTGG
>DASZDO010000040.1:0-8657 GCA_035941955.1 Chthoniobacterales bacterium
GGCCGAGATAAAATTCGCGCCGTACTCCCGGGCGTAGGCCTGGCAAAGTTTGATGCCGGCAATCTTCGCGATCGCATACGCTTCGTTCGTGGGTTCGAGCGGGCCCGTCAGCAGTGCCGATTCCGGGATCGGTTGCTGCGCGTGCTTCGGGTAGATGCAGGAGCTGCCCATGAACAGGAGTTTCCGCACACCGTTTTCGTGGGCGGCGCGAAGGACATTGTTCTGCATCTGAATGTTCTCGAGCAGGAACTCGACGGGCAGATCGTCATTCGCCTTGATCCCCCCTACCCTGGCCGCCGCCAGGATTACCATGGCCGGTTTCTCGTCGGCGAAAAAGCGGTCGACTCCCGCCTGATTCATCAGATCGAGCTGGGAACGATCTCGCGTGATCAAATTAGTAAAACCGTCCCGCTCCAGCTTGCGAATCAATGCGCTCCCGACGAGACCTCGATGACCGGCGACGAATATTTTGTCAGACTTTTGCACAAGCGGTCGGGTGACTGCGGTTTACCATTTTCCCTTTTGCGCCAATGCGCAATGTCTCAGTAAGATTGTCGCCCGGCGCGCGGCCTTATGGATCCTTGCTCTTCGGGACCAGAAAGCGCTGATAAACGAACGACGCGACGATGAGAATAACGGCGACGCCGATGAACGCGCCGATGCGATAAAGCTGACTGAGACTCCCCAGGTCGTGCAGGAAGAGTTTGAGGAGCGTGACCAACAGGAGGACGACGCCCGCGTAACGCACCCATCCTGTCTTTTGTTTCATCCCGACAAGAAGAAGCACGAAGGCGAAGAGGGCCCAGGCAATGGAATAGGTCATGTCGCGCGCGAAATTGCCGGAGAACGAGAAAGTGAGCGTGGGCCCAACCGAAAAATAATCCGCGATCTCGATGTTCAGGAGGAGGAAGGTCAGGATCGCGCCTAACGAGTTCAGGAGGGTCGGCGCCTTCCGTTCGAAAGCGGATTGTGGGTTGGAGCGAAAGAGCCAGGCGCCGCCGAACAAACACAAGATCGGAAGCCCGTAGCCGTAGAGGTACCAGTTCCAGACCGGAGTCGCGGCCCGGGGATGATATTCGAGCACCGCGGGGTTCAGGGCGAGACGGACGAAGGCAACACAGAGCAATCCGACCCCGACGTAACGCAAGCCGCGGTGCGGCACGACGCGGAACAACCACAGAAGAGCAAAGCCCTCGAGCGCCCACCCTATGGTGATCCATTCGCGATCGAATTGGATCGGGAAGATGAGGTTGACGAAAAACAGCGCGGCTCCCGCTTGCCAGGCGAGTCGCGCATCTCCGGACGCCGGGACCACTTGTTTTCTCTTCACCAGGAAGAGGGTGCCAATCGCGTACGGGAGAATGAAGGCGGCCGGGACCAACCCGTTGTCGAGGTTCGGAAAGGCCCTGCGAATGATCTCGTAGATCAGCCCGAAATGCAGAAGGCCGGACAACGCACCGATGGCCCACGGCAAGGGCTTGCGATCCTCCGCCGTGAAGAATGGATAGCCCAGAAAGAGCAGGAAAAACGCGACCTGCCAGCCAATCGCCAGCGCGCCGTAACTATCGGTAAAATAGATGGCCTGCCATTCGCGTTCGACGGCCCAGGTGAAAGCGAGCGCGATCAGCGCGATCCAGCTCGTTCGCGTAACAACTCCGAGTCCAAGCAGAAGGACGGCGAGGAAAAACGCCGTGATGAAGAAGGGCGTCGGATTCACGATCGGCAGCTTCGCCATCGCCATGAGCAGGAGCAGAAATGGCATCGCTGCCGCAAGGGCGGGAAGGTTTCGCCGGACATTTTCTGACTCGGGGAAAAACTTGCGGCCCGCGAAGAGCGCGGCGGAGAAAAAGAAGGCCCCGGACCCGGCCGCCACGATCAGGAAGCCGCGGAGATCGATTTCGGGCGGCGCCGTCAAAATCCACAAGGCCGCGGCGAAAATGGTGACGACCAATGCGATGGCAACCGCTGGGAGAGAACGGCGCACGAACGCCGCACCGACCGCGACGATATTGAGAACGAGAAGGCAAAGCCAGACGGCCGCCGATGTTTCGCTTTTCCCGACGCAGACGCAAATGAGCACGAGCGCCAGCAACGGCACGTAGCTTGGCCACACCCCCTCTGCGGAAGGCGCGTCCTCTTTTCGCCTGAACGCGAAACCCGCGTGCAGGAGAGCAAAGACGACGTAGCCGCCCAGCCCCCACCAGAGCAACGCGTCATTCAGGTACCGGCCCGTCCAGCCCGCCAGGAACGCAAAAACGATGAAGCCACTGGCGGGCGCGATAAACGCTGTCGACTTGGAGCGAAGGAAGACGAGAGCAAGCAGGCCCGCCTCCGCGAGAAACGCGAAGCTGAAAAGGAAACCGGGCCGGCGACCGAGCTCTGGGTAGTCGAGGAAGGTGAAGGCCGCGGCCAGGGCCGTGAAAGCCACCAGAAGCACCGCACTTACCACCCGGTCCGCCGCCGGATCCTTGCGACGATACGCGGCGAAAATCGCGAGGAACTGCGCCTCGAAGCCAAGAAAAACAACGAACGCGATGTTTGCCTTCGGATACTCGAAGAACTTCCAACCCCACGCGACCTCGGTGAGCGCCGTGCCGAGGGCCGCAAGCGCAACCAGATAATCCCAGCGCTTGCGCAGGGCGACGGCGGCGATGCCAATGTTGAGGACCGCGATGTAGCCGAAGAGCGCGATCGGATTGTCGACTCCAGTGGAAAGGAGGCCCGGCGTAAGAAAACCGCCCAATAACCCAAGAACCACGATGACCTGGGCGTTCATGCGGACGGCCAGGAAGAACGCCGCGGCCGTGACGATCGCCATGGAAATGAATGCGGGAACGAGCGCGATCAAATGATAGAAAACGTGCGCCGCAAAAATATTTCCGTAGAGAACCAGGACTCCGGTGGCGCAGAGGCTCTGGCCGGAGACGCGGTAGCGCCGGGTCGCCGTCAGCCAGCCGGTTACGATGAGGCCGACTCCGACCACTGCTCCGATCGCCACCCGCATTCCGGGCGTGATGAGGTTGTTCTCGAAGGAGTATTTCACGAGAAAAACGATCCCGAGGAAAAGAACGAACCCGCCAATCCAGGCGAAAAGTTTGACCCCGAAGAATGCTTCCCAGTCGATCGGCTTCGCGATTTGCGGGACAGGCCGCGGCGGCGGGGGCGGTGGCGGCGCTGTGGCCTTGGGCGGGGGCAATGGCGGCGGAACACTGGGACCCACCTTTGGCCGGGCGGGTTCTGGAACGACTGGCGGCGTTGAAACCTGCGGCGGCGTGACTGCGCGCGGTGTGGTTGGAACCGGCGGCGGTGAAACAGCCTGCGACACGGGTTCGCCCTTCGGAGTCTGAACGGGAGCCGCTGGCGCAACGACGCCGCCACCACGCGATTCCAGCGCCCCGATGCGGCTGCCTAACTCGCGCACGGTTTTCTTTAGTTTTTGGATCTCAACCACGCCGACCACGATCAAAACGATCGGCACCAACAGGAAAACGAGACCGAGACAAATTGAAGGATCCATATGAAAGCTTTCGCTTAGGAAATGGGTGGCTGCAGACCAAGGAGGGGCGCTTTCCAAACCGCCCACCGTGACCAGTTATGAAGCGCCGGCGGTTGGAAAACCGCCGCTCCTTGGAAAGGCATTCTGGTTGAACGTGAATTCATAATCCGGTCGGGTAATCGAGGAATTCCCATGGCAATCCGAATCGATCCGACAAATGAGCCGCGAGGGCTTTCACCCCAAAAGTCTCGGTCGCGTAATGCCCGCCGAGGAGCAGGTTAATCCCGAGCTCTTCCGCCGCGACGGCCGCCCAATGCGGCGCTTCGCCGGTAATGAAGGTATCGATGCTTTCCTCTGCGACCGCGTAAATGTCCGCGCCCGCCCCTCCGGTGACCAGACCGATTGTTCGCGCATGCTCGGGGCCGGCGGCGAACAGTTTCACCGGGCCGCCTAACGCGCGTTCGAGCTTGCTCGCAAGTTCCGCCCGCGGAATTTGCGCCTTCACTTTGAGGCCGGCATATTGCCCCTTTTGCTCGAAGAACGGCTCGGTGTTTTCAAAGCCCAGGGCGCCGGCGAGCTGTGCGTTGTTGCCGAGGACCGAGTGCACATCCAGAGGGAGATGGGCGCTGTAGAGTGCGACATCATGCTCAAACGCGCGCTCGAGCATCCGCCGCCGGCCACCGGTAATTGGTTGCAGGCCCGGCCAGAACAAACCGTGGTGCACGATGAGAAAATTTATCCCGCGCTCGATCGCCCCGTCCATGGTTCGCGTTGAGGCGTCGACCGCGGCGCCGATCCTGGTCACCTGGCCGGAATTCTCGATCTGCAAGCCGTTCAGCGCATTGGGCCAGTCCCCGATCTCTCTCACGCGAAGGAGATCGCGGCAATAATCCACCAGTTGAGGCACGGTCACCATCGCGTCAGTTCTACTCAACGCGGGACGGATTGAACAGCGGAGATGCGGGCTCTTTCTAAAGCTGGGGACGGCGCGCTGCGCCTTCCGCTACGTTTCCCGCGGAAACGATCCTGCGTCATCCTCGTCCAAAACATCCAACACGAGACGAGCGGGCGGAAGGTCCTTGCCGTAAAAGGCCTGGAACTCCGCCCGAAGATCAGCAGGCACGTCGGCGACGGTGAGTTTCTCCAGTACGTTCGAAAGCCTGGAGTGATCCGTCCGGCCGGAACCGACCCGAAGCTTTTGCAGGACCCCGTCATCGTCGCCGGCCTGCGCGACGATTTCGACAAATTCAGATGCCGTAAGACGAAAGTGCTTCAGCACGACTCCGCTCATTCCACGCCCGATCTGGTAATCTCCAATCACCCCGCCCGGAAGTTTGGCGCGCGCAATATCGATCATCCGCGGCAGCATGACCAGGCCACCCAAATGCTCTCTGGGCGAGCGGGGTGGATGTCGGGTGAGGTCAAGTGGCGTCACGGCTGTTTGCCTTCGAGGAGGCGCCCAACAATTTCGCGTTGGCTTCCATCCGTCAATCACTCCGCTTGACGGATGGCCTTCTCCTTGGAACGATGCCAGGGCGATTTGTGAAAGAAACGGAGGATCACCTTGGAATACACTGACGCGCCAACTTCAGAACCGATCATATCGGCCGACACCATGAACTGCCCGCTCTGCGGACACGTCCTGCCGAAAGATGCGGCCAGCTGCGATCGCTGCGATTGGGTGCGCGCGCCCGACACGGACACCGCCGAAGGCAAGGCGAGCGACCTGGTTGCGGTCATGCTGAGCGTGGTGCCCGGGCTCGGACATGTCTACAAGGGATACAAACTGCTCGGACTGCTTTTCGTAACCGGTGCGTTTGGCGCGATTCTGGCCGGCGCGCTGGCCGCGACGGCGACCGCCGGATTCGGGCTCGCCTTGATCCCGATCTATTGGTTTGGCGTCATGTTCCACGTCTACGGAGTGGAAGACACAGTGGCTCCGAACGTGAAGGACGAAGGCGAAGAGTACTAGACGCGCAGCGTTCAAATCCAAGGAAAATAGACGCTGCTATTTTGCTTGGTTCGCCATTACTGCCGCGTAGATCTCTTCGAGGATCTCGCGCAAGCCGTAACGAAACTTCCATTCCGGATAGTGCTCCTGGAATTTTCGGACATCGCTGATCCACCAAATGTGGTCGCCGATGCGATTGTCTTCCTCGTATTTCCAGGTTAAGCGGCGTCCGCTGATTTCTTCGCAGAGGTTGATCGCTTCGAGCATGGAGCAGTTGCAGTGGCGGCTGCCGCCGATGTTATAGACTTCCCCCGCGCGCGGCGCGCGAATGAAGGCGGCGAAGGCGTCCACGAGATCGGCGCTGTGAATGTTATCGCGCACTTGTTTTCCTCCGTAGCCAAAGACGCGGTAAGGCCGCCCGGTTACGGTGCAGATCATCAAATAGGAAAGAAACCCGTGCAGCTCGGTGCCGGCATGGGCCGGTCCGGTCAGGCATCCGCCGCGAAAACAGGCGGTCGGCATTCCGAAGTAACGCCCATATTCCTGCACCAAAATATCCGCGGCCGCCTTCGACGCGCCGAAGAGCGAATGCTTTGTGCAATCGATGCTCATCGTCTCGGAAATGCCCGGCTCGTATTCGTGGCCCTCGGCAATTTCCCAGCGAAGCGGCAACTCTCGCAACGGCAGCCGGTTGGGCGTGTCGCCATAGACTTTGTTGGTCGAGGTAAAAACGAAGGGCGCTTCCGGGCAAACCTCGCGGGCGGCTTCCAGAAGGTTCAGCGTGCCGTTCGCATTGACGGTGAAATCGGTTTGAGGATCGCGCGCGGCCCAATCGTGGGACGGCTGCGCCGCGGTGTGCACAACCGCTGCGATATCGCCACGATGCGCTCTGAATAATTCGAGGATTCCGTTCGCATCCCGGATATCGAGATCGTGATGTTCGTAGTCGGAGACGGTCTGGACGAGCTGGTCGCGCGTTTGTTGCGTCGAAGCCTCCGCTCCGAAGAAGCGGCTGCGCATGTCGTTATCGATTCCGACCACGCGATATCCTTCCGTCGCGAAGTGCTTGACCGTCTCGGACCCGATCAGGCCCGCGGAACCGGTCACGATAATCTTAGGCATGGGAAGGCGAGAAGCTGGAGTCGTGCCCGGTTCTACGACTCACCGAGAATCCAGGTCAGGCCGCCGTCCGCCGGCTCGACCTGGGCCGCGGGATATTGCCCGTCGCCTTGCAACACCTTCTCGAGAAGCGCCCTGGTTTTGTTCGCGTTCGCCAAGAAACAAATGTGACGCGCCTGGTTGATGAGCGGGAAGGTGAAAGTGATCCGCCAGGCGTCGAATTTGGGAACGAAATTGGCCGCCACCGTGCGTGTTTTTTCCTCCAACGCCGCTGTTCCGGGAAACAGAGACGCCGTGTGCCCGTCATCTCCCATCCCCAGAAGAATCAAGTCGTGCCGGTAAATCATTTCGCCGCCTTGCGCCGCGAGAAGATCGAGCCCGTCCTGATACTCCTGCGCCGCGAGCTGCGGCCCGATCTCGCCTCGCATTCGCGCGATCGATTTCTCCGGCACCGCCGCGAGAACGAACAATGTCTCGCGGGCCATGCGAAAATTGCTTTGCTCATCCTCGGGCGGCACACAACGCTCATCGCCAAAAGTGAAATAGATCCGGTCCCACGGAAGGTCCCGGCCGATCCTGGCCAGCTCTGTGTAAACCGGGCGCGGAGTGTTTCCCCCGGAGAGCGCGATTCGGAATTGGTCCCGTTCCGCCAGCGCGGTGCGCGCGTGCTGGAGAATGAACTCTGCGGCGTCAGCCACGAAGTTTCTGGAGCGGACAACCTCGCGGTTCATCGGGTTAACGGCGGCGGGTCAAATCGCGCAATGCGACAGGCCGCGCTTCTCCAGATACCGCTGGTGGTAATCCTCCGCGGGATAAAATGTCGGCGCCGGCTCGATTTGAGTCACGATCGGCTGCTTGAAACGCCCGCTCTGGTCCAGGGCGGCCTTCGATTCTTCCGCCGCGAGTTGCTGCTCCGGCGAATGATAAAAAATCACGGATCGATACTGATCCCCGATGTCCGGTCCCTGGCGATTGAGCGTGGTGGGGTTGTGATTGCCCCAGAAAACATCGAGGAGCTGATTGTAACTGACGATGGCCGGATCGAACTCGACCTGCACCACTTCGGCATGTCCGGTCCCGTGACCGCACACATCTTCATAGGTCGGGTTTTCCGTCGTGCCGCCCGCGTATCCGACGGTCGCATTGGTCACGCCGCTAGCGGCCCGGAAGGTCGCTTCGACGCCCCAGAAACAACCGGCCCCAAATGTCGCTTTTTCTGTCGCCATGCTTTCACCATGAAACGAGAAGAGCGGCGGCGCAAGGAGGTAGGGCGACGCTCTGCGGAGCCGTTGCTTGAGCGGGTCGAACTCATCGGCTCGACTGAGTCTCGCCCTACCAATCAGCTATCGCCGAACAAGTCTGGCGGGCTTGTTTTCCGGGCGGCCGATCTTCGAGCAATCTTGCACCAGCATTAACTCACACGCGCCGTTTCCGGTGTCCGTCCGGCTGAGCGAGCTCCGCCAGATACCCATCTCAGGACCGGTCGCCTCGACCAGTTCGCCCTCGAGATGAACCAGCTCGCCCTGGCGCAGGGATTTGCAGAAGGACAACACGGCGGATGTGGCCGGAATGACGTGCAGATTGGTGCTGTGCGAAATGATTCGTTCTTTCGGAATCGGCGGCGGCGATCGGTATTCGTACCAGTAGAAGCGCATGCTCTGAGTGATCTTGATCTGGTCGAGCACGGACTGGTCGGACATCGGGCCCCAGCCGACCGCAAGATCGATGGGCACAAGCTTCGCTTGCCGGTCGTAGCGATAAACCTTCCGATGCAAAATTCGCCCATCGAGCGAAAAGCGCGCGAGCGGTTTTAAGGTATATTCGCCGTGCTCGATCGGCGCCTCGCCATCGGCGATCGCGACCTGGGCCGGCACCGAACCCACCAGCACGCCGGCCGGATAACTGATCGGGCGCTGAAGATAGGCGTAGCCAAGAAATGCGAGCCCGAGCGCGAACAGAGCGGATATGGTTTTCATTCGCGGGTCGCCTGGCGAGAGGCCGGAGAATGAAAAAGCAGGTTTGGTGCTTGCTACCTACACGCGTCGAACAAAGACCAAGGAGCGGGGGGGGGGGGGGGGGGGCGGCCCCCAC
>DASZDO010000041.1:0-81269 GCA_035941955.1 Chthoniobacterales bacterium
GGCGCCCGGCGAATCTGTTGCTCGATCGTCTTGTTCGCTTTCGTGGTAATGGCGTTCACCGAGTCACCGGGCGAATCGATGCGCGAGGTGAAAACCATTCGCCAGCGGGCCGGCCCTTCGGTGTGAACGGCCGCCGCCATAACCGTTGCGCCGGTTCGCTTCGCGAGAAGTCCTGGGAGCGCCGAGGTCGAGGCCAGCCGGCCAAAAAAAGGCGTCCACACTCCATGATCGCCCGCGTGCTGGTCCGCAAAAATCCCGAGAAGCCCGCCCGATCGAAGCAATTCGGTTGGCTTGTGAAATCCTTCGCTTCGGTCGAAAAGCTCAGAGCCGGTGCGGGCCCGTCTTCGGCTGATGTCCTGGTCAATGTATCGGTTCCTCAGTGTTTGGTAGGGCGACCCAATCCGCGCATAAGGTGCGTAATGGGGCACGAGCTGCGCCGCCAATTCCCAGGGGCCGATGTGGCTCAGAAGCAGAACCACCGGCCGGCCACCCTTCAGCGCCGCATGAACGGCGTCGAGATTTTCCGCTTGGACATAGCGCGTCAGTTTTTCCAAGGGCATCGAGACCATCTTGAGGCTGCAAAGCAGATTGGCACTGAGCCATTGGAAATTCCGGCGGTCGATCCGGCGCAATTCCAGAGGCGATTTTTCCTTCGCAAAGGCGATCTCGAGATTACGGCGCGCCAGCCGGCGATAGTGCGGCAGGAGCAGCCAGGCCCACCAACCCAGGAAGCTTCCGACGGCAAACAAAAGGCGCACCGGAAGTGCGCTCGCGATCGCCGTGCCCGCGCGATACAAGAGATAGATGCTGAAATCGAGCATGCAGGGTCGGCGAGCCGTGGCTGGTGAATTCGCGCCGAAGCGTAAATTTGCCTGCGCCCTGCTTCAATCAATATAATGTCCCTGTGTTGCGGTCACCTTCTCAATCTGTTCGTTGGGATTTTGCGCGATTCATCGCGCATAAGTTCGGACATGGCCCTTTCCTGGTCATCGGTCCGGAACGGAGGGAATTGGAGCGGCAGTTTAACGACGCCGGGGTGACGGCAAAGGTCCTCGCCTCCGTCGACGAGCTGGGTGCGGCGGTTCCGCAGAACGGGACCGACCCGCAAACCGGCTTCGCGATTTGGTTTTATCCGCCGGACCATCGTCACGACGAACGCGCGGCGGAAGACATTGCGTCGCGCGCCAGGGAGATTTTGCTGGTTTCGGGTGCGGGCGCGGAGGTTCCAAACCGGCGGCCCCAGCTGGTGGATTGCTTTCGGCGATTCGGGTTCCTGCCCGATTATGAGTGCGATCTTGGAGATCTGGAACCCACTGCTCTACGGCTGGTGCGCGAGACGGCAGAATCCGCGGCGGCGCTTGTCCCGGCGGTCGAGTCGGCTTTTTCCCGCCTCAATCGGCACGTGAGTGGATTGCAACGGAGCTTGCGCACCCGGGTTTCGGAGCTCGAGGCGGCGGACCGCCACATCGCCAGGCTCGAAGAAAAGCTCTTAAAACTCAAAGAAGCGAAGCGCGAACTGAAACAGTTGAAACAGGAAAAGCATGCGCTGCGAAAATCGCCAGAACGCAAGATCGGTCAGGTCCTCCTTGCCCCCTACCGGCTGCCGCAAAAGCTGATTCGCGAAGTCCGGAAGCGATTTCCCAAGCCGGGCAAGTCGTCGATTCCAACGAATGAATATCAGGAGTGGCTGAACAAGCGGCTGATGAAAAGCGATGATATTGCGGCGTTGCGTGCGGAAATGGAGAATTTCGCCTACCAGCCGTGCATTAGTATTGTGACCCCGGTCTTCAACACTCCGGTGGCCTGGCTGACGGAATGCGTGGAGTCGGTTCTCGCCCAGGTTTACGAGAAATGGGAGCTGATCCTGGTCGATGACGACTCGACGGACCCGGAGACGCTCAAGGTTCTGCGCGAGCTTGGCGCCCGCGACTCGCGGATCGTTCTGGCGAAAGATGAAACCGAGCGGGGTGGGATTTCCGTTGCCTCAAATCGCGGTCTCCTCTTGGCGGAAGGAGAATGGGTCGGCTTTCTCGATCATGACGATGTGCTCGAGCCGGATGCACTCTTTCAAAACGTCAAATGGCTCCAGGATCATCGGGACGCCGACCTGATTTACTCCGATGAAGACAAGCTCACCGAGCAGGGCTTCGATGCTCCGATCTTTAAACCGGATTGGTCGCCGGACTACTTTCTCTCCTGCAACTATATTTGCCATTTCACGCTCATCCGGTGCAGTCTCATGCGGAAGATCGGCGGTTTCCGTTCGGAGTTTGACGGCGCCCAGGACTACGACCTCTTCCTGCGCATCATCGAACAAACCGATCGGATCGACCACATCCCGCGCGTGCTTTACCATTGGCGGCGGAGCCTGGGTTCCACCGCGGATAATATCAGGCGCAAGCCCGGATCACTGGAAACCGGCCGCCTCGCGCTCGAGGCCTACCTCGAACGGCAACAGGAGACGGGGCATGTCACGGTCGATTGGCGCACCCATGCGTATTGGATCAAACGCCAACTGAGAGAGGCAAAAAAAATCTCCATTATCATCCCGGTGCGCGACCGGGTGGACTTGCTGGCGCGCTGCCTCGACAGCCTAACGAGTAAAACAAACTACGCGCCTTATGAAATCGTCGTGGTCGATAACGACAGCCAGTCGGAGGAGGCGCTGGCCTATTTCGCCCAATTCAAGCACCAGCTCCTGCGTTATAGCGGGCCCTTCAACTTTTCCGCCATCAACAACTTTGCCGTGAGCCAAACCGAGAGCCCGTGGCTGCTCTTCTTGAACAATGATACGGAAGTAATTGATAGCGAATGGCTTACAATGATGGCCGAGCATGTGCAACGCCCCGAAGTGGGCGCGATCGGCCCGCGGCTGCTTTACCCGGACGATACGGTCCAGCACGCGGGCATCGTCCTTGGGGTCGGCGGAATTGCCGAGCATGCGTTTCGCGGTTTGCCCGCCGACGCGCCGGGCGTTTGCCGCCAGCTCCAGGCGACACGCAACTACAGCGCGGTCACCGGCGCCTGTCTTCTGACGAGACGCGAGGTGTTCGAAGAGGTGGGGGGATTTGATGAGGAGCGGTTGCCCGTCACCTTTAGCGATGTGGATCTCTGCTTAAAGATGCGGCGCGTGGGTTACCGGATCGTTTACGTCCCCTTCGCCAGGCTGTATCACCATGAATCCGGGACGCGCCGCCCGGCCGTGGAACCGCTCGAGACCGAAGTGATGCGAGAACGCTGGGCCGATGTGCTCGCGCACGACCCGTATTATAATCCAAATCTTTCTCGCGAGCGCGCCGATTTCTCTTTAGGCAAGTAACCAGATTCATGACGACTCCCGACAAACAGCTTTGGCAAGGCCTCGCGCCGGAGGGGCAAACGGCGCTGGCCATGCGTGATTACGCCGCGCAAACATTTTCGCAGCAGCTGGGCGGCGCCGGAATCGAGGCGGGCAGGCTCGCCCTGGCCGATCGCACCAGCCCCGAGATTCGCGAAGCTTGGATTCCCGGCGTGGAGATTTTTCCGCGGACAATTTACCCGCAGCGGCATCGCGGCTCTTTTGGGGAGTTCGTCCGGCGCGATGAAGGCGTGCTCGCGCGGATCGGTTTCTGGCCGGCGCAATGGGCGAACGCCCGGATGTTTGCGCAGACAGCCAAGGGCTTTCACGTTCACCCGCCGAGCGTCCCCGACGGGACCCCGGCGGCTGAGTGGTTTCGCCGCAGCTTTATCGATGAGCCGGAAAACTATTCGCTGCGCCGTTACGAGCAGGAGCAGTGGGACGTCATGTTTTTCGTGCAAGGCATCGCGGAAATGATTCTGCGCGATGTGCGCGCGGGAATGCCGGCTCGCACCATGCGGCTCTTTGTCGACGGCGACAATCATCGCGGGGTGAACAACGTGGGGATCGTCGTTCCGCCCGGCGTGGCGCACGCCATTCGAGTCGAGGGTTCCGAAGACGTCATCATGGTTTACGGCACGAGCACCTCATTCAAACCGGAGTTTGAGGGAAGGATCGCGAGCGACGTGGAGACGGCCGTGTTGCCTGAATCGTGGGCGAGGTTTCTGGCCAGGAGTGAATAGTGATCGGTGAACGGTGAACGGTGATCGGAAGAAAGCGTTTCCACTATTCACGGGTCAGTAATCACTGTTAACACTCCGAATGAAGCGAAGCTTCGATCCGGCGGAGCCGGAATTGATGGACCGGCCTCAGCCAGTCAGCGCGGAGCTGATCAGCGATCTCCGAAATCTGCGCCAGCTCAATCGCTATTTTGGCAGCTACGCGCTCACCACGCATTTCTTGCGGCGCTGGATGCAGCCTGGTTCGCAATTTCGCGTGCTCGATCTCGCGACCGGCTCCGGCGACATCCCGCGGCTGGTCGTCGACTACGCCCGACAGACCGGCGCGAAAGTGACGGTGGAGGCGATCGATCAGCAAGGCTCCACTTTGCAGATCGCGCGCAGCTTGAGCGCGGGTTATCCCGAGATCGACTTCAAGCAGGGCGATGTTCTTTCTTTTGGGGAGGAAGGGCAATACGACCTCGTGCTTTGTTCCCTCGCGTTGCATCACTTCGCGGACGAAGCGGCTGTGCGTCTGCTGGAGCGCTGCCGGCTTCTATCGCGTAAATTCGTTCTGGTCTCCGATCTTCGAAGGGGCTGGCTCGCGTCCGTCGGCGTCCACTTGCTAACCACCTTCATTTACCGTGAGGCCATGACCCGCACCGATGCCCGGCTCTCCGCCGCGCGCGCTTTTTCTTTCCACGAATTTCGATCGCTCGCAGAACGGGCCGGTTGGCGCAACTTCCAGCATCGTAAGTTTCGATTTGGCCGCCAGGCGATCTGGCTCGAGCCGTAGGAAATCTGTGGATGGAAATCTTTGGAACCATTTCCGGTGTCTCGTCGAGCGCAAGGCGTCGAGTCCTTGTCCCGACGATGGGCGCTCTGCATCACGGACATCTTGAATTGATCCGGATTGCGCGCGAGGCGGCCGGTAGGCAGGGCGAAGTCGCGGTCAGCATTTTTGTTAATCCGCTTCAGTTTGCCCCGGGCGGTGATTACGAAAAATATCCGCGGCCGGAAACGGTCGACGAAGAGCTTTGCCGAAGCGCGGGGGTGGATATTCTTTTCCGTCCCACTCTGGATGAGATGTATCACGCCGATTTTTCGGTGGCGATCGAGGAGACTTCACTTTCGGCCACGTTATGCGGGCGGTCGCGTCCCGGCCATTTTCGCGGGGTTTGCACCGTGGTGGCGAAGCTCTTTCACGTTCTCGCGCCGGACGCGGCCGTCTTCGGCGAGAAAGATTTCCAGCAGCTCGCCATCATTCGCCGAATGGTGCGCGACCTGAATTTTCAAATCGAAATCATCGGAGCGCCCACTGTCCGGGAGCCTGACGGATTGGCCTTCAGCTCGCGCAATCAATATCTGAGCGCGACTGAGCGCCAGCAGGCGCCGGTGTTGCGCGCGGCCTTGGTCGAGGGAGCGCGGCTGGCGGCCGGCGGAGAGCGGTCGGCGGCAGTGATCCTCGAGGCAGCCCGCAAAGTAATCGGCACGGCGCCGCTCGCGCGGATCGATTACCTCGAGCTGGTTAACGCGGAAACGTTGCAGCCGATCGAGAGTGTCCAGGCGAATTCGCTGATCGCAGTTGCCGCATTTTTTGGGCAGACTCGGCTGATCGACAACATCCGGATTCCATGAAGGAATGCGATTTTTACGCTGTAGCCGCCCCGCTCTGTCGGGGCGTTCGGTTTGCATCCGACGCGGCGACAGAGCGCCGCGGCTACAGCGCGACAGAGCGCCGCGGCTACAGTAAGACAGAGCGCCGCGGCTTCTGGAAGAGAGACCGCGGCTCCAGGAAATGAAGGAATACGATTTCGTCGTTATCGGCAGCGGCATTGCCGGGCTCACCTTTGCCTTGCGCGCGGCGAAGCACGGTTCGGTCGCGGTGATTACCAAGCGCAAGGGGGCCGATTCGAACACGGCCTGGGCCCAGGGTGGGATCGCCTGCGTGACGAGCGATGAAGATTCCTTCGAGCTTCATGTGCACGACACGCTCGAAGCCGGCGCGGGTTTGTGCGACGAAGCGGCTGTCCGGACGATCGTGATGGAAGGCCCCCAGCGGGTCCGTGAGTTGGTGGAACTCGGACTACATTTCGACGATCGCGAAGTCTTAGGACATCGCGAGCCCGATCTCGGGCGGGAGGGTGGGCATTCGAAGAGGCGTGTCCTTCATGTGCAGGATGTCACCGGTCTGGAGATCGAAAAAACGTTGCTGCGCGAGCTGGATCGGTCGCCCAAGGTCGAGCTGCTGGAAAATCACATGGCCGTCGACTTGATCACGGCGGGAAAACTTGGCTTCGCCACGGAAGATCGTTGCCTGGGAGCTTACGTGCTCGATGAGCGAACGGGCGAGGTGGAAACGATTCGCACCGACCGGCTGGTCCTGGCCACGGGTGGCTGCGGGAAAGTTTATCTTTATACGACAAATCCCGACATCGCGACCGGCGACGGCGTGGCGATGGCCTGGCGGGCGGGGGCCGTAATCGCCAACATGGAGTTCATCCAATTCCATCCCACCTGTCTCTATCATCCGAAGGCAAAATCGTTCCTCGTCTCCGAGGCGGTGCGTGGAGAAGGCGGAATCCTGCGCAACAGCCGCGGCGAGGATTTCATGAGCCGGTATCACCCGCAACGTTCGCTCGCTCCGCGGGATATCGTGGCCCGCGCGATTGACGCGGAGATCAAACGCTCGGGCGCACAATGCGTTTTCCTCGACATCACGGACCGGTCGCCCGAATTCCTGAAGGAGCGATTCCCGCACATTTACGAAACCTGCCTCCGTTTCGGAATCGATATGGCGAAGCAGCCGATCCCGGTGGTTCCCGCGGCGCATTATCAATGTGGCGGGATCAAGACGGATGTGAATGGAGCCACGACCTTGCCGGGCCTTTATGCCATCGGCGAGGTGGCCTGCAACGGCTTGCACGGCGCGAATCGGCTTGCGAGCAATTCGCTGCTCGAAGGGCTGGTCGTGGCGCACCGGGCCTGCGATGCGTTCGTGCGCGAGCGGCCGACCCCGCACGCGGCCCAGGCGATCTCGCTGCCCGAATGGGAGTCGGGCGATGTGCAGAACGTGGATGAGCTGGTGGTGATTTATCACAACTGGGACGAGATCCGGCGGCTGATGTGGGATTACGTCGGGATCGTCCGGTCGACCAAACGGTTGCAACGAGCCAGCGCGCGGCTGCGCAATCTGCAACGCGAGATCCGGGAATTCTATTGGAACTTCAAGGTTTCGGTGGACCTGCTCGAACTCCGGAACCTGGCGACGGTCGCCGCCTTGATCGTGGATTCTGCGCTCAGCCGGAAGGAGAGCCGCGGTTTGCACTTCACGCTCGATTATCCCGAGCTCTCGGACCGTCGTTTCAAGCGGGATACCCTCATCAGCCGCACCTGAGGAAATCGCTGGCCTGGATAGTGCTAAGTAACCAATGCCCCTCGGGAGACGGGCCGGTCCCACCAAGGGAAAGGGCTTGCCGACCGGGGCTTTTTCGGATAGAAACAACTCCCAACCGTCTCGATGAGAAGATTTTTCGCCCTTTTTGCCCTGCTTCTCGTGAGCGCTCCCGGCCTCCGCGCGCAGTCGCCGTACGAAAGCAGCGCGGATTTTGCGAAGTATGCGATGAAGTTGCGCGAGCAGGCGCTCCTCAAGGTCGAACCACAGGTTTTCGTCCCCACCACCTCGCGCACCAGCATGACGCGGTTCCCGTGGAAAACGAACATCATCACGACCGTTTTTTGGGTCGGCGAACAGCCGACGGCGAACAACCCGGTGCCCAATACGAAGAGCTCCTGGGACGCCAACTGGCGGGATAATTTTGGCGGCTACGACAATCCCGACCCTTCCGCGCGCCGAAACTACATCCCGGTCTCGTTTGTTCCCCGGCAGAATCCCTTTTACGTCGCGTTGCCTTATAACGATGTCTCGCGCGGGCGCTTCAAACCCGAGGCGCGCCTGGTGATTCCCTGGTTCAAGCAGGCGTTCGTCGAGGAGGGCCAGTCCGTCTGCCGGGGCCGCTGGCTCGCCATTCGCAAGGGCAACAGGACCTGCTACGCGCAATGGGAAGATTGCGGCCCGTTCCGCACGGACCATTTCCAATACGTGTTTCAAAACGAGCGGCCGAAGCCCAACTTGAACCGTGGCGCCGGGCTGGACGTTTCGCCGGCGGTGCGGGATTACCTCGGCCTCGGTCCGACCGATGTGACGGACTGGCAATTTATCGAAGTGCGCGATGTGCCGCCGGGCCCCTGGCGCAACTACGGCGACAACAACCAATTTGTCATCGCCAAGCGCCAGACCGAGCAGCGCGTCGCGCAGGACGCGCCGGACAAAAAGAAGAAGTAAGCCAAGTCCCAGCGTGGGCTGGAGACACACAGGCCGGTCGCCTACTCCGCTGATCCCAGCCTCGCCGACAGGCCCCGAAAGATTTCTTTCAGTTTTTCTCCCCGCTCCATCAGCGGCTCGTATCGCTTGCGCTCGCTCGTGCAAAAAGCGGCCAGCGGGGCGAAGGCCAGGAAGATTTCCTGGTAAAAAAGGTAGATGGCGTGGTTCATTTGCTCCTCGATCGCGTGGACCAGCTCCAGCCGTTTCGCTTCCATTTCCCGTTCGTAGGCGGTCAGAATTTTTCTTCGCTGCGTGAAGGCGACAATCGTTCCGATAACGGCGGCGGAAGCGGCGAGCACCCCGGTTACATCCGCCACCGCCGCGCTGCTCATGGCGACAATGGCGGTCACGATGCCGCCGGCCGCCGCGATACCTGCCGGCAACCGAAGCCGCGCGGCGGTCTCGCGAAACATGCGGGCCAGTTGCTCCTCCACTCCCTTCCCCGCGATCCGCTCGACGAGGGTGAGCTGAATCGATTGCACCAGATCGCGGCGCTGGCGCGCGAAATCGGGCAGCGTCTTGTTCATGCGCTTCTGGCCTTCCGATTCAAAATGCGCCACGATCGTGTCTTGCAACTGCGGCCAGAGTCCGCGCAGATCGCTCTCCAGCAACTGAACGGCGTTTTCCACCTGGGGCTGGACCGTCTGGCGCAGTTTCGCTTCCACGTCGGTTTGGAATTCCTGCTGCCATTGCTCACGGCTCCAGACGAGGCGCCACGTCCGCCAAAACGAAAGCTTCTGCTCGAGCATGCGTGTGCCCTGGCTCGCGCACTCACGGCACGCTTGCTCGACTCCTCGAAGGAACCCGGCAACCTGCCGCAAGGTCTGGTCCTTGCGCGCCCGGAGAAATTCATCCACCCGGCCGAGCTGGGTTTCGTCTCGCAGGATGGTGTCGAAACAGCTCCGGATTTCGTCCGCCACTTCTCCGAGAATCACGCCCGCTGTTCGCGCGGTCGATTGCAGTTTTAGAATCTGCACGCCGGATTCCGTGACCAGGTGATTTATCTGATCTTCCAGGGGACCGAACTGGCTCTCTTTCCAGAGCCTCTCCTTGTCCAGACCCTTGGTGCGCGCGAGCAACGCTTTCCGAGCGGAAACGGGGAAGATGGGCGGCGCGAAGCCCAGTTTTTGCATGGCCGTATCCCGAAGATGGCGATGAATAATTTCGACCTCCGACGTCTCCCGCAGATCCGCCTGCTGCAACACGAACACCACGTTCTTGAGCCATTTCCGTTGGACGAAGCTCAGCAGATCCCAGGCGGATTGAGACCAGGGGTTCACGACCGAGAAGACGAAAAGCACCAGATCGGCGCGCGGGATAAAACTTTCAGTGATCGCCTGGTGCTCCGGCACCATCGTGTTCGTTCCCGGCGTATCCACCACGTTGAAATCGTGCAGAAACGGGATCGGAAGATAGCGCTCGGTGAGTTGAGGCGAAACCTCAACCGATTTCTCCTCCGCGCCGTGGCGAAAAATGTAAACCCGATCTGTCGCGGGAAGCACATCCACTTTTGCAAATTCCTGACCAAAAAGCGCGTTGAGCAACGATGACTTGCCCGCTTTGACTTCACCGACGGCGACAAAGAGCAATGGCTCCCGGATATCGGTCATCAGGCCGTGCAGCGTATCGAGCGTGGCCGAGTCGCGGCGCATGTCTGAGCTCAGCTTGAGCAAGGCCGCGAGTGCAGTTTCAAGCTCCGTCCGAAGCTGGAGATAGTTATCGGCGATCATGCCGGCCTGCTAACGGCCTGGAGTGGCGGCCGTGACCGGGGGAGCGTAAATGGCGCCAGGCGATGCGGCGGGGATCGCGCTCGGGCGAGGGACTGCCACAGCCTTTGGCGGCGGTGGTTTCGCCATCGCGAGCAGATCCGATACGGTCACAGACTTGAAACCTTTTCGGCCCAATTGATCGAAGGTGGCCGGCATGGCTTCGAGGGTGGGGGGATGAATATCGTGCGCGAGCACAATCGAACCGGGCCGCGTTTCTTTCAGGATTCGATTGCACACGACACTCGGTCCCGGCCTTTTCCAATCGAGCGGATCCACGTCCCAGAGGATGATTCGATAACCAAATTCCTCATGGATCCAGCGTTTCTGGCGCGGTGTGATGGAGCCATAAGGCGGCCGCATCAGGGTCGGGCGCTTGCCGATCGCGGCGACGATCGCGTCATCTGTCTTTTGCAGTTCCCGGCGCACTCCGTCATCGGACATCTGCCCGAGGTTTGGGTGGGACCAGGAATGACTGGCGATTTCATGTCCTTCGCGGACCGCGCGCCGGAGGATCTCGGGATGGTCCACTACGCATTGTCCCACGACAAAAAAAGTCGCCTTCATGCGATGCGCCGCGAGGAGATCGAGCAGTCTGGGAGTCAGCGTCGCGTGGGGGCCGTCGTCGAACGTGAGCGCGATATAGGGTCCGTCGACGTAGACGGAATTGTAGGTCACCTGAGGTTGAGCCGGTGAGGCGACGGGAACCGGGCTGGCGAGGGGGGCTGGGGTGGATGCGCTGCTGCGTCTTTCAACGGCCTGCGCCGGCGAGGCGTTTTGTCCCGAAACGGTTCGAAGAACCAGGAGACCAAACAAGGAGAACGCTAGCAGTGGTCGGACGAACATGGATGGCAAGTGCGAGAGCGGAAAACTTCCGCTGTATCTAGCAGAGGGGACATGCAACGCAAGCCCGCCAGGCCGCCCTCCGTTCCCGGCACTGACGGCCATTTTCCAGAGCGGGTGCCTCGGCATCTGCCGCGCCGCCAAACGGAAAAAATTGCAAATTTGCAGCCGATCAATACCAGATCGAAATCGTGATCAGCGATCCCTCTCCCTGGGACTGCGTGGTGAATCTGATTTTCGGGACCTTGTTGGTTCGCAGCCAATCGTTTATCTGCCCGGTCAGGTCCTCGGCCAAACCTTGGAATATTTTTATCTGGTGCATGCCGGGAATTGTGACACCCCGCCGTCCCGTCCGTCGAGCGCCAGAGGGCCTCATTAGTGGGGGTAGACGGCCGTTTTCGTATGACAAAACGAATTTTGTGGCAGTTATCCTGCTCCAGAAGTAGGCGATTGCACATCCCGCGCGAACGGGATGGCGCGCCTTCGCGGAGCGAAAACCCAGGGCGCATCAGGCTTCTCCTTACATGAAAATTTTGCTTATCGAAGATCACCCCGGTAGCCGCAAGAATTTGCAGCGGCTTATCGAGCGGCGTGGACACGAAGTAGTAGCTTTCGGGAGCGCGGAGGAAGCGGCGCCAGTCCTGGCCCGGGAGACATTCCCCTTTCTCATTCTCGACTGGATGCTGCCCGGAAAAAGCGGGGTCGATCTCTGCCGGCAGTTGCGCGCGCAACCGAATGGCGACGAGATGTTTATTCTGTTGGTCACGGCTCGCGCGGACACAGCGGATTTGGAGCAGGCGCTCGAGGCGGGAGCGAACGATTACCTGACCAAACCACTCGACCCCGGGCGGTTGAACGTGCGCCTTTCCGTCGCCGAGAGGCAGATTCGTGAGCTGGGCGAGCGAAATCAGGCGCGCGCCGCCTTGCAGGAATCTGCGCGCACGATGACGAACATTCTCGAGAACACGACCGATGGCTTTTTTGCGGTCGACTCTTCCTGGAATTTTACCCACCTAAACGCGGAGGCGGAACGGTTGCTCGGTCGCACCCGCGACGAGTTGCTCGGCCACGAGCTTTGGGAAAAATTCCCCGAGCTGGCCGGTTCCGTCTTCGAGACCAATTACCAGAAGGTCGTGGCGGAGCAGGTCCCGGTGAAGTTCGAGGCGAGCAATTCCACCGGAAAGGTGTGGCACGAAGTGCATGCTTATGCGAGCAACGGCGGCGTGTCCGTTTTCTTCCGGGACATCAGCGAACGAAAGAAAACCGAATCCGAGCGTCTGACGACGAGCAAGCTGGAATCGCTCGGCACCCTGGCGGGTGGCATCGCGCACGACCTGAATAATATCCTGACCGTGATCTCCGGAAACATCGGTCTGGCTCAAATTGAAGCCCCCGCGGATTCGGGAAGCCTCCTGGGATTCCTCTCGAAAGCCGGGCAGGCGGCGCAACACGCGGCGCATCTTTCCAGCCAGCTCCTCACTTTTTCGAAGGGCGGCGCTCCGTTGAAAAAAGTCGTCTCGCTCGGTGAGCTGCTGGAACATTCGGCCGAGTTTTCGCTTTATGGTTCGAACCTGCGGGCCG
Organism: Chthoniobacterales bacterium; assembly: GCA_035941955.1. Taxonomy (GTDB): domain Bacteria; phylum Verrucomicrobiota; class Verrucomicrobiia; order Chthoniobacterales; family UBA10450; genus AV80. Next base: position 12,631 of record DASZDO010000041.1, read on the forward strand.
ACTTCGACATCGCAGTCGACCTGTGGAAAGCGGAAGTCGACGCCGGGCAGATCGAGCAGGTGGTGAACGCGTTGATGTTAAACGCGCGGGAAGCGATGCCGCACGGCGGGACGGTTCGGGTGCGTGCGCGCAATGTCGTTCTCGATGACAAGCCGGGGGCCTTTCTTCCGGCGGGCCACTACGTCAAGGTCACGATCACCGATCGCGGCTCCGGGATAGCGGATGAATTGCGGACCAAGATTTTCGATCCCTATTTTACGACCAAGCCGACCGGAACAGGGCTGGGACTTGCGATCGGCTACTCAATTGTGAAAAAGCACGGCGGTTTGCTCCATCTGGAGAGCTCCTCGCCGGAAGGCTCCAGCTTCGCGTTCTATCTGCGCGCCAGCGACCGCAAGGTCTCGGCTCCGGAAGTGCGGGTTTCCGAGCGCGCGTTCCATTTCAATCACCAACGCGTGCTCGTGATGGATGACGAGGCGGCGATTCGAGAATTGACTTCACAACTTCTTGGCACGCTGGGTTACGAAGTGACCACGGTCCCGGACGGGCTCGAAGCGGTGCGACTCTACGAGCGGGCCCTTCGCCGCGGCGAACAATTCCAGGTGGTTATTCTCGACGCCACCGTTCGCGGGGGAATGGGCGGCGTGGCTGCGATCGAGCGGTTGCGCCAGATGGATCCGAAGGTCAATGCGATCATTTGCAGCGGCTACTCGGATGAGGCGGCCCTGTCGGAATTTCTGGCTTACGGATTTCGCGGAGCGTTGCCGAAGCCATTTACACGCTCCGAGCTTGCGGATGCGTTGCAGCGGACGTTCGAAGCAGCGAACACGAATTGATCGCCAGCGGCCGCGTTGAAGGCGGCCGGGGTTCTAGCCTTTGCGCAACTTTTCAAGTTGCGCGATAAAAGCCTCCGGGCCGCCTTGCATGTAGCCGAATTCGGCCACTTTTTTCCCGTCTTCGTTCAGGACGATAATCGTCGGCAAACCCTGAACCCGGTACTTGATGGCGAGCCGCTCGTTCTGGGCCACGGTCGCCCTGCTGATCTCCTTCTGGCGTGGAAAGTCCACTTCCACGAGCACCAAATTCTTACGCGCATATTCTTTGAACTCCGGCTGGGAAAAAACTTCCTTATCGAGCAATTTGCACCATCCGCACCAGTCCGAGCCCGTGAAATCGAGCAACATGAGCTTCCGGCTGGCTTTGGCCTCCTGCTGCCCCTGTTCAAAGCTCGTTATCCAACCCGGCTTGGCTTCCGTGGAGGGCGCGGCCTCGGTTACGGCCAAGACCTCCGGTTCGGAGCGCCGTCCGCATCCGGAAAGAGCAAGGAGACTGGCCCCTGTCGCCACCACGAGGAAGATAAATCGACAGGCTTTCACAGTCTTCACCTTCCGCGGATTGTCCCGACTCCGCAACCCGCGCCGCGCGCGCCCTCGCGATCCAAAGCCGGCCGCGTGGGCACAAATGGCCGTACAAAGCTAGCCCGGCGGGAAACGCCGGGCTAAAAAACCGACGGAAAGATTTATTACTTGATGTGTCCGGAGACGAGTTTGGTCATCTCGAACATGCTGACCTGGCTCTTGCCGTTGAAGACCGGCTTGAGCGAATCGTCCGCATTGATCATCGTCCGCTTTTTCTTATCCTGGCATCCGTTCTTCTTGATGTAGTCCCAGAGCTTTTTGGTGAGCTCGGAACGTGGAAGCGGTTTGGAGCCAACGATCGCGGAAAGTTTCTCGTCGGGCTGCACCGGTCTCATGAAGGCGGCGTTCGGTTTGCGTTTTGAAGGAGTCTTTTTGGGTTTCGGCATAGAGGGTGATTAATCGTTCGCTCGTGGGAGGGCAATATTAATTTTAGTGAATCGGAAAGATTTTGCCGGTCAGCGCGAGCGCCGGACCGCCACCGCGGCCACATCGTCCGGGGCCGGTTTCCCTCCATCGTTCAATGAGGCCTGGTCTATGACCCGGGTCAGCAACGCTTGCGCGTCGGCCGCCATCGGGTGCAACATCTGGCCGAGCCGCTCGGAAGAAAGTCGTGGATTCGCGTCACGACCCGAGCCGTAAAGCCCATCGGTGTAGAGAAAAAATGCGTCACCAGGCTCGAGGCCGATGTTCGTTTCGAGGAAATCGGAACGCTCCAGCAGCCCGAGCGGTGGCGCGGACGAGGCAATCGCTTCGGTTTGCCCGCCACTTCGGGCTACGAGCAATGGCGGATGTCCCGCGCCCACCACGCTGGCACGGCCCGTGGCGGGATCCAGGGCGACGCACATCGCCGTCATGAACGAGCGGGCGCCGAAGATACTTCGGAAATCCTTATTCACGGCTTCCATGATTTCCGCCGGCTCATTGTGCTCCGCCGTGCCGTGGTGGAACAGGAGCTTGGCCAGCGTTGTGAGAAGGGCCGCGGAGGCTCCATGGCCGGTGGCGTCCGCGATCCAAAATAACGTTCTGCCATCGGCCATGCGTAGCCAGCCGTAGATATCCCCGCCCACTTGAATGACGGGCAGGTAGCAGGCGGCTATGTCCCATCCAGGCAAAACGGGCGGTTTTTGCGGAATGAGAGACTGCTGCGTCAGCCGGGCCGCCGCGAGGTCTCGCTCGAGATTGCGGCGCCAGGCTTCCAACTCGTCGTTTTGCTGCTGGAGCTGGCTGCGCATCGAACGAAGACGCAGTTGCGTGTCGATCCGCGCGCGCAAGACCGCTTGATTGATCGGTTTGGTGACAAAGTCATCCGCGCCCGCCTCCAGGCACAAGACCTCGCTCTCTTCGCCCCCATGGCCCGTCAGCATGATCGTGGGAATTTGGGCGATCGACGCATCGCCATCCTTGCGCAACTGTTTCAAGACTTCGGCCCCGTTCATTCCCGGCATGTCGAAATCCAGAAGCAAAAGCGACGGCGTATCGGCGTGGAGTGACTTCAACGCTTCGATTCCATCCGACGCCTGCACGCAGGCGAAGCCGGCGCTGGACAGGATGCGGACAAGGAGCTTGCGGCTCATCGCGTCGTCATCAGCCACCAGGATCAGCTCGGCCGGTTTTTTACTCATCGTTCTTCTCTGATTCGGAAGCAGCGGGTTGCGAAACTGTATTTTTCCTCTTGTGAAAAGGGCGGTGCGGTCGACAAGATCGTGGATCCGGCCCGTCCTTGATTCGATCCGGGTAATTAGCGATTGTCAGCCAGCGAACAATGAATTACAACGGATAGCCTCTCGTCGAAACCAACTTATGAAACTGTCGCTCTCCCTCGTCCTGATAGGTGCTTTCTTTTTTTCAGCCTGCGAGGACGAACCGCCGGTTCGCTCGACGCGGCGCCAGCCCTCGAGGTACCCTGCGGCGCCGCCGCAGAGCGAATACCCGCCGCAGCCTCAGCCTTACGAGAACGGCCCCACGCCCCCGCCGAACGAATACGTGGAAGCGCCGACCCAGCCTGCCGCCACCGCGCCGCCGAAACAATCCAAGGGCGATATTCCTTACGGAATTCCCGTGCCGAACAAGCCTGGCTTTGTCACCAGCCCGTACGCCCCCAATCAAGGGTACGTGGACGTCCGCGGATTTCCGCCTGGGACCGAAGTCAAAGACCCGTACACCAACAAAATCTTTCTCGTCCCCTAACGGGCGTCGGTTTGCGAGGGGCCCGGGAATGGCGGCTCACCCGTCTTGGGCGGATGGTCTGGCGGCGGGAACTGGACAAGGCCGCCGATTCTCCCGATGATGACCGTCGCCGTCCGCCCGGTTGAGAGCGTCCGGGCGGGACCGAACCAAATAACAGAGTTGTATGGAATTTCGCATTAAACGGGCCCCCCGCATCGAGGCGGAGATGACGGTGCCCGGCGACAAAAGCATCTCCCACCGCGCCGCCATCATCGCCGCGCTTTCAAATGGTGTTTGCGTTCTGCGCGGCTTCCTTCCGAGCGACGATTGCATGAGGACAGTGCAGGCCCTTCGCGTTCTCGGAATCAAGATCGAGCATCCGGAGCCGGATATGCTCGTGGTGCACGGAAAGAAGCGGCTTCTCACCGCTCCGTCTGGCGAGATCGATTGCGGAAACTCCGCGACGACCATGCGATTGCTTGCCGGGTTGCTGGCCGGCCAGAGCTTTGATAGCCGCCTGGTCGGCGGGGCGAGCCTCTCCGGTCGTCCGATGGATCGCGTGATCGCTCCCCTGCGCAAAATGGGGGCGAATATCGTCGCCGAGGGACCGAACGAAACCGCGCCGGTGAAAATTCACGGGGTCAAGCTCAAGGGAATCCGGCACGATTTGCCCGTGGCCAGCGCACAGGTGAAAAGCGCACTGCTTCTCGCCGGGCTTTTTGCCAAAGGGAAAACCACGGTGGCCGAGCCGGCGGTGAGCCGAAATCACACCGAGCTGATGCTGAACTATTTCCTGGTCCGCACTGTCCGCGAAGACGATGGAGGCACGAGCATTTTCGGCGATCAAGTGCCCGAATCGCGCGATTTCCTGATCCCGGGCGATATTTCATCGGCCGCCTTTTGGCTCGTGGCCGCGGGCGCCCAGCCCGGCGGCCATTTGCTGGTGCGCCGGACTGGCTTGAACGATACGCGGACCGCCTTGCTCGGCGTCCTCATCCGAATGGGAGCGCAAGTGAGGGAAGCGATCGAGGACGTCGATCAAATCGAGCCGCGTGGAACCGTGGAAGTGACGGGTGCGCCCCTGAAAGGCACGGTCATTCAGGGCAAGGAAATTCCCCAGTTGATCGACGAATTGCCCATTCTCGCCGTGGCGGGAGCGCTCGCCTCGGGCACCACGATCATTCGGCACGCGCAGGAGTTGCGAGTGAAAGAGACCGATCGTATCGCAGCGATCGCGCACAATTTGCGCGCCATGGGAGTCCAGGTCGTCGAGCTCAATGACGGACTGGAGATTCATGGCCGGGCGGAGCTCCGGGGAGCCCGCGTGGCCAGCTTCGGCGATCATCGGATTGCAATGGCTTTCGCCGTGGCCGGAATGTTTGCAGACGGGGAAACAATCGTTCAGGACGTGGAGTGTGTCCGCGAGTCGTATCCGGGGTTTGAAAAGGCGCTCGATGACTTCGTTTCTTCAAAACGAACGCGCCTGACGACTCCGGTCATCAGCTCGCTTACACCGTCGAAGACCGCCGAAGAATGAAAGCGGGCAAGCACTCCGCTTGCGTTACGAAGGTAAGAGGGTTTCCGGCAATCATGCAGGAACGGTTGCCCCGTGTCTCGTCGTGAATACCCCTCCCGCTCATCGAGTCGTAGCGATTGATGGCCCTGCCGCGTCCGGCAAGAGCAGTGTCGCGCGGGAGCTCGCGAAACAGCTTGGTTTCGATTACGTAAATTCCGGCGCGATGTATCGCGCCGCGACCTGGCATGTCTTGCAGCACGGAATTCCTTCCGGAGATGGCGATGCCGTTGCGCGCCTGATCGAAACTTCTCGGATCGATTGCGAGCTCAATGACCGCGGGTCCCGGATCGTGATTGATGGGGTCGACCCCGCCGAACATCTCTCGGACGATCGCGTGACCGCCGCGGTTTCCCTCGTCAGCAGCATCCCGCGGGTCCGCGAAATTCTCGTCGCGAAAATGCGCGCCTGCGCGGGCGATCGCGACGTTGTCATGGAGGGACGCGACATTGGCTCAGTGGTTTTCCCCGGGACGCCCTACAAGTTTTACATCGATGCTTCGCCGGAAGTCCGCTTGCGCCGGCGGCTCGCGCAAGGCTTGCGCGATCAGATAGCGGCCCGCGACCACGCGGATTCCTCGCGGCGCACTGCCCCGCTGGTCGTCGCGAAAAATGCGCACGTCATCGACAGTTCCAACCTCACGATCGAGGAAGTGGTGGGCGAAATCATCGAGCGACTGAAAATGAAAGGGATGTCATTCAATTAACGAATTAGTGACTGAGCGAATTAACGATTGCCTCATCATTCGCTAAGTCACTAAATCGTTAATTCGCCAAGTATTTTGAACCCTTACTACTGGTTTTGCTACAACCTCATCAAATTGGCGGGACGGACTTTTTTCCGGCTTCGCGTGGTCCATCGCGAACGCATGATCAATCACGGCCCGGTGATTTTGGCGTCGAACCACGAGAGTTACCTCGATCCACCGCTCGTCGGCAGCGTCGCCGATCGCGCGATCTTTTTTCTCGCGCGCAAGAGTCTCCTGGCCGGGCCCTTTTTCGGATGGCTGCTGCCGAAACTGAACGTGATTCCCGTCGATCAGGAGGGCAACGACCGCAGCGCTTTGAAAGCGCTGATCCGGATCCTAAAGGCAGGCGAGGGGACGCTGGTTTTTCCTGAGGGCGAGCGGACGAAGGATGGGCGCTTGCGCCCCGCCTTGCCGGGACTGGGGTTTGTGATCGCCAAGACGCTCGCACCCGTCGTTCCCATGCGGATTTTCGGCGCTCGCGAAGCGTGGCCGCGCGGAAGTTCGCGAGTGCGTTTCCGGCCCATCACCGTGGTCGTGGGCGAGCCAATCTATTTCACCGCCGCCGATCTTCAGCCGCCCGGGAAGGATGTTTACCTCCGGCTTAGCCAACGCGTCATGGACGCGATCGCGGCGCTCTCACTCGACTGATCGCCTTGCGCGAGACTCTGGAGCAGGAGACGGTGCCGAAAGTGGAATCTTCAAGCGGGAGAGAAAATCCGGCGGACCCCTCACGTGCGCCCCGCACCGGCGTGATATTAATGTGGGCTATTCTCGTTGGGCTGGCGCTGGTCGCGATATACGCAAATGTCCAAAAGGTCCGGAGCGATAAGATTGAACGAGTGATCATGACCCCGGTCTCAACTGTCACGCCGGCTGCGTCACCGGGGCGTTAATGAATCTGAGGGTCGTGAAGGCGACCTCCGAAGCAGTTTCCTTCGAATAACCAACAACCATCCGGATCTAACTCACCATGAAAAAATTTTGCATCTTACCGCTGGTCGCGGCGCTGGCGTTTTTTGTTTCCTGTCAAAAAAAGCAAACCGAAGAAGAAAAGAGGGCGGAAGCATTACGTCTCTCGGTCCGTGAAAAAGAGGCCCTAGCGGAGAAAGCCGCGGCGAATGCCTCCCCGGCGGACAAAACTGTCCCGCCAGCGGCGTCGTCTCCGGCGCCTAATTGATCCGGCGGTCGTGAAGGCCGCCCCCGCGCCAGTTTCCTTCGAATAACGAAGGACCATCCAGGTCTAACCTCACAATGAAAAAGTTTTGCATTTTGCCGCTGCTCGCGGCGCTGGCGTTTTTTGTTTCCTGCCAAAAGCAGCAGACCGAAGAAGAGAAGAGGGCTGAAGTAGAACGCCAGGTGCAGGAGCGTCTTGCCGTCGAGCGACAGGCCGATGAAAAGCAGCGTCTCGCGCAACAACAGGCCGATTTGGAGGCCCGGGAAAAGGCGCTGGCGGAGAAAGAGGCTGCTGCCATCGCCGCCACGAATGTCCCGGCGGAGCAAGTAGTCGAAGCGCCCATCGAAGCACCGCAGGAAGCGCCAATCGATCGGCCGCAAACTGTGCCAAGAACTCGCGAAACCGAAACGCGTTCGACGGGCTCCTACGGGATGTTTTATCGCAAACTGGAGCCGCTCGGCGACTGGCGCGAGACCTCCGAGTACGGCTTCGTCTGGCAGCCGCGCGAGGCTGAGGAACGCAACTGGAGACCCTATACAGACGGCCGATGGGTCTATACGGACGCGGGCTGGACGTGGGTGTCCGAAGAGCCGTTCGGATGGGCGACTTATCACTACGGGCGATGGGTCCGCTTGCGGCGCGTCGGCTGGGTGTGGGTGCCCGGGGACGAATGGGCGCCGGCCTGGGTTTCCTGGAGAACGAGCAAGGATTACGTCGGTTGGGCTCCGTTGCCGCCGGAAGCGCGGTTCGATCGGAGGAGCGGCATCCGCAATTGGGCGGATAATCATTATGACATCGGGCCGGACCAGTATGCCTTCGTTCCGAACAATGAGTTCGGGTCGCGGCGCATCCGGAGCTCGGTGGTGCCGGTCGAGCGCAACGTGACGATCGTCATCGAGACGACCAACGTTACCAACATTACCTACGCGAATACCACGATCGTTAACCAGGGGCCGAACTACGAGGAAATGCGTTCGCGCAGCCGGCAGCCGATCGAGCGGTATCGCCTCGAACGGCAGGTGAATTCCGAAACCACCGCGCCCCCGACCGTGCGCGGCGAGATTCTGGTGATGTCGGCGCCCGCCCTTACCACGGATCAGGGAATAAACCGGCCGCAACGAATAAAGGAAAATCTTACCCAGGCGACCGTCGAGAAAAGCTGGGCCGCGGACACCGACCGCCCCGCCGCCGACCGGGCGCGCGCGAAGATGAAAGCGGAATCGACGCCCCCGCCCGACGCGCCTTCGAAGACATTAGTAACTCCCCTGCGCCCTTCGAGCAGCTCCACCCCAACGACGACGACAGCGACGCCGGTGAGTGCGAGCCCCGTCCCGACCCCGAAGGCTCCGGTCTCGGCCATGCCAACATCGACCCCGATAGCGCGAACGAGCCCCGCGGTAATTTCGACTCCGGCGCCGTCGATCGTGGCGTCGCCGAAACCAGCCCCAACTGCGCGAGCCACTGCCCCTGCAATATCGACGCCCCCACCTGTCCAGGCTTCGCCTTCTGCTCGTCCACGGCAACCGGCGCCTCCACCAAAGCCCTCGCCTGCGTTGACAGTTCCCCCTGCGGAATCTACCGCAACCATCGCGCCGCCTCGAATGACTCCCGCGGTCCCGAGTGCTTCTTCAACGCCGGCCCGCGCGCCTCAGACAACGCCGCGCCGCATTTTGCCGACTCCGCTGAATACGCCGGCAGCTCCTCCAAGTTCGACGCAACCCACGGACACCGCCGAAAAGCCCGCACCGCGGTACAATCCCGGGCCAAGACCAGTCGCTCCTCCTCGCGTCCCGCAGCCAACGCCGGGCATAGTTCCACCCGCGCCAGCCGATCCTTTGTCGCGGCAGCCTGCCGAAACCAAGCCGGCCGTGCCGCAGACTCCCGCGAACGTTCGGCTAAAACCCCCGGCCCCGGCCATCACGACCCCGTCCTCGAACGTCGCGCCGCCGCCCATTTCGGAAGCCCAAAAGCCGGGAGACCTGAGACCCAGGCGTCCCGAACAAGCCGAAGGCAAGAAGCCGGCCCCGGCGGCGACGCCTACGCCTGCTCCAAAATAAGCGGCGTTCAGTGGCGTAGATCGGTGGCAGGGTCGGAACCGTGTCGTGCCGCCAGGGTGCGCGCGTAGGCCAGCGTGTCGATTGAGTCCACTCCTTTGTCTCGCCGAATGGCTTTGATGCGGGGGAAGCGCAGCGCCAGGCCGCTCTCGTGCCGCGTGCTCGGTTGAATCGAATCGAACGCGATTTCGAGAACGATGTCCGGTTTCACTTCGCGGTATCGCCCGCGATTCGCGATCGTTTGTTTCTTGAAATGCTCGGTCAGCTCCGCGATCTCGACGTCGGTCAAACCGCTGTAGGCTTTTCCGATGGTGGAGAGCTGGCCGGTCGTTTCGTCGCGGACGGCGAACGTGTAATCGCTCAAGACATGGTTCCGCTTTCCGTGGCCGAGCTCCGCCGCCACCACGACGACATCGAGCGTCGCCAGTTCTTTCTTTAGCTTGAACCAGAACATCCCGCGCCGGCCCGGCGAATAGAAGCTTTCGGGGTCTTTTACCATGAGCCCCTCATTCAAACGGCGGCGTGAAAGCTGAAATGCATTCTCGATCTCTTCGGCCGAATGGGCGGCGTAGATTTCAGCTACCTGAAATTGCGGCGGGAGTTTCACGCCGCGCAAGAAATCGCGCCGTTCCCGCAGCGGCTTTCTCAAGAGAGACTCTCCATTTTTCCAGAGCAAATCGAAGGCAACGAAAGCCACTGGCACGTCCGCGGAGGCGGCCGCGAACAAATCAGCTCCTTCACTTTTTCGCCCCAGACGTTTTTGAAGATCAAAAAACGTCAGCTTTCTCCCTTGGTCGAACGCCATGATTTCGCCATCGAGGATCAATTCGTCCTCGAACTTGCGGGCTTGCTCGGCCAGCTCCGCGAACTGGTCGGTCATCCGGCGCAAATCCCGCGAGAATATCTCCACGCGCTCCTTGCCCCGGTGAAGTTGGGCGCGAATGCCGTCAAATTTGTCTTCGACGTAGGTTGTATGGGTGTCATGAGACTCATTCGCGAACCGGGCCCAAATCGCTTCTGCCGTCGGCTCCGGACTTGCGAGCATGCATTTGATCGGCCGGAACAGGGAAAGCTCCGCTCGTTGCAATTCGCCCTTCAATGCCAGCAGGGCGGTGCCTCCGATGTCGCCGAGCAGCATGTTCGCTTCTTTCACGTCATCGAGCGGAGCGTTGAAAGCGGACGCGATCGCTTCTTCCACTAATCCCTCGCGCAAACCGATCCGCAGGTCGCCGGTCAAAATCTTGACCACGTACTGACCTTCGCGCGGCGAGATTTTCGCGAGGCGCTTTTGCAGCATCTCCGTCTTGGCCAGCGGGCCGCGCGTTTTTTGGAGGGAATCAAAAAACTCGCGTGATTCAGTCAGGGCAAACGATTCAGGAACGGTGCGGCCCTCCAGGGCTTCGAGCGCGGTCTTGCCGGCATCGCCATGGGAGCTGGCGATGCGCCGAAACTCAGGTTCGCTGAGTCTAGTGGCGGCCATCAGCGCCCGATGAATCACCGCCCAGCCCGCCTGGATCGTGCGCAGATCGCTTTGAGGAAACGGCTTGCCGGTGAAATAAACCGACGCAATCGGCAGCTGCGCGGGTTCCAGGTTGCGCAAGTAATCCGCGAGCAGTCGGACTTTTTCAAGCTTGGCCGGCGTCGCGGCGATGGCCTCGCCGACGGCCGCGAACGCAGCGAATTCTGACTGGGGAGCGCACGCGCTTTGCGGCGAGGGCGCCGTAATGGGCATGCGAGGGTGCGTGCGCTGCCCGGACCTGAATCCCAGCTCCATCTGGTTTTCCTCGCTCAAGGCCCACGCCTCCACTCCGCGCTCTCGCAAATCCCGCGCGAACTCGGCCGCGAATCCATGCAGCGTCAGCACCCGCTCCGGCTGGACCAGTTCGACATAACGCAGGAGGTCGGTGTAATCGGCATGGTCGGAAAGAGGAAAGGCCGCGTCGACCTGGTAACGGTAGACCGCGCTTGGATCGACGGCCCAACCACTGATCATGGCGACGCGTTTGTCGCGAATCTTTTCCAGCATGCGCGAACGATTGGCGCTCGGCGGACAGATCAGCACTTTGCCGGCGACTTCATCCGCCTTGTAGCGTTCGTATTCGCAAAACGATTGCCCGAATTGTTCGTAGATCCGCGTCATGGCATGGACGGACCCATGCAGCATCGGCCTGAGTCCGGCGCCGGTGAGCGAACAGAGAATTTCCTGCGCCTTGCCCAGCGAGTATCCAAGCAGGACCGGCACTGCGCCGGTCTCGAGCGCGTCCCGGCAAAACGCCACGATTTGGCCGATGACTTCGTCGGTAGGCGGCAACCGGTAGCGCGGCAAACCGTAAGTCGTTTCCATGATCAACGTCTCAGCCTTTCGCCATTCCGCTGGCTCGGCGGAATGGCCTGGCCGCAATTTGAAATCGCCGGTGTAAAGAAGAGAGCCGGCCTTGGTCTCCAGAAAGAATTGGGCCGAGCCGAAGATGTGCCCCGCGGGCAGGAGCATCAGGTCGAGACCGCGGATCGTGTTTCGTTCGCCGAAGGCGACCACGTGTTCGTTGCGCTCCCCGGGCAAACGCGCCTGCATCAAACGCGCGGTCCGTTCGGAGACGATGATTTCGTCATGCGGCGCGATGTGATCGCTATGGGCGTGCGAGACAAACGCGAAGGGCTTGCGGTCCCACGGATCGAGCCAAAGGTCTTCTTGCGGCAGATAAACACCGCGGTCGTATCGAACTTCGATCACGAAAAATTTTACGCGCGAAACTGCGCGGGCGAAACCGGGATTCGACTCCGCCCGGCTCGCGGTGCCATTGACAGCGCGTTACAGTTCCCTTTCCATGACCCCGATGAAGTTCGCGACGATTTTCCTTTTGGCCGCGGTCTCGGCCGGCCACGTCCTGGCCGCGGACGGGGCAAAGGTCTTGCCGAAGGTGAATCCTTTGCCCGTCGCCTTGAGTGATGATTTTCAGTTTCGGAAGACCAAACTCTTTTTGCTGAGCGAAACTGCGCCCAAGACCCGGCGCTCGAGTTTATCTTCGGCGCAATACTCGGGCATCGCTGAGATCTCGATGAATTTCGAGCGCACCTATCGAATGCACGGGGCGATTACCGCGGCCGATCAACGCCAGCGCTTTGGCAATTATTTCGATTTCTTCTGGCGCGCAAAACGGCCGGCGAATGTGACGGTGCGCCTGGAGTATCGGCAGGAAAAGCTTCGTTCGTTTGTCCAGGCCCGCGAATTGACCTACACCAGCGTGAAGGGTAATCACAAGACCGAGTTTGCCGTGATCGGAGATGATTATTTTAACGATGGCCGGGTCATTTCGTGGCGTTGTCTGTTGATCGAAAATGGCCGGATCGTGGCTGAGAACCGCTCCTACCTGTGGGAATAAACGGCCCTGGCCGAAGCTGCGAGATCGCATGGCCAGCCATTTCGGGTACGCGCGGGACGCCCGAAGCGGGGCGCAGTTGGTTTGACACCAGGTAGGGCGATCTTATATTTTTCTCACGCAGTGCAGTCGTCTATACAAGTCGGAGTAAACGGCGATGCCGTTTGGGTGAAGGTTGAGGGCAAAGGCAGCTTCCTCAACAGCGGCAACCTCAAGGAATTCACCCGTGAGATGGTCAACCGCGGCTACCGCGAATTCGTCATCGACCTGGAAAAATGCGTCATGATGGATTCCACCTTCATGGGAACAATGGCGGGTGTCGCGCTCCGCCTGAAGGAGCTGGGACATGGCCATCTCCACGTGGTCCATTGCGGGGATCGCAGTCGCGAACTGCTTTACGGTCTCGGTCTGGACCAGATCTTCAGCATCCATGCCAACGGGGCGGCGTCGCCGCAATGCGAATTGCTCCAGCGCGAATCGACCGCCGAATCGCCGGACGAAAAGAAGCAGGAGAACGCCCGGCAGATGCTGGATGCGCACCAGGCGTTGTGCGATGCCGCGCCGCAAAACCTTTCCCGGTTCAAGGACGTTCTCGATTATCTAAAACAAGATCTCCATCACGGGACGGCGCCGAACTAATCCAGCCCTCGGCGCATGTGGCCATTCATTCTTCTTGGGCTGTTGGTTGCGTGTCTCGCCGGGTGGGTCCTGACCTGGCAATATCAGCGAAAACGTCTTCGCCAGCTCGAACTCTCTAATGAAGAGATCAAGATCGAGGAGACGCTGGTCTTCGATTTCTTGCATGGCCTGGGCGAAGCTTTTACCGAAACGATCCGCGCGGCGGACTTGCACCGCTTGATCGTGGAAGGGGCGGCGCGGATTCTCGACGCGCACGGAGGCGCGCTCTACATGATGGAACGCGCCGGAGGGAAACTCGCGCCCACCTACATCTCGAAAGGCTGTCTGCCCTTCGTCGAGGTGCCGCCGGACGTGCTGCAAAAGGCCGCGACGACTCCCCTGGCTTTGGAGAGCTATCTGCGGTTGCATCCCATCCCTCCCGGCGAAGGCATGATCGGCCGTGTCTGGCAGACTCGCGAGCCCCTCTACCTGGCGGATCTCGCGAATGCCGCCGAGCTGGCGGCCCTGCGCGGCACTTCTCTGGGCGCCACCTCTGTCATGGTCACGCCGCTTCTTTACGGAAAACAAAACATGGGCGTGCTGGCCCTGGGCAACGGTCCAGGGAGCCCCCCTTTTACGCAGAGCGATTTCGTTGTTTTCAAGTCGATCGCCGAGCAATCGGCTTTCGCCCTTTACAACGCCATCATCTATTCGGAAGCGAACGAAAAAAAGCGCCTCGATCACGATCTCGAGATCGCGCGAGATATTCAGCGCATCCTGCTCCCGAGCGAAGCGCCGGTGATCGAGGGCTTCCAGATCCACGGCATCAATATTCCCGCGCGCCATGTCAGCGGCGACTATTTCGATTACATCAAAGTGGATGAGGAGCGGCTCGGCGTCGCGATTGCCGATGTCTCGGGAAAAGGCGTGCCTGCGTCGATCATCATGGCCATCTGCCGCAGTGTTTTGCGCAGTCAGGCCGCGGGGAATCCTTCGCCGGCCGATGTTCTGCAAAAAGTAAACCGGCAAATCTATCCCGATATCAAGGAAGACATGTTCATCAGCATGGCCTACGTGATTCTCGATCACGCGCGCAATTCGGTGGCGCTCTCGCGCGCGGGCCATGACGCCCCTCTTCTTTACCAGCGTGCGACCGAATCCGTGACTCCGATCAAGCCTCCGGGCATGGCCGTCGGAATTGACAGCGGAAGCGTGTTCGATAGGATAACCGGCGACTTCGCTCTCCCGTTGGAACGGGACGATTGCCTGCTGCTCTACACGGATGGAGTGACCGAGGCGCTCGACCCAAACGGAGACGAATTCGGCTTTGACCGCATGGTCGAGTGCGTTCGCGCCAGCGCGCCCAATGGCGCCCAGGCCATAATCACCCGTTTGATCGACGAGCTGCGGAGCTTCGTTGGAGCGCAGCCGCAAAATGACGACATTACTTTGATCGCAATTCGCAAGACATGAGAAGAATCCCAGTTACTGAATCGCCCGCGGAGACGGACAAGCCCGCGCAAGATCCCTCAGCCGCGCAGCCGGAAGCGGAGCCATCCGGCTCTGGCGTCCCGCCGCCGTCCGATCAGGACGAGGATGAAACTTTGCAGGCGGATCTCGACCGCTTCCGCGACCTGGCGCTGCGGAGCCAGGCCGACTTCGAGAATTACAAGAAACGCGCCGCGCGCGAGAAAGAGGAAGCGATCAAGTACGCGAACAGCTCGCTCCTGGAGCGGCTCATCGCCATCGTGGACAATTTCGAGCTCGGTCTCGAAGCGGCCCGGAGCGAAGGCGAGAACTCGCCCGTGTTTTCCGGCATGAGCATGGTCTTGAAACAATTGATGGATTTCTTGACCGAACACGGACTCCAACCGATCGACGCGACCGGCCAGAAGTTTGATCCGAACCTCCACGAGGCGATCGCCCATGAGCCCAGCGAACAATTCCCCGAAGGCGTCGTTATCCGTCAAACGCGCCGCGGCTATCGGATGAAGGATCGGCTTCTGCGGCCCTCCAGCGTCGTGGTTTCGAGTGGTGCATAGGTCACACACGACCTATCCGACCTAGATGCGATGGCTACCACCAAGCGCGATTACTACGAAGTCCTGGAGGTGACGCGAAGCGCCTCGGAGGAAGAGGTGAAGCGCTCTTATCGCAAGCTCGCCGTCAAATTTCATCCGGACAAAAATCCGAACGACCCGCACGCGGAAGAAAAGTTCAAGGAACTGGGCGAAGCCTATGATGTGCTGATCGATGCCGACAAGCGCGCGGCCTACGATCGCTTCGGGCATGCCGCTTTCGCCCAAGGCAGCGCGGGACGCGGCGGCGGATTTCATGATCCGTTCGATATTTTCCGGGAAGTGTTCGGTGGCGGCGCCGGCGCTGGTGGGATTTTCGAAACGTTTTTCGGCGGCGGTGCGACCACCGATCGCGAGGGGCGCCAGCGCGGGTCCGATTTGCGTTACGACATGCAGATCACGCTCGAAGAGGCCGCTTTTGGCGTGGAGAAGGAGATCGAAGTCCGCAAGCTGGATACCTGCGCCAAGTGCGAGGGCAAAGGCGCGGATCCGGGCTCGCGCGCGATCAATTGTCCAACCTGCGGCGGCCGCGGCCAGGTCGTTAGCTCCCGCGGATTCTTCCAGGTTTCGCAAACCTGTCCGCGCTGCCGGGGCGTGGGTCAGATCATCGAGAAGCCGTGTCGGGTTTGCAGTGGAGAAGGACGCGTGGAGAACACGAGCCGCATCAAACTAAAAGTGCCGGCCGGCATTTCCGATGGCTCGCGGCTCCGCTCGTCCGGCAATGGGGAGGCGGGAATTCGCGGCGGGCCGTCCGGCGATCTTTATGTCGTCATTCACATCAAGGAGCACGCCATTTTCCAGCGCGAAGACGACAATCTCTACTGCGAAGTGCCCATTGCCTTCACCCTTGCCGCGCTCGGCGGCGAAATTGCGGTGCCGACCCTGGAAGGCAAAGCGAATCTCAAGGTGCCGGCGGGAACCCAGAGCGGCCAGGTGTTCAAGCTGCGCGGCAAAGGCATCATTAACGTCAACGCGCGCGATCGGGGTGATCTCCTGGCACGTCTCCTGGTCGAGGTGCCGAGCCGTTTGAACAGCGAGCAACGGCAGAAGCTCGAGGAATTTTCCGCGCTCTGCGGGGACGAAAACACTCCGCTCCACAAGAGCTTCTTCGATCGCGCGAAGGAATTTTTTAGGTGAGAGGGTTCAGGTTTCAGGGTTCAGATGTGATGCTGCGGTTTTTGCCTTCTGAACCCTGAATCCCGAACCCTGAAACCTTTACGATTTCCATGCATCGTTTTTATGTCGCGCCAGAAAACTGGCATCCCGACGCCCTCATCCTGACGGGCTCCGAGGCGCACCATTGCCGCAACGTCCTGCGCCTCGAACCGGCGGACAAGGTTGTTCTTTTTAACGGCCAGGGGCGTGAGATCACCGCCGAGATCGTTTCCAGCGAGACCGCGGAAATCCATCTCCGCAAATTGCACGACGCGCAGACGCCGCCGCTTCGCTGCCGCATCACCCTTGGCCAGGCCATCCCCAAAGGAAAAAACATGGACCTGATCGTGCAGAAGGCGGTCGAGATCGGCGCGGCGGAAATCGCTCCGATTCTTTCCGATCGCACGGTTGTCCGGCTCGATGAAGAGAGCGCCGCGTCAAAGCAGGCCAAGTGGCAGACCGTCGCGATCGAAGCCGCCAAGCAATGCGGCCAGAACTGGCTGCCGCAAGTGCAAACGCCGCAAACGCTCGCGCAGTTCTTTCAGCATCATCGAGGTTTCGATCTGCAATTGATCGGTTCGCTCCAGTCCGATGCCGTGCACCTCAAGAAAATCCTGGCGCAATTTGAAAGCGAACATGGGGATCGACCCAGCAACGTGTTGATGCTCGTTGGTCCCGAAGGCGATTTCACGCCTGCGGAGCTTTCGCTCGCCCGAAGCCAGGGTTGCCGGCCGATTACGCTGGGGCCGGTTGTTCTCCGGGTTGAAACCGCTTCGATCTATTGCCTGAGCATTCTCTCCTACGAATTGCTGGTGTAGGGGCTGATCCAATGCTTGTCATCTCGAGCCGCGCAGACGGCGAGGGACCTCGCTGTGGGTCATTCGCTTACGCGAAATCTTGGGCGTTATCTTCGGATGAGGCGTAATCGCTGCCTGAGTAACAATGCCGTGCGACTGGGAGGTCCCTCGCCGTCTGCGCGGCTCAGGATGACAGCGCCTGTTCGCTTCACTTTCCGTAGCTCACACGCCAGATGGTCTCGTTCCCATCTTCGCTGAAGAGGAGGCTGCCATCTTTCGCGACGGTGATGCCGACCGGCCGGCCCCAGACGTTTCCTTCCGGAGTGACGAAGCCGGTGACGAAATCTTCGTAATCGCCCCGCGCTTTTCCGCCCGCTTTATCGAACGGCACCCGCACGATTTTGTAACCAGTGCGCCGCGCCTTGTTCCATGACCCGTGGAAGGCCGCGAAGATATCGCCCTGGTACTCGGCCGGAAATTGTTGCCCGTCGTAGAAACACAGATTCAACGTGGCGGAGTGGCTCTGCACGAGGACGTCGGGGACGAGAACTTTGCCCGCCAGCTCCGGGTGTTTGCCTTTGTGCCGCGGGTCCTGGTGATTGCCGATATAGAACCAGGGCCAGCCGTAGAATCCGCCCGGTTGCACGCGGCTGATGTAATCGGGCACAAGTCCATCGCCCAGCGCGTCGCGTTCGTTCGTGCTCATCCAAAGGTCCTCCGTCCCGGGCCGAAACTTGATGCCCACCGCGTTCCGAATTCCCCAGGCAAAAACTTTTTGTCCCGTGCCGTCCGGGTTGAACTGGAAGATGCGCGCGCGATCCGCCTCGTCGGAATCATCAGAGACGTTGGAAAGGGAACCGATGGAGATGAGCATTCGTTTGCCATCAGGCGAGAACGCGATGTCGCGCGTCCAATGTCCGCCGCCGGTGAGAAGGCCGCCGGGCGAAAGCTCCGCGCCCAGTTTTTCGACCGGGCCGCGCGCCTTGATGTCGCCGTTGCGGTAGGGGAAACGAACGACGCCGTTGGTGTTCGCGACGTAAAGATATTTCGGCTCGGGGCCTGGCGGGTAGAAAGCAATGCCGAATGGATCCTTTAGTCCTTTCTCCGCGAAAACCTCGTTAGAATTCGGTTTTCCGTCACCATCGGTGTCGCGCAGCACCTTGATCGTATCGTTGCCGCTTTCTGTGACGAAGATGTCCCCGTTGGGCGCGGTCAGAAGGTAGCGCGGGTCCCGGAAGCCGGCGGCGTACAGCTCGATCTTGAAGCCGGCGGGGACTTGAAGCTGCGCGCCCTCTGGCCGAGCCACCACCCGCGGACGGTTGGTAACAGACTCGGTTTGAAACGGCGGCGGCAGATCATCCAGGGTGATCTTGTGCCGAGCGCCCGGCGCGTCCTGGGTCCAATCGGCGGAGACGGCGGCTTGACCGGTCAACGATTTGGATTCCGCTGCGAATTGTTGCTGTAATGGAAGCAGGGAAGAAAGGCCTGCGACCAGCGCGCAAAAGAGGCGAGTTGAAGAGGACATCGTTGCAAGGTGAAGCTGCAATTGCTCTGCTGCAACGAGCGTCTCGAAACTTGAGCCTCTTCAATAAATGTACGGCTCGGGCAGCCCGAAGGCGT
The DNA here is from genome assembly GCA_035941955.1 of Chthoniobacterales bacterium. GTDB lineage: Bacteria > Verrucomicrobiota > Verrucomicrobiia > Chthoniobacterales > UBA10450 > AV80. The sequence continues at coordinate 31,409 of DASZDO010000041.1, forward strand.
TGCGGAGCAGTTCTATTCGCGGTTCGGCGCCTTCCTCGATGATCACTTCGACGACGTCGAATCGGAAAAGAATATCGGGATCATCCAGGAGCCGGAGCCAGGCCAGGCCCCCGCGGGCAATGCGCTTTTGCTTGTTGCGATCGACGGCGTCGAACGGGCGCCCGAAATCTTCGCGCGTCCGTGTTTTCACTTCGACGAACACCAGCGTGTCGCGATCGCGGCAGACGAGGTCGATTTCGCCGCCGGTGCGTCCGCGAAAATTACGATACAGGATCTTGTAACCGTTCCGGCGCAGGAACTGGCCGGCCAGCTTCTCCCCCCGCGTTCCAAGTCGCAGATGCTGGGGAGGCGAACTCGAAAACCGGCTGCGCCACCGGTTCGAAAGATCGTCGATGAATCGGACAAGGCCCGTGTTCATGTAATTTTATCAGGTGCAGCTCGGTGCCGTAGCCCTTGTGCTGGCTGAAGCAATATTCCGGGAAACGCGCGCAGAAGTCGCGCATAATCGTGTCGCGCGTGACCTTCGCAATCACACTGGCTGCGGCAATGCTGAGACTGAAGCAATCGCCGTCGATAATCGCGGTCTGCGGAAGCGGAAACGGGGAGACGGGAAGGCCGTCGATCAGCACATGATCGGGCCGCAGGCTCAACGCCTCGATGGCCGCGCGCATCGCCTTGTGGGTGGCCCGCAAAATATTGATCGAATCGATCTCAATCGAATCGACAATTCCGACGGCCCATAAAATTCCGGCGCTATCGATTAGCTCGCGGTAAATTTCTTCCCGCCGTTCCGGGAGAAGCTGCTTGGAATCGTTCAGCCGGCGATGTCGAAATTTTTCGGGGAGGATGACTGCCGCCGCTACGACAGGCCCGGCGAGCGCCCCCCGGCCCGCTTCGTCGACGCCGGCGATGGTGGAGACACCAAGGGCGCGCAATCTGCGTTCATGCCGGAAACCACAGCGACGATACATTTAGCGACTTAACGACTTAATGAATTAGCGAATGTCGCCTTTGCAATCGCTAATTCGCCAGGTCGCTAAGTCGTTAAGTGATTCACTCTCTGACCGCCGTCGCTTCCTTGCCCTTGCGGTCGCGCAGGTAATTCAGCTTGGCGCGGCGTGCGCGCCCCTGTTTCTCCACTTCCACCTTCGCGATGCGCGGCGAATGAAGCGGGAACACCCGCTCGACCCCTTCGCCGTAGGAAATGCGCCGCACGGTGAACGTCTCGTTCATCCCGCGGCCCTTGCGGCCGATGACGATACCGGCAAAAATCTGGATTCGTTCCTTGTCGCCTTCCACCACGCGCGTGTGCACGCGGACGCCGTCCCCGACCTTGAAGTTGGTCACGTCGGTCTTCAGTTGTTCCTTTTCGATTGCGTCGATAATGCTGCTCATAATGATCTCCTAGGGCCCGCTGGCGGGCGGTCATCTTCATTCGCCTGGGAGGAAAAATCAAAGGAAAGATGGGGTTTTGTTCTGTATCGTGCTCGTACTCTTGCTCGTGATCGTTCTGTTCATCGGCTTTCCGATCACGATCACGAGCACGAGCACGAGAAGAGCTGGATCGGGCGGCGGTTGTGCTTTGGCGCTCGCCCACTATAATCGGAGCGCACTGCGCCCGTAGCTCAACTGGATAGAGTGACAGCCTCCGAAGCTGTAGGTTGCGCGTTCGAGCCGCGCCGGGCGCAAATCAATTAACGAATTAGCGACTGAGCGAATTAACGATTTGAAATCGCTAAGTCATTGATTCGTTAATTCGCTAATTGGTTCTCACGCCAGCGCGTCGAGCCGGCTGAGCAGGTCCTGCTTTGTCGCCATCCCGACCATTTGATCGCGGAGTTGGCCGCTTTTGAAGAAGAGCAACGCAGGAATGGCGCGCACATTGTACTTCGTGGAGAGGTTCAGGTTCTCATCCACGTTCACTTTTGCGACCTTCACCGAGCCCGCTTTCTCCGTCGCAATCGTATCCAGGAGCGGCGCGATCATTTTGCACGGCCCGCACCACGGAGCCCAGAAATCGACCAGCACAGTCTGGTCGCTTTGCGTGACTTCCTTTTCAAAATTCGAGTCGTCGAGATCTATGATCGAAGAGGTAGCGGAGTTTTCCATGGGCTTAAGATAACGCGTAATTCCAGATTTGGATGAGAAAAATAAGAGCGGAAAGGCCGAGCAATCCCCAGCAAAACCATCTCGGAATGAAATCGAACGGGTCGATCGACTTGGATGTGGCGGCGAGGCCGGCCGCAGGTTGCACGATCGCCGGTGGCGCTGATGCCCGGGGCAAGATGCTGACGCGCGCAGTCTCCTTTTTTGGGCCGGGCTGGACCGAAGGGCGGGCGAAAGCGTGGGATGCCATCGGTGCATCGGGGCGGGGGAGATGATCGGTCTCTTTCGGCACGAGACGTAACGGCGATGGGGCCGTGGCCTGCGGTGGTGACACGGGCGGGCGTCGCGATGGGACTATGGGCGTTTGGGCTTGCGGAGCTGCGCTGACGGGTAACAGCGGGGGAGATCGTCGCGGCGGAATGGGTGGGGTCCGAGACGGGAGGACGACCCGGGAAGCATCGCGCTTTTCCGTGTCGTTCTGAAGACGCTGCGTTGTCTCGGGCTTCTGGGGGAGCACGCGTTCAGCCATTGACGAATTGGGTGGGGGTCCAAGAAATGGCCGAAAATTCGCATATTGTCACTCGCTAACTTCGCCGCCACTGCGATTTCCCTGCATCCAATCCTCGGAGGGACGTGCTTCGGCACGTCCCATTCTCGGTGGCCCGTCAATTCAGATTTGGGACGTGCGGAAGCACATCCCTCCGAGGAGCGTCACGCCAGCAGGTCGTAGCCTCGGCTGCCCGTGATTCGGCGTTGCGTAAATTCGCCGACCGTGGCTGGCTCGGAAAGAATCACGCGCGCATCGACTTCCGGCGCGTCCGCCTCCGTGCGGGCGACCAGCGGTTGATCCGCGAGCAAGCGCAGGTCGCGCCCGATTTTTTCCGTCGCCATCTCACGTGCGATTCGCTGTTGCACCGTCATGGCGCGACGATAACGCTCGTTCTTGATTTTCACCGGCAACTGCTCCGGCATCTTCGCCGCCCGCGATCCCTCCTCCTGCGAGTATTTGAAAACGCCGAGCCGCTCAAAACGCGTTCGCTCGATGAATTCCAGGAGCGAGGCAAACGCCTCTTCCGTTTCTCCGGGAAACCCGACGATGAAAGTGGTGCGCAGCGCAACGCCCGGAATCCCCGCGCGGAGAGCGCTTATCAGGTCCTCAATGCGCGCGCGGCTCGTTTCCCGGCGCATGCGGCCGAGCATCGCTTCATCGATATGCTGCAGCGGCATATCGATGTAACGCGCGACCTTGTCGCATTGCGCGATCGTCTCGATCAACTCGGGACTCCAATGCGCCGGGTGTGTGTAAAGCAATCGCACCCAAAAATCGCCCTCGATTGTTTGGATGTCGCGCAGCAACGCGGCCAGCGTAGGTCCCCGCGAAGAGTCGACCGGCTGGCGCGGGCCAGCCTTCGCCGTCCACAAATCCATTCCGTAATAGGTCGTATCCTGGCTGATGAGGCTGATCTCCTTCACGCCTTCCGCCACGAGCGCGCGGATTTCGGAGAGCACCGAGGCCGGTTGCCGGCTGCGGTGCCGTCCCCGCATTTGCGGGATGACGCAGAAGCTGCACGGGTGATTACACCCTTCCGCGATCTTCAGGTAGACACTGTGTGCGGGGGTCAAACGAAACCGCGGAGTATCGTAATTTGGAATGTAGGTCGGCCGGTCGGTCACAAAACTGGAGCCGGGAAGGCTCGCCGTGCTGAGAACACGCCGCACGATCGCCCCCATTTCGGCCACCTGGTCCAAGCCGACGAAAGCGTCCACCTCCGGAAGCGACTCCCGCAACTCGCGCGAAAAACGCTGCGACATGCACCCGCTCACGATCAATTTTTGGCCCGGCCTCTTTCCCAAACCGCGCTGCTGGTGCGCGTCCAGGATCGCGTCGATTGATTCCTCTTTCGCGGAATCGATGAAGGCGCACGTGTTGACGACGAGCACGTCCGCCTCTTCGGCGACGGACGTGATTTCCATGCCTTGTTGCAAGACGCTCCCGAGCATGATCTCGGCATCCACCAGATTTTTCGCGCACCCGAGACTGATCATGCCGACCTTTGGCTTGGGCGTTCCCTGGAGCGCAGTGCCTGGGCGGTCGGAGACCGCCGCGCCAGAAGAGGGACCTGCCGATCGCGCGTTCACGCCTATCTGGAAAGCAAGCGCCGCGGAGTGGGACGAGCGGGACTCAGGGCGGGCCCTGGAGCCACGGGGGGTCTTGGAGCCGGACTCCGGAATTGCCTCCGAACCGGCGGTGGCGTGAGACTGGGCCGGACCTTTGGCAAGTCTTGCGGATTGACCGGTTCGGCACGGCGCACCTCCGGTTCTGTCGGGATCGCCTGCTCAGTCGGCGAGGAAGGGGCAACGGATGGTTGCGGCGGTGGCGTGATCACGACGGCCGGTGTCGGACTGGCCACGGTCTCGACGGGCAACGCCTGGGGCGCGATGATTGTTTCCGCCGTTGCCGTCGGCACCGGCGACGCTCCTGCGGCCGCGCGAGAGTCTGGCTTAAGACGCTGTACCTCGAGGACCCATTTCATCACCATGAACCCGACTACCAAAACGACGACGCCGATGACAAAGGGGAGGAACGACCCGCGCCCCGTGCTGCGGTGAGGCCGGACGACAACCTGACGGCTGGGGGCCGGCGCAGGATTATCCTGGAGATAAGCATAGCCGTCGACCGTCATAGATTCGGAGGTTTCAAAGGCCTCGAGGTATGGCGTCACGTCCACGTCGAGAAACTTCCCATAGATGAGCAGAAATCCTTTGGCGTAAGCCAGGCTGGCGAACTCCGAGAAATCTTCGTTCTCGATTTCTTGCAGACGCCCCGGACGAATCTTGGTCATACGTCCGGCTTCTTCGAGCGTGAGGTTCCGCGCGAGGCGTGCTTCCTGTAGTTTTTTGCCGAGGCCTTCCATGGAAATTCGTGCGGCGCCCGATTACACCGCGGCGTCGAGGTCGACGAGAATCTCGCGCGGCTTCGCGCCTTCGCCGGGACCCAATATGCCGCGCTGCTCCAGAATATCAACGATGCGGGCGGCGCGGGTGTAGCCGAGCCGCAGCCGGCGCTGGAGGAGCGAGGTCGAAGCGCGTTTTTCCTGGCGGATAATTTCGAGGCATTTCTCCACCAGCTCCTCGTCTTCGTCGGTCACTTCTTCGTCCGCGGGGGCACTGGATAATTGGAGTTTGTCCTGCATCGCGAGATCGAAGGCCGGCGGGCTTTGCGCGGAAACGAACTCGACCAGCCGGTGAATTTCTTCATCGGTCACGAGCACGCCTTGCGCCCGGATCAGCCGCGAGGTGCTCGGCGGCAGGTAAAGCATGTCGCCCTGGCCGAGCAGGCGATCGGCGCCGTTCTCATCCAGGATCACGCGGCTGTCGATTTTCGAGGCAACCTGGAACGCGATCCGGCTCGGAATGTTCGCTTTGATCACGCCCGTGATGACATCCGCGCGCGGCGTCTGGGTGGCGACGATGAGATGAATTCCCGCCGCCCGCGCCATCTGCGTAATGCGCGCGATCGCGCTCTCGACATCGGCCGGCGCCGTCTGCATCAAGTCCGCCAGCTCATCGATGATGATGACGATGTAGGGCATGCGGTCCGGGATCACGAGCTCGTCCTCCCGCGGGACCCGGATCTCCTCCTCCTCATTGGCGGAACGCGCGTTGTCGCGTCCCTTGTCGTGTGGTGTCGCGCCTTCCAGCTCGTCCAATTCCTTTTGCGTCTTCTTCGCGGGACGGCCGTTGAAGCTGGTAATATTGCGGACACCTGCGTGCGCAAAAATCTTGTAGCGTTTTTCCATCTCATCGATCACCCAGCGCAAGGCCAGAAGCACCTTCTTCGGATCGGTCACAACCGGAAACGCGAGATGCGGCAACGCATTGAACATCTGCATCTCGACCACTTTCGGGTCGATCATGATGAAACGCAGCTCCTCCGGCGTGAACCGGAAGATCATGCTCGCGACCAGGGCATTGATGCAAACGCTCTTCCCGCTGCCCGTCGTCCCGGCGACGAGTAAATGGGGCATTTGCGCGAGATCGGCGATGATCGTTTTCCCGTAAACGTCCTTGCCGAGCGCGAGCGGTAGCCTGGATTTTGTTTTGGCGTCTTCCCAATCCTGCGATTGGAGCAATTCGCGCAGCGTCACTTTCACTTTCCGCGTGTTTGCCAGCTCGATGCCGACCGTGTCCTTGCCGGGAATGGGCGCGAGAATATTGATTCGCTCGGCGCTCGTGGCCCGCGCCAGGTCGCGCTCGAGACTGACGATCTTATCTACGCGCACGCCTTTGGCCGGATAGACTTCGTAGCGCGTGATCGTCGGCCCTTTGGTGATGTCGCCCGCCGCGACCGCGATTCCGAATTGCGCCAGCGTTTCGATCAGGATCTGCTGAATCTGTTCCAGCTCCGCGGGATCGGCGGCGGTGCGGCCTTCGGTATCGTGAGCGTCGAGCAAATCGAAACCCGGCAGCGTATAATTCTCGGCATCCCACGCCTGACGGGTGAGGCCGGTGGGCGATTTGGCCTTCTTCTCATTGCCGCGCAACTCCGCCAGCGACGGTTTCTTGCGCGTCGACTCCTCGGGCAGAGCCGTGGTGTCCACCACTTTCGGCTTCGGCCGATTCGTTAATTCTTCCGCCAAAACGGATGCCGTTGCGGTCTCAGGAACAGGCGCGCCCAATTTCTTGAGCTGCCTCTCCACTTGTCGTTGCTCTCGTTCCTTTTCCTTTTTCTCGAGCTCGAGCCGGGTCTTCCAATCAGCTTTCCGCAAGCGGCGATTGCGCTGCCATTCGCTGAATTTCTGCATCGCGTTACGCATTCCCGCGACCGTTTCCCGGACAATGTGAATGGGGCGCAGGCCCGTCATCAGAATGAGGCTGCTCAAATAGATGCCCGATAGGAGAATGACCGACCCGACTCCCCCCATCCAGGTCTGCAAGAGTTTTTTCCCGAGGGAATAGCCAACCCAGCCGCCTGGCCCGTGGATATTAAACGCCGCGCGCCAGCCTTGGAGATGCCGCGTTTGCAACTGCAGCAAACAGGCTCCCGAGACAAGGAAGAGCACGATCCAGAGGAGGCGCGGGGTCACGCGCAAACGCGAGTGGAACAATTTTGCGCCGCCGAATCCGAGAAGAACGACGGCCAGCAGGTAGGAAGCGGCGCCGATCATCAGGTAGGCGAAACCCGCGATAATGGCGCCGAACGGTCCGATGAAATTTTGCGCGGGCCGGTTCGGAGGCGAGATGTGGCTGAAAGGGACCCAGGAGGGCAAATCTCTCGGGGCGTAGGAGATCAGCGCGAGGAAAAGCAACGTCCCGGTGCCGAGCAGGAGGAGAGCGAAGACTTCATTCCAGGCGGTGTTTTTGAGAGTTCGAGCCACTGCGGCTCACAGTAATGCGAGAGAGAGCCCTTTCAATTTCATTCCGAGGAACAAGGAGCGGCGGTTTACAAACCGCCGTGGGAAGGCGGGCGGTTTGGAAAGCGCCCCTCCTTGGTCCAAGCCTCGCCAACCTCTTCGCCCCGCTTTCCTTCTTGCGCCTTCCAAGGCAAGCCGCTTAGTGTGCCCACTCTTATGCGATTTCTTCTTCGCAGGGCCGGCCTCGCGCTGGCGGCCGGCTTACTCGTCTTCTGCTGCTCCTGTGAGCGCCATCACGTCGGTGAACTCCCGGATCACGGGAAGAAAGATCACGGCGACGCGCATGCCACCACGGAACATGCGTCTCCCTCGCCCGCGGCGCGCGGCACGCCGGCGAATTTTTTCCCGGATAAACCCAAGCCGTAAGCAGCCAGGACCGCCGCATGGCTAAATCCGAGTACATCACGTCGCCGCCCAATATTAAGGGCATGCCGCCGGGCATCCCTTACATCATTGGGAACGAAGCCGCCGAGCGCTTCTCCTACTACGGCATGAACTCGATCCTGACGATCTTCATGACGAAGTACCTCCTGGACAGCATGGGGAACTTGAGCGTCATGCCCGCGGCGAATGCCGAGGCCTGGTATCATACCTTCGTTACCGCGCTTTATTTTCTGCCGCTGGTCGGCGCGGTTCTGGCCGATGCGGTCTTCGGGAAATTCAAGGTGGTCATGGCCCTTTCGATCGTCTATTGCGCCGGGCATGGCGCGCTGGCGTTGATCGGCTCATCCGTGGCCCAGACGATCGAGCCGCGTTACATCCTCGCCATCGGGCTCCTCCTCATCGCCATCGGCGCGGGGGGAATCAAACCGTGCGTCTCGACGAACGTCGGAGATCAATTCGGTAACTCGAACAAGCACCTGCTCACGAAGGTCTTTAACTGGTTCTATTTTTCGATTAATGCCGGCTCTGCCTTCTCCACCCTTTTGATTCCGTGGCTTCTCGAACCGTACAAGGCTTCGGCGGAATTCGCGGCGAAGTGGCCGAATTTCGCTGCTTTTCTGGAAAGCCCGCGGCTTCACAGTCCCGACGTCGCCTTCGGTTTGCCGGGCGTCCTCATGGCTCTCGCCACCATTATTTTTTGGCTGGGCCGGAAAAAATTCGTGCACATCCCGCCGACCGGATTGAAGAACTACGCGCGGGAAATCTTTAACCGCCAAGGCCTCAAGACTCTCGGCCATCTCCTCATTCCCGTTCCGTTCATCATGATGTTCTGGGCGCTCTGGCAGCAGAATTTTTCGTCCTGGATCGTCCAGGCCGAATCGATGGATCGCCATTTTCTCGGAATCGAATGGCTCTCGTCCCAGATTCAGACGGTCAATCCGATTTTCATTCTGATCATGCTCCCGCTTTTTTCTTACGTGGTCTATCCGTTCGTCGGCAAGTTCGTGACCCTGACGCCGCTCCGGCGGATTGGCGCCGGCTTATTCGTCACGGCGGGGGCATTTTTCCTTGTGGCCATGATTCAAACCCGGCTCGATGGCGGGTTGAAGCCGAACATTATCTGGCAGGTCTGGGCCTTTGTGATTTTGACCGCGGGCGAGATTCTTGTCTCGCCGACACACCTTGAGTTTTCTTACACGCAGGCACCGGTAAAACTGAAATCGCTCGTAATGTGCACCTATACCATTGCGATCTCCCTGGGAAACGCCTTCACCGCCGTGGTTAACTTCGTCATTCAAAATCCAGACGGCTCTCTGAAGCTGCATGGGACGAGCTACTTCATGTTTTTTGTCTGGGTTATGCTTGGCACCGGCGTGCTGTTTGCCATCGTCACCCCTTTCTACAAGGGCAGGACTTACCTTCAGGACCAGCCGGAAGGGGCCCTGGCCGCCCAGCCGGAAGTGTAGCTTTTTTCAGGCGGGCCGCCTGATTCACCACGGGCCCAAGCAAATTAACGCACTATGATCATCACCGGCGCTTTCGGAATCAGATTCTCCATTTTCACGTCGTGTCTGATTTTTGCCACCATCATTCGAGCCACGCCCGACGACGATCGGTTTCAAAAACTCGCGGGCGAATACATCGAGCAGTACCTCCAGACGTATCCGGAACAGGCAACCGAGCTGGGCGATCATCGCTTTGACGATCGGGTGACGGATTATTCGGCCGAAGCGCGAACGAAACGATTAGCCGATGCCAAGGCGTTTCGCGAAAAGCTGAACAGCTTTGGGCCGGAGGCGAAGTTGAGCGCGACGAACAGCGTCGATCTGCGCATCCTGAAAGACAGCGTCGATTACCAGATCTTCGATCTCGAGGAGCTGAAGGAGGAGGATTGGAACCCGCTGGCCTACAACCAAAGCCTGGCCAATAGCCTGTATCTGCTCGTTGCCCGCGATTTCGCGCCGCCCGAAAAACGCATCCCGAATCTGCGCAAGCGGATGGAGGCAATTCCCGCCGTCATCGCGCAGGCGAAAGCGAACCTGCAACATTCGCCGAAAGTTCACACCGAGACGGCGATCGATCAGATGCAAGGGGCGGTCAGCTTTGTCCGGGAAGGCCTCAATCCGCTGCTCGATCGCGCGCCGAAGATGAAAAATGAGCTCGCGCCATTGCAGGAGAAAACCGCCGTCGCGCTGGATGAATACAGGAAGTGGCTGAAGGAAGATTTGCTCCCGCGTTCCGACGGCGATTTCCGGCTCGGGATGGAGAAATTCCGCAAGAAACTTCGCTTCGCCCTCGCCTCCGATCTGTCGGTCGAAGAGCTCATGAAACGGGCGCAGGCCGACCTGGCGGCGACCCAAATCGCCATCTATGAAACCGCGCTGCCGCTCTACAAAAAATATTTCCCGAACGCGGACGAAGCCACGCTGAGCGATAAGAAAAAAGTCACGACTGGCGTGCTCGATAAGCTGGCCGAGCAGCATCCGGACGACAACACGATCGTGGGCCTCGCGCAAAAGGTCGTCGTCGAGGCGACCGATTTTGTCCGGAAGAAGAACCTGGTTAGGGTTCCCGATAAACCGCTGAAGGTCATCGTCATGCCCGAGTTCAAGCGGGGGCAGGGCATCGCTTACTGCGATTCGCCCGGGCCGCTCGAGAAAAACGGGGAGACGTTTTTTGCCTGCGAGCCGACGCCGAAAGACTGGGCCAAGGAGCGGAAGGATTCGTTCTATCGCGAATACAACAACTACATGGTGCGCGACCTGACCGTGCACGAGGCGACGCCCGGCCATTACCTCCAACTGGCGCACGCCAACGAATTCCGCGCGCCAACTCTCGTCCGGGCGATTTTCCGCAGCGGCACTTTCATCGAGGGCTGGGCGGTTTACTCCGAGCAATTCATGGCCGAGGCCGGATACGGCGGGCCGGAGGTGAAGATGCAGCAGCTGAAGATGAGGCTGCGGGTGGTTTGCAATGCGATCCTCGATCAGAGCATTCACACCGCCAATATGAGCGAACAGGCCGCGCTCGATTTGATGATGAAGGAGGGTTTCCAGCAGGAAGGTGAAGCCGTCGCGAAATGGAAGCGCGCCCGGCTCGGCTCGACGCAGCTTTCGACTTATTTCATCGGAGCGACCGAGCATCTCGAGTTGCGCGAGCGCGCCAAAGCGAAGGCCGGCGCCTCTTTCGATCTCAAGAAATACAACGACAGCGTTCTCTCCTTCGGAAGTCCCCCCGCGAAATACGTCCGCGAGTTGCTCGGGTTGTAAACGACTCGCGCTGTAGCCGCCTCGCTCTGTCGAGGCGTTCCAGCCAGCACGGCGACATAGCGCCGTGGCTACAGCATCGAGATGCTCAGTTAGGCGGCAAACAGCCCGTTCTTTTTTGCGCGCGCTGTAGCCGCCTCGCTCAGTCGAGGCGTTCCCGTTAACACAGCGACAGAGCGCCGTGACTACAGCATCGAGATGCTCAGTTAGGCGGCAAACAGCTCGTTCGCTTTACACCGCCATCGAAGGGTCGCAGAGTCCGCCATGCTCAATGTGGCTACCTGGATCCGGCCCAAGGACGATAAATGGTTTCGGCGCGCTTTCGCGCCCCATCCCCAGGTGCGTCTCTGGAACGCATTGCATGAAGAGGTGCCGATGGAGAAAATGGATGGCCTCCTCCTGAGCGGTGGACCCGATATCGCGCAGGAGTTTCTCCGCCAGCCGGTGCCCGATCCCTCCGTCCTCGACAAGGATGTGGACCCGAAACGCGATCGCTGGGAATTCGACGCGACCAAAGCCGCGCTCGCGCGGCGCCTGCCGATTTTCGCGATCTGCAAGGGCATGCAGCTGTTTAATGTCGCGCTTGGCGGGACGTTGCACCTCGACATCCCGGGCCACGGCGCTCCGGAAATGCGCGATCACAACATCCAACCTCTTCGCACGACCAGCACCGCAACCCATCGCCTGGAAAAAGTGAACAGCTCGCATCACCAGGCGGTCGATCGCCTGGGCGACGGCCTCGAAGTGGAGGCGTGGTGCAAGACCGACGATATCATCGAGCAAATGCGACTACGCGATTATCCCTTCGCCTTCGCCGTACAATATCATCCGGAGCGCGACGAAAGTTATGCGCCGCTCTTTGCCGATTTCGTATCGCGCCTGGGCAACTCCACGAAATAAGTTGGAGCGGGCCTATTCGCCGCGATAAACGCAGCGCGCCGTCGGGGTCTCGTGGACCACTATTTCGCACAGGCCGGGACAGAGCGGCTGAAGTTTCTGCCAAAGCCAGGCCGCCATGTTTTCGATGGTCGGGTTCTCCAGCCCTGGGATTTCGTTGAGATAAGAGTGATCGAGAAGTTGGATCAGCGGCTTCATCGCCGCGCCGATCTCAGCGTGATCGTAAAACCAGCCGGTCGTCCGATCGACCTCGCCTTCGACCGAGATTTCCACTTTGAAGCTGTGTCCATGCATCCGCCGGCATTTGTGGTCCTCCGGTGCATTGGGCAAAGTCTGCGCAGCCTCGAAAGTAAAGTCCTTGGTCAGGCGCGCGCGCATTGGCAATGCTCGCACTGCTTCTCGTGATTGTCTTTGCCGCTTAAGCCGGAATTTTCTTCCTCGATTGAGTCCGAGTAGATAGGAACTGGTTTGACCGATCAGGCGATTGGAAATCTGCGATGAATGTCGAACCAGCTGTCCCCACCGAATTCAAGGATCGGAAAACGGGTTTGATCGTTTTCGGGATCCTAATCGCGCTGCTGGGAGGAATCTGCGCGCTCTTTGTGCCCTTGATGTTGTTGGGACAGGCAATGTCTCCCGAAACGAAGGGTGTCTCACCAAACTTTCGGACGCTTATTCCCGGGATCGTGATGTTCGCAGGGCTGGCCATCACTTTTATTTGGCTTGGGATTGGTTCCATGATGGCCCGCCGATGGGCCCGGGCATTGTTGCTCGTTTTGTCCTGGAGCTGGTTGATCGTGGGAATCGTTTCGACTGCGGTTCTGGTGGCGATGATTCCCCACTTCAGTGCGATCGTGGAGGCCGCTCGCCCGCCCGGGCAACCTGAAATGCCGGCGGAGGCGCGAGCGTTCCTCATGGTGATTCCGGCTATCGTCATAGTCGTGAATTACATAGTGATTCCGGCCGCGTTGGTATTTTTCTATGGAAGCAAACACGTGAAAGCCACGTGTGAAGTGCGTGATCCAGTGACTCGGTGGACCGATCGTTGTCCGCTTCCGGGTCTGGGGTGCGCTCTTTGGCTTGCGTTTGGGGCCGCGATGATGTTGCTCGCTCCGCTGGCCTATCGTGGCGTTTTCCCGCTCTTTGGGACCTTTGTTTCCGGTGCAATGGGAAGCGTCATCTATGTTGTATTCGCGGGATTTTGGGCCTACGCAGCCTGGGCTCTTTACCGCCTGGATTCGCGTGGCTGGTGGATTGCTTTTGCCGGGTTATGCCTCGTTGCCGTTTCATCGTTCATTACTTACTCGCGCCATGATGTGTCCGAGTTGTATCGGTTGATGGGCACGCCAGAGGAGCAAATTGAGCAAATTCAGAAATTCAGTTTTCTGAAGGGAAAGGCGATGGCATGGATGATGTTAATCGGCATGGCGCCTTTTCTTGGCTACCTCGTCTATGTGCGAAAGTTTTTTCGCAAAGACAACCCAGACTTGGGCGCCCCCTAGGAATCCCTGTTTGTTGCGTCCTGGCCTAAACGCCTCGCTTGGCCGGCGTCCAGATGAACTTGTGCATCTGCAACTGGAAGCGCACCGGCAATCTGTCCGCGAGAATCCACTCGACGATTTCACGCGGATCGATCCGGCCGAAGATCGGCGAGAACAAGACCGCGCGACATCGCTTCATTAATGCGTATTGCCCAACCTGTTCCCGGGACCACTCGTAGTCTTCCCGCGAGCCGATCACGAACTTCACTTCATCGCGCTGGGTGAGGTGCTCGACGTTCGAGAAGAGGTTCCGACCGCATTCGCCGCTCCCCGGCGTTTTCAGATCCATGATCCGATGGACGCGCGGATCCACGTTCGAGATATCGTGCGCGCCGCTCGTCTCGAGGAGAACCGTGTGGCCGGCATCCGCGAGCATCGTCATGAGCGGCAACACATTTTTCTGCAAGAGCGGCTCGCCTCCGGTGATCTCGACGAGTGGGCATTGCAAGGCTGAGACCGCCGTCGCGATTTCTGAGAGACTCTGCTTCTTCCCCTCGTAGAACGCGTATTCCGTGTCGCAGTAGTTGCAGCGCAGATCGCAAAACGTCAGGCGCACGAAAACGCACGGCTCACCTGCCCAGGTGCTCTCTCCCTGGATCGAGTGATAAATCTCGTTAATCGTCAGCGTTTTCTCGCCTGGCTCTTTCATTGAACGTTGAACGTTTCCCTCCGCTCTGGTTGGGCCAAGGTAAGCCGCCCCGATGCAAAATCGAGTCAACGAAAGGCCCATCGCGGCCGCGATGAAAGCATCAAGGAGCGGTGGTTTACAAACCGCCGACCGAAAACAAAAGGCGGTTTGTAAACCGCCTCTCCTTGATTGAATTAGCTCATCGTCACAAGTAATTTCCCCGCGAAGAAAAACATCAACAGGGAAGTGATTGCCTGAGTGGCGGCCTGCCAGACGGGGCGCGCGAAGATTTTTCCGCCGTGCTTCACCGCCACGGAGAACACCAGCGTCCAGACGACAGCGCCCAGGACCACCGCGACGGCAAACACGAGCGAGTTTCCGAAGCTGGGATCACGCGTCACGCTTTGCTGACCGCCGATGACCGCGAGCCAAAAACCCAGGTTCCACGGGCTGGTCAAGGCGAGCGTCAACCCGAGCAGGTAGCCCCGCCGCCCGGCCATGCGTTTTCCATTGTTTGAAGGGTCGCCCTCAGCGGATGTCTCGCCTCGCAGCGAATGCGCAGCGCGCCACGCTCCGAGAGCAAACATGCCGGCAAGAAAAAGCAGGAGCAGGAAACTGACGACTGCGAGGATTTGCCGGATGCGGGGCGTATTGAGGAGCGCACCGGCGCCGGTCATAACGGCCAGGGCCCAAATGAAATCTCCCGTGCACGCTCCCAGACCGAGACGCCAGGCCGCCCAGAATCCCCCGCCTTGTGACGCCGGCATGACGCTTCGGCGCAGCATCTCGGCATTGACCGGTCCGGGCGGCCACGCCACCGACCATCCCAACACAAACCCGTTGATCAGAGTCGCCGTTTGCATGAGCAGCGGCTAACGCGGCGACATTCCGCATTGGACCTTGGCCTCCCGGAAATTCGAGCGAACGCTCAGCAAACTGGCGAGATATTTATCGACCGCCGGCGCTTTCACCGCGCGCGCCAAATTCTCCGGTGCATCGAGGCGCGAAAAAATTGCGTGGATGATTTTCGCCCGGGGCACACTCTTCTCTCCGTAACCGGTTGGGATGTTGCTTGACCAGAATCGGACGTAATCGAGCCCCGCCTTCCTTTCCGTGCCGAGATAGATGACCGAGTGGCCGTGCTCAGACCGGCCGACTTCGGGCGACCAAAAAATTTTCATGAAATCGCCCGGCTGCGCTTCGTCGAAGTCATCGAAGTTCCGGCCCAGATCCATCTCGTGAAAGAGGCGCGCCGTGCCGGGGCCGTTGGCGTTCCACCGGCCCCAGATGCCTTCCCCGTCACGTTGACCGCGAATCATCAGTCTTTCGAGAGTGGCATGATCGAGATCGAGCGAGCCCTGCGCGCGCAAGGCCTCGATCGTTTTTATGAAGACGAGGTAGGTCGCGCCGGAGCAATAGCTCGGAGAGGCCGCGTCCGGCACGACGAAGAATTTTCCGGATTCGAAATGTGCCGCGGCCTGGAGACGGATCGTCGCGACCCGCGAAGCGGAGTAGCGCCCGCCCTGGGGCATTTTCCGGACCTGTTCCACGATCAAGTCGTTGAACCGGCCGGGAGCGATCTGAGCGAGGCCCGGCTCCTCCACGCCCAAAACGAGCGCCAGGCCGAGGATGAATTTCGCGAGGTTGTTCTTCAAAACTACGCGACACAGATAGAACTCGAATCTTCGTGCAGCAACCAGGGAGCGGCGATTTTCAATCGCCCTCTTTCGGTTCGGCGGTTTCAAACCGCCGCTCCTTGTTGGCTTTGCGGGGAGAATGTGGTACAACTCGCCCATGCTGCGTTTCACGAAGATGAATGGCGCGGGGAACGATTTCGTCATGATCGACAATCGCGTAGGCGACTTGCAGCTCGCGGCTGAGCAGATCTCGCGGATTTGCGATCGGCATCGCGGCGTCGGCGCCGATGGAGTCCTGGTGCTGGAACGGCCGGCGAACGGCGCGGATTTTCGCATGCGCTACTACAATGCCGACGGCGGCGAGGCGGAGATGTGCGGAAACGGCGCCAGGTGTTTCGCGCGCTACGCCAGCCACGTGGCAGGACCGGTCGAAAGGCTTTCGTTTGAGACGCCCGCGGGCGTGATCGGAGCGGATCTTCAGGGCGAACTGGTCTGCCTTCAGATGAGCGAGCCGAAAGACTTGCAGCTCGGGATCAAGATCCCGTTAAACGATCAAACGGTGAGTGGACATTTTTTGAATAGTGGCGTGCCCCACGTAGTCGTGCCGGTGGAAGATCTCGAGAATGTGGATGTTCGCGGAATCGGCTCCGCCGTCCGCCACCACGAGCTTTTCGCACCCAAAGGAGCAAACGTGAATTTCCTGAAGCGGATAGGGGACCGGCAAATCTCGATTCGCACTTATGAGCGCGGAGTCGAGAACGAAACGCTCGCCTGCGGGACTGGAGTGGTCGCGAGCGCGCTGGTTTTTTCGGCGCTGGAGAAGGTGGCTGGCCCGATCGGGGTGCTCGTGCGCGGCGGGAACGAATTGAAAGTGGGATTCGAAAAGGACAGCGAACAGTTCAAGAATGTCACGCTCACCGGCCCCGCGGATTTTGTCTTTGAAGGCACGATCGAGCTGTGAGCTGTTCCGTTCGACGGTAATGCCCTAACCTATGTTTCGCGGAACTTATACCGCACTCGTTACACCGTTTCAGGACGGTGCGCTCGACCTGCCCGCACTCGAAAAGCTGATCGAGGGACAGATCGCCGATGGCATTACCGGCGTGGTCGCGGTGGGAACCACGGGCGAATCGCCTACCTTGTCGCAGGACGAACGCGAGCAGGTGATCCGCATCACCCTGGAGGTGGCGAAAGGCCGCTGCCAGGTCTTGGCCGGGACCGGATCGAATTCCACCCGTGCCGCGGTCGAGGCGACTCAAGCCGCGGAAAAAATGGGCGTCGACGGCATGCTGGTCGTGGCGCCTTACTACAACAAGCCGAGCCAGGAAGGTTTGTTCCGGCATTTCCGCGCCATCGCGCAGGCGACTGCGTCTCCGCTCATGCTCTATAACATTCCCGGGCGTTGCGCGGTGGATATTCGCCCGGAGACAGTGGAACGGCTCGCCATTGGCTGCCGGAACATTGTTTCGATCAAGGAAGCCAGCGGCAGCGTCGAGCGGGTCAGCGATCTGCGGGCGCGGCTGCCGGAAGCGTTTACCATCCTGAGCGGCGATGATTCTCTGACCCTCCCGTTTCTGGCGGTCGGCGCGGTGGGCGTGGTGAGCGTAGCCTCGAATCTCTTCCCCGCGGAAGTGTGCGCGGTCGTCCAGGCGTTTCGCTCGGGCGATGTGAAAACCGCGCGGGAGATGCATCTCAAGATGCTGCCGGTCTTTAAGGATTTGTTTATCGAGCCTAATCCGGTTCCGACAAAGACCGCGCTCGCCTGGCGTGGCGAGATGTCGGCGGAATGCCGTCTGCCTCTTTGCGAAATGACCGAAGAAAACGCGGCGCGTTTGCGCACGACCCTGGATGCCTTCGAGGGAATTGGCTGAAGATGCAGCCGCTTCGTGTTCTTCTGGTCGGAGCGAAAGGCCGCATGGGTCAGGCAATCGCCGCGGCGGCTGAAGCAGCGGGCGCTGTTATTGTCGCCAGTCTCGATCAAGGGGACGACCTGACCAAAGAAATCGGCGCGTGCGATGTCGTGGTCGATTTTAGTCACGCGAGCGCGACGAGCGCGATCTGCCAGGCCTGCCTCGGAGCCGGCAAACCCCTGGTGAGCGGCACCACGGGCCATTCGAATGAAGAGCGTGCCTTTCTGGAAAAGGCGGCACAATCGCTGCCGGTCGTTTTGTCGCCCAATTTCAGCGTTGGCGTAAACGCGCTCTTCTGGCTCACCCGAAAAGCCGCGGAACTGCTTGGAAAAGATTTCGATCTCGAAATTGTGGAAACGCATCACCGGCTGAAAAAGGACGCGCCAAGCGGCACGGCACGGCGGCTGGCCGAGATCCTGTGTGAAGTGCGAGGCCTCGATTACACCAGGAATGTCGCGCACGGCCGCGAAGGCATGATAGGTGAACGTCCGGCGGCGGAGATCGGCGTTCACTCGATTCGGGGCGGCGATGTTGTCGGCGACCACGCGGTGACGTTTGCCGGCCGGGGCGAACGGCTCGAGCTCGCGCACAAAGCTTCCAGCCGGGAAACTTTTGCCGCAGGTGCGTTGCGCGCCGCGCGCTGGATCGTCGGACGTCCGCCGGGTCTCTACAGCATGGAAAACGTGCTCGGACTCTAGAGGCGGCGACCTCGTGGGCACTGATGTAGTGGCGGCCGTGCCGGCCGCAAGCCCGTGAAATTTGCGGGCGACACGCCCGCCACTACACCCTATCTGATACACGATGAGAGCCGGAGTGGCCCTTGGTTCCAATCTTGGAGAGAGGCTGGCGAATTTGCGCAATGCCCGGAAGGATATTGCCGCGTTCAGCGGCGTGCTCCCTCCCATGCGTTCGTCGGCCCTTTATGAAACTGAGCCCGTTGGATGCGAAAAGGGCGCGCCGAAATTCCTGAATGCCGCGATCGAATTTGGATATGCGGGCGAGGCGCGGGAGTTATTGCGCGCGCTGGCGGCAATCGAAAGGCTGCTCGGCCGCTCGGCCGCGCATGCGCGAAATGTTTCCCGGACGATCGATCTCGATCTCCTTTATTTCGGCGAATTGGAGATCGACACGGCGGAGATGCAGTTGCCGCATCCGCGCATTGCCGAGCGTGAATTCGTGCTGCGGCCGCTCGCGGACATCAGACCGGACTTAGTCCTTCCGGGACAGGCCGAACCAGTGGACGCATTGCTTCTCCAGCTCAGTGACGCGGGAGAAGTGGTGCAGGTCACGGCGGAGTGGTAGGGTCGAGGCCAATGCAGCAGGAGTTTCGCGACAAGAAATTGCGGGGCGAGCGGGTCACGGCGTTGACCGCTTATGATTATCCCACCGCGCGCCTGCTCGATGAAAGCGGGATCGACGTCATTCTGGTGGGCGATTCGCTGGGCATGGTGGTGCTCGGGTACGAAGACACGACCCAGGTCACGCTCGCGGAAATGGTCCATCACACACGAGCGGTGGCCCGCGGAGTAAAGCGCGCCGTGCTGGTCGCCGATCTGCCGATCCACACCTACGACAATCCCCGTCAAGCCGTGGTCACGGCGCGCGCACTGATGGAAGCCGGTGCGCAAGCGGTAAAGCTGGAGGGCGGGGTGAGTCACGTGGCTCAAATCGCGGCGGTCATGGCCGAAGGCATTCCCGTCATGGGACACATCGGAATGCTGCCGCAGAGTGTCCGCGAGGAAGGGGGCTACAAAGTAAAGGGCCGCACCCAGTCGGAAGCTGAAGCGCTCGTGCGTGACGGCCAGGCGGTGGAGAAGGCGGGCGTGTTCGCGGTCGTGCTCGAAATCGTGAACCCCGAGGCAACGCGGCAGATCACCGACGCGCTCACGATTCCCACCATCGGGATCGGCTCAGGCGAACATTGCGACGGACAGATCCTGGTGACGCACGATCTGATCGGTTTGTTCCCGTGGTTTACCCCAAAGTTTGTTTCACCTGAAGCCCGGGTTGCTGATGAAATCCGAAAAGCCGTCCAGATTTTTATCGAGCGCACGAAGTCCGAAAGGAGCCGTTAAAGTGGCGATTGCGGCCAAGGCCAAACAAGACTGAACAAAATGCTAACCCGATACACAATTCTTCGACTGACAGCGATTGCGTTTATCGTCGCTTTCTCCCTGAAACCAGCGGTAAGCGCTGAGGAAAAACGCGCGATGATCTTCAAACCTCGTATTCCGTGGCCTGCGCTTCCCGATGGACGCAGGCCTGAGGGCTCAGGTTTGTTCGTTTGCCACGTCGATACTAAGACCGGACTTGTTAGGTGTGTCTCGGTCGCGAAGAGCACCGGCTTTGCGATCCTCGACCAAGCTGGCATTGACAGTTTCAGTAAAGCTCGGTTCCGAGGGAGTGGGCCATTGGTGTATGTGCCGATAACTTGGTCAAACAAAAAGCCGCGGCCCTGATTTTAAATTAGGGCACTACCGTGGCGATTGCGGCAAAGGCACGGCAATGCATTTCTCGGATGGCACATTCAGGGCAAAACTTTGGGTGGTGTTATCTACATTCGTGTTGTGTATCGCTTCACTCGCGCTTGTCTTTTTGATCTACTATTTTCCGTTTCGCACGCCTATCGAAGACAGGCTCTTATGGCGCTGCGCGATGAGTGCTTGTGGTACTTGCATGACCTTCGCTGGATTTTTTCTGGTTCGAGCTGAGCAAAAATTGCGACGGTCAAGAAGACGAAAGCGACACCCCCATTCCAATTAGGACACTGCCCAATCGTCGGAAGCGGGCGCTTCCGATCACGTTTGGAGCTTGGATGAAGGAATCGGCCTGCTGTAAGATCGCGCTTCGTGGTACGCGCATTATTTCTGTCCCTGGTGATTTGCGCAATTGGTGCGGGCTTGGAGGGGTTGTTCGCCGGCGGAGGTGTAAAGCGGCGCCTCGCCAGTCTGCGAATGCCCGCATACGCGGTACCCTTTTGGGGATGGGTCCTCATCGGCGGGATGTACTACGTGATCTGCTTTGTGATCTGGACGCGACTTTTCCTGCTGCCTCACTCGCCTGCCCGGAGCATAGCTTTCGTCCTGTTGGCGAAAATGATGTTTATCAATGCTTTTTGGAATTACCTCTTCTTTCGAGCACGCCATCTTCAATTCGCTTACCTAATTGGGGTGCCGTATGGCGCTATGGCGCTGGTGCTGTTTTTCCTCCTGTTAAAACTCGACGGCACAGCGGCTTGGTGCCTCTCGCCGTATCTGACTTATTTGATTTACGGGAATCTCTGGGGGTATCGCGTTTGGAGGCTCAATCCAAACTAGTCCGTCATCTTTCTTTGGCTATTGACACCCATCCGCTTTGAACGGTACGACGACGAACCCGTCTAATTTGACAATGGCTTCTGAGTGCCGGTTGCTTTGCCAAGGTAAATGAGAACATCCGATTACGGGGAGTTCGATGAGGCGCTCTTGGAAAGCAGCAAAGACCGCAACTGGTTGATCGTCGGCCTGCTGATCTCGCTCGCGATCCACGGCGCGCTCTGCGGCTATTTTTACCGGACGAATTTCATCTCGGCCAGCCATCTCCTGGAGGACCGGGTCCAGACTCCCACCTTCAAGGTCAAGAACGTCGATTTGCAGCCGCTCGATAAGCCGAGCATCGATCAAACGAATCCCGCGGCGAAACCGGACCCGGACAAAACCGATGTGCAGTTGCCCGACGAGAAAAAGTCGTTCGACCAGCTCTTGGAGGATGTCCACTCCAGCGCCGCGTTGCCCGATGACACCAGCGATGTTCTCCCCGATAAGCCGCAGGTCGACCCCAACGCGACCAACGTCCTGGCGGAGATCGAGCGGAGCAGCGCGCAGAGCCTGGCCAAAAGCCCGGATGCGACGCGCGAGCAAAATCTCATGACCGATTCCGAGACCTCCGGGCGGCCGCAGCCGGCCATGACCGGGACCGAGCTGGCCCGGAGCACCACGATCAAGAAACCGAACGTCTTTAACAAGATTCCCGGCGACAGCGCGGGGCCGAACCGGATCCACGCCCGCGGATTTAGCGACTTGGATTCCCTGCTGGCGCAGAAGGGTCCGCTGGGGTCGGGCACGCAAATGCGCATGCCGGACGATCAGCTTTTCAATTACGACAGCGCGGATTTGCAGCCGAGCGCGATGAGCCAGTTGCAGAAGCTCGGCACGCTGATCAAGCGCAATCCGAAGGCGACCTTTGCGGTCGAGGGCTATACCGATTCCCTCGGTTCGTTCGAGTACAACCTGGATTTGAGTCAACGCCGGGCCGACAGCGTGAAGCAGTATCTGGTGGAGGCGATGGGGATAAATCCCGCGCAAATCAACGCGCGCGGATATGGGGCCTCGAAATTTATTGTGACTCCGCGTCCAATCGCCCCCGCCTACGGCAGCCCGGAAGAGCAGATGGAGATCGACCGGCAGCGTCCCAATCGCCGCGTTGTCATCGTCGTGCGCTGAAGCGCGCCAAGGAGGGGCGCTTTCCAAACCGCCCTTTCATAAGGCGGTTCGGCCGCTGCCGGAGAGATCGCCGCTTCTTGTAAAGCAAGCCGGCTCTTTGAGATTCACCAGTTCCTGATCCATTGGGACGGGTTCGCGGAATTGGCCGTGCTCCACAAATCGAATGTCGGATTATGGCCAACGGACCCCGCTGGATCTTCGGCCTTAGCCGTTGAGTAGCCGTAACTATTTCGAAATGGATCCTGCAGGTATGTCCCAGGTCCAGGCGGGTTCGGAGCAAGCATGTTGGGCTTTAGCGCGCTGCCGAAGTAATTTTTCGCGTCAGGCGGAGCGGGGGTAACTGGGTTCGAATCGTCATCTCCTGTTACTTGCGAGTAGAGATAAGAGCTGGAGGGCCTGTAGTTGTTGGGGTTCATCGTTGATGGATCCAGAGCCCTGGTGTCGTCATTCGAGGGATACACCCCATTATCCGTCTTGTAGTTTTCCAACGCCGCCGATATGGCCGCGATCTCCACCTCGGTTCGGGAGCGCGCGCCTTTGTTTTGGACGTAACCAGAGGTGGCTAGGATCAGGCCGGCCAGGACAATGATGATAGTCAGCACAACCAACAGCTCGAGGATCGTGAATCCGTGGGGCGCGGCTTTCATTGGTTCCGCTACCCTTGCTGCTGCAACCCGCTGATGATGCTGATGAGAGGCATGAACAGCGCGATAACTATCGTGCCGACAATCAGGGCTAGCAGGACAATCATGAGCGGCTCGAGCAACGAGGTGAGAGCGGCCACGGAGTTGTCGACCTCGTCATCATACACTTCCGCAACCTTTAAGAGCATCTCGGGCAACTGACCGGTCTCTTCGCCCACGTCGATCATGCTGATCACCATCGGCGGGAACGCCCTGCTCGCCTCTAATGGCTGCACGATCGTTTCACCTTCTTTCACGCTATCGTGCACTTGAGAAATCGCCCGGGCGATGACCGTATTGCCCGCGGTCTCGCGGGTTATCTCAAGCGCTTGCAGGATCGGCACACCGCTCGTTACCAGTGTGCCGAGCGTGCGTGAAAATCTCGAGATCGACGTTTTACGGATCAAGTCGCCGAAGAGCGGCGCACGGAGCTTGACCTTATCGATAACGGCTCGGCCCGCGCGAGTGCGAGCGGCGAATTTGTAACCGGCGAACGCGATGACAACCGAGCCCAGCAGCACGGCCCAGTGTTCCTGCATGAAATCGCTGACCCCAATGACGAAGAGTGTGATAGCCGGCAACGGTTTATCCCCCAGCATGTCGTGGAAGATCGTTTCAAACTTCGGGACGATGAAGATCAAGAGAAAGGCCAGGATGGCCACGGCGAGAGAAAGCACGATGACCGGATAGACCATGGCCGCGGCGACCTTGTTCTTGACCTTCTGCGCCTTCTCCTGGAATTCCGCGAGCCGGGCCAGCACGAGATCGAGCACGCCACCCAGCTCGCCCGCTTTGACCATGTTGACGTAAAGATCGTTGAAGATGCGTGGGTGTTGCGCGAGACCCTCGGAAAACGTGCTGCCGTCTTGCACGGATTCCGCCAGTTTATCGATCGTGTTTTTCAAGACGGAATCGCGCTCCTGTTTGGCGAGGACGTTCAGGCCGCGCAGGAGAGGGAGTCCGGCATCGATCAACGTCGCGAGCTGTCGCGTGAAAATCATGAGCGTCTTCGGTTTAACGGTTTTCCGCTGGAAGAGAACGATGTTCCTGCTGCCGCGAACTCGTTCCACGTGTGGAATTTTCGCACGTCGCCGGGTGGCTTTTTCATCTGGGCTAACGGCCGTTCCTTCTTCGCAAACGTTTGTTGGAAAATAGCCTGCCTGTCGAAGCTGACCGATTGCTTCATTGGTCGAAGCGGCATCCACCAAACCGGTCGATTCCTCGCCGCGCGAGTCGAGAGCTACGTAGCTGTAACGAGGCATGAGGGGGACTTAGCGATTTAGCGACTCAATGATTTAGCGAATTCAGCAAAATGGTTCAAAAATCGCTAAATCGCTCAGTCGTTAATTCGCTAATTGTTTCACGTATATTTCAGCACTTCGTCGATCGTGGTATCGCCGGCGAAAATGCTGCGCAACCCGTCTTGCCTCAGCGTGACCATTCCAAGTTCGATGGCCTTCGCCTTCAAGGTCACGGCCGGCGCGCGCTCGTTGATTAATTCGCGCAATGGATCGGTTATTTTCATCAGCTCGTAGATGCCCTTGCGGCCCTTGTAACCGGTCTGATGACAGGCGTCGCATCCTCTGCCGTAATGGAAATTTTGTTGGCCGATGTCGCGACGCGACAGTTCAAGTTGAGCGAGTTGGGTTTCGCTGGGCTGATAAGTCGAACGGCACTGCGGACAAATGCTCCGAAGCAATCGTTGCCCGAGCACAGCTTCGAGCGTGGAAGAAATGAGAAAGGGTTCCACGCCCATATCGATCAAACGCGTAATCGCTCCCGGCGCGTCGGTCGTGTGCAGGGTGGTGAAGACGAGGTGTCCGGTCAAAGCCGCCTGGATGGAGATTTGGGCCGTCTCCAAGTCGCGCGTTTCGCCCACCATGATGCGGTCCGGGTCCTGCCGGAGAAAGGCGCGGAGCGCTCGCGCGAAGGTCAGGCCGATGGCTTCGTTCACCGGCACCTGGACCACGCCTTCGAGATCGTATTCGACCGGTTCCTCCGCGGTAAGCAGCTTCGAGTCGATCGTGTTGATCCTTCTCAGGCACGAGTAAAGCGTTGTCGTTTTTCCCGAACCGGTCGGTCCGGTGACGATGAACATGCCGTTCGGGCGCTGGATGATTTCGACGATGAAATCATGGATGGAATCGGGCAGGCCGAGCGATTCGAGGTCGAGGTTGATCGTGGAGCGATCGAGCACGCGAAGGACAACGCTCTCGCCAAATTGAGTCGGCAAGGTCGAGACACGCAGATCGACCACGCGGCCCGCGATATTTTTCTGGATGCGTCCGTCCTGCGGAAGCCGGCGCTCGGCGATATTCAGGTTCGCCATGACCTTGACGCGCGAGATAACTGGCAGCGCGAGATGCGGCGGCGGCGGCGCCATCTCATAAAGGGCTCCATCAACCCGATAACGAATCTTAAATTCGTTTTCGAACGGCTCGAAATGAATGTCGCTCGCGTGATCCTGGATCGCCTGGAACAGAATCAAATCGACCAGGCGAATGATTGGAGTCGCATTCGCTTCAACCTCGGCCGTTGACGAGGTTTCCGGCATGCCGCGAACGGCTAACAGCTCGCCTGTGTCGCCCAGTTGCTCGAGGATATCATTCATGCTTGCGCTGTCGGCGCCGTAGTAGCGTTGGATGAGTTCTTCGACCTGCTCGGTGGGGGAGACGACGACTTGGACATCCCGGCCGAGCGCGAATCGAAGGTCTTCCGCGGCGCGGACATCCAGCGGATCGACCAGGGCCACGCGCAACGTGTGATCGCTCACAGCGATCGGTAAGGCACGGTGAAGACGCGCCAAGCCGGCGGGAATGAGCCGCAGGACTTGCGGAGGGATTTCCTGTTCCGAAAGATCGAGGAAGTCGGTTCCGAGCGCGTCGGCCACGACCTGATAAAACCCACGTGTATCGACAAAGCCGCTATCGACCAGGGCTTGCTCGATGCTTTTGCCGTTTAGGGTCGCTTCGTTAAGAATGTCGTCGGCCTGCGACGGCTGTAGCACCCGTTGCTCGACGAAGATTTCGGCGACCTGCTGAGCGTTCACGACAAATATTTAGCGACTGAACGACTTAGTGATTTAGCGAGTGAAGAGGTCATACATTCGTTAATTCGCTCAATCGTTAATTCGCTAATTAGTTCACGTCGCCGAGCGTAATCGAAATCACCTCTTCGGCTGAGGTGAGGCCGGCGAGCACCTTGCGCACGCCATCCTCCCGCAGAGTGCGCATGCCAAGCTCGCGGGCGCGCTGGCGCAACAGACCAGTTGAGTGGCGATTGTTGATCATGTGCCGGACTTCGTCATCGAGCACGAAGATCTCAAAAATCCCCATCCGGCCCTGGTAACCCGTGTGGCGGCATTGATCGCATCCGACCGGCTTCATCACTTGGGTTTGGTTTCGGGGAGGGGATTCGAGGCCCAGAGCGCGGAGCTCGTTCTCGTTGAGTTCGCCCGATTTTTTGCAATTCGGACATAGCCGCCTAACGAGTCGCTGGGCGACGATCGCACGCAGAGACGACGCTACGAGGAATGGCTGAACTCCCATATCCACCAGGCGCGCCACGGCGGAGGGCGCATCGTTGGTGTGAAGCGTGCTGAAAACCAGGTGTCCCGTCAGGCTCGCGTTGGTGGCGATCGTGGCCGTCTCGAGATCGCGAATCTCACCGATCATGATGATGTTCGGCGCCTGGCGCAAAATGGAACGCAACGCGACCGGGAACGTCATTCCGACCTCGGAGTTGACCTGGACCTGGTTGATCCCCGTCATCTGGTATTCGATCGGCTCCTCGACGGTGATGATCTTGCGATCGGACTTATTGATGAAGTTGAGGCACGAATAGAGCGTGCTCGTCTTGCCGGATCCGGTCGGACCCGTCACGAGCAGGATTCCGTCCGGCAAGCGGATCAAGCGCTCGACCTTCTCCTGGTCGTCACTAAAGAATCCCAGTTCGGGAAGGCCGAGCAGCAGGCTCGATTTGTCGAGAACGCGCAGGACGACGCTTTCCCCGTGGTTGGTCGGAATCGTCGAGACGCGAAGGTCGATCGGCTTGCGCGCGATCTTCACCTGAATGCGCCCATCCTGGGGCAGACGCTTTTCTGCGATGCTCATCGAGCCGGTCATGATTTTCAGCCGGCTCACGATGGCGGACTGCAATCGTTTGGGTGGCGCCTGCATTTCCTGGAGGACGCCATCGATCCGAAAACGGACGCGAAATTTCTTATCGAGCGGTTCGAGGTGAATATCACTCGCGCCCAGGCGGTGCGCTTCGATGAGGAGCATGGAGACCAGGCGAATGATTGGGGCGTCCGCTTCATCAGTCCCGCTGATGTTCCCGCCTTCCATCATCTCCAGACCCCGATCTCGATCATGGCCGATCTCTTGCGCAGGGACGCCGGCTGTCTGGCCGGCCGGGCCGTAGTATTGGATCAAGGCCTGTCCGATTCTCTCTGGACTCGCGCAGACCAGTTCGATTTCGCGCTGCAACAAGAAGCCCAGGCTGTCGATCGTGTCGATGTCTAGCGGGTCACCGACCGCCACGATCAATCCGGTTTCACCGAAGCCGACCGGGATGACCTTGAACCGCCGCGCATCCTCCGCGCGAATTTGAGCGATCACCTCCGGTGGAATGATCTTGGTGGCGAGATCCACCCAATCCATGTGGGCATGGGCGGCGAGGCTGCGGGACAGGTCGATTTCTGAAACCACGCCCTCTTTGACGAGCAGATCGACGGCATTGTTCGCGCCGTTCAATCGTGATCTGGCCGCGTCGATTTGCACGCGGCTGACGAGCCCCGCCTCCTGGAGGAGCTTGAGAACGTAATCTTCTTTCGCTTGCACTGGGGGGTGCTGATGAGCGACACGAGGCTATTGATTGCCCCGAACTGTGTCAACGGTCGAGGACCGCAGGTGTTGCCTCAGTTTGAAGGGAAAGCTCAGGGTGCCCAATCTTCACTCATCACTTTTCCGGCTGCGTCAGTGTCTTGGGGATGAATGAATATCTCGATCTCATCGGACCGCCGTAGCTGCGTATTGCCACGGCCAAGAGTCGGGCCGCTTGCATCAGAAATCTGAAAACGCACTCCTTCTTCTTCGAAGCGTTTCAAGAGTCGCTGTGCTTCGCGGGGTTCGAAGCATCCGTAACTTTCATATTCTTCGTTCGAATCTCCACTCATTGCTTCACTCCACCATGATCGGCTGATAATTGTGTATCGACGACATATCCACAAACCAACGGCCATTCTTACGCCGCCCGGTGAAGGTAGTCATCTCACTGTTTCGGAGAAACGGTGCGCCGCACGTGACCCACGCTTCGTTCGCGTTCCGGGCCTGGATGGACTTGAGAGGCTTCTTGATTCCCGCAGCGAGAGGGAGCCGCTCGATGTGTCGAATATCACTCCAGCTGAGGCGATAATCGGTGGGGACGATATCGACGTTTGCAGGAATCATTATGGATGACGTGCATGCGACTGGGCCTAGTGTGCATGTGACGCCGAGGAGGATTGCAATTAACACCGAGCGCATAGGCTGAGCAGGAATACGATCAGCAACTGCCGGCGTTCAACACGGCACGACTTGGTATGGTGCAGTTTGAAAAGATCGCTATTCATTTCGTCGAAAACCCAGGAAAATCGAATAGGCCGCAGCTGCGAAAAGCAGGAAAGCAGCGACGTACGCTTGCGTGGGCGTCATCCAGCCCGCGCCGTCCGCGCCGCTTAATAGTTTATTGTGCAGCTGGGCATGACGCGCCGTGAGCAAGAGGAAAAGGCCAAATAGCCCGAATAGGATCGCGCCTTGAAGACCGGACTTTCGTCTGGGAGTCACTTTTTCAGGGTAACAGAGCAATAACGTCGTCCAAGCGGGAACAGTCAGCGCATTCCCCTTACGTCGAGCTATTCGACCGTTACGCTCTTCGCGAGGTTGCGCGGCTTATCGACATCGCGGCCAAGCTCGACGGCGAGGTGATAGGCGAGCAGTTGCAGCGGGATGACGGTGAGGATCGGGCTCACGTAATCGGGGACGTCCGGGACCGTGATAATATCGTCGGCGATCTTGGCGAGGCGGTCGGCGCCATTGCCGGAGGTGACGGCGATGACCGGACCTTTGCGAGCCCGGACCTGCTCGATGTTGTTCAAGTTCTTCGAAAAGACGGCGTCATCCGGCGCGATGAAGACTGAGGGAAGCTCAGGCCGGACGAGGGCGATGATGCCGTGCTTGAGCTCGGCGCTCGGGTGGCCTTCGGCAAAAAGATAGGTGATCTCTTTCAGCTTGAGCGCCGCCTCGAGCGCGACGGGAAAATGGAATTGGCGGCCGAAAAAGAGCATGCCGGGCGCCGACGCGTATTTTTTGGCGACGACCTTGATCTGGTCGCTTAACTTCAACACTTCTTCGATCTGGCCGGGTAATGCTTCGAGCGCTTCGATGATCCGGGTGCCTTCGGAAGTCGAAAGGTGGCGCATGCGGCCAAGGAGCAGCCCGATGGCGGTGAGAATCGCGACCTGCGAGGTAAACGATTTCGTGGCGGCGACGCCGATCTCAGGTCCGGCGTGCATATAGACGCCGCCGTCGCTCTCGCGCGCGATGGTGCTCGCGACGTTGTTACAAATTCCGAGCGTGCGGTAGCCTTTGCGCCGGCTTTCCCGCAAGGCGCCGAGCGTGTCCGCGGTCTCGCCGCTCTGGCTGATGGCGAAGACGAGGGTGTCGCGCGTCATCGGAGTGTTGCGATGGCGAAACTCGCTGGCGTATTCCACTTCGGTCGGAATCTGGGCGAGCGCTTCGATCAAATATTCGCCGATCATGGCGGCGTGCAGAGCCGTTCCGCACCCGGTCAGAACGATGCGGCCGACATCGCGTAATTGGGCCGGCGTCATGTTCAACCCGCCCAGCTTGGCTGTGCATTCCTGCGGGCTGAGCCGTCCGCGCATCGCGTCGCGCACGGAACCGGGCTGCTCGAAGATTTCCTTGAGCATGTAGTGCGCGTAATCGCCTTTCTTGATGTCCGCGTCGCTGAATTCGACTTTGCTGAGCTGGTAATTGCCCGCTTCGCCCGCGACGGAGCTGATCTCGAATTTGTCGCGCTCGACGGCGACGACGTCGAAATCGTTCAGGTAAACGGCATCGCGGGTGTAGGCGACGATGGCGCTCACGTCGCTCGCGAGGAAATTTTCCTCCTTGCCCACGCCGAGGACGAGCGGACTGCCGCGCCGGGCGCCGACGAGGAAGTCCGGGATGTCGCGATGAACGAGCGCGATTCCATACGTGCCGATGACCTGCCGCAAGGCGGCGCGGACAGCGTCGACGAGGCGTCCTTTCTCGTTGAGCGGAGCGGTCGCCTGGCCGTTGGAACCGGCATCTTCGGCCTCGGCCATGGAGGCGTCATAAAGTTTGCCGATGAGGTGAGCGAGGACTTCGGTATCGGTCTCGGAAGAAAAGTGGCGGTCGCCGTCCCGAACGAGTTGATCTTTCAGCGCCTGGTAATTTTCGATCACGCCGTTGTGCACGAGCGCCAGTTTTCCGCTGGCGTCGAAATGGGGATGGGCGTTTTGGTCCGTCGGCTTTCCGTGGGTGGCCCAGCGGGTGTGGCTGATGCCGAAGGTTCCGGTTGGCGGCTTTTCCGCCATCAGTTTTCCGAGCGCCGCGATGCGGCCGGCGCACTTGCGCGTTTCGACCCGATCGCCGTCAACGATGGCAACGCCGGCGGAATCGTATCCGCGATATTCGAGGCGGCGCAATCCATCGAGCAGGATGGGAGCTGCTTCAGACCGGCCGACGTAACCGACAATGCCACACATGCAGGGGAGAGCGTGGCATTAAGGTGTGAACGGCGCAACCGGCAGGGCAGGCCACGACCGCGCTAAAGAAGGGTTCAGGTTTCGGGATTCAGGGTTCAGGATGGAGGATTCCAGTTCATCCCCTGAAACCTGAACTCTGAAATCTGAATCCTTATCCGGTAAAAAGGTTGATGGGAGCGGGGGCAATCTGCGTTAATTTGGTTCGTGGGAAAGGAAAGTCGCACGACACGCCAGCTCTCTTCGGCCGATCCAGCCGGCCCCGGGTCCAGCCCCGCGCTTCCCCCGGGCACGACAGAACGGACGCTCGCCATCATCATGGGTGGCGGCGCCGGGACCCGCCTGTTTCCGTTAACGAAAGATCGGTCGAAACCGGCGGTGCCCCTGGGCGGAAAGTATCGCCTCGTCGATATCCCGATCAGCAACTGCCTGAACTCGGGGCTGCGGTCGATCTACGTGCTGACGCAGTTCAACAGCATGTCGCTGCATCGCCACATCCAGGCGAGCTACAAATTCGATAATTTTTCGCGGAGCTTCGTGGACATCCTGGCGGCGCAGCAGACCCCGGAAGGCTCGCAGTGGTATCAAGGCACAGCCGACGCGGTGCGCCAAAACATGCGCTACTTCCTGGAGCGGCCGTTCGATTATTACATCATTCTCAGCGGCGATCAGCTTTACCGGATGGATTTCCGCGCCCTGCTCCATCAGCACATTCGCTCGGGCGCAGACATTACGCTGGCCACGAAGCCGGTGGAACGGGAGCAGGTCTCGGAGTTCGGGATCATGCAGAGCCACGCGGAGCGCCGGATCACTCGCTTCGTGGAAAAGCCGAAGGACGAAAGCACCCTGAGCGAATTCAAGATGAGCGGGGAACTGCTCGCCTCGATCGGGGCGGCGGCCGATGAGGAGTTATTTCAAGCTTCCATGGGCATTTACGTTTTCAATCGTGACGTCCTGGTGGAATGCCTCGAGAACGATCTGGTCGATTTCGGGAAACATATCATTCCGCAGTCGATCCAGGAGCGGCAGGTGAGCGGTTTTATTTTCAATGGCTACTGGGAAGATATCGGGACCATCCGTGCGTTTTACGAAGCCAATCTGGATCTCACGGATTTCCTGCCTCAATACAGTTTCTTCGAGGCTTCAGCCCCGATTTACACCCACCCGCGTTTTCTTCCCGGCAGCAAGATAAACGGCGCGACCTTGCGCCAGGCGATCATCGCCGACGGTTGTATCATCTCGGATGCGCACCTAGAGCGATCCGTTATCGGTGTGCGCAGCATCATCCAAAGTGGCGCCACCATTCGGAATAGCATCGTCATGGGAGCCGACTATTACGAGACGAACCCCCCGAGCTCGGAGCGCGGGTTACCGCCGATCGGGATCGGGCGCAACTGTGTGATCGACCGCGCGATCATCGACAAGAACGCGCGGATTGCGGACGGCGTTGTCATCACCCCGGAAGGCAAACCGGCGGACCTGGATGCAGGTAATTATTTTATCCGCGACGGCATCGTCGTGGTGCCGAAAAACGCGGTGATTCCGCCCGGCTTCTGGATCTAGCCCGCGCGGATTTTTACCGGCGGCCTGCCGTATTCAGCCCAGCCGCCGACCCGTCTCTCTCCCACTTTTGTTGCTCGTTCCAGGGCAGGGCGGTCTCGCGGGTGTTCCCGGGATCCGCGATCAACGGCGGCTGCTCTTTCGCGCAGGAGGCCAGCGCGCTCGCCAAACAAAGAAGGGAGACGATTCTCATGAATCGAAAACGAGTGAAGTCAGAAATTCGTACCAGCATAAATGACGTTATCTCCGAGTTGCACTTGGACACCGCGGGCCAAGCTGCTGGTGATAATATCGCCGATGGCGGTGGCCGGTTCAACTGACGAAATCCGGATTTTGCCGATGAAGGAGCCGCTGCGCAGGACCAGCATCTCGGTGTTTGGCTCAACCCCCTGCCTTCCGCCGAGGCTCAACACCACGAAATTGTAGGCCCGGTTTACTGCCAGGACCGTGCCGCGGATTCCCGGATTTCCTCCCGCTGCGGGCCGCCGGTTCGTCTCTTTTTCCAAACGGGCTGACCGCTCCTGGGCGGCTTTGATCCTGTCGGAGAGCAACGCTTTTTCGCGCTCGGCGGCGTCAAGCTGCTTCATCGCCTCCTCCAGTTGTGCTCGCAACTCCGCTGTCGTCGCGGGAACACCACTGGGGGCAGGTTTTTCCTCAGCCTCCTCGATCCGCTTTTGCAGTTGCGCGATCTGGGTTTCGTTGGCCCGCAGTTTCGCCGCGAGATCGTCTTTCTCCGATTGCGCCCTGGCCAGGTCAGCTTCGGCGCTCGCGACTTTCGTTCGCGTCTCGGCAAACTGAACGTGGGCGGCGGCGACTGCCGCCTCGCGGCCCTGCAACTCCTTTTCGCGCGAG
Source organism: Chthoniobacterales bacterium (assembly GCA_035941955.1). Classification (GTDB taxonomy): domain Bacteria; phylum Verrucomicrobiota; class Verrucomicrobiia; order Chthoniobacterales; family UBA10450; genus AV80. The sequence goes on from DASZDO010000041.1 coordinate 64,557, forward strand.
GCTTGAACCTCTTGCTCCGCCTCGCGAGACGACTCGGTCTGGACGAGTCTCGTCCGCAATTCTCGGGTCCGTTGGGCATTGAGAATGCCGAACAACGCCGAAACGGCGAGTAAAAGGACGGAACAACCGATCAGTGTTCTGGGGATCGTCACTGGCAACGGGGGATGCGACGGCCAATTTTACGCAAATGGCAGTGTACATTGCAATCCGATTCGCGTGCGGAAGCGGCTGGCTCCTCTCCGCTTTATTTCGCGTTGCGCTGCCCTGGCTTCCATCCTATAGAACGCGTTATGGGTCAGCAACATCGGGTGAGGGTCAAACGTCGGCGGCGCAGCGCTTATTTGGATCGCAAGAAAGTAGCGGCGAAGGCTGTTGCGCCGGCGCGGAAGGAACCACCCAAGCCCAAGACGAGGCAACCGAAGAAGCAGGCCACGCCCGCCTCGGAGGCGTAGGCCGGCAGCTTGATCGCGACCCTGACGTTGCGAAACTCTTCTTCGCCGCAAAGTGCGCCCGCAATACCTCATCGTTGACGGCCACAGCGTGATTTTTGCCTGGCCGGAGTTGCGCGCCCTCCATCAGCGGCGCAGTTCGCTCGCGCGCGACGCCCTCGTGAAAAAATTGCGGGAATACCAGGATTGGACTGACGTCCGCGTGGCGGTGGTTTTCGACGGCAAGGGAACCGCCGTCAACGTGGAATCAGAGCCGGGCGAAATCCAAATTTTCTATTCGCGCGAGGGCCAGACGGCCGATTCAATCATTGAGCGGCTCGCGAGCAAGTATGCCGCGCGATTCAGGCTGCTGGTCGCGACGAGCGACGTCCTGGAACAGGAAACCGCGAGTGCATGCGGAGCGGAATGCATTTCTACTGAAGCGCTCCGGTGGCTTCTCGAGGAAGCGTCCACAGCGTAATTTCGCTGTATTGCCGCCCGGCCTTATGCGGCTCCCGCCAGGGCGGGGTGCGGACGCGCGAGCGCTTCGCGGCGGGCGCGTTGTTGGCACGTGGCGAGAACGCGAGACAGCACGCAGTAAAGTTGTTCGATCGGCAAATTCTTGCTGACGTAGCCATTGGCGCCAGCACGCAAGGCGGCGTGCATCCGCTCTTCGTCATAGCCGACTCCGGTAAAAACGATGATCGGCAGGTTCTGGCTCATCTCCCGAATGAAAGCGATCAACGAGATGCCATCGACTTTGGGCATATTAAGATCGACCACCACGACATCGCACTGGTGGTGCTCGAGCCATGCGGCCGTCTGGAAACCCTCGGTCAGGTATTCGCAGGTATGCCCTTTTTGCTTGAGATAGGTCACGAGGAATTTCGTGATTGCTGGGTCGTCATCGATCAGGAGGAATTCGGCGGCATCGCGGGTCAGTATTTTCATTCAGGGCGCTTTCTTATAATTACTATAATTTCTATAGCACTAACCTTGCCAACTGTTTCAACCACCCCGCGGAGGCAGGGAAAGCAGCGTCGGGCGCACGCCCGGTCTGGGGCGGTCCCAGAGTTTTTTAGGCGCGTGAGCTCTCCGGCCGCAGCCGGCGACGGCCGGCCCGGAATCGAGCTATCCTAAGCTGGCGCGAACGGCGTCGAGCTGCCCGGCCGAGCCGAGTTTCCCGTTCTTATGCGCGATAAACTTCGCATATTCCTCGACGAAGATTTTGCCCGGCGGGCGGAAATCAAACTCTGCCGGGTGGTCCCGAAAATACTCTCGGTGCACGCGAGTCCAGACCAGGCGGCCATCAGTGTCGATGTTCACCTTGGTGACGCCCAGCTTCGCGGCCGGAAGGTATTCTTCTTCGTTCACGCCGCGGGCTGAAGGATCGAGCTTCCCGCCTGCCGCATTGATTCGCTGCACTTCCTCGACAGGAACGCTGGAACTGCCGTGCATGACAATCGGCATCCCGGGAATCAATTTCTTGATTTCCTCGATCACCTCGAAATGAAGGCTTTGCTGGCCCTTGAACTTATAAGCGCCGTGACTTGTGCCGATCGCGGCCGCCAGCGAATCGCAGCCGGTCCGCTTCACGAATTCAACCGCCTCCTGCGGATTGGTGAGGGAGGCATGGCCTTCGTCCACCTTGATGTCCTCTTCGACACCGCCGAGCTGCCCGAGCTCCGCTTCCACACTGATGCCTTTTGCATGCGCGCGATCCACCACGCGCTTGGTGATTGCGATGTTTTCCTCGAACGACTCGTGGCTCGCGTCGATCATGACGGAGCTATAGAATCCCGAGGCGATGCAATCGTAGCAGTTTTCCTCGTCTCCATGATCGAGGTGCACGGCAAAAATAACTGTCGGAAACATTTCCTTCGCCGTGCGGATCATGGCTTCGAGCATCCTTTTGTCCGCGTATTTTCTGGCGCCTTTTGAGAGCTGAATAATAAACGGGGCCCGGCTCTGCTCGCAGCCGCGGAAGAGCCCGAGGAGCTGTTCCATGTTGTTGATGTTATAAGCGCCAACGGCGAATTTCCCGTAGGCCACTTTGTAAAGTTGAGCGGTGGTTACGATCATGACGATATTTCAGATTGGACTATGATTGCAGACTGGCGGGGCCAACCCGCCGATCCGGAAAGGACTGCACCTTAAATCCGAAATCCGAAATCCGAAATCCGAATTTCTTCAGTGCCCGTTAGGGCTGGCCGGCAGCATCACGCTCACGGAGGTCCCGTGCGGGTTCGAGTCAATATCGACCCGCCCGTTGTGATCGAACACGGTCCGTTTGACGATCGGCAACCCCAGTCCCATTCCCCGGGCTTTGGTGGTGCAAAACGGCGAGAATACTTTCTCTTTCAACTCCGCGGAGATTCCCTTGCCATTGTCTTTTACCGTCACGACCACCCCACTCGCGTGCCCGCTTTCGCGAATTCCTCTCGCGGCCAGGGTGATTCGCGGCTTGCTTCGGCCTGAGGTGGCTTCGGCGGCGTTGGCGACGAGGTGCGCGAAGGCTTCGGTGAGCGCCGCTTCGTCCCCCAAGACTTTCGGAAGGTCGTTTGGCAGCGTCGTGTCGATCGCGACCCCGTTTTTCTTGACCCGCTCGCGCGCAATCTCGATTGCTTTCCTGACCGAAGCGCGCAGGTCGATTGGTTTCATGACCAGCTCGGACGGGTTGGCAAAGTTGTTGATCTGCGTGATGATCTTATCCAGCCGGTCGATTTCCTGCACCACGATCAGGTTAAAATCCTTCCGGAAATCGGCATCGTCGAAGCGCTCCGGCAGAAGTTGGGCGAAGGTCTTGATCGCCACGAGCGGGTTTCGAATTTCGTGCGACATGCTGGCGGCGAGATCGGTCCAAAAGGCGGCGCGGTCGACCAGATCTTGTTTTTGACGCAGGTTGTCCTTTGCCGTCAGATCCTGGACGACGGCGACGGCGCCGAGCGGCGTTTTCTTGTCCACCAATCGCCGGGTTTCCACCGAGAGGGATCGGCGCGTGGTGGAATCGATCCATTGCTGCGCCGGAAGATTCGCTTCGGATTCGAGGGTGTCGCGCAGAAACATGGCGAGGCGGGTGCCCGCCGCCTCGGCGGGTTGATTCAAAACGTCCGCGGCGGCGATCCCCAGAATTCGTTCCGCGGTGGGATTAAACCAGCGAACCATCGCCTCCTCATCGATCGCGACGATGCCGGGCGGAATGGATTTCAGCAGCGTTTCCGCGAGGGTTTTTTGGAGCGTGACTTCCTCATGGAGGAGCGCGTTCTCCAGCACGGTGGAAACATGTTCCGCCAGGAGCATCAAGCTTTCGAGGTCTGAGGAACCGAAACGCTGGCCCGTGACGCGGTGACCAAAAAAGAGCCAGCCAATCATGCTTCCGCGCGCGTGCAGCGGCACGATGGCCTCGGCTCCAAAGGTATCGAGCGCGCGCCGCATTAGCACGCGCTGCTTTGGATCGAGCGCTTGAGCGAGGTTGCTTCGGCAAATGACGTGCGCGTGCAATTCTAACCAGCGGACCAGCGGATCGCGCTCGCCAAATTCGATCTCGGACGTCTCGGGCAGGCAACGCAGGCCGGCTCGAAGCCGATAGCGGTCGCCTTGCCTGATCCTGGAAAAAATACCTACGCGACCTACACCCGTGGCATCGGCCACGCCTTCGACCACGTTGGCCAGCAGGGCCTCGACGTTCTCGAAACGCCGAAAGACCCGGGGAAAACGGAGCAGGGGTATGGAGGTCTCGGACCGTTCCGGAATCGTCTCCGTGCGCCGCGGCGGCTCCGGAAGTAAGGGCGCCATGATTTGCTCGCGCAAGTCTCGATTCTCCTGGAGTACCCGCAGATGCTCGAACCCCCGTGCCGCCAGCGCCTGCAATCGTCGCCGATCGATCTGCAAATCGTCCGCTGCATAGATGCCAGACTGCTCGGCTTCGCGCAGCGGCTCCGAGCGCGGAGTGCCGAGGGCGACGATCAGGATTTCCGGCCAGCTCTCCGGGAGCTGTTCGAGGAGGTCTCGGGCTTCTCTGGCGCGCAAGTCCAGAAAAAGAATCGCGGGCCCGGTCTGCTGAAGAACAGCATCCAGCCGATCCACTATGCCCACATGGCGCACCTGGGCGAGCGTGCCCAGGAAGGCTTTGATGCGCCTGGCAAGGTCCGCGTCCTGCGAATAGAGGATGCAAATGGGAGAAGGAGTCACGCGGCGACCGTCTCCTGGTTAAGTCGCACAATGGGCAGCAAGATATGAAAGGCCGTGCCCTTGGAGAGCTCGCTTTCCACTTCGATCTGCCCGGCATGTTCCTGGATAATCCCGTGCACGACGGAGAGGCCGAGTCCGGTGCCGTAATCCTTGGTGGTAAAAAAGGGATCGAAGACGTGCGGGATGTCTTCGCTGCGGATACCCTCGCCATTGTCGCGAATCGTGATGCGCAAAACCTCGGGCACATCCCCGTTCGTGCCGGTGACTGCCGCCACCCATTCCTCCGCCGGCCGAACCTCAGTCGAAACCACCATTTCCCCGCCGCGCTTCATGGCCTCCATGGCGTTGAGGAAAAAGTTGAGGAACACCTGTTCGAGCTGGTCCGCATCGGCGCGGATTGTATCCACATTCGCCTGCCAGGAACGAGTCAATTTGATTTCCTTGTGATAAAGCCTGTGTCCCACCAGCTGGAGGGATTTTTCCAGGACGGTGTGGGCATGCATCGGCTTGAGGAGCGGCTTTGCTGGACGCGCAAAGCGCAGGAGCTGGTTCACCAGCGAGTCGATGCGGTCGATTTCATGCCCGATCAGGGTCGAGAAGGTCTCGCGGAAATCGGAGTCGAGATAACGCTCGGGCAGGAGCTGGGCGAAAGTCTTGATCGAGACGAGCGGATTCTTGATTTCGTGCGCCATGCCGGCCGAGAGAGTGCCGAGACTCGCGAGCCGGTCACTGCGGCGGATCTGGAGCTCGAGACGTTTCAGTACCGTGATATCGGTCAGAACCACGAGGACGCCCAGCATCTGGCCCTGTTGTCCATGAAAGATTGAGCTGCTCGCCCGCACCACTACGCCGCCTTCGGCCGAATCCAGGACAAGCTCGCGATTTTCCCGTCGTTCCCGGGAACGGAGCGTCTCCTGCACCTGGGCGCGGATCGAGGCGGGTAATCCGTCAATCGAGTGTTCGAGCAAATCCGCCGATTTCGAGCCGGTGATCTGTTCGGCTTCGTTGTTGAAGACGGTGATTCGCCCATCGACATCGGCGGCAATCACCCCGGTCGTGAGATTTTGCAGAAGGATCTCGTTATAAATCTTGGCGTTTTGGACCTCGGTGAAGAGCTGCGCATTATCGATCGCGATGGCCAACTGCCCGCAAAGGACTTGGAGCGCGTTCTGTTCGACGCTCCCATAAATCCGTCCCGAGAGCCGCGGCCCGAGCAGCATCACTCCGGCGAGGTGTTCACGGGCAAAAATGCCCATGACCACCGCGATTTTGAGCGACGCCATTTGTTGCTCGACCGCTTCCAATTCCGGCGTCTGCCGCACGCGGTGCAGCTCGTCGAAAACGAGGGTTTCTTGATGGGTTTCGAGGTATTTGATAATCGCGTCGTCGCTACGCAAAACCAGATTTGCAGTGGTGCTTTCGGGGCTGGGAAGCGGGTAGTGCTGAGAAAAGGCGTTGTGGTCGGGCAGCAGAATAAACACATGATCGGTGGCGACGGCGCCGGCGATGGTCTTGGCGAAACGCTCGAGCAAATCCTCCAGCGTCGTGACAGATTTCAGGATGGCTGCCGCCTGGTTCATGGTCGAACGGAAGTCGAGCCGGCGGGTGCCGAGAAAGAGCTTGTCGGCCAGGCTTTGCGAGACTCCACGGGCGGGAGCCATGGCGAACGCCACGACTATAGCGGCCAGAACGTGCGCAATCGATTTGGCGCGGTTCGCCATTTGGGGCTCAAAAACAGCGAAGACCAGCCACCAAACCAGGGCGTAGAGGGCCAGAAGATAGGCGGTGAGAAGCGCATAAGATAGGGCGCGCCGAAAGAACAAACCCACCTCCATGATCTTTCGGGTCGCAATGCCGTAGGCGACGACCAGGCTGAAAAAGAAAACGCGGAAAGGCGCGAACCAGAGCAATCGCTCTGGCTCGATGAAGAGACCAAGTATGAAGGACAGAAGCAGTGGGAAGATCAGCGCCGTAAGTCCGCCGATCAGAATAAAGGCCAATTCGGCGTGTTCCCCGCCAGAGGTGCTTCGCAGATCGCGCCACGTAGAGATAATGAGCGCGATTATCGTGGCGACGAAAAAGGCGGCGTAGATAAAGACCCCATCTCCGTACAAGGGAGTTGGGGCTCCAGACCCCAGCGGGTGGGGAATCGTTGCCGCTTTGAGAAAGAAGCCGGTCTGACAAAGGACAACGCTGCCGGCCGTAGCGATGAGCCATGCGCGGGAGCGCCCCAGAATATGGCGCCAACCCAGGTCCCGGTCCCGGACCGAAAGCCGCAAGAGATTGAACATGCAAAGAATCAGCGCGCCGACGGCCCATGCTTGTCGAATCCCGAATTCGGCCACAGAGGCGTTTGTGGCCGTCAACACGAAATGAACTGAGGCGAGCCACCCCGCGATCGCCAATGACAAAATCAAAAAACACTGGTTGAGCGGGCGCTTTGGGTTGGCCTGGAAGACAGCCAGCCCGAGGATCAACTGAAGCACTATTGCTCCCAGCGTTGGAACTGTAGCCCCGCCCATCACGCAGCAATTCGAGTTAGGACCATGGTACTTGCGCCGCCACCCAGACCGCGGACGTTCACCAGCGTCGAATTCAACCTGGCTTTCCGCGAACGGTTCGGAACGAAGTCGAGGTCGCAAGCGGGATCGGCCAGCTCGTAATTCGCCGTGGGGGGAATCCGCTGATCACGGATGGCCAGTGCGCAGGCAATAATTTGAAACGGGCCGCCAGCAGCCAAAGCATTTCCGGTAACGCCTTTGATAGAGCTGACGGGAATCGAATACGCGCGATCACCGAAAACTTTCTTGATGATTTGGACTTCCGCGGCATCCAAAACTGGATGTCCAGGACCGTAGGCGGAAATGTAATCGATATCTTGCTCTGTGTAGCCGGTGTTTGCCAGCGCCAGCTTCATCGAGTGCTCCAAACCCGAACCGGGCCTTTCGGGATTCGCGTCGCGTTGCTTCCCATAACCGCCGAGTTCCACATACCCACGAACTCCGCGCGCCTCAGCGCGTTCCAAATTCTCGAGGATGAAGACGCCGGCACCCTCGGAAATGACACCGGAGTCTCGTGCCAGATCGAAAGGCCTGCTCGCCCTCTCTGGTTCATCATTGCGCAAGGAGCTCAACCCGCCGGCGATGAAGCTCGCCATTGTTAACGGCGTAATGGGAGCATCGGCGCCCCCCGCGATGGCGAGTTCGGCCTCGCCGGAACGGATCATTGCCGCCGCATCGGCTATCGCGTCTATGCCGGAGGGACATGCTGCGGAAACTGTGACCGCGTTTGCACAAGCGCCAAGCCGATCCGCGATGGCGTTAGCTGCCGCTTGTGGGATCGAGGCCGCCGCGGAAGTTGTGGGCGCGCGGTTTGGCCTGCCCCTCTGGACGGCATCCCACACGCTTTCAATTACATCGATTGCACTGGTACTTACGCCAATTACAACAGGCGTGGGACTCGGGAGTTCAAGATGGTGGACGTCAAGACCCGCGTCCCTCAGCGCCATCATCGCAGCGGCATAGGCAAGCTGGGTGTGGCGTGCCATGCGCTGCGGCCTTAATTCCGCTTCTATATAATCGAAGGGATCGAAATCTTTCACTTCGCCGGCGATCCGGCTCTTGAAATCGGTCGCGTCAAAAAGGGTGATCGGGCCGATCCCGCTCCTGGCCGCGAGAAGCGATTTCCAGAACGCTTCGAGCCCGATCCCGTTGGGGGCCACGACCCCCATTCCGGTAATAACAACTCGATTGCGCTTGTTCATGGGCTTACGGAGAAAGGGACAATGCAGTAAGTGCGCCAGCTTGAGATAATTGCATTCTAAGCATTACATTAAATGCAGTCATTATGTTTCTCGCTGACCTGGTGATAAGGTTATTCACCAAATTTCCAAGTTATTCACAAGAAGGTTCTTGTGTGGGGGCGGAAAAAGTTTCAGCATTAGGTCGTATTTGCGATCAACAGCGGATGGCTCATTTTCCTAAATTTGAGTGCCTCAACGGCACGGGCTTAGCTTTACGTCCCCCATCATAATGACGATCGCCACCGATCTCCCCCAGGTCCTTGTCATCGACGACGAGGTAGGCCCGCGCGAAAGCTTGCGGATGCTCTTGAAGCCTCATTATCAGGTTTACACGACCGACAACGTCGAGTCAGGGCTGCGCATTCTGCGCGAAAAGAAGCCGGATGCGGTCATCAGCGACATTCGCATGCCCGGCACCAGCGGCATCGACGGCCTGCGCAGGATCAGGGAAATCGATCCACATGTCGCCGTCATCATGCTCACTGGATTTGGCGCGCTCGAAACAGCCAAGGAAGCTTTGCGGCTCGGCGCGAACGATTATATCAGCAAGCCGTTCGACGCGCGCGAAATGCGGGAAGTGATCGGCCGCAACGTCGAGCGCACCCGAATTTTCCGCACTGGCCTAAGCGCGGCCGCGGAGATCAAGGAATTAAACAACCGGCTGCTCAAGGAACTTGCGCAAAAGGAACGGCTCGCTTCGCTGGGCCAGGCCTCAGCCGAATTTGTGCACGATCTCGGCAACCCGCTCACGATCGTCTGGGGTTACGTTCAGCTTCTCTCGAAAAAGCTGGAGCAATCCGAAAAGGAGAATGGCGCCGCGAGCGAGACCACCGCCAAAGAGCTCAACATCATCGAACAAAACGTGCGGCTCTGCCGCGAGTTGCTCTCCATGTGGCAGAGCTACGGCAGCGTGGAAGCTTCACCTCACAAACCCATTTCGGTTTCCGGTATCGTCCGCGAGGTGGTGAAAGGGGTCGGGCCGATGGCCGTCCAGAATGGCGTGGAATTGCGCTGCGATATTTGTGACGATCCCTGCACACTCCTCGGAGATTCGGTGCAGGTCATGCGCGCGATCCAGAATGTGATCATCAACGCGCTTCAAGCGTCAGCGGAAAAAAAAGGCGCGGTCGCGATCAGCTGCCTGAGCAAGGATTTTTATGTGGACGTGCGGGTGGAGGACACCGGGTACGGAATCGCGCCAGCGCAAATGGCGAAAATCTTCGAGCCGTATTTTACGACGAAACAGGGCAAGAGCGGGACCGGCCTCGGCCTCTATATCACGAAGAAAGTCGTCGAAGATCATAACGGCTCGATCAAGGTGGACAGCACTCCGCAGGTCGGAACGACTTTCACGATCCGTCTGCCGCTGCTGAACAATTAGTAGGGGGACCTGTTTCAGCGCTGTAGCCGCGGCGCTCTGTCGCCGCGCCGGCCGACGCCCGACAGCGCGGGGCCCCGACAGCGCTTGTCGAACCTGTCGCTCGGTAGATCGAGCGCAATTTCTGCCGGAGACTTTAGCTTGTCACTGCCAGCCGCTTCCGTTTTGTTGAACAAGTGTCTGGAAGTTACCGTGTTGCACCGATTTTTTTGATTCGGATGGCTGGCGTGCCCTTCGATTGTTTGGAAGGGCTGGGAACACCTGACACCAGTGCGGCGGCTCGCGAACTCCTTGTTAGGCGAGAAGAGTTTGCCAGAGCAAAGTCGGACGCGGAGCGGCTGCTTCGGAGCCGCGACCATGGCCTTTCGGAGGAGCTTTTTCGCGCCTGGCGAAAGACGATTCGGACCGGTGGCATGCCGCCGCCGGGGGACCCACCTTCCCGCGCTTTCGCGCTGTGTTGGGAATGTGCTTCCAATCTAGCGGCGGCAGAAGCGCATCTTAATGAAACCCTGCCACACGAGCTTGAGACTGCTCGTCTGGCCCTTTTCACGGCGGCGGGCACTTTCCTGCCGCCGTACCTCGTCTTTGTGGCCGCGGGCCCGCGCGAACGTTTGTCCAGGCAGAGCTCTCATCCGATTGGCGCTCTCCCCCCGCGGAAGAAGCAGGACCGCGCGCATGAACGGCACATCCTTTTGTATCTTCAGCGAGTTTGCGCAAAGAACGATTCATTAAGCGAATTTGGCCCGGAAACCTGGGGGATAAGTGAAGGGCAGGGCCGCGTTCTGCGGTTGGCGCCCGAGCCGGGAATAGCGAAGCGGGAAGCCTTTCTCGAGCGATGGGCTGCACACGGAGTCGCGGCTGCGCTGAATTCCGATCCGGCAATCCGCGCAGAACTTTCGCCGCGGCTTAACCCTAATGGACGAATCGAGGACGATCAGTTTGTTTTTACCGATAGCGCTGAAACCATCCCGCTTGATCAAGAAACACTTGGAATCCTCCGCCGCTGTAACGGAGCCACGGCCGCCTATTTGTTTGGCGAACAGATCGGCGGGCTCGAACAGCTTGCGGCGCTAAACATGATCCGTTGGGAAATCGAGGTGCCCGCGCTCGATCCGCACGCGTTCGATACCATCGTTTCTGATATTCGGGCCTGGCGGGACGGACCCGTCCGTGCGCGCTGGTTGGAAGTGGTCGAGCCGATCGCCGCGTTGCCGGCAAAGTTTGCTCAGGCAACCGAGACCTCCGCGCGCGCCGAAATCATGGACGAAGCACGCCGGCAATTGCAGGATCTCGGCGCCGCGCGCACCACCGCCAGCCGCTTTCTTTATTCGGCGAGTAATCCGATCGGAGAAGAATGTTTTCGGGAGTGCCATTTCTCCATCGGCGAGGATCTAATCAACGAGGTGGTCACGGACGCCGAACCGTGGATCGATCTTTGGCGCGATAGCTACGCCTTTGTCGCCAGCCGGGTCGCGGCAGGACTGCGCGCCCTCTTGGAAAAAGCACCGCCAGGCAACGGCGCGCTGCCGCTCCCCGCGTTTTTGCGGCATTGCGAAATGCTGAAGATGCCGCTGACTGGTCCCGCCATGGTCGGTCTTGCCCACCTGGCTTTTCAGGAGGTGAAAACCGCGTTTCGCGAGCGGATGCGGGATCGCCCTGAAGCGGCGGAATGGGAATTGACCGCCGATGACTGCCACTTTGTGCGCCGGAATTTTCAGTACGATAAGTTCGATGAATTTACTTATCCGTCGGCGGACCTGCAAATCGCGAGCAAGTCGGCCGGAGCGGTGGAGCGCGGGGAATACCAATGGACGCTCGCGGAACTTCATCCGCCCGTCGCTCTGCTCCATCATGGTTTCTATTGGAGCTGCCCCGAAAAGGAGGAACTGGGACGAGCGCTGGCCAGCACGGTGAAGGGCTGTCCGGGGTTTCACTTTGGCTTTTCTGCCGCGGATTTTGCGGCAGCGACCGCCGTGCGGATGCTCGACGCCATGCCTGAACAGATGAGCTTTGTCGCGCCTCAACGGGGCGATCCGCGGTGGCGAATTATTCCCCCGGCCGAGATCGAAGTGTTCGTCGATTCCACCAGCGGCGACGTTGGTCTGCGGACGCGCGGATCGCAGGAATATCTTGGTTCGTTTGCGCGCTCTTGGGTAATTCCATTCGGTTTTCATCCGTTCCATTTTGGCCGGGCGCCCCACATGCCGCGGTTGCGTTGTGGCCGCGTCATTGTCCAGCGCCGCTCGTGGACCGTGACGGTGGACGAGCTGCCGCCGGGAAATTACACCGGGATTTCGCGCGATCTGGTCCTGGCGATCGAACGCCTGCGGGCGGCCAAGGATTGGCCCCGCTATGTCTACATTCGGCCTAGCGAGCAAACGTTGCGGCGGAGCGGCGTTGAAGGCCGCGACAAGGACACGAAGCCGGTCTTTATCGATCTCGAAAGTTACCTTTTCCTTGAAATTTTCCATCGCTGGCTGACGAAAGCGGGCGAACTGGAGGTGAGCGAAATGTTGCCCGATCCAAATGACTTGCTCTGGCAGGAGCCAGGCGGACGCCGGACTTTCGAGCTTCGCACGCAGATCGTTCCACGCGCATGAAGATCGTCGCCATCGCAAACCAAAAAGGCGGCGTGGGCAAGACCACCACCGCCGTCAATCTTGGCGCCGCGCTCGCCGAGCAAAACGTGCGCGTCCTCCTCATCGACCTCGACCCGCAGGGAAACGCGACCAGTTCCTTCGGCATGCAGGAGCTGGAAGGCGAGAGCTTGTATGAGCCGCTCCTCGGAGGCGTCTCGATCGCGGAGAAAATTTTGCCCACGCGCCTGCCGCGCCTGTTCATCGTTCCGGCCGATCTCGACCTCGCCGGCGCGGAAGTCGAGATCGCGCGCATGGAAAACCACCTGACCAGACTGGCGGCGACGCTCGCGCCGCTCCGTTCCGATGAAACGTTCGATTTCGTTCTGCTCGATTGTCCGCCGTCACTTGGCATTTTGATGACGAACGCGCTGGCCGCGGCGGACGAGTTGCTCACGCCGATTCAATGCGAATATTTTGCGCTCGAGGGCCTGGTCAAAATCGACCGCGTGATCGAGCAGGTGCGCAATTCAGGAGCGAACGACCGGCTGGAGATCGGCGGCATTGTCATGACGATGTTCGACAGCCGGACGAACCTCAGCCCGCAGGTGGTCGCCGAGGTCCGGGAACACTTTGGCCAGCGCGTTTACGACACGGTTATTCCGCGCACGGTCCGGTTGAGCGAAGCGCCCAGCTTCGGCAAATCCATTCTCGAATACGACACGAATGGCACTGGCGCGCGCGCCTATCGCGCACTGGCGGCCGAATTTATTCAACGCCACAGGCTACCGGAAACCGAGTAGCTGCATCCGCTGCGGGCACAGGCGCCAGCGCGAATGCAGATCGCAGTGGATTCTTGCTTTTCACCTCCCGTCCACCAACTGACGTTGGCCCGGGCCATGCACGTCACGGAACTCGCGATTCATAAGTTAATGGGCATGCAGCTAACGGTGGCTGGCGAGCTTCACATCCTCGTGTTGCCCGAGTCGCCACTTCTGCTGGCTAACGCTCTTGAGTAGCGTCCGCCGGCTTCAGCGTGGTGATCGACTGTTTTGAATCAGAGTCCAGCAATTCCATTACAAGACCAATGTAACCTTTCGTCACGTGCGCGCGCCGGGCATAATCCGGATTTAACATCAGAAGCCGCTGCAATTCTCTCAGATTATAAAAGGGCACGGACGGGTAGAGATGATGCCCGATATGAACATGGATGTAATTAGGCGCAATGAATAAACGCTCCAAAAAATTGGCTTCGATGTGACGCGTTTTTCCCAACAAATCATCGTGATCTTCGATCCCCCCATGGTGCTCCGCAACGCCCCGCACGTAGACGATCCACATAAAATGAGTAAAGAACGGCACGATCCAATAAATCAAAAGGCCGAGCCAAAAGTCGAATATGATACTCGCAATCACCACGCCGGTATAAAGCAACAGCCGGGGGTACTTAAGTTGCGCAGGAAGTTTCACCGCTTGGTTAAGGTCCGTGACTAGCTTAATCGCATAAATCCCGAGCCAGTATTTTAAAGTAATAAAGATCATGTGGAGGCCGGATTTAGGATATTCAAAGTGCACGTTGTTCTCTTTTCGCCGCCAGTCCGGATCTTCGGGTGTATTTGGGCGTCGATGATGTGCCCAATGATTGTGGCGGTAGGCATATACGGTCAAAAAGATAGGCCAGGCAGCAAAGACCTCACCAACCCAATCGTTCCACTTGCGATTTGGCAGCAATCGATAATGAGTCGACTCATGCATCATCACAGCTAGCCCGCCCTGCCGGCTGCCAATCCAGATTACGGTGGCAATGTAAAGCACGGGATGCCAGTAGGTCTCACACAGAATTATGCCGCCGGCGATTGCGAACCATTCGAGCGCGATTTGGAGAATTCCGCGCCACGGCTTTATTTTCGAGAGCGCCTTGAGCGTCGAGGAATCAATAAACCGATCAATCTTTTGATGGTAGATATCGCCGTTATCCGCAGTCAGTTCGCTCTCGGTGAACAAGGTCATAAGGGTCGTCCCGGGCAGTGCTTCCATTCTCTTCCGCCTACGTTTTTCTCTCGTAGTCCCTTTTGAACGATTTTCAATAAGAATGTCGCGGAGGCAGGCGACGACTTGTCACCCTTATTGATGAGCACCCCGGCTCACACGTAATCCCGCGGAGTCACTTTCGGCGGAAACGCGCTTCGCGCGATATGATTCGAAGAGCAATAAGCGCGATTGTCATTCCGGGAAAATAGGGAAGCAAGTCGCTTTCGAACGGCGCCGGGGCGCGCGTATCGAGCGCTCGCAAAGGAATTTATCCGGCGTCACCAAGTTTCACCGCCATCGAGATCGCCATCGGAAAAGGAGCGTGAAGCTAATCGCGGAGTTTGAAGAACGGTCATGCGCGATTGAGATATTACGGGCGAGACTGAGATGATCAGGAAGAAAAACGAAGCAAAATTTGTGGCGAAGGACGAACGCGATTGGCGGCCAGCGCCGGTGCCCGGCACTTCCAGCCTCGTTACTCTCCGGAAGGCGGCAAAGACATGCACTGCCTGCCATCTCTACAAACACGCGACGCAAACCGTTTTTGGCGAGGGCCCGAAGGGCGCGAAGCTGATGCTCCTTGGGGAACAGCCGGGAGACCAGGAGGACCTCGCTGGAAAACCGTTTGTTGGGCCGGCCGGCAAACTCCTCGATCGCGCGCTCGAGGAGGCGGGGATCAATCGCAATGAAGTTTACCTGACCAACACCGTGAAGCATTTCAAGTGGGAGCCGCGCGGCAAGCGCCGCCTCCATCAGAAACCGAATGCGCGCGAGATCGCGGCCTGCCGGCCCTGGCTCGAAGCCGAACTGCGACTCGTTAGGCCGAAGCTGCTCGTCTGTTTGGGCGCCACCGCGGCCCAGTCGATCTTCGGACCCTCCTTTCGAGTCACGCGCCAACGCGGGAAAGTTCTCGGATCGGAGATTGCGCCAAAAGTCCTGGCCACAGTGCATCCATCATCCCTCCTCCGGCAACCGGACGAAGAATCGCGCCGGCGCGAGTACGCGCGCTTCGTCGCCGACCTTCGCGCCGCGCTTAGAGCGTCGGCAGCAAAGTAACCCTGCCCCGACTGCGTTCGGGGCAGGGTACTGCGTGCTGTGCACCGGAGGGACGAGCTTCCGCTCGTCCACACCGTTTACGGTGTTGCGGTAGTTCCAGGCGACGGGGCGGGCGAAGCATCGCTGGATGTTTCCGTCTTCGCTTTCTTTTTCGAGCTCTTCGAGCTGGCTGCCTTCTCCTCGTCGGTCATCGGCCCAAGCTTCACGGTCTTCGCTTCGAGAGTTCCATCAGCCGCCTTCGTGTACGAGCCGCGTGCTTCTTCATTCGCCACGACCTCTTTCATCGTGACGGCGGCGCCGCCCTTGGTCAGGACGGTTTTTTCAGTGACTTGGAAGACGCGTGTCTTCCCCTTGCCGATGGTGAAGGTCTTCGCGACTTGATCCACGGACGCGATCATTCCTTTGAAGGGGATGGCACGCTCCGCCGTGGTCTTTATTGTGGCTGGCGTCGGGGCTTTTTTGGAAAGAGCCGGAGAGGCCGCCGCGCTGGACGCCGGCGAAGGCGATACCTTGGGGGCCGGTTTGGCAGCCAGCGGTGAGCAAAGCGCGAGGGCGGCAATGCAGGCGGGAATGAGTTGTAATTTATGTGTCATGGGTGGGTTGTGTTTCTGGGGTTGAGGTCGCCAAGGACCCGCGAGTTGTTGCGCGGGGGGTGGCGCACGTTTCGTCGGCGGTTCTAGCGGTTCAAAAGGCGGAAAGCAATCTTAAGTTTAGTCTAGCGCCCGCTGGGTGCGCTGGAATATAACCCGGAGCGAGCGTAGTGAGCTCCGGGTCCTTAATTGAACAGTCCAAAGCCCCGGAACGGGGCGACGGAACGGTGGTGGCCCCGAGCATTCTTGGTGCGTCGCTAGCGTGGACGATCTCCGTCACCTGTGAGGGTTGGATTTTCTTGCTCGATTTCCCGGAGTTCCGCTGCGCGTCACTCCGGGCTATGTTCCGTCGCGCCTCCCGCGCTTTCCGCAGCTAAAACGGCAGTCGCGCCACGGTCGTAGGGCACATGGCGCCGGTTGCCTCTTGGCCCGAGCGATCCATCTAATCTTCAGGCTTTCCTTCGAGGAGCGGTTCGCAAGGAAGTGTTTCCGGCCCCTTCTCGGTACAGACGGCGTAGGTGTTCCGAACCATTTCGCCCGTGCTCTCCTTCAGGTAGGCCGGATACATCGACACGCCGGCGTACTCGCCCTTCGCGTTTAACGCATAGAAATTGATGCCGAAATTCGGATTGCCCTTGCTGTTGAGCAGGCGTTTCTCGAC